>JBDHIS010000001.1:0-209654 GCA_039587315.1 Gemmatimonadota bacterium | reverse complement strand
AGATGACGATCACATTGATCACGCCGATCGCGATGGAAGAGGGTCTTCGGTTCGCGATCCGCGAGGGCGGCCGCACCGTCGGCGCCGGCGTGGTCACAAAGATCCTGGAATAGACATGGCCGGGCAGATTCGCATCCGATTGAAGGCGTTCGATCACGTCGTGCTGGATCAGGCGGCGGCCGACATCGTCCGTACGGTCGAGAAGTCAGGGGCAGCCGTGTCGGGGCCGATCCCGTTGCCGACGAAGACGCAGCGCTGGACGGTCTTGCGCAGCCCCCACGTCGACAAGAAGAGCCGTGAGCAGTTCGAACTGAAGACGCACAAGCGCCTGATCGAGATTCTGGATTCGCGCGCGCAGACGGTTGATGCGCTCACGAAGCTGGATCTCCCCGCGGGTGTGGACGTCGAGATAAAGGTCGAGTAGCGATGAACGGATTGATCGGCCGCAAACTCGGGATGAGCCGGGTCTACAGTGACGAGGGGCACGCAGTCCCCGTCACGGTGATCGAGGCTGGTCCCTGTCCGGTGGTCCAGGTCAAGGAGGCCAAGGGGCAGGCGCAGGCCGTCCAGTTGGGCTTCGGGACGCGCAAGGCCAAGCGTACTACGAAGGCGTTGGCCGGCCACGCGGCGAAGGCCGGGCTCGAGGCTGCGCCGCAGGTGCTGCGTGACTTCAGCCTCTCCGGAGGCGGTGAGGAGACTCCCAAGCCGGGCGAGGTCGTCACGGTAGAGATCTTCCAGCCGGGCGACACGGTGAAGGTCACGGGCACGACCAAGGGACGCGGGTTCCAGGGCGTGGTGAAACGCCACGGATTCGCGGGCGGCCCGGGCTCGCATGGTGCCACCCGGTACCGCAACCCGGGGAGCATGGGTCCGGGGACGGATCCGTCGCGCGTGATCAAGGGCAAGAAGCTACCCGGACAGATGGGCGCCAAGCGCAAGACCGAGATGGGGCTCACGGTGGTTCGCGTCGACGCTGAACGGAACCTGCTGTTCGTGCGCGGCGCCGTGCCGGGGCCGATGCGCGGCATCGTGCAGGTACGGAAACAGGGAGGCCGCAGCCGGTATGCTTGAGGCACAGCTCTTTACGGCGGCAGCGAAGCAGAAGGGAAGCTACGCGCTACCAGACGAATTCGACGGCGCCGTCAACAAGGTGGTGCTGTACCATGCCGTACGCGCGTTCCGCAACAACCAGCGTCAGGGGACCCATTCCACGAAGACGCGGGCTGAGGTATCGGGCGGGAGCAAGAAGCCGTACCGGCAGAAGGGAACCGGCAGGGCGCGCCAGGGCACGATCCGGGCGCCGCACTATCCGGGAGGTGGGATAGCGTTCGGCCCCAAGCCCCGCAGCTACCAGACTGACCTGAACCGTAAGGTGAAGCGGTTGGCGCGTCAGTCGGCGCTGAACGCGCGGGCCAACGAGAAGCGGCTGTACGTGATCGAGGCGCTCGAGTTCGACGGGCCCAAGACCCGGCGCATGACCGAGATCCTCGAGAGCCTCGGCATCGGCGGACAGAAAGTCCTCGTGCTGACGGCGGATTCGCGTCCCGAGGTCTACCTGTCGGGCCGCAACCTGCCTCGTGTGCAGGTGGCGCGCTACTCCGACGTGTCGGCCTACGATGTGCTGTGGTCCGATGTGGTGTTGGTAGAGCAGGCGGCGATTGGCGGACAAGCGGTGAAGGGAGCGGCCAAAGCTTCGGCGGGCCGCGCCGCGCGCACCAAGAAGGCCACTGCGGGCAGCGCCAAGAAGAAGACGACCAAGTCGGCCAAGAAGGCGACGAAGAAGAAGAAAGGCTAGGAGCCGTGCCGGATCGCTATCGCGCAGTCGTGAGGCCCGTGGTGACTGAGAAGTCATCGGCGGCCTATGCCGAGCGGCAGGAGTACACGTTCGAGGCGCACCCGCAGGCGACGAAGCCCGAGATTCGTGAGGCCATCGAGTCGCTCTTCGGGGTCACGGTGACGAAAGTGCGCACCCTCGTGCAGCCGGCCAAGCGCCGCACGCGAGGCCGCAGCGCTGGCCGTAGGCCGCGATGGAAGAAGGCCTACGTGCAGCTCAGGGATGGCGACTCGATCGAGATCTTCGAGGGATAACCAGATGGGCATTCGACAGTTTCGACCGATGACGCCCGGGACGCGGTTCCGCTCGGTCTCCGATTTTGCGGAGGTCACGCGGGGCGAGCCCGAGAAGTCCCTCATCGAGCCGCTCAAGAAGCGTGGCGGACGCAACAACAAGGGACACCAGACCGTGCGGCACCGCGGCGGCGGTCACAAGCGGCGGTACCGCAAGATCGATTTCAAGCGGACGAAGTTCGGGGTGCCGGCGAAGGTTACCGAGATCGAGTACGACCCGAACCGGACCGCGAGGATCGCGCTGCTGACCTACGCCGATGGTGAGAAGCGGTACATCGTGCATCCGCGCGGCCTGAATGTGGGCGACACGGTGACATCGGGTACCGGCAGCGATATCCGGACGGGGAATGCGCTCCCGCTGGGCGACATCCCGCTGGGCACGACGGTGCATTGCATCGAGCTCAAGATCGGCAAGGGAGCGCAGATGTGCCGCTCCGCCGGCACCGGCGCGCAGGTGATGGCCAAAGAAGGCAACCATGTGGCCCTCAAGCTGCGCAGCGGCGAGGTACGGATGGTGCGCCGAGAGTGCATGGCGACCATCGGCGAGGTCGGCAATGCCGAGCACGAGCTTGCCAAGGTCGGCAAGGCCGGAAAGACGCGTTGGCTGGGGCGTCGCCCCAAGGTCCGCGGCGTCGCGATGAACCCGGTCGACCACCCACTGGGTGGTGGCGAGGGCAAGGCCTCGGGCGGCCGCCCGCCGGTTACGCCGTGGGGCAAGCCGGAAGGCAAGAAGACCCGAAAGAAGAAGAAGGCGAGCACCAAGCTCATTCTGCGCGGACGCAAGCGCGGCAAGGCGACCAAGTAGGACAGGGACTGAGAGTCAATGGCCAGAAGCGTCAAGAAGGGACCGTTCGTAGCGGATTCGCTGATCAAGAAGATCGGCGCGCTCAACGAGGCAAACGACAAGCGGGTCATCAAGACCTGGTCACGAGCCTCGACGATCACGCCTGACTTCGTGGGTCACACGATCGCGGTTCACAACGGCAACAAGTTCATCCCGGTGTACATCACCGAGAACATGGTGGGTCACCGGTTGGGTGAGTTCGCGCCGACGCGCCTGTTCCGTGGCCACAGCGGCAGGATGGCAGCGGACAAGAAGGCCGGACCGGCGTAGGGGAGTAGGCGAAATGGCTGGGAGAGCAATTCAACGTTGGGTGCGCCAATCGCCGCGCAAGATGCGTCTAGTCGTGGACACGATCCGCGGACGAGACGTGAACGAGGCGTACGCGTTGCTCAAGTTCTCGAAGAAGCATGCGGCCAAGCAGATCGAGAAGGTCTTGCGGTCGGCCGTTGCCAACGCGGAGCAGGACGCACTCCGCAACAATGAAGCCTTCGACGTGGACCGGCTATTGGTGGACTACGCGGTGGTGAACGAGGGGTCGACTCTGTGGCGATTCCGTGCGGCGGCCATGGGCCGCGCCGCACCGATTCGGAAGCGGACGAGCCACGTTGAGATCCGAGTCCGCGCGAAGGAGGAGGAGTAGTGGGCCAGAAGACGCATCCATACGGATTCCGGCTCGGCATCGTCAAGCCGTGGCGCTCGCGCTGGTTTGCGAATCGAGAGTTCCCGGAGCTGCTCAAGGAGGACGAGCTCATCCGGACGTATCTCAAGACGCGGCTGTCACACGCTGCCGTTGCCGACATCCACATCGAGCGCAAGCCCGGTAAGGTGACCGTTACGGTGTTCACGGGCCGTCCGGGCGTAGTCATCGGAAAGCGCGGCGCCGAGGTGGACAAGCTCCGGGACGAGCTGGCACAGCTCACCGGCAACGAAGTCGGGATCAATGTCGAAGAGATAAAGCGGCCTGAGCTGGACGCGCAGTTGGTTGCCGACAACGTGTCTCACCAGCTGAGGCAGCGGGTCTCCTTCCGGCGAGCCATGAAGCGAGTGCTGCAGAACGCGATTCGCATGGGCGCCCAGGGGATCAAGGTCAAGACGTCGGGGCGGCTCGGCGGTGCCGAGATCGCGCGGACCGAGGGATACCACGAGGGACGCGTACCGCTGCACACGCTGCGGGCGGACGTCGACTACGGGGTCTCCACCGCGAAGACCACGTACGGCACCATCGGAGTTAAGGTGTGGATCTTCAAGGGCGAGGTCGTGGAAGATGGGCGCGGCCGCACCTACAGCACGGGAGCGTAACCGATGCTGGCGCCGAAGCGAGTAAAGTACCGCAAGCAGATGAAGGGTCGCATGAGAGGCCACGCGACCCGGGGCAACACCGTTGCCTTCGGGCAGTTCGGCCTGATGACTCTCGACCCGGCCTGGATCAGCAGCAGGCAGATCGAGGCAGCCCGCGTGGCGATGACCCGTGAGATGAAGCGCGGCGGGAAGATCTGGATTCGGATCTTTCCCGACAAGCCGATCACGAAGAAGCCAGCGGAGACGCGGATGGGCAAGGGAAAGGGCAACCCGGAGGGCTGGGTAGCAGTGGTGAAGCCAGGTCGCGTGATGTTCGAGTTGGATGGCGTGACCGTGGATGTGGCGCGGCGCGCGCTGAAGCTCGCGGCTGCGAAGCTGCCGGTAAACACGCGTTTCGTCACGCGCGAGGAAACATAGAGCCATGGCACTGAAAGACGCAGAGCGGAAGGCGGCCGAGCCGGGCCAGATCCGAGAGATGAGCACGGAAGATCTCCAGGAGGAGTTGCGACACCTCAAGGAGAGTGGTTTCCGGCTCAAGTTCCGGTCGGCGACCGAGGCGATAGACGATACGAGCCAGTTCCGGACGCTGCGGCGCAACATCGCGCGGATCGAGACAGTGCTCCGCGAGAGGAAGCAAGCATGAGCCAGGAAGCGCAGCCCCGGGCACGGCGCAAGGTGCGTACAGGCATCGTCGTCAGCGACAAGATGACCAAGACGGTCACGGTCCAGCTGACGCGGCAGTTCGCGCACCCGCTATACGGTAAGCAGGTCAAACAGTCGAAGAAGGTCAAAGCGCACGATGAGCAGGGCGCCAAGGTTGGCGACACGGTCCGCATCGCTGAGACGCGGCCGCTGTCCAAGACCAAGAACTGGCGTGTTGTGGAAATCGTGAGCCGGGCCGAGTAAGAGAGGGCGCCGTGATTCAGCAGGAATCCATGGTCAAGATCGCGGACAACTCCGGCGCACGTCGTGCGCTCGTGATCCGCGTGCTCGGCGGCAGCCGGCGCCGCTATGCGCGCGTTGGAGACATCGTAGTGGTGGCGATCAAGGACGCCCTGCCGGCCGGACAGGTCAAGAAGGGCGACGTGGCCAAAGCCGTGGTCGTGCGGACTGCCAAAGAGACGCGTCGTCGCGATGGGAGCTACATCCGGTTCGACGACAATGCGGCGGTTCTGATTGGCGACAACGGAGAGCCTCGTGCCACGCGGATTTTTGGACCAGTAGGGCGTGAGCTGCGCGAGAAGCGTTTCATGAAGATCGTCTCGCTAGCGCCGGAGGTACTGTAGATGAAGCCGTTGGTCTACAAGAAATCAGAGCGCAAGAAGCGCGGCACGAAGCCTTTCCGGCACAAGATGCACATCGCGAGGGGCGACCGCGTGCGCGTGGTCCGCGGTGATGACCGCGGCACCGAGGGCACTGTCATCCGCGTGCTCCCGAAGTCGAACCGCGTGGTCGTCGACGGAGTGCACGTCGTGACCAAGCACCGGCGTGCGACACAGGCCGGCGAGGAGGGCGGCATCATCAAGTTTCCGGCGCCGATCCACGCATCCAACGTGATGCTGCTGGATCCCAAGTCGGGTGATCCGACGCGGGTGCGGCGCAAGAAGGACAAGGACGGAACGGTGGAGCGGCTGAGCGTGAAGTCAGGTCAGCCGATCCCGAGGAGCAAGTAAGCGATGGCGAAGGCGAAGAAGGCTGATTCCGAGCAGAAGAGCGCGGCGCCGCCACCGCCGCCCCGTCTGCGGCAGTACTACAAGGAGCGGGTGCGCCCGAAGCTGATGCAAGAGTTCGGTTTCGACAACACGCACCAGCTGCCGCAGCTGACGAAGATAGTGCTCAACGTCGGGCTGGGTGACGCACCCAAGACGCCCAAGATCCTCGACGCCGTAGTCGAGGAGCTGGGGCTGATCACGGGGCAGCGACCGGTCGTGACGAAGGCGAGGAAGGCGATCTCGAATTTCTCCCTGCGGGCGGGAATGCCCATCGGGGTGCGTGTCACTCTGCGCGGCGCGCACATGTGGGAGTTCCTGGACCGGTTCATCAACGTGGCGGTCCCGCGGGTGCGCGACTTCCGAGGGTTCCCGACGCGCTCGTTCGACGGCCGCGGGAGCTACTCGGTGGGGGTCAAGGAACAGATGATCTTCCCCGAGATCGATTACGACAAGGTAGAGAAGATCCACGGCATGGACATCACGTTCGTCACTACTGCCGGGCGCGACGATGTGGGTTTGGCACTGCTCAGAGAGCTGGGCATGCCGTTCCGTGGCGAGACACCGGTTCCGGTCGGATAGAAGGAGAGCGCGATCGTATGGCGAAGAAGTGCCTGATCGAAAAGGCGAAGCGGATTCCGAAGTTCAAGGTGCGGGCGTACAGTCGCTGCCAGCGCTGCGGCAGGGCCCGGGCCTACATCCGCAAGTTTGGCGTGTGCCGTATTTGCTTCAGAGAAATGGCGCTCCGGGGCGAGATTCCCGGTGTGCGGAAGGCGAGTTGGTGAGATGACAGATCCTGTCGCCGATATGCTGACCCGCATCCGGAACGCCTGCCAGGCAGGACACCGGAGGGTCGACATGCCGGTCTCGAAGTTCAAGGCCGAGATCGCACGCCTGCTGCGCGACAACCGCTATATCCAGGACTTCGCGGTCCTGGACGACGGAAAGCACGGCGTGTTGCGCGTCTACCTCAAATATCACGGCGATGCGCCGGTGATCCACGAGGTGCAGCGGGTGTCGAAGCCGGGGCTGCGGCGCTACGTACGGGCGCGCGAGGTCCCCCGCGTGAAGAACGGACTCGGCATGGCGATCCTGTCCACCCCGCGTGGCGTGATGAGCGACCGCGATGCGAGACGCGCCCGTGTGGGCGGCGAGCTCGTCGCGGTGCTCTGGTAGGGGGGAAGATGTCACGGATCGGGAGAAAGCCGGTGGTGGTGCCCGATGGTGTTACGGTCACGTTGGACGGTTCGACCGTTGCCGTGAAGGGCCCCAAGGGTGAGCTGAAGCGCACCCTTCCGGACGAGATGAAAGTCGAGTTGAAGGACGGGACCGTGACGGTCGAGCGCCCCAGTGATGCCGGCCGCCACCGCGCTCTGCACGGCCTCACGCGTTCGCTCGTGAACAACATGGTCGAGGGCGTGACCAGCGGTTTCGCCAAGCAGTTGGAGATCGTGGGCGTGGGCTACAAGGCCGAGACGCGGCAGGGCGGCGTGCGGCTCGTGGTGGGTTATTCGCACCCGGTCGAGTACGAGGCTCCCAAGGGGGTGACGATCTCGGTGGAGAACCCCACGCTCGTGAAGGTGGAGGGAATCGACAAGGAACTGGTGGGACAGGTGGCCGCTGAGCTGCGCATGGTCCGCCCGCCCGAGCCGTACAAGGGCAAGGGCATTCGGTATCGAGGCGAGCAGGTGCGGCGCAAGGCGGGCAAGACCGGAGGCAAGGCATGAGGTCGGTACACAGACCCAAGACGCGCGCGGAGCGGCGCCGGAGGCGTCACCTGCGCGTGCGGAAGAAGATCAACGGTACCGCGGAGCAGCCGCGGTTGGTGGTATACCGCTCACTCAAGTACACGTACGCCCAGCTCGTGGACGACGATCGCGGCGTGACGCTGGCCGAGGCCAGCAATCGCGCGAAGGATTTCGCTCCCGAGAAGCCCGGCAAGGTCGGGGCGGCGTTTGGCGTGGGCAAGTTGCTGGCCCAGCGGGCCGGCGGCCTGGGAATCAAGAGTGCAGTCTTCGACCGCGGCGGCTACCCCTATCACGGTCGAGTGAAGGCGGTTGCCGACGGGGCACGCAACGGCGGATTGGAGTTCTAACGCGATGGCGCAGCAGGGAAGAGACCGGGGTCAGCGCCGCGAGCGCGAGTCTGACCTGATCGAGAACGTCATCAACATCAACCGTGTCGCCAAGGTGGTGAAGGGTGGCCGGCGGTTCTCGTTCAACGCGCTAGCGGCGGTGGGAGACGGAAACGGCAAGGTCGGTGTCGGTACGGGCAAGGCCAACGAGGTGGCCGAGGCTGTGCGGAAGGCGGTCGAAGGAGCGCGCCGCGACATGCGCGACGTTCCTCGTGAGGGGACGACGATCCCGCACGAGACCGTGGGCCGACACGGAGCTGGTCGCGTGCTGCTGAAGCCGGCCACGTCCGGCACGGGCATCATCGCGGGTGGTCCGGTACGCGCCGTTCTCGAGTGCGCTGGCATCAGCGACATCCTCACCAAGTCCCTCGGGTCGGCGAACCCGCTCAACATGGTGTGGGCGACGATGAACGGCCTGACCAACCTGCTCACCCTGGACTCCGTCCTGCGTGAGCGCGGAGCCGATCCGTCGGAGATCGACTACCGGCCGCGGCAGCTTCCGCAGGAGGCTGTGGATGCCTAAGAAGGCAGCCGGGTCGACCAAGAAGACCGCGACGAAGGCCGCCAAGAAGACGACGGCCAAGAAGAAGACAACGAAGAAGGCTACGAAGGCCACGAAGGCTACGAAGGCGACCAAGACGGCTGCGAAGGCGCCCGCCTCGGCGCCGGCGAAGGCAGCCGCCAAGAAGCCGGCTCCCCCCAAGTCGGGGGGCAAGGTGCGGGTACGCCAGGTTCGTTCGGGGATCGGCCACGCGAAGCCGTACCGTCGCACGCTGCGGGCGCTGGGGCTCAAGCACCACCAGGACGAGACCGTGGTGCCGGACAACCCCTCCACCCGGGGCATGATCCACAAGGTGCGACACCTGGTCAGTGTGACCTCTGAGGAGGCTTGATGGCGAAGAACGAGGAGCTCGGACTGCACAACCTTCCGGCGCCGGAAGGCGCCCACAAGGAGCCCAAGCGCAAGGGACGGGGTATCGGGTCTGGTCTCGGCAAGACCGCCGGCCGCGGCCACAAGGGACAGCGGTCCCGCGCCAGCGGCAACGTGCGCCCCGGGTTCGAGGGCGGCCAGATGCCGCTCACGCGTCGGGTGCCGAAGCGTGGATTCACGAACCCGTTCCGCGTTGCCGCGCAGGTGGTGAACCTGCGTGACCTGGCGGATCTGACTGACGAGACCATTACGCCGGCCGTGCTCGTGGAGCGGGGGCTGGTGAGTCGTGCCAAGGCGCCGATCAAGATCCTGGCGACGGGGGATGCCACACGGGCGTACGTGATTCAGGGCTGCGCCGTGTCCAAGTCCGCGCGGGAGAAGATCGAGCGGGCGGGCGGGCGGATCGAGGACTAGGGATGGCCGGACCGCGCATACCAAATCTGTTTGCAGTCCCGGAGCTCAAAGAGAAGCTCCTTTTCACGCTCATGTGCCTGGCGATCTACCGGGGGGGCGCCCACATTGCCACTCCCGGAGTCGACGTCCAGGTTCTGGCGGAATTCGTCCGCAACCAGGGCGCGGGCACCTTCTTCGGCATGTACGACATGTTCGTGGGCGGTGGGCTGTCGCGTGCGACGGTTCTCGCCCTGGGAATCATGCCGTACATCTCCGCGTCGATCATGTTCCAGCTCGGCGGCGCGGTCTTCCCGTACATCGACAAGCTCCAGAAGGAAGAGGACGGGCGGAAGAAGATCACGCAGTGGACGCGCTATCTCACTGTGGTGCTGGCCAGTTTCTCGGCCTACGGCTTCGCGATCTTCGCGGAGCAGCAGGGCGCGGTGCCGGCGCCGGGGCTCGCCTTCCGTCTGACCAGCGTGATCACGCTCACGACCGGCGCCATCTTCGTGATGTGGCTCGGTGAGCGGATAACCGAGCGGGGCATCGGCAACGGGATGAGCCTGATGATCTTCTTCTCGATCATGCAGGGCTTTCTACCCGGGTCCGCTCTCACGCTGCAGTTCATCGACACGGGCGTGATGTCCATCCAGGGCCTGATCGTCTTGATCGCGGTGATGCTCCTGGTGGTGGCCGGCGTGATCGCGGTGACCGTCGGCGCACGACGCATCCCGATCCAGATACCGCGCAAGGTCATGGGCCGGGGGCGGATCAGGGAGGGGCAGAAGACCTTCATCCCGATTCGTATCAACTCCGCCGGCGTGATGCCGATCATCTTCGCGCAGGCGATCATCGTCGTGCCCGGCACCATCGCGATGTTCAGCAACATGCCGGCGCTACGCGCGATGTCCGAGATGTTCCAGCCCGGATCGTCGGTGTACTACGTGACGTACGCGTTCCTGATCATCTTCTTCACGTACTTCTACACGTCGATCATCTTCAACCCGCTCGACATAGCCGAGAACCTGAAGAAGCAGGGCGGGTTCATTCCCGGCGTGAAACCGGGCGCAGCGACTGCGGACTACATCGACGAGGTGCTCACGCGAGTGACGCTGCCGGGGTCGATGTTCCTGACGATCATAGCGCTGCTGCCGTTCTTCATCTTCAATACCTTTGGTGTCCCGTTCCAGTTCGGCGGGACCGCCCTGCTGATCGTCGTCGGTGTGGCGCTCGATACCTGGATTCAGGTGCAGCAGCACTTGCACCTCCGGCACTACGACGACTTCATGAAGCAGGGACGGGTCAAGTTCCGCGGCCGGCGCGGCCGCTTCATGTAGACCATGAACGTCGTCCTGCTCGGCCCTCCGGGTTCCGGCAAAGGAACCCAGGGGGCCTTGTTGTCTGAGGGCACCAAGCTGCCGCGGGTCTCCACCGGAGACGTGCTGCGCAGCGCAGTCGACCGCGGCACTCCTTTGGGGTTGGAGGCGAAGGGGTACATGGACCGCGGGCTGCTCGTCCCCGACGATGTGATCCTGGGGTTGATCGAGGAGGTGTTGGCGTTGCCCGAGGCGGCGGACGGAGTGATCATGGACGGCTTTCCACGTACGGTGGCGCAGGCGGAGGCCATCGGGAAGCTGCTGGGCGCCCGTGGGTCGGAGGTGGACCGTGTGCTGTCCATCGAGGTGCCCGAGGAGGAATTGGTGCGGCGGATGCTGGGCCGGGCTGCCCGGGAGGGCCGCAGCGACGACACGCCCGACGCGATTCAGCAGCGGCTGGAGGTATACCGGGAACAAACCGAGCCGCTCATATCCTACTACAGGGAACGCGGGGTGCTGGTCGAGGTGGACGGCATCGGCACCGTGGAGTCGATTGCAGCTCGGGTGCGGGAGGCGCTCGGTCAATGATCACGATCAAGTCTGCGCGTGAAGTCGAGACGATGGCGGCGGCGGGGCGGATTCTGGCCGACACGCTGGCTCTGATGGCGACCCATGTGGCTCCCGGCGTCTCCACGCAGGATCTGGATCGGATCGCGGAGGACTTCATCCGCAGCCACCCGGGCGCGCGACCGTCCTTCAAGGGACTGTACGACTTCCCCGCGTCGCTGTGCACGTCGATCAACCACGAGATCGTGCACGGCATACCCTCCTTGGAGCGGGTGCTCGAGGACGGGGACATCATCAGCATCGATTGCGGCGTCTGTCTGGAGGGCCTTCACGCCGATTCGGCGACTACCGTGCCGGTGGGTGAGGTCGGTGAGGACGTCCAGCGCCTGCTTGCCGTGACGCGTGAGGCGCTGGACAGCGGCATCAAGCAGGCCTTCGTGGGCAATCACGTGGGCGACATCGGCCACGCGGTACAGAAGATCGCCGAGGGCGCGGGCTTCAGCGTCGTGCGGGAGCTGGTGGGCCACGGCATCGGTGCGAGCTTCCACGAGGAGCCGCAGATCCCCAACTACGGCAGGCCGCGGCGCGGACCACGGCTCCAGGTCGGGATGACGCTGGCCATCGAGCCGATGGTGAACGCAGGTCGTCCCGAGATCGAGACGCTGGATGACAAGTGGACGGTAGTGACCGGAGACGGATCGCTGTCTGCCCACTTCGAGCACACGGTGGTGATCGAGCCCGAGGGACCGCGCATCCTCACGACGGTTCCGGCTGCGGCGACTGCCTGAGCCGACCCGGCTACTCTCCCAACACCTGCAACAGCCATTCGTGAATGGCCGGATTACCGGCTACGAACGCGCCGTGGCGCACCACTTCCTCGTCGCCGTCCAAGTCGGTAACGACGCCGCCGGCCTCCCGCAGTATGAGAGCGCCCGCGGCGACGTCCCAGGGTGCCAGGTAGAGCTCCCAGAATCCGTCGAAGCGGCCCAGGGCCAGATCCACGAAGTCGAGCGAAGCCGCACCGGCCCGACGAATACCGCTGGTTCGCTCCAGCAGGACCGTGAGCTGCCGCAGGTACCGGGGTAGCAGGTGAAGGACCTTGAACGGGAATCCGGTCCCGATCAAGGCGTGGGCAGGGTCGCTCACCCGCGAGACCTCGAGGCGGGTCTCTCCCTGCCATGCGCCGCCCCCTGCGGTCGCGTGATACGTGATGCGGCGGTCCACGTCGACGACGACTCCGGCAGCGAGAACGCCGCCCGAAACGGCGGCTACGCTCACGCCATAGGCCGGGTACTGGTGCAGGTAGTTGGTGGTGCCGTCGAGCGGGTCGACTACCCATACCAGGTCAGCGGCGGCAGCGTCCGGTGAGAGCTCCTCTCCCAGTACGACCGACCCGGGGGCGCCGTCGAGTAGCACGTCGGCGATGAGCGCTTCCGCGTCGCGGTCGACCTGGGTGACGAAGTCGCTCACCCCCTTCAAGCTCCAGGCGGCTGGATCCGCCGGCCGCTCAGCCGAGCGCACGTGCTCCGCGCCGCGCTGCGCCGCCGCGGTCGCGAGGCACAGTAAGTCCGTATGTTCACTCACCTTGCGGTCCCTCTAGTGGCCCAATAGCTTGACGCCATGGCAAGAGTCTTTTCGGGCATTCAGCCCTCCGGCGAGCTCCACATCGGCAATTACCTCGGGGCGGTGAAGAACTGGGTCGAGCTGCAGGAGAAGTACGAGTGTTACATCTGCATCGTCGATTACCATGCCATCACCCAGGACTACGATGTCGAGCAGTTGTCCTCCCGCACATTCGAGATGGCGTTGAGCCTGCTCGCATGCGGGCTCGATCCCGAGAAGTGCGTGCTGTTCGTGCAATCCCACGTCCTCGAGCACACCGAGCTCGCCTGGGTGTTCACCTCGGTCACGCCGCTCGGCGAGCTCGAGCGGATGACCCAATTTAAGGACAAGTCGCGGCGGCAAGAAAGCGTGCTGGCGGGACTGCTCAATTACCCGGTGCTGCAGGCCGCCGACGTGCTGCTGTACAAGGCCGATGCGGTACCCGTGGGTGAGGACCAGGTTCAGCACATAGAGCTGATGCGGGAGATCGCCCGCAAGTGGAACTCGCGTTACGGCGACAGCTTCTTCCCCGAGCCGGACGCTCTCGTGGGCCCGGCGCGGCGCATCCTGGGGCTCGATGGTCAGGCCAAGATGTCCAAGAGCCTGGGCAACACGATAGGGATACTCGAAGAGGAAGACGCCATCTGGCAGCTGCTGCGCCCCGCCGTCACCGATCCCGCCCGAGTGAAGAAGACCGATCCCGGTGACCCGGAGGTGTGCAATCTGTACAGCCTCCACAAGCTGTTCTCGCCCAGCACTACGGTGGAAGAGGTGGCCGAGAAGTGCCGCACTGCGGGCTGGGGTTGCCTCGATTGCAAGCGCGTGCTGGCCGACAACATTGCTGCCGAATTTGCCCCGATACGGGAGCGCGCGGCGGAACTCAAGAGCCGGCCGGAGCGGGTGCGTGAGATTCTCGATGCGGGAGCGGGGCGCGCTCGCCGGGTAGCGAGCGAGACGATGCGTGAGGTGAGGGAACGCATGGGTTTCCTTCAGTGATCAACATCTGGCCAGATCTGGTTCGCGAGTTGCGTCTCGACCTGCTGTGGGCGCTGGTGATGGCGATGGTGCTCGGCGCCGCGGTCGGCCTGGAGCGGGAGCTCCACGGCAAGGCGGCTGGCCTGAGGACCAACATCCTCATATGCGTCGGCGCCGCCCTCTACACGCAGCTCTCCCTCTACTTGGCGGGACCGGAAGGGGACCCCGGCCGTATAGCCGCGCAGATCGTGACCGGTGTGGGGTTCATCGGCGCGGGGACGATCCTCCACGCGCGGGGGGCCATCAGCGGTCTCACGAGCGCGGCCACCATCTGGTTCGTCGCCGCCATCGGCATCGCGGTGGGCGCGGGCGCGACTCTGGAGGCAACCGGGGCGACCCTGCTCGTGCTGCTCGTGCTGGGGCTGCTCAGACCGCTCGAGAAGTACGTCAACCGCTACGGCGGAGTGAGCCGCGTGACGGTGGACGTCGAACCGCGTCCCGAGGCGATATCGGAGATCGAACGCATCGTGGTGCAAGCCGGCCTCGAGATACAGGAGCTCCGCTCTGAGCAGCATGGCGATCGCATGACCGTGCACGTTTCGATGCGCGGGCCCTCGCGGCTGCACGACAAGGTCCGGCTCGAGCTGATGCGCTCATCGGGGGCCTACACCGTATCCGTAGAGGAGTGAGGCGGGCCGTAGTCGACCTGTCTTCCCCGCGGCCGGTGTGGCGGGTGCCGGCGCGGGCGGTGAGCGCCATTCGACGCGCGCTGGGGCGTGGTTGGCGGGTGGTAAACGTGGCCGCACCCGCAGTCAGTGACGGTGACGGGGCGGTGGGCTCGGCCGAGGCGGTCGAGGTGGCGCGAGGGGCCGAGCTGTACTTCGGTTGGGGCGTCCCGAAGGCCGTGGCCGATGCCGCCCAACCCGGGCTGCGTTGGGCTCACTCGGCTGCCGCAGGAGTGGGCGCGAGCCTCACGCCCGGGCTACTCGCAGGTGGTACACTTCTAACCAACTCGCGCGGCGTGCACGCGGAGCCCATGGCCGATTGGGTGCTGGGTGCCGTCGCGTTCTGCGCGCGGGGTTTCCACTGGGCCGCGGCCGGCAAGCACGAAGGCCGTTGGGTGCGCGAGTCGTTCACGGACGGTACGGTGCCGGTGAGGGAGCTGGCACAGGTGCGCGTCGGGATAGTCGGTCTGGGGGGCATCGGCAGTGCCGTCGCACGGCGTCTCGCCGCGGTCGGAATGCGTGTGCGGGGCATCCGGCGGCACCCGGGACGCAGGCGACCGGCCGGTGTGGAGTGGGTGGGTGGACCACGCGACGCAGTGCGGCTCGCGCGCCAGAGCGACGTCCTGGTGATTGCCGCGCCCCAGACGGGCGAGACGGGAGGGCTCGTGGGCGAGAGCGTACTTGCGGCGCTCCCACGCGGAGCCTTCGTAGTGAACTGCTCGCGGGGAGCGCTGCTGGACGAGGAAGCGCTCCTAATGCAGCTTGAACGGGGACATCTGGCGGGTTGTGTGCTGGACGTCTTCGCCGCCGAGCCGTTGCCGGCGGACCACCCGTTCTGGAGCGATCCGCGGGTGTTCTTCACGCCACACGTGAGCGCGGTCTCCGCGCAGTTTTGGGAGCGTGAGACCGGGTTGATACTGGACAACATCGAGCGCTACCTGAGCGGGCGGCGTCTCAAGAATCTGGTGGACCCAGAGATCGGGTACTAGCGCATGGAGAACATCATCAAGGCGGCGGTCGAGCGTGGCGCGTCCGACATTCACATCAAGGCCGGCGACGTCTTCCGCGCCCGCATTGATGGACAGCTGGTGCCGCTGACCAAGCAGCGCCTCACGCCGGAGCAGACCAAGGCAATCGCGATCAAGCTGATTCCGGTGGAGGCGGACCGGAAGCGCATCGACCAGATCCGGGATTATGACTGCTCCTGGGGCGCGGCCGGGATAGGCCGGTTCAGGGTCAACATCCTGCGGCAGCGCTCGTCGTTCATGGTTGTGATGCGGGTGATCCCGTTCGAGGTCCCGACCTTCGAGAAGCTGGGACTGCCCGCGTCGCTGGAGCAAACCGCCGAGCAGGAGCGCGGCATGCTGCTCGTCACGGGAGTCACGGGGAGCGGCAAGAGCTCCACAATGGCGGCAATCATCAACCACATCAACTCGAAGCTGAACAAACACGTCGTCACGCTTGAGAACCCGATCGAGTTCCTGCACCGAGACGCGAACTCCTCGGTGACACAGCGCGAGATCGGCCCCGACACCGAGAGTTTCCGGATGGGGCTGCGCTCTGCGATGCGACAGGATCCCGACGTCATCCAGATCGGCGAGATGCGCGATGCGGAGACGGTAGACATCGCGATGAAGGCCGCCGAGACGGGTCACCTGCTGATATCGACTCTGCACACTCCGGACGCGACGACGACGGTGGCGCGCATCGTCGCGATGTTCCCGCCGGAGGAGCAGGAAGTCGCGCGGGTGCGCCTCGCGGATTCGCTCCAGGCCGTCGTGTCGCAGCGCCTGCTGCCGCGGGCCGACGGGCACGGGCGGTGCGCGGCCGTGGAGGTCATGGTGTGCACCGAGGCGATCCGCGATTTGATTCGCGACCGCAGCCGCGTCGGCGAGATCAGGGATTACATCGAGGCAGGCCGCGACCAGTACGGAATGCAGACCTTCGACCAGCACCTCATGGATCTGGTCGCTGAAGGGGTGGTTACGTTCGAGACGGCCAAGGGAGCCGCGAGCAACCCGGCCGACTTCGAGCTCAAGCAGAAGACCCTGCGCCGCCTGTCCCGCAAGGCGACCACCATCGAGACCGAGGGCGTAGATCCTGAAAAGGGGCCTGACGGAAAGGGCAACAAGAGCAAGAAGAAGGAGAAGGCCGACGACCTTCCTGACGGCTTCACGGACGGGTTCGACATGATGCCCGAATGAGCGAACGGCCTCGGGGTCTCTTGGTCCCGCTCACGACGCCGTTCGACGCATCCACCGGTGACGTAGCGCCGGTTCACCTCCGCGACCACGCGCGCGCGGTGCTGAGCGCGGGCGCCGCCGGCATCGTGGCCGCGGGCTCCACCGGTGAGGCATCGCTCCTGTCGGAGGACGAGTACCGACAGGTGCTCGAGTGGCTGCGCGACGTGGTGCCTGAGGATCGCTGGCTGGTGGCGGGTGCGGGGCGCGAGTCGACGCGCGCCACCATTGCGGCGTGCTGTGCGGCCGCGGAGGGCGGTGCCAACGCGGTGCTGGTGCGGGCGCCCACGTACTACGCGCCCGTGATCACGCCGGCCGGGTTGTTGGAGCATTTTCGGGAAGTGGCCGACCAGTCTCCAATTCCGCTGCTGCTCTACAACTTTCCCAAGTACACCCACGTCGCGCTCAGCGAAGCGCTCGTGTCCGGGTTGGCCTCGCACGAGAACGTGTGGGGGATCAAGGACTCGTCGGGCGACCTCAAGAACTTCGCCGCCTATCGCGATGCCGCGCCCAACTGGACGTTGTTCATCGGCTCGGGCGCGCTCTACTATGCGGCCCTCGAGCTCGGCGCGGCTGGTGCCATCGCGGCGGTGGCGTGTTTCGCCCCCGACGCGACGGTCGAGATCGGGACCGTGTTCGATGCGGGCGACCGCGCGGGCGCGGGGGCGGTGCAGGAGCGGGTGGCGCCACTGCACGGCGACATCGTTACGCGCTGCGGCGTGCCCGGCGTCAAGCTCGCCATGGACATCGTAGGTCTTCCGGGCGGTCCGCCGAGGCCGCCACTCACCGGCCTCGGGTCCAAGGAGCGCGATCGCATTACCAAGCTGCTCCGGCGGGCCGATCTCCTCTAGCACTCGGATGCCTTCGGCCTGGGCCGGAGAGCTGTTCCACCGGATCGCCGTTCCGCGCCTGCCGGGTACGGCGGCGTTGGGGCCGGTGGAGGACGCCATAGCAGAGCGGCTCGATGCCATGGGCTTCGAGGTGGAGCGGGCGGCGTTCACGGCGTCCCCGCAGCCCCTCGTGGCCGCTTCCATTGCCGGGGCGGCTCTCGGGTGGGTCGCGCTCGGCATTGCTCCCCTGCTGGTGATCCCCGTTCCCGGATGGCCCGTGGCCGTCATGGGAGTCGCTGCGCTCGCGCTCGTCGCCCTCCTGGCTCAGGGGGTCGGGGCAGGCCACCTGTCGATCGCGGGCGGTGAGGTCCCAGCCGTGAGCCTGGTCGCGAGGCGGGGGGCGCCGGCGCTGTGGCTGGTGGCCCACTCGGACAGCAAATCCCAGCGGCTCTCGCTCAGGGGCCGGGTACTGGCCACGGTTGCGTTGGGGCTCGGCACGGTCGGACTCGTCGGGCTGCTCGGCTGGAGGTTGGCGGGGCCGCTCCCCTGGTGGGCGGTGCTGCCGGCGGTGGCGCTCTCCCTCGTGGGTGGGGCGGCGCTGTCCCTTGGCGCTCCCAGGAACGGGTCTCCGGGCGCAGTGGACAACGCGACGGGAGTGGTGGCGGCCCTCGTCGCGGCCGAGAGCCTGGCGGATCGCAGGGACGTCGGGGTGCTCGTTACCGGAGCTGAGGAGTTCGGGATGGCCGGTGCCCGGGCCTGGGTGGAGCAGGGCGGGCCCGGCGGCGCATTCGTCAACTTCGACGGCGTGGACGGTCGCGGCGCTTTCCGGCTCACGCCTCACCGGGCTCGCGGAGCGTCGGGAAGTCCTCTCACGGAACGCGCCGTGCGCGGAGCGTTGACGGATGCCTTCGCTGCCGCCGGCGCCCGAGTCGCGCGGGGCAATCTCCCGATCGGCACCTTCGTGGACGGAATGGTCCTCGGTCGCGCCGGGATGGCCGGCGTGACGGTGAGCCGCGGTGATTGGCACACGCTCGGCGTGGTGCACACGGCGCGCGATTCGGCCGACCGGGTGGATCTGGCGGCCGCGATCGAGGCCGGCCGGGTCGCTGCCGTGGCGGCGCGCCGACTGCTCGGTTGACGGGGTCTCGCCCCCCGAATAGCTTGCTCCAAAGGATGCCCCGCCGGGACCCCGCGGGGCTTTTTTTGTGTCCGTCAACCAGCGCGGAGAATCATGTTCGGTCCTGATCGTCGGTGTGTGGTTGTGGTGGGTGTTCAGTGGGGGGACGAGGGCAAGGGCAAGATCGTGGACGTGCTCTCCCGAGACGCCGATCTGGTGATCCGTTACCAGGGTGGGGCGAACGCCGGGCACACGGTCGTGCTGGGCGACCACCAGTTCATACTGCACCAGATCCCGACGGGGATTCTCAACGACGGCACTGCCTGCGCCATCGGCAACGGCGTGGTGCTGGATCCCGAGACGCTGATCGACGAGATCCGCGAGCTGGAGGAGCAGGGGATAGAGGTTGCCGGGCGGCTGTTGATCTCGGATCGGGCGCACCTCGTGCTTCCGTACCACAAGGTGGTGGAGCGCGCCCTGGAGCAGCGCCAGAAGATCGGCACGACCGGCAGGGGCATCGGGCCGGCATACGAGGACAAGTCCGGCCGGCGCGGAGTCCGGGCGGGCGACATGCGCGACCTGGAGTCCAGCGGCCCGCGCGTGCGCGACCGCGTCGCCCTGGCGAACGACGTGCTGGAGATGATGGGCGCAGCGGAGCGCGTGGACGCCGACGAACAGGTGGCGCTGCTCGAGCGCCTGGCACCTATGCTGGTGCCGCTCGTGGCCGACACCGGCCGGGTGGCGGCGGACGCCTTGCGTGCGGGTCGCAACGTGCTGCTCGAGGGCGCACAGGGCGCGCTGCTCGACGTGGACCACGGCACCTACCCGTTCGTGACCTCCTCGAGTACCACGGCCGGTGGAGCGTCTATCGGCGCGGGCATCGGCCCCACCGCCATCGACTCAGTGCTGGGCGTGATCAAGGCGTACACGACGCGAGTGGGCAATGGTCCTCTGCCCTCCGAGGCTGACTCTGAGGGGGCGGAGCGGCTGCGCGCCCTGGGAGGAGAGTTCGGTGCCACGACGGGGCGGCCACGGCGTTGCGGTTGGTTCGACGCGGTGGTGGGGTGCTACGCCAAGCGGGTGAACGGGCTCACCCACCTCGCGGTTACCAAACTCGACGTGCTCGACACCATACCCGAGATCCCCGTTTGTGTGAGGTACCGCCTGGACGGCGAGGAGATCGACGACGTGCCCGCCGACCTGGACGCGTTGGGCCGGGTGGAGCCGATCTACGAGACCGTGCCGGGGTGGAGCAGCCCGACCGGAGACGCTCGCACCCTGGAGGATCTCCCGGCCGCGGCCCGGGCGTATCTGGAGCGGATCGAGACTCTGCTCGAGACGCCCATTCGGTTCGTGAGCGTGGGGACCCGGCGGGATCAAATCATCGAGCCGCGCTGACTCAGCCGCGCCGACTACCGATCAAATAGCTGAAAATGAAGAAGACCCCTAGGGCCGAAACCCTAGGGGCCCCGCCTGCCGCACACTGTGCGCCCTAGAACCAAGTGCGGGGTCAGGCGTCTTCAAGGACGGTCTGCCCTTGCCCTCCGGTCAAGCGGGAGACCGGGTGGGCACTGAAGAATCTCGCGCCTCGGCGTGAGCCGAGCGTTTTTTGGGCGTAATGTGTTGTTGTGGTGGGACTTAGAGCATTCCGACGATGCGCATGCGGAGTGACTTGGCCATACCGCGCCGCCTCAAGCTGGACCGGTCGGAGCTGTAGTAGCTGTAGTAGCGGTCCCGGCGACGCGTGACGCCGTTGAGCACGGCACCCGCGATCCGTGCCCTCACCTGGCGCAGCTGCTCCACGGCACGCTGCGCCGCGGACTCCTCGGTCTCCCCGCTGCGCAGGACTAGGATGGTGGCGTCCGACACGCTGGCCACGACAGCTGCGTCGGTAACCGGTAGCGAGGGCGGAGTGTCCATCACGATGTACTCATAGTCGCGCCTCAGGTCGGAGACCATCCGGCGCATCGCGTCCGAGCCCAACAGTTCGGCGGGGTTCGGTGGCGACTGCCCGGAAGGCAGCACGTCCAGGTTGGCGACCACCTCTGGCCGAGTCGCCTCGCGCAGGCCAGCCTCGCCGATCAGCACGTCGGTGAGCCCGGGCTCCTGAACCAGGCCGAACGCGCGGTGGACCTGGGAGCGCCTGAGGTCCCCGTCTATCAGCAGAGTCTTGGAGCCGCCCTGCGCCAGCACCAGGGCGAGGTTGACGGCCGTGGTGGACTTGCCCTCTCCCGGTCCGGGGCTGGTCAGCGTGATGAACTGTACCGGCCGCTCGGCGCCCACGAATGTCACGTTAGTGCGCAACGCCCGGAATGCCTCCACCGCCGGGTCGTCCTGGTCGAGCTGGCTGAGAACGACGATCTGCCCGCGGCGTCCGTTGGCCCCCGTGAGCTTCGACTCCAGCGGGATTCGCCCCAGGACCGGCGTACCGACCGACCGCTCGATGTCGGCCACGCTCTTGATCGTTTGGTCCAGGTACTCGAGGAAGAACGCCGCTCCGAGCCCCAGCAATAGCCCCACCATGATCCCGAGCAGGATCTTCTGCCTCAGATTGGTGCCGATCGCGAAGGACGGGGAGGCGCCGTCCAGGATCACGACGTAGGGCGTGATCGTCATCTCCTGCATCCGCGCCTGCTGGAACTGCGCGAGCAGATAGCGGTAGGTGTCCTCCAGGATGCTGGCCTCGAGCTGGAGCTGGGCGATCTGCGATTCCTTGCCGGGATAGGACATCAGCTGGCGGCGCAGTGCGGCGATCTCGGTACGGGCGGCCTGGTCGCGTCCCCGGAGTCCGTCGAGCGCGGCACTCACTGCTGCGCTCAGCGAGCGGTGACTCGACTCGATCCGCTGGTCGATCGCCTGGACCTGAGGGTTGCCTTCGCGCAGCCCGAGCGCTCCGGCGGTGGCACTATGGCGCTCCTCGTAGAGCTCGAGCAGCCGGCGGATCTGGAACGACAGCACCGCGTTGTTCTCGGTCCCCTCGACCGCCGCCAGCCGGTTCAGCGCCTCGACCCCGAACGTGTCGGCCTCCGTGCCTACCGCGTCCTGCAGCGTGGAGATCCGCACCTGAATACGTTGCCGCTCCCGCTCGGACTCACTGATGGTCCGCACGATGCTCTGCTCTTCGGAGGTCAGGTCGGTGATGCGCTCCGTCTCCTTGTAGCGCTGCACCTCGGCACGTTTCTCCACGGCGGCCGCCTCGGCCCGGGCCAGCTGGTCGGCTATGTACTGCCTGCGCCGGGCCGCACTGACCCGTGCGCGTACCGCCCCGTCCTCCCGCAGCTCCAGGGCCGCCTGGTTGAGCACGAGCGGAACGAGGGTCTGATCGGAGCCCGTGAACGTGATGTCCACCGCGTTGGTGCCGCTGCGTACCCTGTATCCGAGTCCGGCCCGCACCCACGCCGCGGCCTGCTCGGGCGGGATGACCGAGAACTGTACTGTGCGTGGGCCGTTTTCGGGCGGAAGAACCTCGAGCGAGAAGCCCGGTCCGGCGACCCGCTCGTAGTAGGACCCGGTGGCGATCACGGTGCCGTCGGGGTACCGCAGCTCGAAGCCCTCCTCCGGCGCGTGCTGCACGATCTCAAAGCTGCCCAGCGGCGCTCCTGGCTCCACCATGATCCCGACCAGCACGTGCTCGCGGTGGACCTCGGGATCGCCGATCTCGAGCTGGAGTTCCAGCTGATCAACCACGCGCAGGGCCAGCGCCTGGGTGGTCAGTACGAGCGCTTCGGAGAGGATTGGGTCGGTGCGCAGCGCCAGCTCATCGATGTCGATGTCGTCGGTGCGCGCGAACACCTGCTTGGGTGAGTTGACCTGAACGGTGAGCTGTGACTGATAGCGCGAGACCGCCCCGCGACCGGAGATCCAGGCTCCTCCACTCACCAGAAGGGTGACGAGGGCCACGATTCTCCAGTGCCTAACGACCACCGCCCAGAGATCCCTGAGGTGGATCTCCCGCGGCGCTGCCGCTGCCCGCTGCCCGGGCGCCTGGCCGTTGCCCGCGTTCTCGACCATCACAAGTCCTCGGGCGCTAAGCTAAGTGACTCCTCGAAATTGCACAAGTGACCGACTTGCATAATCTTACGGCACTTCCTACTCAACATCTTACACGGCTTCCGGCGGGCAATCTGCGATGTTGCGCACAATCTTGGTGGAAATCTCGTGACTGGCCCTCGCGTATTGGTTGTGGCCCAGGCGTTCAAAGAGACGCTGACGCCGGAGCAGGTGGCCGAGGCGCTCAGCGGCGCCGTGCGGGGAGCCGGGCTGGATCCGATCGTTGTGCGCGGCAGCGACGGTGGAGACGGACTGCTGGACGCCCTGGATGGGTCCTTGCAGCGCCGCACTGCGCACGCGGCAACGGATCCACTGGGTCGCCCGATTCGCGTGGAGGTGGGGTCGCTCGACTCTGAGTCGGCCGTGATCGAGTCGCGCCTCGTGTGCGGCCTCGCACTGCTGGCGATCCCGGAACGCAATCCGCTACACACGTCGACCCGGGGCCTGGGCTCGCTGATAGCGGAAGTGGCCTCCGCCGGCGCACGGTCGGTGTACGTGGGTCTGGGTGGAAGCGCCACGATGGACGGTGGTGTCGGGATGGCACGAGCCTGGGGGTTCGTGCCGCGTGCGGCTTCCGGCAAGGAGCTGGACGAGGGTGGCGGTGCGCTCTCCGAGCTGGAGCGGATCGACGGCGGTGAGCCGCCCGCCGCGCGGATCGTGGGGCTGTGCGACGTACGAAGCCCGCTCGTCGGGCCGCAGGGCGCGCGGCTCTACGCCCGCCAGAAGGGAGCCACTCCCGACGCCGAGAACCGGCTCGAAGCCGGGCTGAGACGGCTCGTCGAAGTGACGGCCGGTCAGGAGCTGGCGGGGCAGGACGGCGCCGGTGCGGCCGGCGGCCTTGGGTTCGGGCTGCTCCACTTCGGTGCGGGAGAGCTGGTGGCCGGGGCTCCGTGGGTGCTGGAGCGGCTGGGCTTCGACGAGCTGCTCCAGGGGGCGGCGATGGTGGTGACGGGTGAGGGCGCCTTCGACCGCACTTCGCTCGAGGGCAAGCTCACCGGAGAGGTGCTGAGCAGAGCACGGGCCGCCGACGTGCCGGCTGTGCTGCTGGCGCCGCAGGCCGCCGACGTCCCTGGCGGGGGAGTGGTGGTCGAGAGTGGCGGAGGTCGGTGGTCGGCCGCTGATCTCGCTCGGCGCGCGCACAGTGGGATCGCGCGGGCGCTTCGCTTGCTGGGGCAGTAGCCCAAGTCTATACTTCGCAGTTCCTTACCAGACGTGCACCCGGTTTCTACCGCCTCGATGCGATGACCGATACCCAGTTGATGGACAAGCTCGTGTCCCTGGCCAAGCGCAGGGGCTTCATCTTCCAGTCCTCCGAGATCTACGGCGGGCTCGGTTCCGTGTGGGACTACGGACCGCTCGGTGTCGAACTCAAGAAGAACCTCAAGGAGCGCTGGTGGCGCTCCATGGTGCACGAGCGCGGCGATATCGAGGGATTGGACGCGGCAATCCTCATGCATCCTCGAGTATGGGAAGCCTCTGGGCATGTCGAGGGGTTCACCGATCCGCTGGTGGACTGCCGCACCTGCAAGGCGCGCTTTCGTGCGGACCAGCTCGACCAGTTTCAATGCCCGCAGAAGCCCAGCAAGCACCCCGGCGAGGCCGACAAGTGCAACCTCACCGAGCCCCGCATGTTCAACCTCATGTTCAAGACCTTCATGGGGCCGGTGGAGGAAGATGCCTCCGTCGTGTACCTGCGGCCGGAGACCGCGCAGGGGATCTACGTCAACTATCTCAACGTCATGCAGGCGGCACGCCAGAAGATCCCGTTCGGGATCGCGCAGGTCGGCAAGGCGTTCCGCAACGAGATTACCCCGGGGAACTTCATCTTTCGCACCCGCGAGTTCGAGCAGATGGAGATGCAGTTCTTCGTGCGACCCGACGAGGACGAGCGGTGGTTCGACGAGTGGAAGGAAGCGCGCATGCAGTGGCACCTGAGCCTCGGCATCCGCGCCGAAAAGCTGCGCTTTCACGAACACGCGCCGGACGAGCTGGCGCACTACGCCAAGAAGGCGTTCGACGTCGAGTACGAGTTCCCGTTCGGGTGGCAAGAGTTCGAGGGTATCCACAACCGCACCGACTTCGATCTCAACCGGCACCAGGAGTTCTCGGGCAAGAAGCTGGAGTACATGGACCCGGCGACCCGCGACCGGTTCATCCCGTACATCATCGAGACTTCTCTCGGTGCCGACCGACTGGCACTGGTCGTGTTGGTCGACGCGTATCGCGAGGAGGAAGTCGAAGGCGAGCAGCGCGTGGTGCTCAGCCTGGCTCCGGCGCTTGCTCCCATCAAGGCCGGGATCTACCCGCTGGTGAAGAAGGACGGGATGCCGGAGGTGGCGCGCCGCATTAACGACGACCTGAGGCGGCGGTTTCCGGTGTTCTACGACGACGGTGGATCGATCGGCCGGCGCTACCGGCGCCAGGACGAAGCGGGCACGCCGTTCGGCGTGACGGTGGATGGGCAAACGCTAGAAGACCAGACGGTGACCGTGCGGGACCGGGACAGCCTGGTGCAGGACCGCGTACACTCCGATCAGCTGGTGGCCTACCTGGAGGAGCGGCTGGCGCCGTGAATCTGGAGACGCTACAGGACCGCAGCGAGGCGCTTTACGAGGAGCTGAGCCGCGAGTACTACCTCACCGGATCCGGGCTGAAGGCCGACCCGGATTTCCAGGCCATCTACGATCGATTCGCCGACCTCGTCACGGACGAGGCGCTCGCGGTCGCCCGTGCCAGCAACTCCGCGCCACTGTTCGAGTGGGCCGTGGACCTGCGCCTGGGCCGGCTCGTAGCGCGGTTCGACGAACTGCAGCTCAAATGGGAGCAGGAGGCGACGGTGGAGGTCGACGGCGCCGCGGTCCCGTACCTCCGCGTTCCGATCGAGCTCGCCAACTCCCCGGATCGCGGTTACCGCATCGCCCTGGAGGAGGCGCGCGTCGAAGCGGGCGCGGCCGGCCTCAACACAGTCCGCGCTGAGCGGTTTGCGGCCGAGCACGAGGCGGTCGCCGCCCTCGCGATGGGTGACTACGTGGATACGATCGGCGCCCTCGGCTGCATCGACCTCGATGCTCTCGGAGCTCGGGTGGTCGCCTTCCTGGAGCAGAGCGCGTCCCTGTATGACGATGGGCTGGCTCGGCTCGCTCGGCGTCGCGTCGGCGTGTCGCTCGGTGACCTGGTACGCGCGGATGCTCCCTGGGTGTTCCGCGCGGACCGGTTCGACGGGGCGTTCCAGCCAGGCCGGCTGCTGGAGACCGCCGTCGGGCAGATGGGTGACATGGGGCTCGACGCCACGCAGGGCGGGCGCGTCCGATTCGACACGGAGGAGCGCGAAGGCAAGCAGCCGCGCGCCTTCTGTTCGCCGGTGCGGGTTCCCGAGGAGGTCTACCTGGTGCTGCGTCCCCGTGGCGGGCATACCGACTACCGCACGTTCTGGCACGAGCTGGGGCACGCCATGCACTTCGCTTCAGCCGACGCGGGCCTACCGTTCGCCGCTCGCTGCGCGGGCGACAATTCGGTGACCGAGGGTTTCGCGATGCTGTGGGATCACATGACGCTCGAGACCGGTTGGCTCGAGCGATATGGCGGCCTCGCCGCGGGCGATTCGCGCGACCTCGCCTTCGAGCTGGCGGTCGCCGAGCTGTTCCTGCTGCGGCGCTACGCGGCGAAGATGGTCTACGAGCTCGAGTTCCATCGCGGGGAGCCAGCCGGCATGGGTGCGCGCTATGCGGAGCTCCTGAGCGATGCCACCCGGTTTCGTTATCTGGAGGGCGACCATCTGCTCGACGTGGACCCCGGATTCTACGTGGCGCGGTATCTGCGTGCATGGCAGCTGGAGGCGGGCGTGGCAAGCACGCTCGTCGAGCGGTTCGACGATGACTGGTACCGCAACCCGGCCGCGGGATCCGTGGTGCAGGAGTTGATGGGGCACGGGCAGAAAGACTCTGCCGATCACTTGGCGGGCGAGTTCACGGGCGGGTCCCTGACGTTCGACCAGGTCACGCCGCGCCTCGCGGGGGCCCTCTCGTGAAGCGCGAGGCGTTCTCGTCACGGTGGGTGATGATGCTCGCCATGCTCGGCATGGCGGTCGGCACCGGGAACATCTGGCGCTTTCCCCGCATCGCGGCACAGAACGGGGGCGGCGAGTTCATTGTGGCCTGGCTCACGTTCCTGTTCCTCTGGTCCATTCCGCTCATCCTGGTGGAGTTTGGGATGGGCCGGAAGACGCGCACCGGTCCAGTAGGCGCGTTCATCCAGATGATGGGACCGCGCTGGGCGTGGATGGGAGCGTTCATCGCGTTCGTGGCCACCGCGATCATGTTCTACTACTCGGTGGTTGCCGGCTGGACGATCCGCTACGTCGTGGCGTCGCTTCTCGGCGAGATCCCGCGCCAGGAGCCCGGCGCCTTTTGGGCCAGCTTCACCGGCTCGTGGTGGCCGGTTCTCACGCACGGCATCGCGATGGGGGTCGGGACTCTAGTCGTGGCCCGCGGGGTGACCGCGATCGAGCGCGTCGCGAAGGTGCTGATGCCGACGTTGATTGTGCTCGTCGTGCTGCTGGCAATCCGCGCCGTGACCCTACCCGGATCTTCGGCCGGCCTCTCGTACCTGTTCACCGTGGACTGGAGCGCCCTGGGGAATGCGCAGATCTGGATCGAGGCGCTGACGCAGAACGCGTGGGACACCGGTGCGGGGTGGGGCTTGGTGCTGGCCTATGCCGCCTACCTCCGCACGAACGAAGACACCGCGCTCAACGCGTTCATCCTGCCGACGGCGAACAACACCGTATCGCTGCTCGCCGGCATAATGGTACTGTGCACGGTGTTCGCGGTGGTGCCGCAACTCGTTGCCAACCTGGCCTCCGATCCCGGCGCGCTGAGTGCCTATCCCGCGCTGTCCGAAGCTGTGTTGAGAGGCGAGGAGTTGTCAGCCGACCTCATCCAGAGCACGATCTTCAGTACCGGGAATGAGGGACTCACGTTCATTTGGATGCCGCAGCTGTTCGCCCGGGTGCCGTTCGGCCAGTTCTTCATGATCCTGTTCTTCCTGGCGCTCACGTTCGCCGCCTTTACGAGCCTGATTGCCATGATCGAGCTGGCCACTCGCGTGCTGCGCGATGCCGGGATGCAGCGGGCACAGGCCATCCAGGTTGTCGGAGTCGTCGGCTTCCTCTGCGGTCTGCCGTCGGCGTTATCGCTCCGGTTCCTGCACAATCAGGACTTCGTGTGGGGTGTGGCGCTCATGGTGTCCGGCCTGTTCTTCGCGATCGCCATCATCGTGTACGGGGCGAGACGCTTCCGGGAGCAGCAGCTGAACCACGAGCACTCGGACATCCGGGTGGGACGAGGTTGGGAGCTGGTGATCACGATGCTGGTCCCGCTCGAGGCCCTGGTGCTCCTGGGGTGGTGGGTCTACCAAGTGCGCGGTGCGGACCTCGCGGGTTGGCTCGACCCGATCCGAGAGGCGAACGTGGGCACGCTGTTCTTCCAGTGGGCGCTGGTTCTCGCCGGCCTCCTGCTGGCCAATCGCTGGCTCGCGCGCCATACGCACGGAGTGGAGGCGCAGTCGAAAGACGGGCTGGCGGTTACGCCGCAGTAGGGAGGTCGGCCGCAGGCGGAGCGGAGACATGCGTCTGGACCACTTCCGAGACATGGTCGAGCGGATGGCGGCGGAGGTTCCCCCCGATTACATGGTCGGCGTTGCCGCCATCGAGGTGAGTCCCAAATCCCTGCCGGACCCGGTGCGCGCCGGAGTCTACACGATGGGAGAGTGGATACCCTTCGACATCGGCTCGGACGAGGTCGTATCCCGCGTAGTGCTGTACCACGGCTCTTTCCTCGAGCTCTCCCGTGAGCGGCCGGATTTCGATTGGCGCGACGAAGCGTGGGAGACGCTGCTGCACGAGCTGCGCCACCACCTCGAGTCGAAGGCTCGCGCAACGGAACTGGAGTCGTACGATTGGGCCGTTGAGCAGAACTTCGCGCGTCTGGACCGGCAGCCTTTCGATGCGCTGTTCTATCGCTCCGGCGAAGTAGTGACGGAGGACGTTTACCGGGTGGACGACGACGTATTCATCGAGAGGGTGGTACGCGAGCTTCCGCCCGTGGTGGAGGTCCACTGGCACGGTGCGCGCTACGCGGCGCCGGTGCCCGAGGGAGCGCTTCCGCTCTACCTCGCGCTCGATGGGCTGGCGCATCCGCCGTCAGGTGATGTATTGGTAGTGTTCCGGCGCAAGCCGTCACTGTGGGACCTGTTCCGTCCCACACCAGCAGTCATCCAGGTGCGCGCACATGCCGAGTCCGTCTCCTGATCGATCCGTTCTGGTATTGACCAAGGACCTGTTCTTCCGGGCCAAGCTCGAAGGACTGGTGAAGCAGGCCGGGTGTAAACCGGTTCGAGAGGGTGACGCGGCACTGGCCCTCGTCGAGCTCGGCGACCCTACGGCCCTGCAACGCGTGCGCGAGATGGTGGCCGCAGGGGTCACCGTAGTGGCGTTCGGTTCGCACGTTCGGGCGGAGGAACTCCGGGTGGCGCGCGAAGCCGGCGCACAGGCGGTGCCCAACTCGCAGGTCGAGGATGCCGTGCGCGCCGCCCTGGAGCCCGAGTAGAGGGCAGTGGCCGCCCCGTGAGACGGTTATCTTGATGGGCCAGCGATGACTACCCGCTGCCACGAGTGAAGAGAGCCCGATGACACACGAAACGACTACGTCACTTGCCGCGGCCGACGTGCTGCGGCGCGCCAAGGAGTTCTTTCCGGAGCGGGTCCCGGCGAGCGCCGCCTTCCTCGAGGAAGAGGGACCCAACTTCGCGGTGTTCAGGGGCCAGGGTGGTGAGGAGCTGACGGTGGCGGTCTTCGAGTCGGCCGACGGCACACGAGTGCGGGCTTCCACACTGCTGTTCGATCAGTCCATCGGGCGCTTCTTCTCGACGCTCGAGCCGGCCGGGGGAGGTGCCGAGTGAGCGCCGACGTAATCGTGCTCCGTGTTTCGGTTCCCGAGGTCTGGGACACCGTAACGCTGGAAGCGGCCCCGGAATGGACGGTGGAGCGGCTCAAGAGTGAAGCGCTGGCGGCAGCGCTCGGCGGCAGCCCCGATGTGACCCGCTATCAGACGAAGTTCCGCGGCGGCCTCATCCTGGACGATGGAGCGACGCTCGCGTCGCTGGATTTGCCCAGCGGCGCGTCGCTCATCGTGCTCTCGACTCGCCGCAGGCCGGTGCGCTAGCGCCAGGCGATCAGCCGGTGCCGCGCGTCTTCCTGAAACGGCGGGATCCCGGAGACAGCAAGCAGCGTACCACAGCGCCTCCGAGCGTCTCGACACTGTCACCTGTTCACTCAGAGCCCCCTTGACTATCCCCGTCCCCAAGACAAGCCTTCCGGCCTATGGCCATTCGGCTCTCGCCCACGGAGCTGCTGGCAGTACTGCAGCCCTGGGCTGACGTCGCACATCCCATCCACCGCCGCCTCGCGCAGCTTGCGGAGGCGGAGCCCGGGCAGGAAGTGCTCTGGGTCGGATGCGGCTCGGGACGCTCTGTGCTGTGGTGGGCGGAGCGGTTCGGAACGCACGTGGAGGGCGTCGATCCCGATCAACAGGCGGTCGAGGAGGCTGAGAAGACGGCGCGTGGCGTAGGACTCCAGAAAGTCGCCACGTTCCAGACGGCCGATCCCTGCGATCTCCCACACGAAGACCAGGTGTTCGACGTAGTCATCGCGAACCTGCTCGCGCTGCAGGTGTGCGACGGCGCGGAGGTGATGAAGGAGGCAGGCAGGGTGGCGCGCCCCATGAGTACCGTGATGGCGCTCGTCCCGACGTGGCTCAGCACGCCCGATCCCGAAGATGCTCGGCAGCTGGAGGAGCTGGGGCTCGAGCCGCACCTCCTCGTGGAGTGGAAGAGCTTCTTTCGCGCTGGCGACGTGGTCGAGCTGAGCGTGGAGGAGGCGGCTCAGGACGGCGGGTGGATTTCCTACGGCTGGCTTGGTCTGGTCGTCAGGGGTTGGCGGGCCGCCCGGTGGAAGGGTGTTCGCGCCGTGCTGAGCCCCGAGTTTCGCACGCTGCGGTCGCTCGCGGAGACGCGCGTCTTCGGTCTTTCGATCATCAAGGGAACGCGTTGGCCACACACATGATTCCCTCGGCCTGTTCGGTCGCGCTCCCACTTCCCAGCACCAGTCCATACACCTACGCCGTACCGCGCTCACTCGCGGACCGCGTGGTCCGCGGCGCGCGGGTCGTGGTGCCCGTGCGCTCGCGCGAGATGGTCGGGATCGTGGTCGACGTCGGGGAGAGCGACATCGAGAAGCTGAAGCCGGTGCTGTTGGCCCCCGATCCGGCGCCGCTCGTTCCCGCTTCGCTGCTCGAGCTCGCCGATTGGCTGTCACGCTATTACGCGGCCTCGCTCGGGCTTGCACTGAAGGCAATGCTCCCGGCCGCGCTGTGGGGTGCCTCGCGCCTCATTGCGGAAGTGAGCGATGCGGGACGAGCCCCGGGGGGCGCGAGCAGGGCGGTGCTGGAGGCTCTGGAGCGCGCGGGTGGACGCGCTCCTGCCAGCGCACTCGCGCGGAGGCTCAAGCGGCCGGTGTGGGATGCGCTGCAGAGGCTTGAGCGGGCCGGGGCAGTGATCCTCGAGACGGAGCCCCCCGACCTCGGTCCGCCGGCCAGGACGGAACGCGTGGTCGTGCTGACGAAGTTCCTGCCTACACTGCTCGAGCGGGAACAGACGTTTGGGCGCGCTGCGCGCCAGCGCGCGGCGTATGAGGCGCTCGACGAGCTCGGTGGTGAGGCGCCGGTGCGGCATCTCACATCGCAGCTTGGTTTCTCGGCGGCCGTTCTCAAGGGTCTGATCGAGCGCGGGGTGGTTCGAGTGGAGGAGCGCGAGCAGCTGCGAGATCCGTTCAGCGATCTCGTGGCCGCGCCACCGCTCGAGCCGACCGAAGACCAGCGCAGGGCGATCGCCGCGATCCGCGAGTTGCCCCCTGGCGGCGCGCTCACACTGTTCGGGGTGACCGGAAGCGGTAAGACGCTCGTCTACCTGGAGGCGCTGCGTCCGGACGTCGAGGCGGGGCGCGGCGTGATAGTGTTGGTGCCGGAAATAGCGCTCACGCCGCAGACGATTGCCAGGGTGCGCGGTGTGTTCGGCGACACCGTTGCGGTACTGCACAGCGGACTCTCGGATGGCGAGCGGGTGGACGCATGGCGTGCCCTCGCCAGCGGCGAGCGCCGTGTGGCGGTGGGTGCCCGTTCGGCCGTGTTCGCGCCGCTGTCCGACCTCGCCGCGGTGATCGTGGACGAAGAGCACGACGCCAGCTACAAGCAGGGTGAGTTGCCTCGCTACCACGCGCGTGACGTCGCACTGAAGCGAGCGCGCATCGAGGGCGCCCGCGTCGTGTTGGGAAGCGCGACGCCATCACTGGAAACGTGGGCGGCAAGGGAGCGCGTGCCGGTCGTCGAACTTCCCGTGCGGGTGACAGCAAAGCCGCTGCCGAACGTCACTCTGGTGGACATGCGCTCGGAGCCGCGCGTCAAGCAAGCGGGCGCCGTGCCCTGGTCCACCGCGCTCGACGAGGCGGTCGCTGATGCGCTGGTGCAGGAAGACCAGGTGCTGTTGCTTCTGAACCGCCGCGGCTTCGCACACTTCCTTCAGTGCCACGCATGTGGCGTGGTGCGGGAGTGCCCGGCGTGCAGCATCTCGCTCACCGTGCACCAACACCCTCCACGACTGCGCTGCCACTACTGCGGGCACGACGAGCCGGTCCCGTCCGGCTGTCCCGAGTGCGGTGCGGAGGCGCACCGCTCTCGGGGTGTCGGGACACAACTGCTCGAGCGTTGGCTCACGGAGCGCTATCCCGACGCGCAGCTCGCGCGGATGGACGCCGATACGACGTCGCGCAAGTGGTCGCACCAACGCATCCTCGACGCAGTCGGCCGGCGCGAGGTGGATATCCTGTTCGGCACCCAGATGATCGCCAAGGGCCTCGACTTTCCCGGAGTGACCCTGGTCGGTGTGGTGGATGCGGATACCGGACTCCATCTGCCCGACTTCAGGGCTGCCGAGAGGACGTTCCAACTGATCGCCCAGGTAGCGGGACGCGCGGGACGTGGGCCAAAGGGCGGGAGGGTGCTGGTTCAGACTCGCACGCCGCAGCACTACGCGCTCACCGCCGCGGCAGGCCACGACTTCGAGGCGTTCGTCCGACGTGAGCTCGACGTGCGGCGCTCGCCCCGGTACCCGCCCCACGTGGGCCTCGTAAACGTGGTCGTCAGCGGGCTGGCCGAGCGGGCTGTGGCCGATGCCGCGGTCGAGGTTGCGGACTGGATGCGGGGGCTGATAGCTGCGCGGACTGAAGGTGAGGCCGAGCTGATCGGCCCGGCTCCGGCGCCGCTCGCCCGTATCAAGCGCCGCTGGCGCTGGCACATGTTGCTTAGGGCTGAGGATCGCAGCTGGCTGGGCAGGCTGGCGCGCTATGCGGCGGACCAGGCCCCCCACACGGGCCGCGGTCCGGTCCGGGTGGTGTTCGACCGGGACCCGCTCTCGCTCCTCTGAGACGGTCCCGCCGGGCGGTTGCTTGAAAGCCCCCCAACCGCCCGGTATCTTGCGCTCTCTCACACTACCGGCGAGGGCACGCGTGCACAGTCCGCAGCCAGATCCAACCGAGGCAGCGACGCCCTCACCGGCGGCGCGCGGCGCGCTTTCGCCCGGTCTCGGTCTCGGCTGGACGCGCGTGGCTCAGGCGGTGGCGGAGGAGATCTCGCCGGACTCGATCGACGGGATCTGGCTGTTCGCGCCCGTGAGGCGCGAATGGCGTGAGTGGGGAACGGCCGTGGTCACCTGCAGGCTCGATTCGGAGCGGCGGCGCATATACACGGCGCGCTACTGGCTCACGATTCGCGGGCGAGAGCGGGGGCAGGGTAGGGTCGTCGTGGAGCAGGTTGGCGAGAGCCCTGCGGTGGTCCTGCACGAAGTGATTGCCGGAGTGCAGGAACGCTCGGGGGAGACCGAGCCGCCGGTGGAGATCGCTCCCGAACTGTGGTTTCCGCCCGAGTCGGAGGACCAGGTTGAAGAGACGGCCCCCGACGAAGAGCGCGGGCCGGCCGGGCCGGCTGCTGCACCCGAATCACCCAACGCTGAGGTACAGGCACCTTGATCGACTCACGCTCATTCGTACCCACCAGGGCCTTCCTCACGAAGGGCGTGGGACGGCACAAGGAGAAGCTCACCAGTTTCGAGGAAGCGCTGCGTGAGGCGCACATCGCGCAGTACAACTTGGTGCGTGTGAGCTCGATCTGGCCGCCACACTGCCAGCTCGTGTCGCGGGAGGATGGGGTCAAGCATCTGATCCCGGGCCAGGTCGTGTTCTCCGTGGTTGCGGAAGCCCAGACCAACGAGCCGTCGCGCCTGGCGACCGCGGCCATCGGCCTCGCGATCCCCGCCGATGCGAGCCACCACGGGTACATCTCCGAGCACCACGCGTTCGGACAGCGGCGCGAGCCGGCGGGCGACTACGCGGAGGACCTGGCCGCCAGCATGCTCGCGACGGTGCTCGGCGTGCCGTTCGATCCGGAGCAGGCGTGGGACGAGCGCAAGGAGCAGTGGCGTGTCTCGGGGGAGATCGTGGACACGATGAACATCAGCTGCAGCGCCGAAGCGCAGGACGACGGCCGCTGGGCGACGGTCGTGAGCGCCGTCGTGTTCTGCGGATGAACGAGTTTCGCGACCGCGGCGGAGCGGGCCTGCCAGCGTCGCTGGCCGGCTTGCCGTGGGCACCGGGCGAGTCCTTCCTGGGACTCCCGCTCGACGAAGCGAGCTTCGAGGATAGCCCGGTGGCGGTACTCCCGGTGCCGTATGAAGCCACCGTCTCGTACATGGGCGGGACCCGCTTCGGGCCGCGTGGGATGTTCCACGCATCGCGCTATCTCGAGACGTACGACCACGAACTCGACTTCGAGCCGTACACCGTCGGCATCTACACTCTGCCCGAGCTGATTCTACCGGCTACGGGTCCCGAGGCGGCGCTCGCAGAGTTGCGCAGTGCCATGGACGGGCTGCTCGACGCCGGGAAGTTCGTGATCATGGTGGGAGGAGAGCACAGCGTGTCGGGCCCGCCCATTCTGGCGCACGCCGACCGCATGGACCGACCGCTATCCGTGCTTCAGCTCGATGCGCACACCGATCTGCGCACCGAGTACGAGGGGACGCCCTACTCGCACGCCTGCGTGATGCACAGGGTGCACGAGAGGGCCGCGGTCGTGCCGGTGGGCATACGCTCGCTGACGCCCGAGGAGCGACAGCTGGCGCGGGACAAGGGCATCCCGATCGTGTTCGGCTGGGAACTGGGAAGCGAGGGCTGGATCGACCGTGTGTTGGCTGCTCTGGGTGACGACGTCTACATAACGTTCGATGTGGACTACTTTGACCCGGCCATCATGCCGGCTACCGGCACTCCTGAGCCGGGCGGGGGCGCGTGGTACCCGACGCTCGAACTCCTGGAGCGTGTGTTCGAGGAGAAGAACGTCGTCGGATGCGACGTAGTGGAGTTGGCGCCGATTCCGGGACTGGTGCACCCGGACGTGCTCGCCGCAAAGCTCGTCTACAAGCTCATCGCGTTCTATGCGCGACACGCCGCCTGAGCCATGGGAACCGAATCCGTCGGCGTCCTGGTCGCATTCCTGGCAGGGATACTGAGCTTCCTCTCTCCGTGCGTGCTGCCGCTGGTGCCGAGCTACATCTCGTTCATCACGGGTCTTTCGCTCGAGGAGCTTGGCGAGCGGCGCTGGGCGGCGTTCCAGCACGCGCTTCTGTTCGTGAGCGGGTTCACCGTCATCTTCCTGCTGCTCGGCGCGTCCGCCACTCAGCTCGGTCGCTTTCTCAACTACAACCAGGTGTGGCTTGAGCGAATCGGGGGGCTGCTGATCATCTTCTTTGGCCTGTATCTGCTCGGCGCGATCCGCTGGGGGCCGCTCTCCCAAGAGCGGCGCATGCACATGCAGAACAAGCCGGTGGGCTACCTGGGGAGCTTCCTGGTCGGCATCGCATTCGGCGCCGGTTGGACGCCGTGCATCGGCCCGATCCTGGGTTCGATCCTGATGTACACCGGCGTGAAATCCACACTGGGGCAGGGGCTGGTCCTGCTGCTTGCCTACTCGCTGGGGCTCGCCGTGCCGTTCCTGCTCGCAGCTGTAGCGGTCGAGAAGTTCATCGACTGGTTCAAGAAGTTCCGTCGCTTCATCCCGCTCACGACAAGGATCACCGGGGCCATACTGGTGTTCGTCGGAGTGCTGTTGGTATCGGGCTACTTCACGCTTCTCGCCACCTGGCTGCAGGGCTTCACGCCGGAGTTTCTGAGAGAGCGGTTGTAAGCCACTCCCCATCCAGTCAGTAGCTGGCGCTGTCCACGAGTGCCGACAAGAACAGCGGCCGGCAGACTGTCACACTGGTCCGCCGACCGCTCTCGGCTCATCCGCGTGGACCGTGTTGCCTAGGCAGCGCCCTCCATGCTGGGATCGTACTTCCCGAACCGCGCTGCACCGTTCAGCTTGGCGCGGTGGTATAGCGCCTTCTTTGCGGCCGCCACGTTCTCCTTCTTGCCGCCCCACGCCTTGAGCGCGGGTGCCTGTAGCGCTCGTCCGTAACTGAAACTGACCTCCCATGGGTGCTTGCCCATCTGGTTCATCGCGTTCAGGTGGGCTGTGGCCATCTCGTCGCTCTGGCCGCCCGACAGGAACACGATGCCGGGCACGTCGGCGGGCACGCAGCGCGTGAGGGTACGGATCGTCGCCTCCGCCACCTGCTCCACTCCGGCCTGCGTCGCACAGTCCTTGCCGGAGAGGACCATGTTGGGCTTGAGGAGCGTTCCCTCAAGCACGACGCGGTGCGCGTTCAGGTGGAAGTACAGGGCCTCGAGTGCCGTCGCAGTGACGTGCTCCATCATCTCGATCGTGTGGTCGCCGTCCATCAGCACCTCCGGTTCCACGATCGGCACCAATCCCACTTCCTGTGACAGCGCGGCAAAGCGCGCGAGGGCGTGGGTGTTGGCGTCGATACAGAAGCGCGTGGGGATGCCGTCGCCGATGGCGATCACGGCCCGCCATTTGGTGAACCTGGCGCCCAGCTCGTAGTACTCATCGAGCCGGCCGCGCAGTCCATCGAGCCCCTCGGTGATCTTCTCACCGGGGAAGTTCGCCAGCGCCTTGGCCCCGGTGTCCACCTTGATGCCGGGGATGCTGCGTTCCTCCTTCAGCACCTCCACGAACGGTGTCCCGTCGGCGGCGGACTGCCGGATAGTCTCGTCGAACAGGATCACGCCGCCGATGAACTCGCCGGCGCCCTTCGTGGTGAAGAGCAGCTCGCGGTAGGCGCGCCGGTTCTCCTCGGTGGACTCCACGTTGATGGACTTGAAACGCTTTGCAATCGTGGGGGAACTCTCGTCCGCCGCCAGAATGCCGCGTCCCGGAGACACGATCTCCCGGGCCGTCTTGGACAGTGCGTCGATGTTCATGGGATTCGGACCTCGCTCACCACGACTCTTGGTTGGAACTGCGGCGGCGTAACACTTGCCGCCCTAACGACATACGGTACTGCGCTAGGAACTTAGCCGTCCCCCCATGCAGACGCCAGGTCGCGCCGGGGCCCCCGCTAGTAGCCCGCGGATCCCCCTCCGGAGCGTGGATCGTGGACGGCCACCCAACCTTCCGCTGTCCGCATGATCGCCGCGACCTCGCCGCTGAAACCGCGTCGCTCCTCGACCTCGTGGCCCATCCGCTCCAGGCTCCGTGCCACGCTGCGCCTGAGGCCGCCATGCTCGAACAGGATCCGGTCAGGCAGCGCCTGGTGGTGGATGCGCGGCGCTCCCACCGCCTCGCGCAGCGTCATGCCGTGATCCACCACGTTGGAGATCACCTGGGTGACGGTGGTGATGATCGTTGGGCCGCCGGGGGAGCCAACCAGCAGCAGGAGCTCTCCGTCGGTGTCCAACACGATGGACGGGGTCATCGACGAGAGCATCCTCTTGCCGGGCTCGATCGCGTTGGCCTCTCCCTGGACCAATCCGTACATGTTGGGCTGGCCCGGCGCACTCGTGAAGTCGTCCATCTCATCGTTGAGCAGGAACCCCGCGCCCGCCACGGTCACCTTGCTGCCGTAGCCGAAGTTGAGGGTGGTCGTCACGCTGACGGCGTTACCCTCGGCGTCCACCACCGAGTAGTGCGTGGTGTGGTTTCCCTCGCCCACGCCCGGTCGCAGCTCCGGAGTGGCGCTGGCCCTATCCCAGTCGATGCTGACCCGCCTCTCAGCGGCGTAGTCCTTGGACAGCAGCATGGCGAGGGGCATCTCCACGTACGCGGGGTCGCCCAGGTAGTGGTTTCGATCCACGAAACCGCGCCGCATTGCCTCTGCCAGCAGATGCACGTGCTCGGCACTCCCGAACGCGGGCAGCTCCTCGTATCCCTCGAGGATGTTGAGGATCTCGCCCATCGTGACCCCTCCGGAGCTGATGGGGGCCATCGAGTAGATGGTGTGGCCGCGGTAGTCGATCACGATCGGGTCGCGCCATATGGCGCGGTAGCCCGCGAGGTCCTGCTTCGTGATGAGGCCGCCCCCGCGCTCCATCTCCGCCACGATGAGGTCAGCGACGTATCCCTCGTAGAACCCGCGCCTGCCGCCGTCGGCGATCGCCTGCAGCGTGCGAGCCAGGTCGGGCTGAACGAACAGGTAGCCCTGAGGCGGCGCCTCACCGCTCGGGAGCAGGAACTTCTCGCGCGATGCCTCGAAGCGGCTGAACAGCTCCGCCGTGCGCTCGATGCCCCGCGCTCGGGATTCGTCGAGCACGTGACCCTCGGCAGCCAGTCGGATCGCAGGCCGCATCACGTCGGAAAGCTCAAGCGCGCCGAAACGGCTTTGGGCTTCGGTGAGTCCGGCTACGGATCCGGGCACTCCGGCGGCCAAGTGTCCGATCATACCCTTGTCCGTCACGTTGCCGGCGGAGTCGAGATACATGTCCCGGGTGGCCCGCCCCGGAGCTACCTCGCGGTAGTCGAGCGTGTAGACCGAGCCGTCCGCGAGACGGATCACCATGAACCCGCCGCCCCCGATGTTGCCGGCCGAAGGACTCACCACGGCCAGTGCAAACCCCACCGCGACCGCCGCGTCAACGGCGTTGCCGCCGCGATGAAGGATCTGTGCCCCCACCTCGCTTGCGATCGGGTGCACCGAGGCGACGGCCGCCTGGGCTGTCGGAACGGGCTCGGCCTCGGCGACGAGCGGCCAGCTGGGTGGGATGTGGGGAGAGGGAAGCGCCACGTTGGGCGCGGGTTCGCATGCGGTCAGGGTGATCAGAGAGAACACCGCCCAGCCACCCCACCTCGATCCGACACCTGATCTCGTCATCGACTCCTCGTTGACCGAAGCCCGAACTACGTGGAGATTGGACTCCACAATCTACCACCTGGACCGTTATCGCGATGTCTGCTCCCGAATTCCTGGACCCGCGCCTCACGGAGCGCCGCAATCCGCGTAGCGAGCGTGTGGACGTCGCGTCGTCCCTCGAGATCGTCGACCTGATGAACGCGGAGGATCGCTCGGTCCCCGACGCTCTCCACGGGGCGCGCGGGGAGTTGGCGCGCGCGATCGACCTGGTCGTCGATGCGTTCGGAGCGGGCGGGCGCCTGGTGTACGTAGGTGCCGGGACCAGTGGGCGACTCGGCGTGCTCGATGCTACCGAGTGCCCACCCACATTCGGGACGCCGCCCGAGATGGTCGTGGGGGTGATCGCGGGTGGCCGGGCGGCGCTCGACCGGAGCCAGGAGGGGGCCGAGGACGACGAAGCGGCTGGTGCCGAAGCCATGGACCGACTCGCCGTGTCCGAGCGCGACGTGGTGATGGGCATCGCCGCCAGCGGTACGACGCCCTTCGTCGGGGCGGCACTGACGCGCGCGCGGGAGCTGGGCGCCCGGACCGCGTTCCTGACCTGCAGCGCGCCGCCCGTCCAGATCGCCGCGACGGTGGACGTGATGCTGGCGATGCCGGTGGGGCCGGAGGTGGTGACGGGTTCCACCCGGCTCAAAGCCGGAACGGCTACCAAGCTCGCGCTCAATACGATCACGACGGGTGCCATGGTCCGCAGCGGGAAGGCGTACGGCAACCTGATGGTCGATCTGATGGCCCTGTCCGAAAAGCTGCGCGACCGGGGCGAGCGGATCGTGATGGAAGCGTGCGGCGTGGATCGCGCTGCCGCGCTCAGCGCCATAGAGGACGCCGCCGGCAGCGTCAAGCTCGCCATAGTGATGGTGCGGCGCGGCGTGGATGCCGCTGCCGCGCGGGCGCTACTCGAGCAAGCCGGTGGATCGGTGCGCGGAGCGGCGGGCGACCCCCCGCCAGTCGTCACGTGAGCGTGCTGGCTGTCGGGCTGATGTCGGGCACGTCGCTGGACGGCGTGGACGCGGCGCTGGTCGAGATCGACGGGCCCGACTCGATAGCGCTGCGTGCCTTTCACACGCGACCGTACTTGGACGAGCAGCGCGCTGCGGTTCGCGAGGCCATTCATGCCGGCACGCCGCGGGACCTCGCGTTGCTCCACGTGGGGCTGGGCCACCGGCTCGCCGACGCCGCCGCCGAGTTGCTCGAGCGGGCGGGAGTCGCGGCGGCAGAACTCGACCTGATCGCCTCACACGGGCAGACGGTGTGGCACGAGCCGGGGCGCGCCAGCTTGCAGCTCGGAGATCCCGCGATCATTGCCGAGCGCATGGGCGTACGCGTGGTTAGCGACTTCCGCAGCCGGGACGTGGCTGCGGGCGGGCAGGGGGCTCCGCTGGTGCCGCTGGCTGACGCCATGCTGTTCGGGCACCCCGAGCGCGGTCGTGCGCTGCTCAACGTGGGCGGCATGGCGAACGTGACGTGGGTGCCGCGGCGGGGAGACACCGATGGCGTGATCGCGTTCGACACCGGCCCCGGCGTCGCAGTGATGGACGCGGTCACACGGTTGGTAGAGCCGGGCACGGCGTTCGACGAGGGGGGCGCGCGCGCGGCCCGGGGCATCGCGGACGCCGCACTCCTGGCAGAGCTGCTGGCGCACGACTTCTTCAACGGGGAGCCGCCCAAGAGCACGGGGCGGGAGACGTTCGGCGACAGCTATGCGGCCGAGCTGGTGCGCCGCGTGCAGGATGGCGGGGCCGGCAACGACGACTGCGTGGCGACTGCGATGGAGCTCACAACGTGTTCCGTGGCGCTGGGCCTCGAGCGGTGGCTGCCGGGGGACGGTGAGCGCGACTTGCTGGTGTCGGGCGGAGGCGCGCGCAACCCGACCCTGATGCGCCGGCTGGCCGCGTTGCTAGAGGGTTGGGACGTGAAGCCGTTCGAGCAGGAGTTCTTCGACGGCGACGCCAAGGAGGCGGCGGTGTTCGCCTACCTGGGTTGGAGGACCGTAGAGGGAGTCGCTTCGAACGTGCCCGCCGCGACCGGCGCGCGCGGGCCAAGGGTGCTGGGGTCGATCACTCCGGCCTGATTCCCAGCGACTCCATGAGCTCGAGTGCCGCACCGGCCGGTGCCGCATAGACGATCCGTCCGCCGGTTCCCTCTTGCCCGCCGTACAGGATGCCCACCACCTCACCGTAGCGGTCGAACATTGGGCTGCCGCTCGCGCCGTGGGCGCCGTATCCGTCCACCTGGATCACGTCGTCCAGCAGCTTGCTTACCGATCCGGCCCAGAAGCTCGTGCGAGCGTACTCACCCGACATCGGGAGGTCGGTGCCCAGCGGGTACCCGATCAGGGCGATGGGATCCCCCTGCCTGAGCGTATCGGCGCGGCTGTTGAGGCTCACGGTCGGAGTGCCGCCCCGGATGTCCACCTTGACGAGGGCCAGGTCGGCCGAGGCAGACACGCCGAGCAGAGAGGCGCGCCAGTTCTGCCGCGAGTCGGCGAACCGGACCGCCATTCTCGTCGGGCGGCGGTCACCGTCCGCACCGACGACGACGTGCCGGTTCGTGAGCATCGTACCGTCGTCGCGCACGGCGAATGCCGTGGCGGTGAAGACTTCGTCCGGCCCGAACTCCACCCAAATGATCGCCACCGCCCGTTGGTTGCGGTCGACGATGGCGCGGTAGTCGACCAGCGCAGCGGCCTGCTGGTACTGGAGCGCCTGGTTCGCGTTGCCCAGTTGTTGCGTGAGGGCATCCACTTCCGCGGCGCTGCCGGTGCGCTGGGCGGTCGCGAGTTGCTGCTGCAGGGCCCCCACCTCGCGGCGCGAGGTGCCTAGTGCGGCGGCCAGGCCCTCGACCCTGCCCTCGAGCATCTCCATCGCGCGCTCGGACGCCCCCAGGATGGAGTCGGTGCGGGCTTGCAGCTCGGCGACTTCCCGTTCGCGCTCCCGTGCCTGCCTGTTGCCCTGGTAGAAGAACACAGCCGCGACCACGATCAGGGACACGAAGAGGCCGATCGCCAGTGTGCGCAGCGTCTTGGTCTGGCGTCCGACTTCGATACGAATCCGCTCCGTCGTGCTCACGCGACGGCGCGGCCCGGTGTCCTTGTTTGCCGGAGCTGGCGTCGTCGGGGCTGCGCCTGCCGCGCGCGCTACCACTCCGTCGGCGGTGCCCGGGGCGACCAGCCGGAACTCGACTATGGGACCCTCGGGGCCGAACCGGACCTGATCGGTGTCACTGATGCTGGTGTCACGAGTGATGCGATGGCCGTTCACCAACGTGCCGTTGCGGCTGCCCAGGTCGCGCACGTACCACCGGTCCTGCCGCGCGACTATGGCTGCGTGCCGCGCCGACACGTCGAGGTCGCGCTCGGGGTCGAAGCGGAGATCTGAAGCCGGGTGGCGTCCGATGCCGATGTATGCGCTGGAGAAGACTTCAGTGTACCCGGCCCGGGCACCTGTGAGGATCTTGAGTTGAGCCTTCACGGTGGGATCTAGATGCCGCCGACGGCGAGGAACAGCGCCAGAGCGATGATCACGGCTGCGGCCGCACCGGCGATGACCATGCGCGACTTGTTCTCCGGGACCGGCGGGTTGCTTCCCTTGTACACCGGCACGGGCTCGGTCGTCGACTCGGGGTCCAGCAACGGGTAGACCTGGTGACCCACCGAATCGTCACCGTCCGGGCTGGCGAGGCCGTCCCCGTTGAAGCGAGCGATGACGACCGTGATGTTGTCCGGGCCGCCCCGCTCGTTCGCCAGGTCGATCAGCTTGGTGCAGATGTCGGCGAGGTCCTTGGCGCCGTCCGCCGCCAGCTCGGCGATCTCTTCACGTGAGACCTGGCCCGAGAGCCCATCGGAGCACAGCACGAGGGCGTCGCCGCGCCGCACCTGCTGGTTGGTGAGGTCCACTCGTACCTTCGGGTCGGGTCCGAGCGCCTGCAGTATGATGTTACGGCGATCGCTCTTCTCTGCCTCTTCCTCGGTGATCTCGCCGGCGTCCACGAGGCGCTGCATCAGCGACTGGTCCTTGGTGAGCTGGATGCCTTCGCCGTCGCGCACGAGATAGGCCCGCGAGTCGCCGACCTGCGTCAGATAGAGCTGGTCGCCCAACACGCCCACCGCGGTGGTCGTCGTGCCCATTCCCCTCATCTCGGGGTGGTCCTTGGCGTAGTTGTTGATCCGGGAGTTGGCCTCTTCCACCGCCTCCTTGAGGCGGTAGGCGAACTGTTGCGGCGTGCTCTCGGTATCGTTGGACCAGGACTTCGCGAGGTGCTCGTAGATCGTCTCCGAGCCGAGCTTGCTCGCCACCTCTCCCGCCGCTGCGCCCCCCATGCCGTCCGCGACGACGAGCAGTGACCCCTTGGGCCCCACCTCGTGCTCGCGAACGTCCGGCTGCAGCGATGCGTCCTTGGTCGTGAGGTTGGCGACGAGGAACGTGTCCTCGTTGTGCTCACGCGTCTGCCCGACGTCCGTCTTGCCGAACACACTCATCCGGACGCCGGAGCCCTTGGAGCCGAAGAATCTCACGAGGCGCAAACTGTAGTCAGGGGTGTAGTGTACGCACGGTTGTTGGGATCCAGCTGATCCGCCAGCCGGAACCAGCGACAGGCTTCAGTCATCCGCTCCTCGACCCAATACGCCTGCCCCATTACGCCTGCCGCCTGCGCGCGCAGCGCGGCCGGGACACGCGGGTCATCGTAAATCTGTTGTGCCCTCTGCCGCGCCACAGGGCGGCGGGCCGCGTCTTCCACGTCCTCAAAGAACAATGCGTCGAGTTCGGTTCGCAAGGCCACGGTGTCGGGCGGCGCTTCCTGGGCCTCTCCTTCCTCCGCCGGTGTGACCGCTCTGTCCTGGCCGCCGGGCTGCCCGCCAGCTCGCTGCTGCGGAGTGTCGGCGCCGGACTGAGTCTCGGGCGCGGCTCCGCCCGGCTGGGCGGTCTCGCTCTCCCCCTGCTGGCCGCTGTCCATCGCGACGGTGGCCGCGCCGCCATCGGACGGCTGGCCAACCGCCCCCTCGTCTCCGCCGCGTCCCCACATGGTCACGCCGATGCCGCCACCGACCACGACTACCGTGGCCGCAACCGCCATGGCTACCACCGGCCGCTTTCTGGTGCGCTCGGCAGGGGCAGAGGGAACGGGCACGGGCGTTTGCGGGGTCGCGGTCTCGGCGGGGCCGCTCGACACGCGAGTGCTGGGGAGCTTCTCGGTCATGCCGCCGGCGCCGATGACTTCCGTCGCCCCCTCCGTGTCCACGCCCACGACGGGCCGCCCTGCGCCCCGCACCGAATCGAGCACGTCGCCGGCGAACAGCGCCGCGCTCTCGTAGCGGTCGGCCGGCATCCGCTCCAGCGCGCGGTCCATTACGCCCTGGAGCCGTGGCGGCCAGCCCGCATCGGGGGCCACCTCGGAGAGCTTGAGCGGGTCGTCCGTGAGACGCTTGATCATCGTCTCCTGCGAGGACTCCGCTTGGAACGGCAGCGCGCCGGTTACCATGCGGAAGAAGACCAGGGCGAGAGAGTAGATGTCGCTGCGCCCGTCCAGGACGTCGCCGGACAGTTGCTCGGGGCTCATGTATTCCGGCGTTCCGACCACCAGTCCCGTTTTGGTGACCTGCTGTCCCTCCTCACCCGTCATCGCCTTGGCGATCCCGAAGTCCACGACCTTTACGACGTCCGTACCACCGCGACCCTTCGCGAGCATGATGTTGTCGGGCTTGAGGTCGCGGTGCACGATCCCCAGATCGTGCGCCGCCTGCAGCGCCTCGCCGGTCTGCCGGAGGATCTCGGCCGCCTGGTCCAACCCGAGAGCCCCCTCTCGGTGCAGCATGTCGCTCAGGGCCTCGCCCTCGATGAACTCCATCGCGAGGTAGATGGTCTCGTCTGCGGTTTCGCCGAAGTCGTAAATCGCGCAGACGTTGGGGTGGTTGATGCTGGCCGCGTTGGCCGCCTCCCGGTTGAACCTCGCGATTGCATCCGGGTCGGAGGCCATCGACTGGGTCATCACCTTGATGGCGCTCTTGCGACCCATCTTCACGTGCTCGCCGAGGTACACGGCGCCCATCCCGCCCTCTCCGAGCTTCTTCTCGATATGGTATCGGTCGGCAACGATGGAGCCGATCAGGTCGGCGCCTGCCGCGGCGCGCAGGGTTGATCCGTCCTTGGGGCAGAACCTGGTGTCGTCAGGCCACTCGGAGGAGCAGACCGGGCAGGTCTTCACGCAGGCTCCATGCGCAGCATCTTGTCGCCCACTAGGAAGCGACCTCCCGGGCCCAGGGTCACCTCGCCTCGCACGGCGAGCGCCACTCCGTTGCGACTGCCCACGTCCACGGCCACGAAGTCCGCGTCCTCGGAGCGTATTTCGGCATGGAGCCCGCTCATCGAGGGGTCGTACGGAAATGTGTAGTCTCCCTGATCTCGGCCCAGCTTGACGTTGCGCCCGGGAGACAGGTGGACGATGTCGCGTGTCGAGCCGTCGGCCCTGAGCTGCGTGAGGCACGCTATGTCGGCGCTCGGGACCAGGCTGCCCATCCGTCGCGTCGCGTCGCGCTCGGGCGGATGCGGTCCGGGGTAACCCAGGCGACGGTACTCCAGCACCTGCGAGCCCACCAGCAACCGGTCCCCGTCGATCAGCAGGTGCGGCTCGGCAATGAAGTACCACGTCCCGTTGCGGCTTCCCAGGTCGCGCAGTTGGAGCATGTCGCCCTTGGGGGTGAGTTGGACGTGCAGCGGCGACATGAACACATCGTCGGGAAACTCGAGCTCCGCCCCCTGGCGGCCGATCGTCGTATCTCCCACCGGCACGGGATAGCGCGAGAGCGCAGCTCCCGACTCGTCGAGCAGCACGACGACGATGCCCGAGGGAGGACCCGAGGGCGTCACCTTGGGGGCGGAAGCCCGGGCGCCGAGGTTATGGCCGCATGCCGCGCAGTACTCGGAGTTGTCTACCGGTGGCGTGCCGCAGCGGGGGCACGCAGGGCCGGCGCCGGGGTCCAGCACCCTGCCGCCGCACTTGGGGCAGAAGGGCAGTCCCTGCACGACGCCGGCGCCACAGGTCGGGCAGGCGATTTCGGCCGAGCGCCGCGGTGCGGTTGCATCGATGGGGGGCTTGTCAGCTGGTCCCGTCACGGTTAGTGCTCCGGGTCGAGCGCGCTAATGCACGGTGGGGAGCCAATGTACACCCCGAAAAAACGGGGGTCAACCAAATGAAATTGACGTACTTCGTTGATTCTGTGTAGGTTCCGCCACCATGCCGCGCACCCTTCTGACCCTCGTGGCTGGCCTCGTCTCAGCGTGCGCAGGAGGGGCCATATCGCTGCGCGAGCCCCCCCCGCCGCCCCAGACGGTGTACGGAGACCTCGAGCTCCGCGTAGCCTACCCCCGGCAGGACGTGCCGCTCGCCGCCGGACCGGGCTCCTGGCTCGTGGTCCGCGCCGAATCCACGTACGTCATTCCCGAGCGCGATTCGACGTTCATCTTCGGCTCCCTCGGGCGGGGCGATGCGCGCCTGAGCGTGAATGGCGCGGACATCCCGTTGTACCCCAACGGCGGCTGGATAGCGTGGGTGCCCGTTCCCGAGGACTCCGTGGCGCGCTTCGACATCGTGGCCGCCGCCGCAGGAGACACGGCCCGGATGTCTCTGCTGGCGCCCGTGGCCCGAGGGTTCGCGCCGCCGTCGGAAGGCGCTTGGATCGATACCACGTCGTTCTCCCCGGCCGGCGATCGCTGGGTCAGGCCCGGTGAGGGTGTGCGCCTCGGAGTGCGTGCCGCGCCGGGGGCGCTGGTGCAGCTCCGGCTGAAGGACTCTACGGTCGTTCCCCTGATCACCGACCTCGTTCCCGAGGACCTCCCCTGGGGTGAGCGCGCGTTCAGCACCGTGCGGCCCGGTGTGAGGCCGGGCCGGTTGGATCGCTACGTGGGCTGGCACGTGGGGCGCGTCGGGCCTGATCCAGGAGCCGTGCTGTCTCCCGACAGTGCGCCGGAGCCCCACGATTCGGCCTGGGCATGGGTGGAAGCGGTTCTCGGCACCGACACCGCCAGGGCGCGATGGCCGCTGAGGATCGGGCTCGTGGACCCCAACCGACCGCCAGTGGTCGTCGTCAACGACGACACGGCAGACACCGGGGGCACCGATTCGGTGCTGGCCGGGCGGCCCGCGCCATGGGGCACCTACCACTGGTTCTTCCCCACCGGGACCGTGGCAGCTGTGAGCGGCCGCTGGGATTCGCAGGTGCGGCTCCAGCTGTCCCGTTCGACCGTAGCTTGGGTAGACGCGAACGACGTCCAACGACTTCCGGGCGGGTATCCAGCGCCGGGAGGCAGGGTGCGGTCACTGCGCCTGCTGCCGGGGCCCAGCTCTCTGCTCCTGCGTGTGCCGCTGCCCGGTCGTATCCCCTACCGCGTGGACGAGACCGAGCGTGATATCGCTCTCACGCTCTATGGCGTCGCGGCGGACATCGACTGGATCCAGTACTCGGGCACCGACCCGCTGGTCGAGCTCGTGGCGTTCGAGCAACCGGCCGAGGACGTCACGGTGGTGCGGGTGACCCTGAGGCGTCCGGTCTGGGGGTATCGCACGCGCTGGTCGGGCAATGATCTCGAGCTCGAGGTCCGGCGGCCACCGGTGATAGACTCCGGCAAGCCGCTCGAGGGCCGCCTAATAGCGCTGGACGCCGGCCATCCCCCCGGGGGGGCGATCGGGCCCACGGGCGTACGTGAGCCCGACGTCAATCTGCAGGTGGCGCTCAGGGCGAAGGAGCTGCTGGAGGAGCGCGGCGCCCGGGTGTACCTCACCCGAAGCGGCGATTCGGCGCTCGGCCTGGCGGCGCGGCCACGCCGAGCGGCGGACGCGAACGCCGAGGTGCTGATCTCGATCCACGCCAACGCTCTGCCGGACGGAGTGAATCCGTTCGTGAACAACGGGACCAGCGTCTACTACTACCATCCGCGCAGCGCGCCGCTCGCTCGCGCGCTGGACCGCGCGCTCGTCGCGCAACTGGGCTTCCGCGACCTGGGAATGGGCCGTGGAGACCTGGCGCTCGCTAGGCCCACCTGGATGCCCGCAGCCCTCACCGAGGGGCTGTTTCTCATGCTCCCCGACCAGGAGGCCGTGCTGGCCAGCAGGGAGGGGCAGGACCGCTACGCGCGAGGCCTCGTCGAGGGCCTGGAGGCGTTCCTACGCGAGAGAGCCGGGGAGCAGCAGTGAACCGCGAGGGGCTGCGCACCGCGTGATCCAACCCCCGGGCACGGCGTGACGGCCCTCACCGAGGTCTGAGCCTGGTCTGGAACGGGCAGTGTTGGTGCCGGGTTCTAGAGGAGGGCATTGGGCCCCCAAAACAGGGTGTTCCAACGGGCTCGGAGGACTGAACGGGTGACCAGCGTTCGGGTATATATCGGTGTGAGCTTCCGCACGGTTTACCTATCGATAGCTGGGCTATTTGTGGCGCAGAACGTCGCCGCCCAGACCCCGGTGCAGCGGGACTCGATCCAGGCGTTTCGCGACTCGATCGCGGAGGTCCAGGACACCGTCGCGTTGAGTGAGCTGGAGTCTGCGATGATCGACGTAGCGAGGGTCGATCGCGATAACGCCCTGCTGCACGTCAAGCTGGGCTTCCTGGCTTATCGGCTGGGTGAGCTCACTGGCGTGAAACAGCACCTCGACGACGCGGGGTCGGAGTTCGAGTGGGCGGCCGATCTGGAGCCGGATTGGCCCTACCCGTGGTACGGGCTGGGGCTAGCTGAGTTGGCGATGGGAGAGGTGTCGATGATCGCGTTGGAGAACATCCGGCAGGCGCTGGGCCTGGACTACATGTCCAAGGCGGCACACGCCTTCGGGATGGCGGCCCAGGCCGATCCGGCGTTTGCCAACGCGGTCGTTGACCTGGCCGAGACGGCCATGGCGCAGCGGGTCAGGCCGCGGCTGGAGCTCGCGCTCGGTGCAGTGCGCGAGGCGTCGCGGACCACGGCGGCGGGAATTCCCGAGGTCCAGCTCGCCCGCGGCAGGATCGAGAGGATGGTGGGGGAGGGCGACTCGGCGCTCGTCGCGTTCGAGCAGTACCTGGCACTTGGAGGAGACTCTGGAATTGGGTACCTGGAAGTGGCGCGCACACTGTTCTACGTGAACCAGCCGCAGCCCGCGGAGTCGCTGTATTACGGCGGCGCTCCGCTCGCCCTGTCGGCGGAGGCCGTCGAGGCCACCCGCGAGGATCTGAGCTGGGTGGCCACGCCGGATGAGCTTGAGTCTTTCGACCTCACTCCGCCGGAGGAGCGGGCCGACTGGCTGCGTGCCTTCTGGGTCCGCCGCGACATAGCTGAGGCGAGGGCGCCCGGTGACCGGCTAGAGGAGCACTACCGGCGCTACTTCTACGCGCTGAACAACTACACGCTCGTTACCCGGCACCGCCGCTACGGTCCGGTGAACCCGTTCCGGACCGAGCAGCAGGTGTTCGATGACCGCGGGATCATCTACATAAGGCACGGGGAGCCCGACGAACGGGCGTTCTTCAACGCACCGGGCGTGGACCCGAACGAGTCCTGGCTCTACGCGCGGCCCGAGGAGAATCAGATCTTCCACTTCGTTGCTGCGGGCGACCTGCAGGACTACAAGCTGGTGGAGAGCCTCACCGACATCCTCGGGCTCGAGGTCTCGATCCAGGTTCAGGCGTCGGGCAGGGGCGACCCCCGGCTCTCGGATCTCTATCTGTCGCGCATGACAATGGATCCGGTCTACCAGCGGCTCGCCACCACGGGTTCGGCCGGGCAGGGAAGGGTGATGGCGCGCGAGCGCCAGATGGGTGAGCATGCCATCGCGTCCGGGACGACGTCGGACAGCTATCGCCTGCGGTTCGGTTTCCCGATCGACGCCACCGTGCAGCACTACGTGGTCGGCGACCCGGACGGCGACGGCGGACAGGTGATGGTTGTGTTCGCCATCCCCGGCTCGGCTGTGGCGGCACAGCCCCTGGGCGAGCGCCTCGCATACCCTGTGCAGATGCGCATCGTGGCGTCTTCGCGGGATGACGACTTCGTCGCCTACCTGGATACGACCCGGGTGTTCATGACCTCGGAGCCGATTGGTCCGCACCAGCACCTGAGCGGTTATCTGTCGGTGCCCGTGCCGTACGGCGAGTACGTCGTGCGAGTCGTGCTGGGGCAGCCGTGGCGGAACGTGGGCGAGGTTCACCTCGGAGACGGCACGGTCGTACCCGACTTCGGGGCCGATTCGCTCACCCTGAGCGACCTGATCGTGGGGCGCGAGAGTTCAGGCCTGAGGTGGCGGGTGGGCGATCGGGTGGTGAACCTGAATCCACTGAAGCACTATCCGCAGGGCGCCGACCTGGACGTCTACTACGAGGTGTACGGACTCGAGCGCGGCACGCAGTACCGCACGCGGCTCGAGGTGAAGAAGCAGGGTGGAGGCTCGATCTTCAGCTGGATCGGGAAGCTGTTCGGCGGTGGCGGTCCACCGATTTCGCTCTCGTTCGAAGGCGTGTCCGAAGGTCGCGAAACGAGGGTGCTGCGCCAGGTGGACATAAGCTCGCTCAAGCCGGGCGAGTACCGTCTCAAGATCGTCGTCGAGGATCCCGTCACAGGGGTAGAGGTCGAACGTGAGGCCGAGTTGGAAGTCGTTCAATAACACTCGCTTGACAGTGTTCGAGCGCGGCCAATAGCTTGAGTGTTCAAGAGGAGATAGATGTTCTGTTCGCGGTGCGGCACCGAAGTCGATAACCAGGCCAGGTTCTGTCCGTCCTGTGGCCTGGATCTCGCGACGACCACACCCCTGGCTGCGGTGCAGCCGGAGCGGGGTGACGAGAGCGAGATCGAGGTCGTCCGCGACGCGCTGAAGGAGGAGTGGGAGATCGAGAAGGAGCTGGGTCGCGGTGGCATGGCCATCGTGTTCAAGGCCCACGACAAGCACCTCCACCGCGACGTGGCAATCAAGGTGCTCCCGTTCTCGCTTTCATTCGACGCCGAATTCGTGGAGCGCTTCCAGCGCGAGGCGCGCACGGCGGCCCAGCTCGAGCACCCGCACATCATCCCGATCTACCGCGTCGGCAAGACCGGCAAAGTGATCTTCTTCGTGATGAAGTTCCTGCGCGGTGGGGCGCTGTCGGAGCTGCTGGCCGAGCGGGGTACCCTCACGCCGAACCAGATCAGGCAGACCCTGGTGCAGACGGGAGGGGCCCTCGGGTACGCTCACCAGCACAGCATCGTGCACCGCGACATCAAGCCCGACAACATCATGTTCGACGAGTTGGGCCACGCGGTGTTGACGGATTTCGGTATCGCCAAGGCCGCGACCGGTTCGCGCCTCACGGGTACGGGCATGTCGATCGGCACGCCGCACTACATGAGCCCGGAGCAGGCGCGCGCCCAGCCGCTGGATGGGCGCAGCGACATCTACTCGCTCGGCGTCGTGGCGTACCAGTGCCTCACCGGCACCGTGCCGTTCGACGGCGAGGACGCGTTCTCCATCGGCTACAAACACATCATGGAGGAGGTGCCGGCCCCCGACCTGCAGTCGAGCGAGGAGCGCTCGCTGATGGGGGTCATCCGGCGCATGATGTCCAAGCAGGCGGACGAGCGGTTCCAGAACGCCGGAGAGTTGATAGCGGGACTGGAGGGACGCTTCAGGACACCAGCGCGGCCAACGCCCGCCACTACGTCTTCCGAGGCCCCCACCTCGGTGATGGAGTCCAAGCCGACCGCGCCAAAGGCGATTCCGCCCGACGCCCGGCCCTCGACGCCCACCACCCCGATCCCGGCGGCGCAGTTCGACCCCGCGAAGGAGAAGAAGCGCAGCGGCGCACTCGTCGGGACGATGGCGATGTTGGTCCTGGGGCTGGGCGGCGCGAGCGGATACTGGTACTTCGGGATGGACGCCCAGTGGCCGCCGTTCCCTGCGGCGGGCGCCGCTGTCGTTCTCGCCGAGTCAACGGCCGTTGCAGTCGACGATTCGCTGACCGCCGGGGACTCGCTCTCGCTCGTCGCCGGTGACTCGGGAGTCACCGCGGGTGACTCGGGCGCGGCCGACGACACCAGCTCGTCCGTACCGGCTGCCGAGCTGCCACCGACGGGGGTGCTGCAGCTGACCGGAGTGCCCTCGCTCGCCCGCGTGACGGTGGACGGAGAGGTGCAGGCGGGGGAGTTCATAACTCTCGGTCCGGGACAGAAGCGGATCCGGGTTACGAAGACGGGGAGCGACACGTTCTCGACGACGGCGTTGGTACGGCGCGGCGACACGACGAAGGTCGCCGTCCAGCTGAATGCACTGGTCGCGACGGTCGACACGCCGACCACCCGGCGGCCGCGCCCCAGGCCGCTCGAGTACTACTGCGACGACCCCGTTGCGGCGGGGGATGACTACAACGCCGCCAGCCGCTGCTTCGACACCGCCCCGCGGCCGTTGGCCGCGCCGATGGTACCGGTGGAGGCCGACATCGCGGCGCAGCAACCGAGCCCGGTGGTACTGTGGGTCAAGATCAACGCCGACGGTACGACCGGCGAGATCAAGTGGGCGCGGCAGTCCAATGTGCAGGCGTTCAGCCTGAGAGCCGCGCGGTTCGCGATGGAGCGGATGACCTACTCGCCCGCCCAGAAAGGCGGCCAGCCCGTGGACGGATGGGTCCGCCTTGGCCTGCGCGCGAGGCCGCAGCAGTAGAGCGTCGCGTGATACATCCCAGCGCATACATCGCCCCGGGGGCCGTGGTCCTCGGGGCCGTTTCTTTGGGCGAAGACGCCAGCATCTGGTACAACGCAGTGGTGCGGGCGGACCTGGCGCCCATTTCCATCGGTGCCCAGACCAACATCCAGGATCTCACGACGGTTCACGTAGACGAGGACGTACCGTGCACGATCGGACGGCGCGTTGGAGTTGGGCACCGCGCGATACTGCATGGCTGCACGGTCGAGGACGAGTGCCTGATCGGGATGGGGGCCATCCTGCTGAACAACGTGCGCGTGGGTTCCGGCTCGGTCGTGGGCGCGGGATCGGTCGTCAAGGAGGGCACCGAGATCCCGCCAAGCTCTCTGGTGATCGGGGTGCCGGCTCGCGTAGTGCGCCCGGTAGACAACGTGCTGCTGCAGCGCATCCAGACCACGTGGGAGCACTACGTCGAGCAGGCGCGGCAGCATCGCTCGGGCGCAATCGAGCGCCACCCGAATAGTGGCTAGCAATTATGTGATGTGCATAACGGGGAGCTAAGGTGTTCAGTGGTCCTCGGTGGCCACTTGCGTGGCCTCACCAACACTTCTACCTTGCCCCTCCGCGCGAGACTCTGCGCTGTATTACTCCGCGTCGTTTCTCTAATTAGCTTTCATAGGACGGCACAATTCGAACCCAGGTGGGGATTTCATGGGCTTTGCGGGTGATTCGGAGCGGCACATGACGCCGCAACTGAGCGACAACGCGGTCACGGTTCTCCAGCGCCGCTACCTGATCAAGAACGAGCAGGGCGAGGCCGACGAGACGCCCGAGGATCTGTTCTGGCGCGTGGCCCGCACCATAGCGGCAGCCGACAGCACCTACGGCGCCAGCGCCGGCGCGGTGGAGGCCGTGGCTGAGACGTTCTACGAGCTGATGGCCACCCGTGTTTGGATGCCCAACAGCCCCACCCTGATGAACGCCGGCCGCCCGCTGGGGCAGCTCTCCGCCTGCTTCGTGCTTCCGGTGGAGGACGCCCTCGCGTCGGGCAAGGCGGGTATCTACGACACGCTGCGCAACATGGCGCTGGTGCACCAATCGGGTGGGGGCACCGGGTTCGGGTTCTCGCGGCTACGGCCCAAGAACGACATCGTGCGCTCCACGATGGGAGTGGCGTCGGGACCGGTGTCGTTCATGTCGCTGTACGATGCCTCCACCGACGTGGTGAAGCAGGGCGGAACCCGCCGGGGAGCCAACATGGGCATCCTGCGGGTGGACCACCCGGACATCCTCGAGTTCATCACCTGCAAGGACGACACCACCAAGATCACCAACTTCAACATCTCGGTGGCGGTCACAGAGACGTTCATGAAGGCGGTGGAGGAGGATGCCGAGTACGACCTCATTCACCCGCGCAGCGGCAAGGTCGTCGGCCAGCTCGAGGCGCGCGACGTGTTCGACAAGATCGTCCACGGTGCCTGGAAGACGGGCGAGCCGGGCGTGTTCTTCGTCGACGAGGCCAACCGCTACAACCCGGTCCCGCACCTGGGCAGCTACGAGGCCACCAATCCGTGTGGCGAGCAGCCGCTCCTGCCCTACGACGTCTGCAACCTCGGCTCTATCAACGTTGGGCTGTTCGTCAAGAGCGGCGAAGTGGATTGGGACGGCTTGCGGCGCGCGGTGCACCTGTGCACGCACTTCCTCGACAACGTCATCGACGTGAACAAGTATCCGCTCGCCGAGATCACGGATCTGGCGAACCGTATCCGGCGCATCGGCCTCGGGATCATGGGTTGGGCCGACTTCCTGGTGCGGCTAGGCGTCCCCTACAACTCGGATGAGGCGGCCGAGTGGGCGCGCCGGCTGATGAAGTTCGTTGACGACGAGTCCAAGGTCGAGAGCGAGCGCCTGGCGCAGGAGCGGGGCGTTTTCCCGGAGTGGGAGCGCAGCATCTGGGGTCCGGACGAGACCTGCGCGCGTGACGCCGATGGACAGCGCATCCGGCCGGCCAGGCGCCTGCGCAATTGCAATCTCACGACCGTGGCCCCGACCGGCACGATCTCCATCATCGCCGGGTGCTCTTCGGGCATCGAGCCGCTGTTCGCGGTCGCGTTCATGCGCAACCAGGCCGGCGTGTTGATGCCGGACGTGAACGACGACTTCCTGGCGATCGCGAAGCGCGAGGGATGGTACTCGGAGGAGTTGGTCAAGCGCATTGCCGAAGAGGGCCACATCGACTTCCCCGAGGTCCCGGAGCAGTGGCGCAAGGTGTTCGTGACGGCCCACGACGTGACTCCGGAGTCCCACATCAGGATGCAGGCCGCGTTCCAGGACGCCACGGACAGCGCGATCAGCAAGACCTGCAACTTCCCGCACGCGGCCACCGAGAGCGACGTGCGCGAGATATACGAGCTGGCGTACCAACTGCGGTGCAAGGGCGTGACGGTGTACCGCGACGGCAGCCGCGAGATGCAGGTCCTGTCTACCGGAAAGACGGCGAAGAAGGTGCAGGAGCAGGCCGGAGGCGAGAGCGAGAACGCCCGGGTCGAGGTGGCTGAGCTCAAGGCGACCATCGCGGAGCTCGAGGCCGAGCTGGATCTCACCAAGAAGAAGCTGCACGAGGTAGAAGCGGAGAACCTGCAGCGGCGCGCCAAGCGGTCGCGGCCGGAGATGCTGCGCGGCACGACGCGGCGGCTCGAGACTCCTCTGGGCACGCTCTATGTCACCATCACGGAAGACGAGTTGGGCCAGCCGTTCGAGATCTTCATGAGCCTGGGCAAGGCCGGGGGAGCCCTGATGGCCGACGTCGAGGCGATGGGACGGCTGATGTCTCTGGCCCTCCGCTCCGGGATTCCGATTTCGGGCATCCACCGGCAGCTGCGCGGCATCTCGTCCGACCGAGCGGTCGGTCTCGGGCCGAGCAAGGTCCTGTCGGTCCCGGACGCCATCGGAATCGCGATGGAGAAGTGGATGCAGGAGAAGCAGGGAGTGCAGCAGGACCTGCTGGACCGCCAGGCAACCGACTTGACCGCGTCGGCCCAGCGCGGGCCGGTGGCCGGTCCGGAAGGAACGCTGTTCGAGGTCCACAACAACGACGCGCAGCAGATGCCCGGGGCGTGCCCCGACTGCGGTTCGCAGCTGGAGTTCGCCGAGGGCTGCGTCAAATGCCACGTGTGCGGCTATAGTGAGTGCGGCTGAGGAAAGCCGATCCGGCGAGACCGGCACGGGCGGATGGAGAGGGGGCGCGGGGACGCGCCCCCTTTTCGTTCGGGGAGCACCGCTGGTATCTTGGTCGGGACACCCGACCAGAACTGGAATCGACGTGCTGCAGCGCCTTTCCCAATACGTTCGCACACTGCGCAGTGAGCGCCGCAGCCTCGGCTGGCGCGGACTCGTGCGCAAGCGTGGATGGACGTTGGTGCTGCTCGTCGTAGCGTTCTATCTGGTTCGGGACCTCGTGTTGTATGTGGCGATTCCCCTGGCAGTGGTGATGGGCCTGTCGCGCTGACGGTGGGAGGACTGACCATGGCTGCGAAGAAGTGGGCGCGCGTGAGACGATCCGGAGCCCACGGGCTACGGCGGGGAGCGTGGTATCCCGTCGTGAACGACAAGAAGCCCGATCTCGTCTTCGTGGACGTCAACAGGAGGAACGTGCCGGTACCGCGTGAGCTGGTCGAGCTCGCCGAAGGTGCGCCCGAATCCTGGAGCGTCGTGATGTGGAAGACCGAGGAGAATGGAGTGGAGCGCGCCAGCGATTCGGACCTCGGCACGATGTATGGGGTGTGTCCCGAGTGCCGCTCGCGGCAGAAGTTCTCTCCCCCCGGCGTGGCCGAAATGGCCTGCCCGGACTGCGGCGGGGACTTCAGGGTGGATTGGGAGAACCCTTGCTGAACGGTCGCTAGGTCGGGCACAACTCTGGCAACGTAGGAGGACGGCGCCCCGGGTGGGCCTGGGGCGCCGCGGTTTGTTAGGGAGGGCGAGGCCGCCCGTCACTGCAAGCGGAACGGAGTACTGATGGACTCTCAGCCCATCTTCAACGACCTCGTCGGCGTGATGACCGTGATCATCATGATCCCAGTCTTCTTCTTGTGGCTGGAGCGGACCACCCGCTGGAAGGTCTTCGACTTCCTGCCGGCCATCATCTGGATCTTCATCACCCCGATCATCCTCTCCAACCTGAACGTGATACCGCGGTCGTCGCAGATATACACGACGTTCCGGTCGTTCGCCGTGCCGATGTTCATCGTGCTGATGCTGCTGGACATCGACATCCGGCAGGCGATGCGCGTGGCGTGGCGCGGCGCGGCCGTGATGGTGATGGGGGCGTTCGGGATCGTAATCGGCGCCGTAATAGCATTCGCGCTGTTCCGCAGCGGTGTGCCCGAGGGCACCTGGATGGGCTTCGGGGCGCTCGCCGGTAGCTGGATCGGCGGCACCGGCAACCTCGCGGCGGTGGCCGACGCCCTCGACACGCCGGGTGAGATGGTCGGGATGGTCGTGCTGGTGGACAACATCGTCTACGTCTTCTACTTCCCGCTCATCATCGGCTGCAAGCGCTGGGCCAAGCAGTTCAATCGGTTCACGGGAGTGCCCGCAGAGGCAGAGGCGCACTTCAACGAAGCGGCCAGGCAGGTCGAGAAGAAAAGCCACGAGGTGCACTTCCGCGACGCGCTCACCCTGCTGGGCTTTGGCTTCGTCGCCATACTGGGCGCCACCCAGCTGGCGCGCGTGTTCCCGGAGATCCAGCCGGTGTTCACCGAGCGCACCTGGGCGATTCTGCTCGTGACGACGTTCGGCATCGCCATGTCGGCGACCAAGCTGAAGAACGTGCCGGGCACCGAGCCGCTCTCGATGACGTTCGTGTACATCTACATGACGATGATGGGGGCGCAGGCCGACCTCAGGAGCCTGGGCGGGGCACAGTGGTTCATCATCGCGGGCTTCATCTGCATCGCGATCCACTTCGTGTTCATCATCGCCGGCGCGAGGCTGTTCCGGATCGACGTGAGCATGGCGGCGGTTGCGAGCGTGTCGTCCGTGGGCGGTGCGGCGTCGGCCCCGGTGGCGGCCGGGTTCCACCGTGAGGAGCTGGTTCCGGTCTCGATCATGCTCGCGTTGATCGGCTACGCGCTGGGGAACTACCTCGGGGTAGCTACGGCCTATCTGTGCCAGCTCATAGCGTGAGCGGTAGCTAGCCTGCTGGAAGCCGCGGCGTCCCGGAGAGCTCCGGGACGCCGCTTTCCGCTTCAGGGGTGCGCTCCGCCTGGGGCGAAGGCTCCGCACGCGAGACGCGATGGGCCCACCCACCTATATTTCGCCCCATGCCCGAAGCCACCCGTCGCGAGACCGTAACCACCTGGGTCGGGGACGTCCCCGTAGGGTCGTGCCACCCCATCGTGGTGCAATCCATGACCAACACCGACACTGCCGACGTGCCGGCGACTGTGAAGCAGGTCGCCGCCCTCGCGGCGGCCGGGAGCGAGTTGGTGCGTGTCACGGTGAACAACGAGCCCGCTGCCCGGGCGGTGCCGGAGATAGTCGAGGAGCTGCGCGACCAGGGCGTCACCGTTCCCATCATCGGCGACTTCCACTACAACGGGCACATCCTGCTGCCCAAGTACCCCGACATGGCGACGGCTCTCGCCAAGTACCGCGTTAACCCCGGCAACGTGGGCGCGAGGCGGCGCGACGAGCACTTCAAGCAGATTCTGGAGGTGGCGGTCGCCAACGACAAACCGATCCGCATCGGGGTGAACTGGGGCTCGCTCGACCAGAATCTCCTCACGGAGTTGATGGACGAGAACGCCGCGCGCGAGGCGCCGCTGGACGCGAGGGACGTGACACTGGGCGCCATGGTCGAGAGCGCGATGCGCTCGGCCGCCTTCGCCGAAGAGATCGGCCTGGCGCACGAGCGCATCATACTCTCGGTCAAGATGTCGCAGGTGCGCGACCTGGTGGACGTCTACCGCAAGCTCGCGCCGCTGTCGGACTACCCGCTGCACCTGGGGCTCACCGAGGCCGGAATGGGAGCGAAGGGAATCGTTGGGAGCGCCGCCGGCCTGGCGATACTCCTGCAGGAGGGAATCGGTGACACGATTCGCGTCTCCCTTACTCCCGCCCCGGGAGGCGATCGCACCGAGGAGGTGCGGGTGGCGCAGCAGATTCTCCAGGCGATGGAGTTGAGGAGCTTCCTGCCGCAGGTTACGGCCTGCCCCGGTTGCGGCCGCACCACCAGCACTTTCTTCCAGGAGATGGCCGAGCAGATCCAGAACTACCTGCGCGAGCAGATGCCGGTTTGGAAGCAGGCGCACCCCGGTGTGGAGGAGATGCGGGTCGCCGTAATGGGGTGCGTCGTAAACGGGCCCGGCGAGTCCAAGCACGCCAACATCGGGATCTCGCTCCCCGGCACTGCCGAAGAGCCCAAGGCGCCGGTCTACGTGGACGGCGAGCTCGACGTGACGCTCAAGGGCGAGCGCATCGTGGCGGAGTTCCTGGAGATCCTCAACGCATACGTGACGCGCACCTACGCCACGCCGACGACAGCCGGGGAGTAGGGGCGCGCAACTAGCGCGGTCCTTGGGGTGTAGACTCGGGTGAGCTATCCGGGGCAGGGAGGTCGTCAATCGGGAGGAGACGGATGTTGGGTGGGGGACTCCAGTGCGGCGTGCGCTCACACTAGCTAGTTTCGCGCTCGTCCTGTGGCCCGCCGGCCTGTCAGCCCAGCTGGGCGGATCGGTGGCCGGCACGGTTACGGACGCCGTGAGCGGAGCGCCGATAGCCGGCGCCCAGGTGGAAGTGGGTCGTGGCCTGCACGGCGCGGTCACCGACGCCCAGGGCCGCTACCGCGTGCGGGAGATCCGCCCCGGCACCTATCGGGTTACGGTGCGCGCCGTCGGCTATCGGCCGCTTACGCAGGACAGCGTGCAGGTCGTCGGTGGCCGCTCTGCGATGCTCGACGTGCAGCTCGCCCCTGAAGCGTTGGAGCTCGAGGGCATCGCGGTCGAGGGCAAGCCGGATCCCCTGCTAGATCCCCGTATAGCAGCCACGGTACAGCAGGTCACCATGGCCGACCTGCGCGATCTCCCCATCACCAGCCTCGAAGACGCCGTGGCCCTCAAGGCGGGGGTCGTGGAGGCGTCCTTCCGGGGCGGGCGCGTCGGGCAGGACGTGCTCGTCGTGGACGGCATGACCGTGAAGAACCAGCTGGATGCCGCCAACGGCCCCACCGGGCTCGCTCTCCCACCGATCGCGATTCTCGAGGCGACCATCGTCACGGACGGCTTCTCGGCTCAGTACGGGCAGGCGCTGTCCGGGATGGTGCTGACCACCACCCGCGAGGGAGGGGACCGGCTCGAGGGCACGCTGGCGCTCGAGACCGATCGTCCGCTGGGTGGCGGCGGGGACTACGGGCTCGACCGGATCGTCGCGGCGCTCGGCGGGCCGCTGTTCGGCGGGCTCAGGTTCTTCGCGGCGGTGGACGCGAGCGGGCGGCTGGACCACGATCCGGTGAACGCCCCGCCCCCGGTGGACACGCTGGATCCGCGCAGCGCACAGCCGTGGGTGCTCCCCAACAACGCGGGGGAGCGCTACGACTTCTTCGGCAAGCTCACGCTCCCACTCGGCGCGCGGCAGAAACTGAGCGTGCAGGGCTCCGCGTCCCAGGTGCAACGGCAGCTGTTCGATCCCGTGCTCAAGTACGAGCAGGGAAGTGGCGCCGCAGAGCGCGTGACCGGCGGGCACGCGATGGCACACCTGCAGCACGCCTCCCGGCCCGACGCCAGGACCACGACGGTCATCGATCTCAGGGTCGCCTACTACGACAAGGAGGCGATCCGGGCGCCGCTCCTCGCCCCACCCGATTTCGTGTACGGCCCGCTCACGTTCCAAAGATGGGATTTCGCGGGTGAGGACGTCGCCAGCGCGCGCGACACCGTCCAGGCCCAGGGCCCGATCTCCGGCTTTCGGACGCCGCGTTTCGCCGAGCGCACTCCGTGGGGAGTCCCGGCATTCTTCATGACGGACTCGCCGCGCGGCGAGTTGGCGTGGAATCGCTTCAGAGAGGGCCGCGCGCGGCTCGACGTGCTGGTCGGTCCCCACCGCAACACGGACATCCGCTTCGGCGGCGAGTACGTGAGCCAGCGTGTCGAGACGTTCACACGGTTGGAGGCCTACCGCTCGGTTGTGTCCGGGGCGCCGGCTCCGGTGTCCTCCGAGTTCGCACCGTTCCAGGCTGCGGGATACACCGAGTTCACGCAGCGGCTCAAGGACGTTTCACTGACCGGTGGTCTGCGAGTGGACGCGTTCAACCCGCGCAGCGGGATCGAGGAGCGCGGCTCCCGCACCGAGGTCGCGTGGGGCCCCCGCTTCGCGTTCTCGACCGTGCTGCAGGGCGCGCTCGTCGTCGCCAACTGGGGGCACTTCGCTCAGCCTCCCGACTACCAGTATCTGACCGACGCCGCGTTCGACGACACGCTGCGCACCGGCCGGTTCCGTCAGGGGAACCCGGCACTCGGGTTCGAGAGCGCCAGCCAGTTCCAGATGCAGGTGCGGATGCGCCCCTCGGTGAACACGGGAATCCGGATCAGCGCCTACGTGCGCCGGTTGGACGGACTCGTCGCCTCGGTGCCGCTGGGAGTGGATGTGGACAGCTCGGCGTTCGGGAACGCCGACTATGGCGACGTGCGCGGCGCGGAGTTCGCGCTCGAGCGTGACTTCGTGGGCGGTTGGGGGGCGAGCCTCACCTACGTGCTGCAGCGAGCCCAGGCCACCGCCACGAACGCGACGGACTTCTACCGCCAACTGAAGATCACGCCGACGGGCGACACGATCCTGCCCGGTGCGGTCACCTTCCCGCTCGACTACGACCGGCGCCACGCTCTCATCGCCACTGCGCGCGGCCGGATCTCGGAGAGCCTGGGACCGGTGCTGGGTGGATTCGAGGGTGGCTTGGTGTTTCGCTGGGGGAGCGGGCTGCCGTACTCGCGCACCTCGATAGGCGGCGACTCCCTCATAGACCTGCCCAACTCCGAGCGGCTGCCGTCGCAGTGGGCTCTCGACATCCTGATCCGACGTGGCTTCCGAGTGGGTGGGGCGCGTCTGGGTTTCTACCTGGACGTGCGCAACGTGACCAATCGGCAGAACGTCGTGGCCGTGCGGCGCGAGTCGGGCACGCCCTGGGCCGGCGAGCCGCAGATCGAGGCCGCGGCGGAGGCGGCCTACCAGGACGCGGGCGAGCCCATCCCCTACGAGTCGCCGCGCTACCGACCGTTCGCGGACACGAACGGGGATGGATTGATCGCCGGCCCGGAGGAGCTCATGCCGCTCTACCAGGGGGCGGCGCGCGACTTCCTGCAACCGATCTTCGCCTACGGAGCGCCCCGTCTGTTTCGGTTGGGCGTGGAGGTCTCGTTTTGAGCCCGCGGCGAACGGCGCCGTCCGGCTCTCTTGGCTGGCTGCTGGCGGCGGGCCTGTTGCTGCTCGCGGCCGCCTGCGAGCACACGACGCCGCTCGAGTACGAGCCGCCGGAGGCGCTGCCTCCCGCGAGTGACGGTTTCCCGCGTCGCCTCACCTTCAACCCGGGGGACGACCGCAATCCCTCGGTGTCCGGAGGAGTGCTCGCGTTCAGCCGGTTTGACCTGGGCGACGAGCGGTCCGTGCCGGGTGGGTTCCAAGTCGCCGAACGGTGCATCGCGCTGCTGCCCTACGAGGGGGGGACCATCTCGGCGCGATACTGTCCCTCCCCGTTCGCCGTCCCCCAGGACTCCGTGGTTACATGGGTGGAGCCGGCCCTGTCTCCGGATGGAGCACGGATGGCCTACGTGTGGCAGAAGAGCAATCTGCACGACGTGCGCACGCCGGTCCGCGAGTTGAGGGTGGGGCCGGCCGAGGACCCGGAGGAGGCCGAACCGGGCTGGAGCGCGATCTGGACGATGCCCGACGGGCGGCGCCCCACGACGGTCATCAAGCCCTCCTGGATGGGTGCCGACAGGCTCCGGTTCCTGACCGGTTTGGACAGCGTGTTCAAGGTGAAGGGTGGGGGCGCAACTCGGGGCACTGACACGATCCCGGTTGCCTACGCCCTCGTGGACCTCGATCTCACCACGCTGGACGTCACGGTCGTTCCCGGCGCCGAATCGGCGATCGCGTACGCGCCGGCCCCTGACGGTGGTGCCTGGATCGTGCAACTCGCAGACTCCACGCGGCTCTTCCACCTGCCGCCTGGATCTGCAACGCCGACGGAGATCGGCTCCTTCTCGGCGCCGGTGTACGACTTGGCCAACGTGGACGGGGTCCCCGTGGCCGGCATCGCCGGCAGCACCGTGGAGATGCTAGACCTCGCCACGGGCACCAGCAGAACGATCGGCATTCTCGGTGGGCAGGTCAGGCGGGTGGCAGCCGTGCCGGGCACGCGCCGTTACGTAGCGGAGGTGGAAGTCTACACCGAGTCGTTCTTCGGTCCGGGAGGGGTTCCGCTCCAGTCCGGCTCGGCCAACCTCTGGTTGCTGGAGCTTCCGTAGCGGCACCAGCGTTCCACACGCATGTTGAGACTCCATGTGGACACATTGTGGGGACGTTGATGACCGGATCCGAACCCGGCGAAGCTGAGTGCGGCCGCGCGGCCGAGCTCCTTTCCGGCTGCTCTGGCGCCGTGGCGCTCACGGGCGCGGGTATGTCGCAAGAGTCGGGTGTACCGACGTTCCGCGATGCCCTGACCGGGTGGTGGGCGCGCTACGATCCGATGCAGCTGGCGACGCCCGAGGCGTATAATGCCGATCCCGCCCGTGTCTTCGGCTGGTACGTTTACCGCTGGCGGATGGCTCGCCAGGTGGAGCCCCATGCGGGCCACCTGGCGCTGACCGACTTGGCCGGCTGCTTCGACCGGTTCGCGGTCGTTACGCAGAACGTGGACGGCCTGCACGGGCGTGCCGGGAGCGAGGACATCATCGAGTTGCACGGTTCGCTCGAGGCCTTCCGCTGCGTGGGGGGGCATCCGTTCGATCCGGAGCGGTTCCGTGACCTGGACCTGCCCGAGGAGGGCGACGTGGAGCCGCCGGCGTGCGACACGTGCGGCAGCCCGATTCGGCCCGGTGTCGTGTGGTTCGGGGAGCAGCTCTCGAGCGCCGCAATCGGGCGGGCCCACGAGCTGGTCACCACGTGCGACGCCCTGCTCGTGGTCGGCACCTCGTCGGTCGTGTATCCGGCGGCCGGCCTCCCGGACCTGGCGCTGGGGGCGGGTGTTACGGTGATCGAGATAAACCCGGACCGCACGCCGCTCTCTTCGCGCGCGACGCTGCATTGGTCGGCGACCGCGGGGGAGGCCCTGCCACGGCTGGCCGCGGCGCTTGCGCATTTGATTGAACCGGATCGCCCCGCCCGGTGAATCAGGGGCGTGAAGAGCCAAGAAGAAGCACACACAGGAGCGCGATGACAGAGGCTAAACACTTTCGCCGCACGAAGATAGTAGCAACTCTGGGACCGGCGACTTGTGACGAGCGAGCAATCACTCAGTTAATCGAAGCCGGGTTGGACGTGGTCCGCATCAACAGCTCGCACGGCGACCCGGCCGAGTGGTGTGAGTGGATCGGGCGCGTGCGCAGGGCCGCAGCGGCCGCTGAGCGCTTCGTAGGCGTCCTGGTTGACCTCCAGGGCCCGCGCATCCGGGTCGGCCGGCTCGGGGCGCCTGTGGCGCTCGAATCGGGTGCTGAGGTGGTGTTTGCGCCCGAAGAGTCTGCGACGGCGGGGGAGATCCCGACTACTTACGATGCCCTGGCTCGCGACGTCTCGCCCGGGGTGCGCGTCCTGCTCGACGACGGCCTCCTCGCTGTGGACGTGACCCGAGTCGAGGGCGATCGGGTGCATGGCGTGGTGGACCACGGCGGGCCCCTGAGTAGCAACAAGGGGATCAACCTGCCGGGTGTGGCGGTGAGCGAGCCGACCGTCACCGAGCGCGACCGCCGCATGCTGGAGGTCGCGCTGGAACACGAGGCGGACATGATCGCCGTTTCGTTCGTGCGCCGGGCGGAGGACGTCGAGGAAGTGCGTGGGCTGGTCCCGGCCGGTGTGCGGATCGTGGCCAAGATCGAGAAGGCCGAGGCGATCGAGGATCTCACCCGGATCCTCGAGGCGTCGGACGCCATCATGGTGGCTCGCGGCGACCTCGGGGTGGAGCTCCCCTACGAGGAAGTGCCGCTGGCCCAGAAGCGCCTCATTGCGCGGGCCAACCGCCGTGCCCGGCCCGTAATAACCGCCACCCAGATGCTGGAGTCGATGGTCCAGAACCCGCGACCCACGCGCGCCGAGGCGTCCGATGTGGCCAACGCCATACTCGACGGCACCGACGCGGTCATGCTCTCCGCCGAGACGGCGATCGGCGAGTACCCGGTGGAGGCGGTCCGCGCCATGTCCAGCATCGTGGAGGAGATCGAGCGCTCGACGGTAGGGCCGGGCGCGCCGCGGCGCCGCCGCAGCGACGCTCCGGCCTCCCTGGTGCGACCGCACTCCACGGCCGACGCGATCGCGTTCGCAACCGGTGTTGCGGCGGGGATGATCGACGCGCCGCTGATCGTATGCCTCACCTCGAGCGGGTTCACAGCGCGCAAGATCGCCGCGCACCGGCCGGTGACGCCGATCGTGGGTGTATCAACCGAAGAGGCCACCTGTCGCTGGCTCTCGTTGGTGTGGGGAGTGCAGCCGGCGCTGACCGAGCACTTCCCGACGTTCGAGGCGATGCTGGGCCGCGCGCGCGAGCTCCTCCTGGCGCGCGGCGTGGTGGCAGAGGGCGACCGGATCGTCGTGACGGCCGGGGTCCCGTTCGACGTCCCCGGCACCACGAACCTCCTGAAGGTCGTCACGATTTGAGCGGTCGCCTCGTCGTACTCGGCTCGGGCACGTCGTTTGGCGTGCCCGTAGTCGGCTGCGACTGCGCCGTGTGTTCCTCCGACGATCCCCGCGACCGCCGCACGCGAACGAGTGCAGTAGTGGAGGTGGGCGGGTCCCGTATCCTGATAGACACGCCCCCCGAGCTGAGGCTGCAGCTGGTGCGTGAGGGAGTGGGGTCGGTGGACGCTGTTCTCTACACCCACGAGCACGCCGATCACGTCCACGGCATCGACGACCTGCGGGCCATCTCCGTGAGGCTCGATGAGGGCAAGCTGCCCGTCTACGGCCCCGCCGAGACAATCGCGCGGCTCGACGCGCGATTCGACTACATCTTCGACGACGGCGTCGAGCCTCCACTGGGGACCAGCAAGCCGCAGCTCGTCGCCACCGCCCTGGAGCCGTACGAGGAGTGCGAGGTAGCCGGGGTCGCGGTGCTTCCGCTGGAATGCGATCACGGCGGCACGCGCGTGTTCGGCTACCGCTTCGGGCCGGTGGCGTACCTGACCGACGTGAAGCATGTGCCGCAGCCAACTCTGGACCAGCTGCAAGGGGTGGATTCGCTGGTCGTGAACGCGCTGTTCGACCGCCCCCACCCGACGCACCTCTCCATCGACGAGGCCGTGGAGCTGGCAGCGGCCGTCGGGGCGCGGCGAGCCTACCTCACCCACCTGACCCACCGGTTCTCCCACGCCCAGCTGGAATCCCGGCTGCCCGATGGGGTATCACCGGCATACGATGGGCTCGAGATTGCCTTTTGACGGGCCTCTCGCGGGGTGGTAATTTCAATGCAGACAACCAACTACGAGTACCAGCGACGCCGAGTGTGCATCGGGCGAGGTCCCGGGGCGCGTCTCGGCGTGTGAGGCGATGGAGGAGTTATGCCACAGGTGCGTGACGACGGAGCGGTGATCATCGTCGAGAAGTCGAACGGTGGGATCGGTGGCTTCCTGCTCGGGCTGCTGGTGGGGGCCGGCGCCGCGCTGCTGTTTGCTCCGCAGAGCGGCGAGCAGACCAGGCAGGTCATCCGGGATCGTAGCCGGCAGCTCAGGGACGACGCGTACGAGCGCGCCGAAGACCTGCAGGAGCGGGTCGAGGAAGGCTACGAGCGGGCCAAGGAGCGTCTCGAGGAGGGATTCGAGACAGCGCGGCGCACCATCAAGGACAAGCGCGAAGACGCGCACAGCGCCCTGGACGCCGGCAAGGCCGCCGTGAGCTCAGCCCGCGACGAGCTGGAGCGGCGACTCACGGATTCCCGCTCCTCGCGCCGCAAGGCTGAGGACGAGTCCGAGGCCTAGCCTAACAACGCGGTCCGAGGCGTGACTGCCCTGCCGCGACGGGGGTGGGCCTCCTCCCCCCTCGGCTTCGTGCGCCGCGTCTTCATCGGCGCCTACGAAGACCAGATTCTCTTCCTCGGGAGCGCGTTGACCTTCGACGCGCTCCTGGCGGCCCTCCCGTTCTTCGTCCTGCTCCTGGCCGCATTCGGCTACTTCGTGAGCGGACAGAACGCCATGGCGGACGTGCTGGCGCTGCTGGAGCAGCTGCTGCCGGGCGGCACCGAAGAGGGGGGCGGGCCGTTGGCGCGCGCCGAGGACCTCATCACGGGAGTGATGAACAGCCGCGCCGAGCTGACCATCTACGGTATCCCGCTCTTTCTCTGGTTTGCCACTCGCTTCTTCAGCGCCACCCGCACCTCCCTGAACGAGATCTTCGACACCTACGAGACGCGCTCCTACTTCGTGGGGAAGGGTATAGACCTCTTCCTCCTGATAGTGACGCTCGTACTGCTCGTCGCGAACGCGCTCCTCACGGTGCTCGTCGCGAGCTACCCATTCGTGGGACGCTTCGTCGTCGGCATCTCGACCTACCTCGTCGGCCTCTTCCTGTTCTTCATCGTCTACACGATCGCTCCGACGCGGACGATGCGGTGGGACACCGCGGTGGTGGCTGCCGCGGTCGCCTCGCTGGGGTTCGAGGTCGCGAAGAAGTTCTTCACGCTGTACCTGACGCGAGTCGCCACGGTCGACCGACTTGTCTCCAACGCCAACGCGATAGCGTTGCTCCTGTTCGTCGTGTGGATCTACTTCATGGCCTGCATCTTCCTGGTCGGTGGCGAGGTCGCCGAGACCTACGACATGCGCCGCCGCCAGCGGGAGCAGAAGGCCATCCTGGAGTGAACGCGGCAGCGAGCGAGAGAGAGCCAGGAAGATGCCCGACCGAGTGATCGATCTCAGGAGTGATACGGTGACCCGACCGTCCGCGCCCATGCGGCGCGCGATGGCCGAGGCCGAGGTCGGTGACGACGTGCTGGACGGCGACCCCACGACGCGGCGTCTGGAGCAGCGCGTTGCAGAGCTGCTCGGCAAGGAGGCCGCGCTGTTCTTCCCCTCAGGCATCCAGGCCAACCAAACCGGAGTCTGGCTGCACGTCGAGCGGGGAACCGAGGTGATCCTGGAAGCAGGCGCACACCTGCTGAACTACGAGTCCGCGGCAATTGCAGGTCTCTCGGGAGCCCAGGTGCGCCCCGTGACGGCGCCCGACGGAGTGCTCACCGCCGAGTTGGTGGCACAGGCCTGGCGACCGGTGTCCGCGCACGAGCCGCGCATCTGTGCGGTCGCGGCGGAGAACACGCACAACTCCGCGGGTGGGAGGGTGACGCCGGTGGACGTGTGGGACGAGCTGACCGGTCTCGTCGCCGATCGCGGTGTGCCGCTCCACCTCGACGGCGCGCGACTGTGGAACGCGGCCGCGGCTCAGGGCGTGCCGCCGGCGCGGCTGGCTGACGGCGCGACGACGGTGATGGTGTGCCTCTCCAAGGGGCTCGGATGTCCGGTGGGGAGCTGCCTGGCGGGACCGGCCGATCTGATGGAGCGCGCCGTGACCATACGCTGCAGGCTCGGAGGCGGGATGCGCCAGTCGGGCGTGCTGGCGGCTGCGGGCCTCTACGCACTGGAGCACAACCTGTCGCGGCTCGAGGAGGACCACGCCAACGCGCAACTGCTCGCCGAGCGGCTCCAAGGCCACGAGGCCGTGCGGCCGCTCGAGCCCGATACCAACATCGTTATGCTCGACCTCGTTGGCGCGACCGCGGAGGGGGCCCTGGCCCGGATCGCCGATGCAGGCGTGTTGTTGGTTCCGTTCGGCCCGACCCGCCTGCGGGCCGTTACCCACCTCGATGCGTCGCGCGACGACGTCATCCGGGCCGCCGACATGATAGCCCGGGTCCTGGACTCCTGAGAGTGTTGCCGAAAGCGCCGCCCGATGCCTTATTGTGGCGTCGATCAGCGATAGAAAGGCTGCCATGCATATCGTCGTCGTAGGCGCCGGCGAAGTCGGCTACCACGTCGCCGAGCGCCTCTCCAACCAGCAGCACGACGTCGTGGTGGTGGACACCGAGCTTCAGCGGCTGGAGTACGTGGCCAACCACATCGACGTCGCCGTCGTGGAGGGCAGCGGCACCAGTCCCGCCGTGCTCGAACAGGCCGGCATACGCAAGGCTGGGTTGCTGATCGCGGTCACCAACATCGACGAAGTGAACCTCGTCTCCTGCATGAGCGCCCGCGGGACGCTCGACATGACCAAGGTCGCTCGCGTCTCGAACCCCGACTTCTATCGTGACGCGCGCAACCTCAAGCCGGACCTGTTCGGCGTGGACGTGCTGATCAATCCCGAGCGTGAGCTGGCGCTCGAGACGGTGCGGCTGCTCCGCTCGACGGCCGCCACCGACATCGCGGTGTTCGCGGGCGGCGCGCTTCAGGTGCTTGGGTTCGACGTGGAGGAGGGCGCTCCAATCGCGGGGCGCAGACTGATCGATCTCGCCGTGGAGGAGGGGGATCGACCGCTGTTGCTCGTGGCGCTGGAGCGGGACGAGGAGACTATCGTCCCAACCGGCGAGACGGCGATCGAAGTGGGTGACCACCTCTACGTCGCCGCAACGGCGGCCGAGATCCCCCGCGCGCTGGAACTCCTCGGACACGAGAGCTCATCGGTGAAGCGCGTGATAATCACCGGGGGCAGCACCGAGGCGTTCTACTTGGCGCAGCTGTTGGAGCAGCACCGAGTGCACGTCACGATGCTGGTGGCGGAGCGCGCCCGCGCGCAGCAGTTGGCGGAGAAGCTGGACCGCGTCCTGGTGCTGCACGGCGACGCGACCGACGTCGAGTTGCTGGAGTTGGAGGGTGTGGGAGGGGCGGACGGCTTCGTGGCACTCAGCGACATGGACGAGACCAACATCCTCTCTTCGCTGGTGGCCAAGCAGGCCGGTGTGAAGCGCGTCATCACGCTCGTGAACAAGAAGGATTACGTGCCGCTGGCGCGCCGCATCGGTATCGACGCCGCTGTGAGTCCGCGGCTCTCGGCAGCGAACGCGATCCTGCGCTACGTGCGCCGCGGCACCGTGACGCGCGTGGCGACCTTCAAGGGGAGCGACGCCGAGGCAATTGCCTTCGAGGTCTCCGCGAACTCGCCCGTCGTGGGCAAGCGTCTCGCGGATGCCGACTTTCCCAAGGGAGCAATCGTTGCGGCGATAGGGCGCGGCACCGACGTGACGGTTCCGCGCGGCAACGACGTGTTCGAAGCCGGCGATACGGCGATCGTGTTCGCGCTGTCCGACGCGATCGCCGACGTCACCGCCATGTTCCCTTCGTGAACCTGCGCGAAGTCCTGCACCTCGTCGGCGCCCTGCTCGTGTGGGTCGCGGCGGCGATGGCGCCTCCGGTTGCGTTCGGCATCGTCGAGGGCTTGGCGGTTCCGTGGCTGGTCGCGATGGTGGGGACCGGCGCGCTCGGCGCCGTGCTATGGTGGCTCACGCCGAGGCAGTACAGCATCAATCCGCGTGAGGGTATCGCGGTGGTTGGGTTGGGGTGGCTCGCAGTCGTGGCCGCGGGAAGCGTTCCGTTCATTACGACCGGCGTCGCGCCCACGGTGCCTGCGGCTTTCTTCGAGTCGGTCTCGGGCTTCACGACGACGGGGGCCACCGTATTCTCCGCCATGGAGGAGCTTCCCAGGAGCATCCTCCTGTGGCGCTCCATCACGCACTGGATCGGCGGCATGGGGATCATCGTCCTGGGTGTCGCGATCCTGCCGCTGCTCGGAATGGGCGGCGCCCAGCTGTTCCGCGCCGAGGCGCCGGGCATTCCCTCGGACCGACTGACACCCCGCATCGCGCAAACCGCTCGCCTCTTGTGGGGCGTGTATGCGCTGTTCACGGCCGCGCTGGCGATGATTTACCTGCTGCTCGGCATGTCGCTGTTCGACGCCGTGAACCACGCGATGAGTTGCCTCGCCACCGGCGGCTTCTCAACGCGGACGGCCTCTCTGGGCGCGTTCTCCGGTTCCATCCAATGGGTGACCGTGCTGTTCATGGTCGTGGCCGGCACCAACTTCACGCTGCACTACCGCTTCCTCTCCGGAAAGTGGCTGGTGTACGCGACGGACTTCGAGTGGCGCTGGTACGTGGCGCTCGGTCTGGCGGCGGCGATCGCCGTGTTCGTCGCTCTCGGGCTTGCCACCGGTGAGTGGGGCGAATTCGCAGTGAGGCGAGCCGCATTCAACGTTGCGGCCATCGTCACTACGACGGGCTTTGCTACGGCGGACTTCGCCCTTTGGCCCGCCGTATGTCTCGTGATCCTGCTGGGGCTCATGTTCGTTGGCGCGATGGGCGGCTCGACCGGTGGCGGGTTCAAGGTCGTGCGGGCGAGCGTGGTGGTGAAGCACGTGATCGGGGAGATTCGCAAGATCCTGCATCCGCGCGCGGTGATGGTGACGAAGCTGGGGCGCCGGCCCATCCGTGCGGACGTGCTGCACAACGTGCTCGCCTTCCTCGCGCTGTACGTACTCACCCACTGGATCGGCACGCTGATCATAGCGGCGCTGGGAAACGACTTCCTCACGTCTCTCAGCGCCGCACTCGCAGCGCTGTCGAGCATCGGTCCCGGGCTGGGGGCCGTCGGCCCGGCGGCGCATTACGGGCACATGGGAGCTCCCGAACACGTCGTGCTGGCCGTGCTGATGCTGTTGGGACGACTCGAATTCTACACGTTGCTGGTGCTGGTGATTCCGTCTACCTGGGAGAGGTGGGGAGGGGGTCGGTAGCGCCGGCACCGCCGTAGATTTACGACTGTACAGGGGCTAGCTTACAGAGCCCCAGGTCCGAGGGGCGCGCACGCGCGAACCGCGTCAGGACCGTGAAGGTAGCAGCGCTAAGCGATGTCGCGTGTCGCCTCGGGGTGCCTGGGGCACTTATTTCATCCGATATGGTTCATACCGCACTCGCCCGGAAGTACCGACCCACCCGATTCTCGGATCTCGTCGCGCAGGCCCACGTAGCTGCGGGACTCGCTGGCGCGGTCGCGAAGAACAGGGTTGCGCACGCCTATTTGCTGACCGGCCCCCGTGGGGTGGGGAAGACCAGCGCGGCGCGCATTCTGGCGATGGCCCTCAACTGTGCGGCCAGGGGCCGGGAGGGGCCGGATGCGGGCGAGCCGTGCGGCGAATGCGAGTCCTGCCGCCGCATCTGGTCCGGGTCCGCCAACCTGGACGTGGTCGAAATCGATGCCGCCAGCAACCGCGGTGTGGACGACGCCCGCGAGCTGCGCGAGCGCGCGATGTATGCCGCGAGCGCACCGGACCGGTTCAAGGTCTACATCATCGACGAAGCGCACATGCTCACGCGGGAGGCGTGGAACGCGCTCCTCAAGATTCTCGAGGAGCCGCCGCCGGGCGTGGTTTTCGTGTTCGCCACCACCGAGCCGCAGAAGATCGCCAATACGGCTGCGCCGGTCATGAGTCGGCTGCAACGGTTCGACTTCCGCCGAATGGGGCCGCACACGATCATCGAGCGACTGCGCTACGTCGCCGAGCAGGAGGGCGTGGAGGTCGAGAACGACGCTTTCCTGATCATCGGCCGTGTGGCGCACGGGGGCATGCGCGATGCGCTGTCGGTGCTGGACCAGGCGCTGGCGTTCGGAGAGGGGGCGGTGACTGCGGCCCGCGTGCGGGAAGCCCTCGGCCTCATCGACGATGAGCTCTATGCCGAGTTGCTCGACCTGGTAGCCGAACGGCGCGCGCAGGACGTGTTCCCGTTCGTCGGGCGCCTGGTGGAGGGTGGCGCCGACCTGGTGGAGTTCCTCGGCGGCGCAGGGGAGGCGTGGCGGGCGCTCCTGGTGCGCATTCTCGGCGGTGAGCCCGAGGGGCTGACCGAAGCGCTGCGGCAGGCCATCGAGCGCCGCGCCGGCGAGTACAGCGAGGGAGACGTGCTGCGCGTGCTCAAGCTGCTGCGCGATGCCGAGGGAGCTGTCCGCCGCAGTCCGCATGCACGGTTGCATGTGGAAACGCTGCTGTTGCAGTGGACACTGCTCGACCGAACCGTTGCGCTCGAAGATGTGATGGCCGCCCTCGGGGGCGGCGCCCCGGCGCCTGAATCGAAGAGCGCCCCCGCGGCCGCTCCCGCGCGCCGGGTGTCGCGCGAGCGCGGCGCCAGGAAGGCATCGCGGGCGGCGCCGGCCAAGAAGCCGCCCGCAGCGGAGCCGGCCCCTGCGGGCCACCTGGAAGGGGAACTCACCCTGCAGGCGCTGGCGGGGTACTGGCCGGCTGTGGTCGAGGCCGTGGGCAAGAAGCGGCGCATGGCGCGCGAGGCACTCACGCACGCGACCCCGGCGGCGGTCGCCGAGGACGAGGTCACGTTCGAGGTCTCCGATTCAGAGGTTCACCTCGAGGGTCTGGAGCGGAGCAGGGACCTGGTCGCCGAGGCCATCGCAGACGTAGTCGGGAAGTCGGTGCGAATCGTCTACCGAGCCGCCGCTGAACAGCGCCCCCAGGCACCGGCACCCGAGCCCAAGCGTCTCGACCGCGACGGCGACCGGGACGAGCGCCTCAAGCATTATCGCGCCAAGGACGGGTCGCTCGACGCCGTCGCCGACGCGCTGGATCTCGAGTTGTTGGACTAGCTTGCGGGGCATTCTGCCCCCGCGTAGCTTGCACCGACGCATGGTGTAGTACTCGCAACGACTTAGACTGGCAGGTATGGCAGATCTCTCTCAGTTGTTCCAGCTCGGCCAGCAGATGCAGGGCCGGCTCACGCAGATTCAGACCGAACTCGCAGAGCGCAGCGTAACAGGCTCGGCGGGAGGTGGCATGGTGAAGGTGACCGCCGACGGGCGGGGCCAGATCCGTGCCCTTCATATCGACCCAGCCGCCGCGGCGGAGGGGGACGTCGAGATGCTCGAGGACCTCGTGCTAGCCGCCGTGAGCGACGCGCAGCGCAAGGCCGAAGAGCTCTACCGCAGCGAGGTCGGCAAGCTCGCCGGCGGCATGCCGCTTCCGTTCCAATTCCCACTCTGAGGGCCGTGTCAGCGATCGATGAACTGATCGGTGAACTGACCAAGCTCCCGGGAATTGGGAGGAAGACCGCCGCGCGCCTGACATACTTCCTGCTGAAGCAACCTCCCGAAGCCGTCAGGCGACTCGCCGAGACGTTGCAGGCGCTGTCCGAGCGGGTCCGCCCCTGCTCTGAGTGCGGCAACCTCGGGGAAGGCGATACGTGCGCCATCTGCGCGGACCCACGCAGGGACCGTTCGGTGGTCTGCGTCGTGGAGGAGGCCTCCGACATCGGTGCCATCGAGCGAACCGGTGAGTATCGCGGCCTGTATCACGTGTTGGGAGGGCGCCTGTCACCGCTGGACGGAGTGGGACCGGAGGACCTGCGGATCGACGGGCTCAGGACGCGGCTCCAGAACGGCTCGACGGTGCGCGAGGTCATAGTGGCTACCAACCCCTCCATGGAGGGGGAGGTGACGGCGACATACGTGCGAGGAGTGGTGGAGCAGCCCGGCGTGCGTGTGACGCGCATCGCATTGGGATTGCCGGTCGGTGGCGATCTTGAGTACGCCGATAGCATCACGATCGCGCAGGCAATGGCTGCTCGCCGGGAGATGAACGCCTGATGGGACCGAAAGGACGCGCACTGGCAGTGGGACTGGGGCTGGGGGCGGCGCTCGGCGCGGTACTGGCCAAGCAGTCCATGGGCAGGCATCGCCGGGACCTGTTCAGCGCGCACCCCTTGCGCCGGCTGTCGGCGCTGGGCTATCTCAACGGGCACCCCAGCGTCGAGGCAGTCCGCCTCCTGCGGGATTACTTGGCTTGGGAGCAGCACCCGATGTTGCGGCGCCGCGCACAGGGTATCGTGCGCCGCATGGAAGCGAGATTGGGGTAGACGAGGACACCGATGGGTACTGGCGCGGGAACCTGGTCACTAGACGCGGGCGACTACCAACGCATCAGCGAGCATCTGAGCGCGCTGCTGCAGGAGTCGAACGCGCGCTGTGCACTGTTGGTTGACCGCACCGGCCAGCTGCTGGCCAACGCCGGCGAGCAGCTCTCGTTCGACCCTGCTGCGTTCGCATCGCTCACGGCCGCCGACTTCAGCGCCAACGATCAGTTGGCGAAGATGATCGGGGAGCCGGAGTTCGCTTCTCTCTTCCACCAGGGAGAGAAGGAGTCGATGTACCTGGCGGACGTCGGCCGGCGCGTGATCCTGGTGGTGCTGTTCGACCAGCGCACCACGGTCGGCATGGTGCGCCTCCGTGTGAAGAAGACCGTTGGCGATCTTGCAAAGCTGTTCGAAGAGATGTTCAGTCGGACCGTCCCACCGGGAGGGCAGAAGGAAGCCGGCCCGCTGGCAGGTGCTGATGACGAAATCGACAAGTTGTTCGGGGATTAAGGGGAGGCGCGATCGACCATGTCGATGATCAACTACGCTTCCCGCGAGATCAACTGCAAGTTGGTCTATTATGGGCCGGGGCTCGGTGGCAAGACCACTAACCTCGAGCACGTGTACAACAAGGTCGCCCCTGACACGCGCGGGAAGATGGTGTCCCTCGCGACCGAGACCGAGCGCACGCTGTTCTTCGATTTCCTGCCGGTCGACTTGGGGACGATCCGCGGCTTCAAGACGCGGTTCCACCTCTACACCGTGCCGGGGCAGGTGTACTACAACGCCTCGCGAAAGCTGATCCTCAAGGGCGTCGACGGGGTCGTGTTCGTGGCGGATAGCCAGATCGAGCGCATGGAGGCGAACATCGAGTCCATGCAGAACCTGTACGACAACATGTCCGAGTATGGGTACGATCTGACCAAGATCCCGTTCATCATCCAGTACAACAAGCGAGACCTTCCCAACGCGGCGCCGATCAAGGACCTCCAGGCGCAGCTGAATCCCGGGTGGCCGGTCGAGAATCCGGCCAGGCAGAAGCCGACCCCCGATCCATGGAACCAGGGCGACTTCCTGATCCAGCAGGTAGACGGCACCTGGATCGAGCGCGCACCGTACTTCGAGTCGGTGGCGCTCACCGGCGACGGGGTATTCGACGCGCTCAAGGCCGTCGCCAAGCTGGTACTCAAGACGTTGAGCTAATGGCCGGGCCTGTGTGGACCCTGCCCAACATCCTCACGATTGCGCGAATCGCCCTCGCGCCCGTCATCGCGCTGTTGCCGTTCATCGAGGGCTGGGAACCGAAGCTCATCGCGTTCATGGTGTTCATCGCGGCGGCGATTAGCGACATCTACGACGGCAAGATCGCGCGCGAGCGCGGTGAGACGACCGACCTCGGCAAGCTGCTCGATCCCCTGGCCGACAAGCTTCTGCTGTTCGCCACCTTGATCCCGATCTACTGGATTACGCGCTATCCGATGGCGCAGTACGAGATACCCTGGTGGGGCAACCTCCCGTTGTGGGTTGCGGCCTTGTTGGTCGGGCGCGAGGTGGCAATGACAGTGTTCCGCCACGTCGCGAAGAAGCGTGGTGTGGTCATCGCGGCCGGCGGGGCTGGGAAGCTCAAGACTATCGTCCAGGACATCTTCATCGGCGCCACCATCCTTTGGTTTGCGTGGAAGGACATGGCGGCCGACTTCGGTTGGCGCCAGGGATGGCTCGGAACGTGGTGGGAGCGGCTGCACGGAACCGTCGTGGCGATCACGCTGGCCGTTGCCGTCCTGCTCACGGTCTACTCTCTGGGCGTTTACATCTACCGGCACCGCTCGCTCTTCCGGGGCAGCCCGGCCGCCTCTGGTGATGGAAGCTGAGCTGCTCACAGTAGGCACTGAGCTCCTACTCGGTTTCACCCTCGATACCAACGCTGCTGACATCGCCCGCGCCCTGTCCGGCGCAGGCATACGCGTCGTGCGCAAGACCACGGTGGCAGACGACCAGGAGCTCATTGCTGAGGCGGCGGGCGCGGCGCTGGGGCGCACGGGGCTGGTGGTCGTTACCGGTGGACTGGGGCCGACGTCGGACGACGTGACCAAGCAGGCCGTAGCCAGGCTTTTCGACGCGCCGCTGGAGTTGAACGAGGACTATCTGGCCGAGCTGGAACGCCACTTTCGGGAGTACCGGCCGGATCGTCCAATGCCGGAGAGCAATCGGGGTCAGGCAGAGATACCGCGCGGTGCAGTCGTGCTGCCCAACCGCAGCGGCACGGCGCCGGCGCTCTGGCTCGAGGGCGGGCCGGGCGTAGCGGTGCTGCTGCCCGGCGTGCCGCACGAGATGAGGCTGCTGCTGGAGGAGGAAGTGGTCCCCCGGCTGCGGGAGCGTGCGGCGCGGCAGGACGATGCGGTGCGGGTCCACCGCTCGCGGACGCTGCACACTACCGGGATCACCGAGTCCGGGCTCCAGAACGCGCTGGCGGAGCTCGAGGCGGAGCTTGGGCCGGTCACACTGGCCTACCTCCCCCAGGGGATCGGCGTGGACCTCAGGCTCACGGCGTGGTCCCTGCCCGAGGCCGAGGCGGAGAGCGAGCTGGCACGGGCGGCCGACATCCTCATCCCGGCTCTCGGCGCCAACTACTACGGCGAGGGGGACGACGACCTCGCCGCGGTCGTGCTGGAGTGCCTGCGGGAGCGCGGATCGAGGCTGGCGGTGGCCGAATCCTGTACCGGGGGCCTCATCGGGGCGCGCCTCACCGCCGTCCCGGGGGCTTCAGACGTCTTCCTGGGAGGAGTGGTCTGCTACGCAGACGAATCCAAGTTGCGCGACCTGGACGTTCCTGCAGCGCTGCTCGAACAGCACGGGGCGGTGAGCGAGGAGGTGGTCCTCTCGATGGCTCGTGGGGTGGCGGGCCGGTTCGGCGCCGACGCGGCGATTGCTGTCACGGGCATAGCGGGACCCTCCGGAGGGACGCCCGACAAGCCGGTTGGGACCGTGTGGCTGGCGGCGTGGCTGGGAGAGTCGGAGCGGGCGGTCCAGAGGCGCCTTCCCGGTGGCAGGCGGGAGGTGCGGCGGCGTGCCTCCCAGGCGGGGCTGGATCTGCTGCGCAGGCTGGTGCGCGAGTAGTAGCCGGGTGCGCCGATTCGGCAGGAATGGATGGTACGCTTCTTGTTCTGAAGACTATCTTTGGAGGGCGCCGAGCGCGCCCGGAACCGAGACACCCAAACCGTAGAGCGTATGCCGAAACGGAAACAGGCCAAGGCCGACGATCAGGCGCCATCCGAGCAGCCCCAGGAACCCGAAGCACCCGGCGTGGCCGACGCCGCCCTCCAGGTCCCCGAGGGCGAGGCCGAAGGCATGGACGTGGTGGAGTCGCCCGACCAGGCGCTGGAGCGCGTTACGGGCGAGCTCGAAGAGTTGAACGACCGCTATCTGAGGCTGGCGGCGGACTTTGACAACTTCCGCAAGAGAGTGACCAAGGAGCGCGCCCAGATGCGCGCCCAGTCCCAGGCCGATCTGGTGCGGGACGTGCTGGAGGCCCTGGACGACCTGGAGCGCGTGACCGGTCACGAGGGGAGCCACGGCAACGTCCAGGAGGTGATCGCCGGTGTGGAGATGGTGGAGAGGAAGCTGATGAGCGAACTCGAGCGCATGGGGCTCGAGCGCGTGAGCGCGCCGGGGCTGACCTTCGATCCCAACCTGCACGAGGCGGTGAGTGCGCTGCCGGCTCCGTCCCCGGAACAGGATGGCACCATCGCGGCCGTGATGCAGCGTGGGTACCGGTTCGGCGGCGTCTTGCTCAGACCCGCGCGCGTGCAGGTCTACATCGCGATGGAACCCGCGGGCGAGGCGTAGGACCGAGCCATGGCAGCGGCGAAGGACTACTACAACGTTCTCGGCGTGTCCGACAAGGCGACGCCCGCGGTGATCAAGAAGTCATACCGCAAGCTCGCCAAGCAGTATCACCCGGACGCCAATCCCGGCAACAAGCAGGCGGGAGAGCGCTTCAAGGAGATCTCCGAGGCGTATTCCGTTCTGAGCGACGAGAAGAAGCGCAAGCAGTACGACAACATGCGCAGGTACGGGGCGTTCAGCGGCGGCATGCCGGGTCGAGGCGCTCCGGGCGGTGGCGAGTCGGTGCGGTTCGAGGACATCGACTTCAGCGGCTTTCCCGGCTTCGGCGGTCTGGGCGATCTCTTCTCCTCGATTTTCGGCAAGGGCAAGCGGGCCGAGGCGACCGAGCCCATCGAGGTCGTGGTCGAGATTCCGTTCCGGGTCGCGGCACTGGGCGGCAAGGTGCCCGTGACGGTGGGCGTGACCGAGGCCTGCCCCACGTGTGGTGGGTCCGGGGCGGCACCGGGCGCCCAGCTCGATACGTGCCAGGAGTGCAGCGGCCGGGGGACCGTCACCTTCGGGCAGGGCGGCTTCGCGGTCACCAGACCCTGTCCGGCCTGCCGTGGCCGCGGGAAGATTCCGAGCAAGGGGTGCCCGAAGTGCTCGGGTCAGGGCGAAGTGTCTGTCGACAAGCGACTCCTCGTCACCGTGCCGCCCGGCACCGACTCGGGCCACAGGGCGCGGCTCAAGGGCCAGGGTCAACGCAGCCCCGACGGGGCCGCCCCGAGCGACCTCTTGGTCACGTTCCAGGTCCAGCAGGACCGGTTCTTCACTCGCGAGGGCCTGGACATCCACTGCACCATTCCCGTGAACGTCGCGCAGGCTGCCCTGGGCACGAAGCTGAAGGTGCGTACCATAGACGGACGTCAGGTCGTGCTGAAGATCCCTGCGGGTACGCAGCCGGGAAGGAAGTTTCGCATCAAGGGGCAGGGAGTCGAGAAGAACCAGCGGCGCGGCGATCAATTCGTGGAGATCGCGGTCACGGTTCCGGAGAAGCTGAGCAAGAAGCAGGAGAAGGCGTTGAAGGACTTCGCCGACGAAGCCGACCTCCAGTATTAGTCCTCCGGTTCCCGCAGCCACCGCGCCGCGCTGTCCCGCTCCACCTCACCCATTCGCTTGACCACGAAGGTGGCCGACCCGCCGGGCTCCTGTGAGTAGCGTACCACCTCGCCCGTGATGGGAGAGAGCGAGAAGGCGACGAACGACTGCCGCCCGGCCTCGGTCTCCTCGCCGGCCAGCACGTGGATCCGTCCCTGTCCGTCCACGGCGATGTCGGTGACGTATGCGCGCTCGTGCCACGGCCAGGGGAGGCGCCAGCGGACGTTGCCCAACTCGTTGTAGAGGGTGACCGCTCTGTCCGGCACGGCGTGCAGCACGCCTCCCAATGCCCCGAGCACTATGCCGGTGCGGGAGCTCTGCTCGACCAGTGCGAATGTCTCGGCGCTATCCGTTCCCATCACGACCAGCCGGCCGTCGCGCGCCTCGATCACGATCCTGCCATCCGGCAGAACCGCGAACTCGTGTGCCGCTGATGCGTACTCGTCCACCGGTATCCAGCGCTCGAATTCCCACAACGATGTGAACACCGCGATGGTCGCGCGGGCTCCGTCCACGTCCGACACGTACCAACGGCCGCTCCGCTCCTCGATGTGACGCGGGCTCCGCAGGACATTGAGGCCGCGGGCGTAGACGGCTCCGCTGCGGCGGTCTCGGACCGTGACCTCGGTGGTGCCCTGACGTGTGAAGGCGAGCAGCGTGTCGCCTGAAGCGGCCACTGCTCGCCCGTCGATGAAGATCAGAGAGTTCGGCGGCCCCGGCGTACTGCAGCTCGCTACGAAAGCTGCTGCGAGTACGCCGAGGGTGCGCCGGATCGTCATGCTATAAAGCGTACACCGGAATCTGAAGCACCGCCACCGCGGGAATCAGCAGGTTGTCGAAGTGATCCAGCACATGGCCTGCCGCCCCGAAAATGTCGCCGAGGGCGTGCAGCTGATCCTCCGTGAGCGGGTTGCCGTCGCGGTCCGTGAAGACCGGCTGGTCGGGCGTACCCGATATGTCGATCAGCACAACGTCATTGTGCGACACGGTGCCCTCGAAGGTCTCCGCCGCGATGCTCACGTCCATCACGACCGTATTCGCGCCGTGGTTGACGGTGAGCGTGACGGTCGCGGTCTCAGGCTCTTCCGTGAGCACCATGACCAGATGCACACCTGCCTGGTCCGCGTTCACATCCACGTCATAGTCGACCGTGATCGTGCGGGCCGTATCGTCGAACGTCACGGACAAGAGGAAGTCCACCACTGTCGAGCCGTCGGTGAGGTAACCGTCCGCGGTGAACGTTATGGTGCTGGTGGTCACCTGGGCGCTGGCCAGATAGTCCAGCACGGTGACCTCGTTGATCACCGCCACGATTCCCACCGCGTCCATGGCCGGCGTGTCCTCGTCGGTGAGCTCGAGGTAGCCGATTTCAGTCATCGGCTCGATCATCTGATGCAGGATCGGGTCCACCGCGTACAGCGCGAGGCGCAGCCCGTTGCTCGGCGCCTCACCGTCCCGCGCGGGATCGACTTCGTACTGCTCGGTCAGGGGGTTGAACACCAGCGTCTTGCCCAGCAGGTCTGCCGGGAAGATCACCTTGGCCGGGCCATCCGGGCTCTCGTACTCCGACCATTGCCGGAATGCGTCGCGCCGCGTGTCGGTCCAGTGGCGGTCGTCCTCGGACCGCGGATCGAAAGGCACGGTGGCGGCGAGGGGTGCGGCCGCGAAGCTGGGGAAGTACGCACCCATCACTTCCATCGAGGTGAGCGCGGGGTTCGCGGCCATGGCGCCGCCGATGTCGTCCGCCGTTGCGCCAGCGGCTACCGGATCGAACTCGGCATCCGGGCCGGTCGAGTCGCTGCAGCCGGCCAACCCGATTACGGCCGCGCAAGCGAGGGCCGTTCCGGTCAACCAGAAGCGATTCTTCAGGGGGTGGTTGCGCATCACGTGCTCCTTCGAAGAGTGTCACAAAGGCGTTTGTTTCCAATCTCACTGACTGACGAGCCAAAGTGTGATCTGTATCACGCGTCTTGGCTGCCGTCCGGGGACAATCTATTCGTCCCCGGCTCACGCCTCTGTGACGCCCCCCACCCGGAAGACGTGTCCTTCGCACTACCTCCGAAACACGCGCCGATCAGCGCATATCGGTGGCCTGTCGGCCGCCGCGCATCTCCTGTACGAGCCGCTCGTAGTCCCACTGGATCGCGTTCAGCAACACGGCGGAGGTCGCACACAGGAGCGCGAACACCGCTGCCAGGCCGGCGGCGAACCACAACACGGCCTCCATCGAGAGCGCATTGTAGTTGAGCGCCATCAACAGGAAGGCGCAAATCATCAGGTAGAGCGCGTAGCGCTGCATCCGGTGCGCCAGGACAGCCGGCGGAATCACGAACTTGAAGGGAATCACGACTCCCGGCGCTGCTTCCACACTGGGCCTGTCCGTCATGCTGGATCCTCCGAAAGTGTCGACCCAAGCTCGGACGGCACCCCAGGGCGGTCAAGCCCCGCTGGCGCCATCGCTTGCGGCAAGGTAGGCTGCGGGGTGTCATCGGACTGTGAGGAGGCGCACTATGCCGGTAGCCCGGCGCTGGACCTTCGAACTGGATGCCGAATTCGGCCATCGCAACATCTCGGCGGAGGTAGAGGCACTGGTCAAGGAGGCCGGAATCGAGACCGGGAGCGTGACGGTACACCTGACCGGCTCGACCGGAGCCATCACGACCATCGAGTACGAACAGGGGGCCCTTCTGGATCTCCGCAGGGCGCTGGACCAGATCGCGCCGCCCACGCTGGACTACGCACACAACGCGGCGTACGGCGACGGCAACGGGTTCTCCCACGTGCGCTCGGCGCTCATGGGTACTTCGATCTCGGTTCCGGTGATCGACGGAGAGCTGCAGCTGGGAACCTGGCAGGAGATCCTGCTGATCAACCTGGATAACCGGGAGCGTACCCGAGAGGTGGTGGCTGTAGCGGTGGGTGAGTAACCGGTCTGGCCGAGAGGGCTACTTCTCGCGCCGTGCCCGCGTCTTCCACACCTCCACCCTGCGGCTTCCGACGAAGGCGTTGGCCGCCCACCCCGTGAGCCCCACGATTATCGACGCCAGGATGGCCGAGCCCAGGCTCTCCAGGTGGAACGTGGGCATCAGCCACGATACGAGCATGATCATCGTACCGTTCACGACGAGCAGGAAGAGGCCGAGCGTCAGCAGAGTAATGGGAAACGTCAGAAAGACGACTACGGGACGCACGAACGCATTGACGAGCCCCAGCAGGAACGCCGCCAGCCACAGGGAACCCACACCTTCGAAGCGGATTCCCTGAAGAATCGTGTCGGCCATCCACAGGCCGAACGCCGTGATGAAGAGCCGAGCCAGGAAGCCACGCATATCCGCTAGTCCCTATCGGCCGGGCTGGGAGGAAAGTTTCACACGAACTCGGTGTGGTCGACCATCCTCACACCGTTCGCGAGCGTCTTGTGCACGGGGCAACGCTCCACGATCGCCGCAAGGCGCTTGCGCGTAGCGTCGTCGAAGTCCCCCGCTATCCGGACCCGGCTCGTGATCTGATCCAGGAAGCCCTTCTTGGGATCCTCGCACTCCTCACAGTCTTCGGCGTGTATACGGCCGTGCTCGTAGGTGGCGGTGATCGACTTGAGGGGGATCTGCTTGTGCCGGCAGTAAAGGGCCAGCGTGACCAGAGTACAGGCCGCGAGCGAGCCTGTTATCAACTCGTAGGGAGTGGGTCCGGTGTCGTTCCCGCCTACGTTCTCGGGCTCGTCGGCGCGCCACGTGTGGCGCCCGTTGGATATCGTGACCTGCGTGCCCGTTGTGAGTTCGGCGGTAATGGTCGTCATGACATTGCGGAGGGGCCCTACTCCCCGCTCAGGACCGGCAGCTTCTCCACGATCTTCTTGTGTGGCTCGGCGCCGATCGACTCACGCAGGCCTCGGCCCACCGCGCCCCACAGGCCGTCCACGTGCTCTTCCTTGAACCCGGCGTTGAGCATGATGCGGCGCAGCGCGCGCGGCGTGGCCATCGCGAGCATCTCGCCGGTCCAGCGCGCCGAGAGCGGCGCCTTCTGCATCCAGGTCCCTACATCGGGGAACGCCGTGGCCACTTCGCCGAACGTCTTGGCGTCCACCGCCATCCGAATGGCCATGAAGACCGCCCCGAGCCCATCCTCGGCCCGGTCCTCACTCAGCCCCGTCTCGCTCACGACGATCTGAACCAGATCCACCGCACTCTCCTAGTTGATGACTCCACCGCCCAGTAGCTGCTCGCCATCGTACAGCGCGCCCGACTGCCCGGGAGTGATGGCGCGAACCGGCTCGGCCAGGTCCAGGGCCAGTCGCCCACCCGCACCCTCCTTCACGAGAGCCGCGGTCGGCTTCGACCGGTAACGCACCTGCACCTCGCAGGTGTCGCCCGGCTGAAGCGGCTCGGCGAGCCAGTTCACTTCCTGCAACTCCACACAGTGGCCGAACAGCTCGTCGGCCGTTCCCACGACCACCGCCCGCTCTTCGGGTTCGATACCTACAACATACATCGGGTGCGCGAATCCGCCCGGCAAACCCCGGCGCTGCCCGATGGTGTAGCGGGCGAAGCCCCGGTGCTCCCCGATCACTTCACCCCCAGTCGTCCGGATGGGCCCCGGGCTGAGGGAGGGTGCGTCCGTGGGCAGGTGCTGCTCCAGTACCGCGGCGTAGTCGCCGTCGGGCACGAAGCAGATCTCGACGGACTCCGGCTTCTCGGCGGTGGCGAGGTCGAGCCGCCGTGCCAGGGATCGCGTCTCCTCCTTGGTGAGCTCTCCGATCGGGGTCAGCATCCGCTCCACGACGCCCCGGTCGATGCCCCACATGAAGTACGTCTGGTCCTTGAGCCGGTCTCTGCCCCGGTACAGCGCTCCATCCCGGACGATCGTGTAGTGGCCGGTCGCTATGTGGTCGCAACCCAGGGCGTCGGCGTGCGCCAGCAGGTCGCGGAACTTGGTGAACGTGTTGCAGCGCACGCACGGGATCGGGGTGCGCCCACCCGCGTACTCCGACACGAAATCCTGTACCACGAACTGCTGAAACCGGTCCTCGAAATCGAGGACGTAGTGGGGAACGTCCAGGCGCTCGGCAACCGTGGCTGCGTCCTGTATCGAGTCGAGGGAGCAGCAGGGACGGTCGGCCACCGTATCGCCATAACAGAACAGCTTCATCGTGGCGCCGATCACCTCGTACCCCTGTTCCACGAGCAGCGCCGCAGCTACCGAGCTGTCCACGCCACCGGACATCGCGACGAGTACCTTCCCCGGGCTCAAGCGCCCTCCGCCAGGCTGGCCACGAGCGTGCGCACCCTTTGCACGGCATCCGGCAGCACTTCGATGACGCGGTCCACGTCCTGCTCCCGGCTCTGGTGGCCGAACGAGAACCTGACCGATGCCGACGCCAGCTCGTCGGGCAGTCCTGTCGCCATGAGGACATGCGAGGGCGAGGCAGTTCCCGTGGCACACGCGGAACCGGCGGAACACGCAATGCCCGCGACGTCCAGTTGCATCAGAAGCGCGTTGCTGTCCGCACCCGGGATCGCGATGCTGCTGATGTGAGGAGCCCTGGTGCCGTCGCGGCCGTTGACCGTCGCGTCTCGCAGAGCATCAATTACGCGCCGTTCGAGGTCGTCACGCAGCGCCCTGGTGTGGTGCTCGGTCTCGGTCTGCTCGGCGCTCGCCAGCTTGACGGCCACCCCGAGTCCAACGGCGCCCGCCACGTTCTCGGTGCCGGGCCGAACCCCCTCCTGCTGTCCGCCGCCGTGGAGCAGCGGCTCGAGCACCTGCTTGTCGCGCACGATCAGCGCACCCGCACCCTTGAGCGCCCCGATCTTGTGGCCCGAGAGAGTGAGCAGTGTTATCGGCGCGTCCGCCATGGTGCAGGGGAGCTTGCCGAGCGCCTGGACCGCGTCGGTGTGAAACGGAACTCCGGCTTGGTCGGCGTGCTCGGCGAGCGACACCACGTCCTGGACGGCTCCCGTCTCGTTGTTCACCCACATCACGCTGAGCAGCGCGACGCCCTGTTCGAGCGCCGCGTCCACCGCGGCAGGCTCAACCTGGCCACCGGCACTCACTGGGAGGAGGACCATCTCTCCGCCCAAGCGCTCCACGACCCTGGCGGCGTCAAGCACGGCCTTGTGCTCGATGGCGCTGACGGCGACGCGGAACGGCCTTCCCGTAGCCCGGGCCGCCAGGGCGCCCCCGAGCACGGCCAGGTTGTCGGCCTCCGTGCCCCCGGAGGTGAACACGACCTGGTGCGGCTCCGCGCCGACGGCGGCGGCGATGCACTCGCGCGCCTCGGCCAGCGCAGCGCGCGCGGGACGGCCGGCCCAGTGGGCCGAGCTGGGGTTGCCGAACGCCTCGTCGGTCAGGAACGGCTCCATTGCGGCGCGCACCTCGGGGCGCACCGGAGTCGTCGCCGCGTGGTCGAGATAGACGCGCTGGGAGGAGTCGCGAGTCGGAGTCATCAGGTAGTAGTCAGGAAGCGCCGGAGGTCGAGGTAGGGCAGGGGCCCTACATCGAGTCCACCCCCATCGACACGACGTCGTCCACGCGGACGGTCTCGTGCGTCATGTACGGCTCACCGAACGCGGTGCGGATCAGGCTGCCGTAGTGGGCGTTCTGGATGCGGATCAGCTCGAAAAGGTCCTCTCCGGTGGGGAAGATCTCGCCCGCCTTCTTGGCGCCCTCGAACTGCGACGCGAAGCAGCGGATCGCCTCGAGCTTGGTCTCGAACTCGGCCGAAATGTCCACCACGAACGTCGGCTGCACCGGGTCCTCCCGGTACGCCAGGGCGTAGAGCACCTTGTTGGGTCGGTGCGCCTCGCCCGGTGCCGAGTAGTTGCGCAGCCCCGCCAGGAAGCAGGCGTCGCGGCACAGCTCCGAAGTGACTCGGTGATCGGGATGCCTCCCCACGGGGAACGGGAGGATCACGACGCGCGGCTTGAAGGCCCGGATCAGCTCCACCATCGCGCGCCGGGTCTCGTCCGTGTTGTGCAGGTGCGCATCCGGGAGCCCCGCGTTCACCCGCTCGGCCACGCCCATCACGCGGGCCGACTCCTGCGCCTCCGACACGCGGGCCTCCGGCGTCCCGCGCGTGGCCGTCTCGCCCCGCGTGAGGTCGATGATGCCGGTGCGATGCCCCTGCCGGGCCGTCTTGATGAGGGTCCCGCCGCAGGTCAGCTCGACGTCGTCGGGGTGGGCCGCGATGGCCAGGAGATGTACGGGTTCGGTCATGGGAACAAAGCTACTTGGGTTGCGCGGGGAGTGCATCCGGGGGGGCGGGCGCTACTCGTACCTCAGTGCCTCCACCGGATCCAGGCGCGCCGCGCGGTTGGCCGGGATCAGTCCGAAAACCAAACCAATCGACACGGACACGGCCGTGGCCAGCACCGCGCTCCACACCGGCACGCCGGAGCTGAGCCCCAGCACTCCCTTCAGCAGCTCGCCCGACACCAGGCCGACCGCGATGCCCGCCGCGCCGCCGATACCCGTTAGCGTGGCTGCCTCGATCAGGAACTGCCACAGGATCTCGTGCCGCGTAGCGCCGAGGGCCTTGCGCACCCCTATCTCTCGCGTGCGGCTGGTGACCGACACCATCATGATCGCCATCACGCCGATACCGCCCACCATCAGCGCTACGCTCGACAGGACGATCATCACGAGGAAGAACACTCCCGTCAGCTGATTGAAGATGTCCAGCACCTGATCCGAGGTGAGCATGTCGAACGAATTGGGCTCGCCGGGTCTGATGCCACGCATTCGCCTCAATTGCCTCGTGGCGGCATCCATCGCCTGGTCCACGGTCACCCCGTCGCGCGGTTTGACGAGGACGACGAGAGACTGCGTCTCGTCGTAGCGGAACGACCGGAGTGCGGAGGCGTACGGAACGATGGCCGCGATCTCCTGGCCGGGCGCCTGGAAGATGTTCTCCGGTAATCGGTACAGGCCGATGACTCGGAACGGGGTGCCGCCGATTCGCATGGTGCGCCCGATCGGGTTCACGACTCCGAAGACGCGCTCAGATGCCTCCTCCTCCAGGATGACGACGGGTGCCGCACCGCGGACCTCCGTCGGCACGAACGTGCGGCCGGAGGTGATCGCGCCGCCCAGGATCTCCATGAAGCGGTCGTCGGCGCCGTAGACCACAGTGAGTTGCGTGCGAACTCCTTCGAACTCGAGGCTCTCGAACACACCCATCCAGATGGCCGAGTAGTGGATCTCGGGCATGCGCTCGATGGCGTCCGCCTCCTCCTCCGTGAGAACGGGCCTAATCCGCACCTCGCGGGGCAGGGCATCCGGGTTGAGCGGCGTGGACGAGAAGAAGCGCAGGATCCTGAACGTGGTGGGACCCACTACCTCCAGGGTGTTGAAGATCTGGTCGCGGATGCCTTGCACGATCGAAGCCATCGACATCACGGTGGCGACACCGATGACGATGCCCAGGATCGTGAGCGCGGAGCGCAGCTTCTGCGACCGGATGGCGCTCACGGCGATGGCCGCGCCCTCAGCGAAGCTCGATAGCCTCAGCACGGTCTACTCATATCGCATGGCGGCGATCGGATCGAGCCGAGCCGCCCTGGCTGCCGGGTACACACCGAAGACGAGACCGACTCCCACGCCCAGCGCCAGCGCCAGTGAGACCGACCAAGGCGTGACCCGCGCCGGGAGTGGCGAGACGATGCCCACGAGCTGGGCGAGGCTCCATCCCGCGAGCACTCCCATGAGACCGCCGAAGGTCGCCAGGGTCACGGACTCGGCCAGGAACTGGCGCCGCACGTCACGCCGCCTGGCTCCCACCGATTTCCTGATCCCGATCTCGTGCGTCCGCTCCGACACGCTCATGAGCATGATGTTCATGATGACGATGCCGCCCACGATGATGCCGATGGCGACCACGGCGGGAACAACGGTGAAGATAATGCGGGTGAGATTACGCCAGAACGTGATCAGGCCTTCGGCAGTGTCCACGGTGAAGTTGTTGGCCTGGCCCGGTCTAAGACGCCGTGAGACGCGCATCGCCCCCTCGGCTCTGAGCATCGCGTCGGCCACTTCTCTCGCCTCGTACATCTTGACGGAGATGACGGTAGTGCGGCGCCGGCCGTACATGGTCTCGAACACGGGCAAGGCCAGCATGACGAATCCGTCCCACGATTGGCCCAGCACGTTTCCCTTCTTCTTCACGATCCCCTTGACCGTGAACTGGGTGCCGCGGACGCGGATCTTCTGACCGATCCCGGCCTCCATGTTGTCGAACATCCGGTCGGCCACGTCGTAACCCAGAATCGCCACGCGCCGGCGCTCGCGCACGTCGAGGTCGGTCATGGCCTCGCCGGCCTCCATCTCGTAGTCCTGCACTACCTGGAACGGCGCGGTCACGCCGAAGACCAGCACGTCGCCTACAGTGCGGTTGCGCCAGGTCACGTCGGCCATGGGGGTCGGCCACCCCGACTGGAGCGCGATCGCCTGTGCTTCGGGAATCGCCCGCGCGACGAACTCGGCTTCCCCCGAGTTGATGACCGGCCGGCGCTGCAGCTCGCGCCACTCCTCGTCGTCGAACAACCCGATTGATATGGGGATGCGCCTGATCTGGAATGCGTTTCGCCCCACGATCGCGCCCGCGAGGTTCTCGCTCACGTAGGCGTTCATTCCCTGGATGATGGCCACGACTGCCACGAGGAAGCCCACCGACACGATGATGCCGAGCAGCGTGAAGAACGAGCGCAGCTTGTGCGCTCCGATCTCGCGCAGGGCGAGGCGGAAGCCCTCCAGGATCGGCACGGTCGAAAGCTAGATAGCGGGCGAGGCATCGCCTAGCCGCTTGTGCTACAGGTCAGTTCGGGAGGGGGTTCCCGGAGAGCGGCGGCGCGAGCGACGCCCTCCTACTCGTACCTCAGCGCTTCCACTGGATCCAACCGCGCCGCGCGCGCCGCCGGATAGAGCCCGAACAGGATGCCGGTCAGGATCGACATCAGGATTGCCGCCACGATGGAGAACATCGGGATCTCGGCCGGTAGCGGTGTAGCGACCTTGACGATCTGCGTGATCAGGCCTCCCAGCACCATTCCCACGATCCCGCCGACGAGGGTAAGCGTGGCCGCCTCCACCAGAAACTGCCACAGGATCTCACGCCGCTTGGCTCCCATCGCCTTTCGCACGCCGATCTCACGGGTACGCTCGGTGACCGATATCATCATGATCGCGACGACGCCCACACCACCTACCATGAGCCCAACGCTGGACAGCGCGATCATGACGAGGAAGAACATGCCCGTCACCTGGTTCCAGCTGTCCAGCAGCCGGTCCTGAGTGACCACGAAGAAGTTGTTGTCTTCGTTGGGCCTGAGACCTCGCATCGACCGCATTGCTCCGGTCACGTCGTCGATGGCCTGCTGTACCGTGACCCCCTCCGTGGGCGCCACGAGGAAATTCATCCAGCCGCGCCAGTAGTTCACGTGCTTGGTGAACGTCCTGTGCGGTATGACCACCTCGGGCCGGTTCCCCTCGCCGAAGATGTCTGGCGGCGGGACGTGGACGCCGATCACCTCGTATGGGGTGCCCGCTATCTTGATCCGCTTGCCGATGGGATCGAGCAGTCCGAACAGCTCCGTGGCGAGCTTTTCGTTCACGACGACCACGCGCGCGCCGGCTGCGGCCTCCACGTTGGTGAACGAGCGTCCTGGCGCGATGTCGCCGCCCGAGACCAGTGTCCACTGCGCGCCGCGGCCGCGAATCGCGACCTCGGACAGCTCGCGGTTGCCCGCCTCGACGTTCCCGCGCGAGTCCTCGTCCACTACCAGGTAGGACACGGACTCGAGTTGCCGTATCCGCTCCGCCTCGTGCAGCGTGAGCGGCGGCATGCGGCGCCAGGGGCTCATCTCGTCGGAGCCGTCGGACACGTTGATGCCGGGGTTGAAGTAGCGGAACACGAAGAAGGTCCGGGGGCCCAGTTGGTTGAATATGTCTTCCACGCCCCGATTGATGCCCGAGACCATCGAGCCGATGACCACTACGACCATCACGCCGATGGCGACTCCGAGTATCGTGAGAGCCGCCCTGACCTTGCTGGCCCGTAGCGACTGGAGCGCGATGCCGACTCCCTCAAACAGTTGGGTCATGACTCACTCGTGTCTGATCGCGTCTACGGGATCCAGCCGTGCGGCGCGGCTAGCCGGGTAGAGACCGGCGCCGATTCCAACACCCGCGCCCAGCAGCACGCCGACCACTACCGACCAAGGCGCGACGCGGGCGGGAAGGAACGTGGTGGCCTGCACCACGCCGGCCAGAAGGACCCCGGTGGCGATGCCGATACCGGCGCCCACGACGGCCAGCGTGGCCGACTCCACCAGGAACTGCCGCAGAATGTCGCGCCGCCGGGCACCGAGTGACTTGCGGATCCCGATCTCCCGGGTGCGCTCGGCAACGGCCATCAGCATGATGTTCATGATCACGATCCCGCCCACCACCAGCGATATGCTGACGAGGCCTGGCAGCGCCACCATGAGCACCCGATTGATGCTACCCCAGAAATCGAGCAGCGCCTCGGACGTCTCGACGGAGAAGTTGTTGTCCTGCGCCGGCCGCAAACCCCGGCGGCTGCGCATGACGGCCTCGGCCTCGGCCATCGCCGTCTGGAGGTCCTCGACGGTGTTCGTCTTCACCAGGAGCGCGTCCACCACGCGCGGCGGATTCACGTAGCGCTTCAACGGTGACAGGGCCGGAGCCACCGCGAACTTGTCGAGCGAGATCCCGAAGAGGTTCCCCTGGGCCTCCACCACGCCGATCACGCGGTACGGTATGCGGCGAATCCTGATCTCGCGCCCGATCGGATCCAGGTCCTCGAAGAGCCGCTCGGCGAGCTCGTGCCCGATTACGACAACCGTCTGCCCGGTGCGGGCTTCCTGCGGGCTGAAGGGCCGTCCCTGCTCGATGACCCAGCCCTTCAGCTCGAAGTAGTCCTCGGTGATGCCGATGAGGTTGATGTCCCGGGCCACCTTGCCGCCGTACTCTATGATGCCCCGGTTCCAGGACTCCCACGCCGATATGTGTGGCACCGAAATGGCCGCGTCCACCGCCCGGGCGTCGTCGTAGCTGATGCGCTGGCGCCGCCGCCACTCGCGCCACGTCTCGCGCGAGATGTCGCCGACCTGAAGGTCCGGGTATCGCCTCAGTTGGAATGTGTTCACTCCCAGCAGCGTATTCGCGAACCGGTCCGTCATATAGCTGTTCATGCCCTCTACGATGGACACGACGGCTATCAGGAAGGTCACACCGATGAACACGCCTATGACCGAGAAGGCGCTCTTCATCTTCTGAGTCCAGATGACGCGGAGCGCCAAACGGATCGCTTCGCGGAACGGCATTCGCTAGGCGGCTTCCGCCCGCACGGTGTCGCTGTGCACCAGACCGTCGAGCAGAGTCACCTCGCGGCTGGCTCGCGCGGCGATGTCAGCCTCGTGAGTCACCATGACGATCGTCTGGCCTTGGGTTTGCAGCTCGTCAAATACGTTCATGATCTCCGCGCTGGTCGACGAGTCGAGATTCCCGGTGGGCTCGTCCGCCAGCAGGATGCTGGGATCGTTGACGAGCGCCCGCGCGATGGCAACACGCTGGCGCTGTCCGCCGGAGAGCTCGTTGGGCTTGTGCTTCATGCGGTCGCCCAGCCCCACTCGCTGGAGGGCTTCCGCGGCCCGCACCCGACGCTCCCTGCCCGGTACGCCGGCGTAGATCAGCGGAAGCTCCACGTTGTGCAGCGACGACGCGCGAGGCAGCAGGTTGAAGGTCTGGAACACGAAGCCGATCTCCCGATTGCGCACGCGGGCGAGCTCGTCGTCCGGCATGTCCGAGACCTCGGCGCCGTTGAGCCAGTACTCGCCGGCGGTGGGAGAGTCCAGGCACCCGATCAGGTTCATGAGTGTGGACTTGCCGGAGCCTGATGGGCCCATGACTGCCAAGTACTCGTTGCGCCGGATCGCGAGGTCGATTCCGCGCAGCGCGTACACCGTCTCCGCGCCCATCTCGTACTCCCGCGTGAGCTGGGAGACTCTGATCAGATCGCTCATGAGTTACCCTCCTCGGAACTGCGTCCGCCCGCGGGCCGCACCGCAGCTCCATCCCGTAGGTCGCGAATGGTCTGGTACGGGCCGGCGACGATTTCCTCGCCCTCCTCGAGACCATCGAGCACCTCGAAGTACTCCTCACCGGCGATTCCCACGGAGACGGGTCGGAACTCGGCCTTGCCGTCACGCACGATGAATACGCCCTCCATCTCCTCCGGGCCCGCTGTCGTGTCTTGCGGAGCGGTCTCTGTGGAGATCGGCTCGTGCTCGCGCACGGTGAGCGCGATGATCGGGATGCTGAGTGAGGAGTCACGCGTTGCCGTGATGACCTTGGCCGTGGCGGACAGGTCCGGTCGCACCCCATCGGGTGGGTCGTCGAGTGTAACCTCTACGTCGTAGTCCACCGCCTGGTTGGTGCCGCCGGAGGTCTGCGCCAGGCCGCGCACGGCGCTCTGCGAGATCCTCGTGACCCGTCCCGTGAAGTTCGTGTCGGGGAACGCGTCGATCGTAATCTCCGCGGAGTCGCCCATGTGCAGCCGTACGACGTCGGTCTCGTCCACGCGCACCGTCACCTGGATGATGGAGAGGTCGGATACGGTCATGAGGAGCCCGGTCTCGCGGGAGAAGGTGCCGGGTACCGCCACCTCCCCTTCCTCAACCGCCAGGCGCGTAACCTGCCCCGACATCGGCGCGCGCAGCACGGTCTTCGCCAGCTGTTCTGTCGCCTCGTCGAGCCCCGCCTGGGCCTGTGCTACCTGGTGCTGGGCCGATACGGCCAGAGCTTCGGCCACTTCGAACTGTGTCTCGGCCTGCTCCAGCTGCTCGTCGGAGACCAGGTTCACATCCTGTTCCCTGAGCTGTCGGGAACGGTCACGCGCGCGCCCGGCCTGATCGCGGTTGGCGCGGGCCTGAAGCGCGGACGCCTCCGCGGATGCGAGCATCGCGCGGGCGCGTGCCACGGCGGCCTCGTACTGCGATGGGTCGATGCGAAGGACTAGGTCGCCGCGCTCGACCCAGTCACCTTCCTCGACCGGGATGTACGTGATGCGCCCGGTGATGTCTGAGCTGATGTCTACCGAACGCTTGGGCTCGATCTGGCCGCTCGCCGTTACGGTGGCGACCAGGTCGCGGCGGCCCACTTCCTCCATGCGCACCGACGCTCCCCCGTCTCCACCGGACGCGGCGTTCACTGCGACGAGGCCGACGATCGCGACTGCGATGCCCCCGAATATGATGACCTTCTTCTTCGACATTGATGTCTCGCTATGTTAGCGCAGCGGGCGTCCCACTGCGGCTTCCAAAGTCGCTATGGACTGATGGTACGCGTAGATCGCGTTGATGTAGTCCGCTTCCGCCATGAGGGCCGCAACCTGCGCGTCGAGCAGCTCGATAAACGTGCCCGAGCCCACCCTATAACGCTCCTGGGCCAATCTGAGTTGCTCCTCGGCGGCCGTCTGGTTGTTCTCCTGAATCCTAATCGCCTCATACGAGGCGAGCAGCGCGTAGTAGCCCTGGCTCACCTCGGTGCGCACGAGCAGCTGCCGGGCGCGCACCTCCTCGTCGGCGTCCTTGGTGAAGGCCTCGGCCTCGGCCACGGCCAGCGGCCGGCTGAACTGGGTGAAGATCGGGAACGAGAGCCGGACGCTCGCCCGGAAGGGCTGCGCAGTGAACTGGAACGGCCACACGCTGTTGGCCTCGATGATCGCCTGCTCGTCCGCCGGCGTGAGCACGAACTGGCTGCAGTCCGTGGGCGTCCCGCCCGGGTTCAGCCACTGGGTATTGGCGAACTGACACTGGGCGACCGCTCCCTGTGAGCTCGCACGCGCCTGGTCCACCGGGAATTGCGAGTTCGAGAACTGCTGAGTGAAGCCGGACCAACCCGCCGAGAAGCTGAACGTGGGAAACCACCAGCTCATGCGGGAGGCCCTCTCACTGGCGTGCGCGAAGTCCGCCTGCGCCCGCCGCGTGATCAGGTCCGGATTGTCGGTGTCGGCTTCGGCCAGGACGGTCTGAAGGTCCCAGTGCGGCTCGACGATCGGGAACGTATCGGTCAGCACCACCGACGAGGGATCGTCCGGTCCGGGCAGCCCAATGGCCTGGAACAGCCGCAGCTTCTCGACGATCACTCCCTGTCTGGCCTGCAGCAGTGAGACCTCCGACTGGCCCGTGGCCACCTCGGCCCGGCGCACCTCGAGCATCGTGTTCTGTCCCACGTCGAAGCGCGCGCGCGCGAGCCGCAGGAACTCCTCGTTGCGCTCGAGCTGCAGCTCCGCGAGACCCACGCCGGCAACGGCCCTCAACACGGCCAGATACTGCTGCTTCACCGTGGCCTCGAGGTTGATCTCGGCCCCCACGATCATCGCCTCTGTGGCCCGGTAGGAGGCGTTGGCCGACGAGGGTCCCGTGAGCGTGCGGCCGTCCACCACCAGGCTCATGCTCACGTCGTAGCCGGAGTTCCGGGTGGAGGATGGCGACGACAGCTCGTCGGTGAGGAAGATCTGTGACCCCGCGCCCTGGTAGCCGAACCCCCCGCCGACATCCAGCCGCGGCAGGAACGAGCCATATGCGTTCCGGACACCCCAGGTGGCCGGGTTGCGGTCGTTCTCCACCTGACGGTAGGCGGGGCTGTGGCGGAGCGCCAAGCCCACGGCATCTCGCAGTGACAGCGACTGCGGTATGGTGGGGCGGGTCGCCTGCTGGGCCTGCGCGAACGCAGGAAGGCCCACGGCGAGGGCCAGAAGCAGTAAGGAGGCTCTGCGTTTCATGGAATGCCTTGTGTGTTCTGTTGATGGATGGTCTTTGCCCACACCATCATACGGTTGACGCGCCGGGGAGGTTTCATCCCGAGACATCGAGGGGCGGAGGGGAGCGAAGGACCCGGTCAGGCGGCCCAGAAATTGTGGAAGTGACTGCGAGGTAAGGAGTTAGCTAATCGCTCTCGGCGCGGAGCACCACCAGGTCCTGGCTGGGGATGGAGAGCTTGATGAGCCGCCCCCGATCGTCATACCAGAGGTGCCGCGTGCTCCCGCCCAGAGTGACACTCAGGTGTCGGAGGGAGCGGGTGTCGGGTCCCACCTCGGTTGGCTCGGTCCCGTGGTCGGTGAGCTCGGAGGGGCCCTGCCGAGCCCCGCGCAGCGTCATGCCGTTTGCCCCGGGGTGCGCCAGGCTCGGGGGCAGTGCGTGGTAGGCGAACACGGAGTCGTCGGCCAGCAGGACCCAGCCACCGGCCGGGTACTCCCGCGCCGACTCCCCTGCGGAGGTCTTCAGCCGAACGGTCACGCGGCGCGGGCCAATCACCATGAACACCCGCTCCTGGGCTCCGTTCTGGAGCTCGAGAATGCTGGCCACCGGTTGGGAGTCGGGCAGGAACTCGACCACCGTCGTGAGGGTCCGCCGGGGCCGGTCGGCCGGGTAGGAGACGGTGCTGGACAGCGTGAAGCCGTCCGGCGATCCGGAGCGCCGGCCGCTCCTGAGCAGGAACTCCTCCCGTCCCACCACGTGTTCGCCCTGGACGATCACGAGAGTGCCCCGGTCGAGGGTCTGCTGGCCCTCGGCCGCGTCCGCAGCCAGGCTCGAGAGGGCAGTTGCGAGAATCGCGCCCGCCAGACGGGGCATCATCCGAGCACGCTCACAGCGCGTCGCCGGAGTCCACGGCCTGCTGGAACAGCCGCGTGGCGATTCTGTCATAGATATAGTGGTACAGCTGCTCGCCCTTCTCGGCCGAGGCGAGGCTGGGGCGCCCCAGCGAGCCCGGGCTGCCGCGCGGGATGGCGCCGCGCCCGCCCCGCTGGTAGCGGCGCTCCACCGCCGCCGACGGGAAGTAGTCGCGCGCCTCGTCCGTGTGCACGAGCTTCCCGTCGATGTAGAGCAGCATCGAGGTGTCCACCTCTCCGCCATGGATCGGAGCGGTGCCGTCGGCCTTGGGGAGGGGCACGGCGAAGATGTCGACCGCGCGCACGGCGGCCCGCGTGGGGTGCAGCGTGCTGAGGGCTTCCTGGTGTGGGTCGGCCCCGTGTGCCGTCAGGATGATGAACTGGTCGACGCCTCCCGCCTCCCAGGAGCCGACCAGGTCATTGAGCATGCGGTGTAGCGTCTTGCGGTGCAGCGAGGCGCTTCCGGGGTATCGGGAGGCAGTCGGGGCGTTCACACCGTATTCTATGGTGGGAGAGCGCAGGACCTCGAACTCCGCGGACAATTCGTCCGCGAGGCGCTCCACTATGATCGTGTCGCAGCCGAGGGGCAGGTGGGGACCGTGCTGCTCGGTCGTACCGACCGGAACGATTAGACGCGGGTCCCGCTCCAGGTGAGCTCCCACTTCGCCAGGGGTGAGATACTTGAGGAGCAACGGTTGGCGTTGAGGTACGCTCGGATCGGTCATTGGGAGATAGCCGTCGCCGCGGCAGCGGTGGCATTCGGGCTATGGATCCGCGAGCCCTCGCTCGGGTGGGCGCTCGCGGCGTGCGGCGCTGCGGTGCTCGTGGTGGTGGCGGCGTTCCGCGCCAAGAAAGTGGGTGCATGGGCGGCTGCGGCAGTCGGCGTTGCGGCGGCCCTGACGATGGTGTCCACGTCGCTCCGTGTCCGTGCCGTGGAGCAGCGTTGGCTCGAGACGCGTGAGTCCCTCATCGAGCGGGCGAGCGAGAGGCTCGCCGCCACTCTTGGCAGCGCGGTGGACCTCACCCGCTCGCTAGCGGAGCGTGGAGCCGCGATCAGCGCCTCGGAGCGCAGCGCAGCGTTCGCGGAGGCCGGAGACATAGTATCCGGCCAGCCCCCCGAACACGGAATTGTCGTGCACGATGAGGTTGGCAATCCCTGGGTCTGGGCCGGGACGCACCGGCTGAGGCCGGGGCGCGGCGCCTTCGAGTTGACCGCACGCATAACTCCATTCTACGTCTTGCTGGAGGCCCACCGCCAGAGCGGGATCCGCACTGCCGTGAGCCAGGTCGTGCTGGCCGCGGGAAGCGCAGTGCCCGACCAGGGCGGGACGCTGGCAGCGCAGTTCGTCGAGGAGACAGGGGTCGGGTTGGAGTTCTACCTGCCCGGCGCCGCCCCGCTCGCGCCGGACATGTTCGACTTCGACTTCTGTCTGGGGTCGTGCGCCCCCGAGGAAGGTGCTCCACCCCCCGACACCCTGTTCAGTGTGCGCACCGTGCCGCCGACGCAGGGTTGGCTCAAGCTGGACCTGATCGAGCAGGGGACCAGGTGGGGCTCGCTCATGGTACTGGGAAGCATGGCTTTGCTGGTGGTGTTCGGAGGGGCGATCGGTCGCTGGGCAGGCGTGTTCGGCATCGTGGGGCTTCTGACGCTGACACCGGCCGGACAAGGCGCCGGGCTGGGATCGCTCTTCTCACCGGCCATCTACTTCTCTCAGCTCCTCGGACCGCTGTCTGCCTCTGCCGGTGCACTCGGACTCGCGGCAGCGGTCGTGCTGCTGGTGGAGTTGCGGGTGCTGCGGCGGCCGCCGCGCCGCACCCTGCCGCGAGCGATCGGAGCCGGTTTGGCGATCGTCGCGGCGCCCTGGGTGATGTGGAAGTTGGCGCAGGGGATCACGCCTCCGGCTACGGGACTGGGCGTTGACCTGTGGCTGAGTTGGCAGGTGCCGCTGACGCTCGTGGGCGCGGCACTCGTCCTGGGCGCGGCGGTGTTGGCCGGCCCCGCGAATCGCCGCTGGGCCGTTTGGGCGGCGGCCGGGAGCGCCCTGCTCCTGGGGGCGCTCGGTATCGCCACGTGGCAGCCGACGGGAGACTGGCCCTGGTGGTTCGGCCTGCTGTGGATCCCCGCGGCGGGAGTGACGCTATTGTCACCGCGCCGCGCGCCGCTGCTCGCCGCCGCGGCTCTGGTCGTTGGTACGGGAGCGGCACTGCTCACGTGGGATGCCACCGTGCACGGCCGCCTGCTTCTCGCGGAGCGCGATGCCCAACGACTTGATGGCGGTGACCCGGTGGCCATTGGGTTCCTGGACCGGTTCAGCATGATGCTCGAGAACGGCCCGCCGCCGCTCAGCGCCGCGTCGCTCTATGCGGAGTGGCGAACCTCACCCCTCAGCGAAGACGACTATCCGGCCGTGCTTGCCACGTGGTCGGCGGAGGGCGGCCGCATCGCCGCGCTCGAGTTGGCCGAGCTCGGCCTGGAACGGGACTACCTGGCCGCGCTGGCCGATACCGCGCGTGGGGGATTCGAACCGCTGCTCCGCGCGCTGGAGCTTCGCCCGGGCATACGGTACGTGAGTGCGACGCCTTTCCCAGACGGCACCGTCGTCACTGTGGGCGTCGCGCCTCGCTCGCAACTCATTCGGCCGGTGCGAGTGGGGCGGTTCCTGAGAGGTGAGCGGCGCCTCGTTGCACCGTACGAGATGTTCCTGATGCAGCCGGTCGCAGACGGGTCGGCGAGTGGTGGACCCATCCAATGGCGGCGCGACGGGTGGCAGGTGCGAGCTACCCGGGCGCTGGACCTGGCGCAGGCGTCGCGACACCTGCATGTCTCCGTGCCACTGCGAGACCCCTCGCAGCTGCTCGTCAGGGGCACGCTGATCGTCTTCCTGGACGTGATCCTCCTCGCCCTGCTGGGCATCGGCGCTGTGGCATTGAGCGGCGCTTTCGAGCGCCGACTCGTGATTCCGGCCGGCCTTCGCTTCAGGTCGTATCGGGCGCGGCTCACCCTTGCCCTCGCCGCGTTCTTCGTGATTCCGACTCTGGGCTTCGCGGCGTGGTCGATCGGGCGGCTCCAGGTGGACACGGCGCGAAGCCGCGACCTCCTCATCCAGCAGACGCTGAGTGACGCGGCCGGGACCGCGCGTCAACTCGGCGCGCTGCCGCTGGAAGAGGTCGGTGAAGGCCTGCGTGATCTATCCGATCGCCTGAGCGCGGATCTGCTGTGGTATGAGGGCGGCGTACTGATGGAGGCCAGCACGACGGTCCTCGCGGAGCTCGGCTTGTTGGATCCGTACCTCGCACCGGCGCTGTTCGAGGCGCTGACCATGAACGACGAGCCCGAGGTGACCGCCGACGCCGCGATCGGGGGGCAACCGACGCGCGTCGGCTACCGCAATCTCGGAGGAGTGCCGCGTGCGGCGACCGTGCTTGCCGAGGCGCGGCTGTTGGACGCCGGCGGAATCAGGCGCGAGCAGGAGGACCTGGCGTACGGACTGCTGCTGGTGACGCTGCTGGGGCTGGGAGGTGCAGCAGGCCTCGCGGCGCTCGCCGCCCGCTCGCTTTCCCGCCCGGTGCAGTCGCTGCGCGTGGCCGCCGTCGCAGTGGGCAGCGGTGAGGAGCCGCCTCCGTTCGACGCCGACGTGCCGGCCGAGTTCGTGTCGGTCGTGGACGCGTTCGAGCGCATGGCCTCTGACGTAGAGGCGAGCCAACGCGCCCTCGAGGCGGCCAGACGCCGCACCGCGACCGTTCTGAGTAACGTCGCGACCGGTGTAGTCGCCGTGGACCGCACCATGCTCGTAACGATCGCCAACCCGCGCGCGAGCGAGCTGCTGCGGGCGACGCTCGATGCGAGCACACCGATTGCGGCCGCGACCGCGCCCGAGTGGGTCCCGCTGTGGGAGTGGGTGATGGACTTCATGCGGCAGGGAGCTGAGCTCGATACCCGCGAGTTCTCCATCGGGGCACGGCGCATCCGCGCGCAGGTTGCGGCGCTGCAGACCGATCCGCGCGGGTGTGTGGTGGCGCTGGACGACATGACCGAGCTGACTCATGCCGTGCGAGTGCTCGCGTGGGGCGAGCTCGCACGCCAGATAGCGCATGAGATCAAGAACCCGCTCACACCGATTCGGCTGGGCGTACAGCACCTGCAGCGTGCCCGGCGGCACGGCCGCGCCGACTTCGATGCTACGCTGGAGCGGACGGCGCACCAGATCCTGGCGGAGATCGAACGGCTCGACGCCATCGCGCGAGCGTTCTCCCGGTTTGGAGCTCCGCAGACGGGATCGGTGCCGTTGGTCCACGCCGACGTGGCCGCCATTGCCGAGGACGCTGCGGCTCTCTACTCCCTGAGCGGCGAGGCCCGCGTGTCGGTGGTGGCCGACGGTGCGGTTGAGGCGTTGGTGCGGCCCGACGAGGTCAAGGAGGTGCTGATAAACCTCGTCGAGAACGCGCGCGACGCGGGATCCGCCGAGGTCACGATCACGGTGAAATCGCTCGACGAGGGCGTTGCCGAGTTGACCGTGGAGGACGATGGCTGCGGCATCACGGGCGAGCACATGATCCACATCTTCGAGCCGCAGTTCTCGACCACGTCGAGCGGCACGGGTCTGGGGCTCGCGATCTGCAAGCGATTGGTGGAGGGATGGGGCGGCACGATAGAGGTTGAGAGCGAGAAGGGGAGGGGGACCCGGGTGAGGGTCGTCTTGGGGCGCGCGGAGAAACCATTTGCCGGATCCGGGGGTTAAACAGTTGTCTAGGTGCGTAGGTGTCCGGAGGCCGGAAGGGTGTAGTGGCGATCGGACCTCTCCGCTACAACTGCAGCCTACTGGGCGCCTATGCCCTAGACGCTATGCAGGGTTCGTAGGCCCCATCCGGGGACCAGCGGCTAGGCTGGACACCTAGACGCACAGGCGCCTGGTGACGAGCGGTTGTCAGTGAACAGGAGCACCTGCTCACAAACAGCCGACGGCCGCCAGGCGTCTTGGCGTACCTCCGGGAACAATTCAGGGTGCTTCGGCATTCAACATCCCTGAAACCAACACCGTGTGGGAGACCGATGCTCATCAAGCGGCCAGACGACATAAAGGACTCGGAGATCACGGAGGAGCGCGACTACTGGGATCGACGTCGCTTCATTGGCGCGACCGCGGCGGCCGGAGTGGCCGCGGCGGCCGGCCTGACGATTCCCAGGCTGCTGCGGGGAAGTGGTCCGAGCGTCGCTTCGGCTGGTCAGGATGACGATGAGCTGACCCCGTACGACGACGTCACGAGCTACAACAACTTCTACGAGTTTGGCACCGGCAAGGACGATCCCAAGAAGCGGTCCCACACGCTGCGCACGCGGCCCTGGACGGTTGCGGTGGAGGGTGAGGTGCACCGACCCGGAACGTTCGACATCGACGACCTGTGGTCGCGGTTCCCGCCCGAAGAGCGGGTCTACCGGCTGCGCTGCGTCGAAGCCTGGTCGATGGTGATTCCGTGGCTCGGATTCCCGCTCAAGGATCTGCTTGATGCGGTGGAGCCCACGTCCCATGCGAGGTTTGTGGAGTTCACCACGCTGAACGACCCGGAGCAGATGCCGGGGCAGCGGCGCAACGTCCTGCCGTGGCCGTACGTGGAGGGACTTCGGTTGGACGAGGCGATGCATCCGCTTACGCTGATGGCGGTCGGCCTCTACGGCGAGGAGCTCCCCAACCAGAACGGCGCGCCGATCCGGCTCGTCATACCCTGGAAGTACGGATTCAAGAGCATCAAGTCCATCGTGAAGATCCGGCTCACGCGCACGCAGCCGGCCACCACGTGGAACTTCGTTCTGCCCAACGAGTACGGCTTCTACGCCAACGTGAATCCGGATGTGGACCACCCGCGCTGGAGCCAGGCGCGCGAGCGCCGCATCGGCAGCTTGTTCAAGCGTCCCACCCTCCCGTTCAACGGATACGCCGAGCAAGTGGCCGGCTTGTACGACGGGATGGACCTGGCCCGCAACTACTGAGCCTCCGGTGACACAGGGACAATGGGTCAGGCGGGTCGTGAAGCCCGCCGCGATAGTACTGGCGCTCGTACCTCTGGGCCTGCTCTTGCGGGACACGTTTGGCGGCGACCTCGGCTCCAATCCCATCGAGACCCTCACGCACCGCACGGGACTTACCGCGATCACCCTGCTCGTGATCACGCTCGCGGTCACGCCCGCGACGCGCCTGCTGCGGCTCCCTGCGCTCGTGCAGTTGAGGAGAGTTCTCGGGCTGCTCGCATTCTCCTATGCCACGCTGCACTTCCTGATCTACCTCGCCGACCAGACCGTGTTTGCGGGGCAAGGGTTGTCGCTGGCAGCCGTGGGCGAGGACGTGGCCAAGCGCCCGTACATCACCGTCGGCTTCGCTACGTTTCTGCTGCTCATCCCCCTCGCGGTGACTTCCACCAAGGGATGGGTGAAGCGGCTGGGCGGCGGGCGGTGGCAGCGGCTGCACCAGCTCGTCTACGTGGCCGCGGCCGGAGCGGTGTTCCACTTCCTCTGGTTGGTCAAGGCGGACACCCGGTTGCCGGCGGTATATGGGATCGTGGTCGTGGCGTTGCTCGGTTACCGGCTCGCGGTGCGGCGCCGGGCGCCGCGGAAAAGGACCCCCTCAGTGACCGCGGCTGAGGGCCCCCGCTAGACCGAAACGCCGTCTCCAGACGGAAGTTTCCATTTCTTCCACCCCCCCATTACCGTTCAACGGGCGCTCGCAACGGCGTTCCAAAACCCGACAATCGAAGCAAGGTGTGAGAATGCGACTCAAGCGTGTTGTGGGGATCAGTGTGGTGACGGCGGCACTACTGGGCGCTGCATGCACGGGGGACGATCCGCAGCTGACAGCGGCCCTGGAGACGATCTCTGCCGCGGACGTCGCCCAGCACATTCAGGTGCTGGCAGCCGACTCCTTCGAGGGCCGTGCGCCCTCGTCACCGGGTGAAGCGAAGACGATAGAGTACCTGCGAGCCCAGTTCGCCGGGCTTGGCCTGGAGCCGGGCAACGGTGACAGCTACTTCCAGCAGGTACCCCTGGTTTCGATCACCGCGAATTCCGGCGCGACGCTCACCGTACGGGGCGGGGGCGCCACCAACAGCTTCGCATACGGCAGCGACGTGATGGCCTGGACCAAGCGGGCCGTCGAACGCGCCGGCGTGCGCGACGCCGAATTGGTCTTCGTTGGCTACGGCATCGCGGCCACGGAGTACGACTGGGACGACTACGAGGGCGTGGACGTGCGCGGCAAGGTAGTGGTGATGCTCGTGAACGACCCCGGCTTCGCAACGAAGGACACGTTGCTGTTCACCGGCAACGCGATGACGTACTACGGGCGCTGGACCTACAAGTTCGAGGAAGCCGCGCGGCGTGGTGCGGCCGGCGCGCTGGTCGTGCACGAGACCGAGTGGGCGGGGTACCCGTGGGAAGTGGTCGAGGGTAGCTGGAGTGGCGAGCAGTTCGATCTGGTGCATGAGGACGGCAACATGTCGCGGGTGGCGGTGGAAGGGTGGATCACGCGCGGTGCCGCCGGCACGATCTTCGAGCAGGCCGGACTCGATCTCGAGGCGCTGAAGGCGGAAGCCGCTACGCGAGAGTTCCAGGCGGTTCCGATGGGTGTGAACGCTTCCATCGCTCTGCGGAACACGGTGCGGCGCTCGACGTCGAACAACGTCGTGGCCATATGGCCCGGCGATGACCGGACGGATGAGTACGTCATCTACATGGGACACTGGGACCACCTGGGCATGGATCCCTCGCTCGAGGGCGACCAGATCTACAACGGCGCGCTCGACAACGCGACCGGAGTCGCCGGCCTGCTGCAGGTGGCGCGAGCGTTCACGTTGCTGGAGACCCGGCCCGCGCGCTCCGTGATGTTCCTCGCCGTCACGGCGGAGGAGCAGGGTCTGTTGGGATCAGAGTACTATGCGACCCACCCGCTGGTGCCGCTCGCCAAGACGGTGGGCGCCATCAACATGGACGGACTCAACGTGATCGGCCCGATGCGCGACGTGACGGTAGTCGGCCTGGGCTACTCCGAGCTCGACGACTATCTGACGGATGCGGCGCGCGCCCAGCGACGGCGGGTGCATCCCGACCCCGAGTCGGAGAAGGGGTTCTACTTCCGGTCCGATCACTTCTCGTTCGCGAAGCAGGGCGTGCCCGCGCTCAACGCGAGTGCCGGCATCGACCACGTGGAGCACGGGGAGCAGTGGACGCTGGAGCGCAGGGCAGAGTACACCGCGGAGAAATACCACAAGCCTGCCGATGAGTACGACCCCGATTGGGATCTCGGAGGCCTGGTGGACGACCTGGAGCTGTTGTTCCGGGTGGGTTATGCGCTGGCCAACGAGTCGGCGTTCCCAAACTGGAGCGAGGGCACCCCGTTCAAGGCGACCCGTGACTCGATGATGGCCGCCGAGGTCCGCTAACTGCCGGAGGGCTCGACTATCCCAATGTAGGGAAGCGTGCGGTACTGCTCGGCGTAGTCGAGGCCGTAGCCAACCACGAATACGTCCGGAATGTCGAAGCCGAGGTAATCGATCTTCGCCTCCACCTCGTGCCGGTCCTGCTTGCGCACCAGTGAGCAAACGGCGACCGATGCGGGACCCCGCGTTTCCAGCAGGTCGATCAGGTGTCGCAACGTCCGTCCGGTGTCGACGATGTCTTCGATGACGACGACGTGGCTACCCTCGATAGTGTTGCGCAAATCCAACTCCACCCGCACCTGGCCGCTCGATACCGTTCCCTCGCCGTAACTGGAGAGGGCCACGAACTCCACGCGGTGTGGCACGGTGACCTGCCGTGCCAGGTCGGCCAGGAATATGAACGCGCCCTTGAGCACGCCGAGGAGCGCCACATCCTTCTTCCCTGCGTAGTCGTGCGAGATCTGCGCGGCTAGCTCCGACACGCGGCGCCGGATGTCTGTTTCGGGGATGAGGGGCTTGGGATCCATGCGATTCCCGCCTCAGGACCGGTAGTTGCCGAACGTCAGCTCGATGCCGTAGTCCTGCTCCCGCAGGAATGCGATCACCTCCTGCAGGATGTCCCGCGACGGGCTCGTCACGCGCAGCTCGTCGCCCTGGATGGCGACCTGCGTCTTCTTGTATCCCTGGGCCTTCACGTCCTTCACGATCTTGCGCGCCACGTCTTCGGGGATCCCCTGCATGAACGTGACTTCACGGCGAATGCGCCCGCCACTGGCGGGAGTGTCCTCGCCGGCCTTGGCGTTCTCGAGAGGAACCTTGCGGCGGATCAGCTTGCTCTGCAGCACGTCCCACAAGGCCTTCATGCGGAACTCGTCGTCGGCCTCGAGCGTCAGCGCCGCGCCGGCCCGGTTGAAATCGATGGTGCAGTTGGAGCCCCGGAAGTCGTACCGCTGCCGGACCTCCTTCATCGCCTGGTTCACGGCGTTGTCGACCTCCTGGAGGTCGGCGCCCGTGGAGATGTCGAAGGAAGCGTTGGAAGCCATGGGGGAATTATACCGCTCCGAGCCGCGGTGGGCAGGGTCCTACTTGTCGACGACCACCCAGGCGGCTAAGCCCCGGTCTCGCTCGATTCGCGCCTCGAGTCCCAGGTCGGCTACCATGTCGCGAATCGCCTCCGGCGCGTAGAAGCGGCTGCGCATCAGAGCCAGCTTCTCGGCGATCGCCACGAGCTTCACGGCGAAACGGGTGTAGTCGGGTTCCTCGATAACGAGCCGCCCGCCCGCCCGAAGCACGCGCAAGAGGTCCGCGAGAGAGTCTCGCTGGTCGCAGAAATGGTGCAGGGCATCCACGACGAGCACGCGCGAGAAGGAGCGGTCGGGAAAGGGAAGCGTCTCGGCGTGCGCCCGCACCGCGTGGAGTCCCTCCTTGGCGCGCGTCCGGGCGAGCATTCCCGCCGATACGTCGTTGACGACGACTCCCGCCACCTGCTCGCGCAGAGCGGAGGAGACCCTTCCGGTTCCGCCACCCGCGTCCAGCAGCCAGCCGTCGGCGGGTAAGCGCAGCAGTTCTCCCAGCCGCTCGGGGTCGGGCGGCGGGATCACCCGGTCGTAGATCCGCGCCAGGAAGTCGAAGTGGTCGGGCATATGCGGTGGGCGGCGGGCGAACGGCCCGCCGCCCATTGAGCGCTCCTCTACGCGCCGCCTGGGTCTACCGCGGCGGCCAGGTCGGAACTCCGCGGCCCGGAGTCCAGGGGACGCCCGCGGCCTCGAGTTGCTGCTCGAACGCCACGAGGTCCACCTCGATGAGCGCGCGGAGCCGGTCCGCGATCTCGCCGAACTCCGCGGAGGCTATCTCGTAACTGCGTCGGTGTGTCTGCGTGGGTCCGGACGTGGTTGACCAGTGTCCGTACACAACGGAGTTGACCCTCCCCATGATGCCTGGCATCTCCGGCTCACTGCGCCGCCGCTTGGTCGGGTCACCGGTCAACGCTTCCCTGAGGTCCATGAGCCGCAGCTCCAACGAGCGAGCCTCGTCGCGCAGGCCCGCGTCCACGTTGGGTGAGACTTCGATTGCGCGCTTGATGTACTCGACGCGCTCCGCCGCCGCGGCCGCCGCTCTGCTGGCGCCCATTACCGCGCGCTGCAGCTCACCGGTCTGGCGCTGGAATGCGAGCACCGCCTCGCGGTCCGCCGGCGGCAGGCTCGGCATGCCGAGCGGCTCGACGTCGAACGGAGTGGGCGGTACGAGTTGCGTGGTCACGCCGTCCACTCGCTTGTCGATGCTCACCGTGTAGGTGCCGGGCAGCGCCAGGGGGCCATAACCGTCACCGGTGAGGCTGATTGGTCCGAAGCCGGGGTAGCGGAAGTTCCACGTCACGCGGTGGATTCCCTTGGACGTCTTGCCGCTGATGCGCCGTACGACGTTTCCGGCCGCGTCCCGCACCGTGAGGATCACAGTCGGATCTTCCTCCCGGTCCTCTGCCTTGAGCTCGTCCCAGGTCGGGTAGAACACGTCCTGGCTGTCCTTGGCGAGCTTGCCTTCACGCTCGTGGCGCTGGGCCTCGCGAGTCTTCAGCGATTCGCGCAGGTAGTAGGTGAACGTGGCCCCGAACGGAGGATTGGCGGCCGTGTAGAAGCTGGCGCCCTGGCTCGCCCTTTCGCCGCCTCCCATAGGCCGGTCCTGGATGTACATCCAGGCCTTCTTGATCGGGAACAGGTGCGCCTCCTGCTGGACCAGAGCATCACTCATCTCCCGCAGCGGCGAGTAGTCGTCGAGGATGTAGAATCCCCGTCCGAACGAGGCCGCAACGAGGTCGCTCTCGCGCCGCTGTATCTCGAGGTCACGCACTGCGATGGTCGGAATCCCGCCCTTGAGCTGAATCCACTTCTCACCGCCGTCCACCGTGAAGAAGATCCCGAACTCGGTGCCCACGAACAGCAGGTCGGGGTTCACGTGGTCTTGAACGATCGTGTAGGTGGAGCCGCGCTCCGGCAGGTCGCCGCTGATGTCCCTCCATGAGCGGCCACGGTTGGTGCTCTTGTAGACGTATGGCTTGAAGTCACCGCGCTTGTGGTTGTTGAAGACGGCGAACACGGTGTTGGAGTCGTGTACCGAAGCCTCGATGTCGTTCACGTACGACATGTTTGGGACGTCGCCGAATCGCTCTATCCGAGTCCAGCTTGCGCCGCCATCGTCTGTCACCTGTATCAAGCCGTCGTCGGTGCCGGCGTACAATAGATCCGGCGTCAGCGGAGACTCCGAAACCGCCACGATCGTACCGTAGAACGACGTGGAGCGGTTCTTCGCCACGGCGTCCACGCTCCACACACGGCCCATGATCTCCAACTGGTTACGGTCCATGTTGCGCGTGAGGTCCGGACTGATGGCGTGCCAGCTGTCACCACGGTCGTCACTGCGGAACAGGATCTGGGAGCCATAGTAGAGCCGCGTGTTCAGGTGCGGGCTGATCAGCAGCGCCGAATCCCAGTTCCAGCGCAGCGGCGGGCCGTCCCTCTCGGGCTGGGGCTTGATGTCGATCCGCTCGCCAGTGCGGCGATCGTAACGGATCAATCCGCCGTACTGCCACTGCGAGTAGACGATGTTCGGGTCTTCAGGGTCCACGGCCGGGTCGAACCCGTCGCCGCCCACTGTTATGTACCAGTCGCTGTTGCGGATGCCGTGCACGTTGGTGGTGCGCGACGGGCCGCCCTGCGTGGCGTTGTCCTGCGTGCCCCCGTACACGTAGTAGAACGGCGTGTCGTTGCTGACGGCCATCTTGTAGAACTGCGTGATCGGAAGGTTGGCCTTGTAGTCGTAGGTCTTGCCGCGGTCCCACGTCTCGTACAGGCCTCCGTCACAGCCGATGATGAGATGGTCCGGGTCGTCGGGATCGAACACCAGCGCGTGATTGTCCACGTGCTTGTACTGGTCGCCTAGTCGCACGAAGTTCTTGCCGCCGTCCTCGGATACCATCGAGTAGGTGTCCATCGAGTAGATGCGGTCGAACTTGTGCGGATCGGCGTAGATCTCCTGGTAGTACTGCGGGCTGCCGCTCACGTAGCTGCTCTGCCTCGACCAGTTCTCCCCGCCGTCCTGTGAACGGTAGAAGCCCCCCTTGTCGCCGGTGGCCTCCACGACGGCGTACACCACGTCCGGGTTGATGGGTGAGATCGTGAGGCCGATGCGGCCCCTGTCCCCGCTTGGGAGTCCCTTGTTGATCTTGCGCCAGGTGGCTCCCGCGTCCGTGGACTTGTAGATGCCCGACTCCGGGCCGCCGTTGAGTAGCACCCAGACGTGACGGCGCCGCTGGTAGGAAGCGGCATACAGAACGTCCGGGTTGCGCGGGTCGAAGTGCACGTCGGTGACGCCGGTGTTCTCGCTGATCGAGAGCACCTGCTCCCAGGTCTCACCGCCGTCGGTGGTCTTGTAGAGCCCACGGTCGCCGCCGGGCGCCCACAGGGGTCCTTGTGAGGCGACGTACACTACGTCCGAATTGCGCGGGTCGATGAGGATCCTCGCAATGTGCTCCGAGTTCTCGAGGCCCACCTTCTTGAAGCTGCGGCCGCCGTCCAGCGACTTGTACAGGCCGTCGCCGTAGCCGACGCTGCGCTGGCTGTTGTTCTCGCCGGTGCCGACCCACACTACGTGACGATTGTTGGGATCTACCGCGACGGTCCCAATCGAGTAGGAGCCGTACTTGTCGAAGATCGGCTTCCACGTGGTGCCCGCGTTCTCGGTCTTCCACACGTTGCCGGAGGCGACAGCCACGTACCAGGTGCTGCGCCGCACCGGGTCCACGGCGATGTCGATGATGCGTCCCGACATCAGCGCGGGACCGATGCTCCTGAGCTTGAGCCCCGAGACTATCGACGAGCCGAGTTCGGGTGGCTTGTCCTCGTCCTCGTCGTCGTCCTGTGCGACGACCGGAGCTGCAACCAAGCACGTGATCGCGAGTGCGAGTAGAAACAAGAAGATCTTCTTCATCGACCCCTCCCCTTACAGCGTGTCGCTATAGATCCAGGTAGATGCCCAAGGATAGATACGTCGTGTCTTCGCTGTTGAACTGGCCCTGTGGCGCCGGACCCGTGACGAACTCGGCGCCGAACCGGACATCGCGGCTGCTGCCGGCGATGCCGAGCACGATGCCTCCCTGCATGCTGATCCGCGGCGACCAGTCGTTCTGTTGGTCCCACAGTACGTCGGCGGCGCCGTAGGGTCGCACGGTCCTGCCCTTCAGGGCCACGGCCTGGAGCCCCGCCCGCAGCGTGAACGGGTCGTGTTCCGGCGGGTCCGGCTTGAAGGCCCAGCCGCCTCCTCCATAGATGTCGAGCCACGGCCGCGCTTGCCACGATCCGAGCAACTCTAGGGCGTCCCGCGCGTACACGACGCGCGTGGTATCAAACCGCGTCATGTACTCGTCGCCCAGGTGCGCGCTCGTATGATAGTAGCGCAGGCGCACCCAGCTCCCGCCGCGGTGCAGTACGAGGGGGACCGCGAAGACCCAGTCGGTCGTGATGAGGTCCTTCTCTCTGGTCTCCATGTTGAAGCGGGCGAACACACCGCCCTCGATACCCAGAACGAGCGCGTTCTCGATACCGCTGCCGGCCAGCCGGTAGAGCGGCACGGACGCGCCGAACGCGGCTTCCCCCTCTACGATCGAGCCGAACTGAGTGGGACTGTCCGTTGCGTACACGAGCTTCGCGGCGATCGTGGGCTGGCGCGGGTCGGCGAGCAGCAGCGGTAGGTACTCGCGGGATGGCAGGAAGCGCGAGGTCTCCTGCGCCGCGAGGCCGCTCGGCGGGAGCAGGAGAGCGCCCAGCAACAGGGCGCGAGGGACGGCGAGCCACCTTCCGGACATCGAGTAGTTGCTCATCGAGAGAGAATCGAAGCGAGGAGTCGCGCGCCCGTCGTCCCAGCCCGCACACCCCGGCCCGGCGGAGTTTATCCTGCCGTCACGCGGCAGGCAAATGGCCGAGCTACCAGCCCCCGAACCGGAAACCGGACCCGACGACAACGAACAATACGGAGAGGATTGTCACCGGCACGATGTGGTAGGCGAGCACCGTGAGGCGATCGGCGTCCAGCTTGGGAATCACCCTGAGTCGGGCGTGGACGGCGAGCGCCAAAGTGAGCGCCAAGAGCGCGAGCTTGATGAAGATGTGGACCGCGACGGGCGAGCCGAACCCGAACCAGGCGGCGGGGCTCGGCAGGTATTGGTAGGCGAGCCATAGGCCCGTCACTATCTGGACCAGCAAGGCGGGCATTCCGAGCCGCTCGTAGCCGGCCTCGAACTCCTGGATGACGCTGGGGTCCCGCGCGCGCAACGCGCGCGGGAGCACCGTCAGCGCAAGCACCAGGTGGCCGCCGGTCCAGATCGTGGCGCCCAGGATGTGTATCAGAAGCACCCATTTCACGACAGTCGTTCCCCCGCCGGCTACTGTTGGGCCAGCTTCTGCGTCATCCTGTCGTAGTTGGCCTTGTAGATGGCCAGGGACTGATGGTTCGTTCTCTCGGCCATGCGGTAGGCCCTCTCGTAGTTCTCCATCGCAATCTGGTCCTGGCCGGCCGCGTCGTAGGCGTCGCCCAGGCTGTCGTACACGTTCGCTGACTGCGGGTACATCTCGACGTTCAGCTCGAACGCCTCGATGGCGCGCTCGGTATCGCCCTGACCCAAATACTGGTAGCCGAGTTGGTTGATGAGGTTCTCGGGCACGTCGACGTCGAAGTACTTCTCCGAGACCATGGCGAAGTGCTGCTGCAACCCGTCCACGCCCATGACAGTGAGGTTGCGCGGCACACGGAAGTCGGCGAACACCCATTCCAGAGCATCATACGTTGTCTTGTGGGGAATCGAGCCATGGTCTTCGTCGTTCATCCAGACGAATTCCCAGGCGAACCCCTCGGGCGGCGACGCCTTGAGGACCGAGGTGAAAGCCGCAGCGGCCGGAAGCATGTCGCCGCCCTCGTCGCCCATCGTCATGTAGAGGTAGCGGCCCGACCAGGGCTGCTGTTCCACCGTATTGCGAGCCTCTTCCACGAGGGAGCGGTCGTTCCACCACAGCGACGGGCTGATGGAGACGTAGGCGTTGAACGCCTCGGGCCGTGTGAGTAGAGCGTAGTTCGCGAACAGTCCCCCGAACGAGTGGCCCACGAGAACCGAATAGTCCGCCGTCCTGAAGTTGTCATTCACCCAGGGCATCAGCTCGTCCGCGATGAAGCTCAGGAAGTCGTCTGCCCCGCCCGCCGTCGGAAACCGCTCGGAGTCCTCGCCCGGCGCCGGCGTGAGATCCCGCGTGCGATTCGTGTTGGGTATGGCAACCACGATCATCTGCGGCATGCGGCCCTGGTTCGCGAGGAACTGCGTGATGCCCGTGGTGTGGTGGAAGTGCCCTCCGCCGTCCAGCAGGTACATGACGGGGTAGTGCTGGCTGCCACCCTCGTAGCCCTGCGGCAGGCCCACGATGAGCCTCCGCTCCTCGCCCAGCACGGTGGACGTGATGGTGTGCATTTCGCCGATTGCGTACGGCTCGGCGTCGTACTGGGCGGCGGCGCTGCGCGGGAGCACAGCTGCCGCCAACGCGGTGACCAGGCACAGGCGGCCCAGTGCGGTCATGAAGCGGGAGGTCATCATTTTCGGTCCTCTGAGAAGGGGTATGCCGGCAGCCACTTGGCCGCGGTGGTCTGTTGGGTTACGCGCGGGGCCGGTTGTTGGTTCCCGAATAGCGCACTCGGGAATACTACAGCCTTCGCTGGCAGCCGCTGCCACGGGTCCGAGACCGCTACACCCGACGGAGCAGACAATACGTGAAAGACTGCTCCCCACCCGTAGGGGTAACGTGAACCTCGTCGCGCGCCTCGATCGACTCGAAGCCCGGCCCCAGCTCCTGAGCCAGTGTTTCCGGGCTGTAGCGCACGACGCCCAGGCCGCTGCAGCGCTTCGGCCCGGCGAGGCTGAAGGCCGAGATGACGGCGAATCCGCCGGGAGCGACTGCAGCCTCGAGCGCTCGCAGGTACGCCTTTCGATCGCTCGCCTCGGTGAGGAAGTGAAACACCGCGCGGTCGTGCCACAGGCCCCAATGGTGCTGCGGCTCGAACTGGGTGACGTCGGCCTCGATCCACTCCACCCGGTCGGCGCGGTCGCCCAGGCGGGCCTGCGCCAGCTCCAGTGCAAGGCCTGCCACGTCGAGCACCGCCAGATTCTCGAAGCCCCGCTCGAGCAGCTCGTCCACCAACGAGGACGCGCCGCCACCCACGTCGATCGCGCCCGCCTTTGGATCCATGCCGGCCTTCTCGATGAGCTCCAGCGAGAGCGCGGGCCGCAGCTGGTACCAGCTCAAGCGGTCGGGTCCTCGCTTGGTGTACGCGTCGCTCCAGTGCTGCTTGCGGTCCACGGCTCAACCGCGCTCGATGGCGTCGGCTGACTCTCGAATCAGACTCCAGGCGCGCTCAACGTGGCTGCGCTGCGTGTACGGGGCGTCAACTGCCAGCCGCAGCACCAGCCGCCCGCTCAGCTTCGTGTGGGTGATATACAGCTCTCCCGAATCGTTGAGCGCGTCCATCAGTCGCTGATTGGCCTCGTCCTTTCCCTTCAGCCGGAAACACACCAGGCTCAGGGGAGCCGGGGCGGAAAGCTCGAAGCGGTCGTCCTCGGCCACCCACGAGCGGAACTCCTGCGCCAGCTTCACGTGCTCGCGGATGTAGCGCTGCAGTCCCTCCACTCCGTAGTGCCGGATCACGAACCACAGCTTGAGCGAGCGGAAGCGCCGCCCGAGCGGGATGTGCCAGTCACGGTAGTCGAACACCTTTCCCGACTCGGACGCCGCAGTCCTCAGGTACTCGGGCATGATCGTGAGCGACCGGATGAGCGACTCCCTGTCGGCCACGTAGAACGCGCTGCAGTCCAGGTTCGTGAGCATCCACTTGTGAGGGTTGAACACGTAGCTGTCGGCCAGCTCGAGCCCGTCGTGGATCCAGCGGAACTCCGGACATAGCGCGGCGGTGCCGATGTGGGCCGCGTCGACGTGCAGCCACAACCCGTGCCGCTCGCAGATCTCGGCTATCGGGCGAACCGGGTCGATCGCGTGGGATGACGTAGTCCCCACCGTGGCGGCCACGAAGAACGGGCTGCGATCGGCCGCCAGGTCCTCCTCGACGGCGCGCTGCAGCGCATCCGGTAACATCGCGTACGACTCGTCCACGTCTATGAGCCGCAGGTTGTCCCGTCCTATCCCCACGACCCGGGCGTTCTTCTCGATGGAGGAGTGCGCGTGTGACGACGCATAGGCGACCAACTGTCTGTCTATGCCTCGCTGGTTGGTCTCGTAACCGGTGGCGCGCTCGCGAGCAGCCAGCAGCGCACAGAGGGAGGAGCTGGATCCGGTGTCCTGAATGACGCCGCCACCCTGAGTGGTGGACTTGAAGCGTTCCGGCAGGGCGAGCATGTCCACGAGCCAGTCCAGCACGTGGGTCTCGAGTTCGGTGCACGCCGGGCTCGTCGCCCACAGCATTCCCTGCACGCCGAGCCCGGACGACACGAGGTCACCCAACATTGAGGGGCCCGACGCGTTGCCCGAGAAGTAGGCGAAAAAGCTGGGTGACTGCCAGTGCGTGATGCCCGGCATGATGATCTCGTCCAGGTCGCGCAGCACGGCCTCGAACGGCTCTCCCTTCTCGGGCGGCCGGTCGGGCAGCTTGCCGCGAATCTCGCCGGGCACTACCTGCGAGAGTACCGGATAGCGCTCGACCTCCTCCATGTACCGCGCCACCCAGTCCACCGCCGCGTGACCCGCGCGGCGAAACTCCTCCGGAGTCATGTGAAGATCGAACATCAAGTGCCCTCGGCGAGAAACAGCGCAAACGTATCATGCTCCCACACCAAGCGTACGGCGCCGAAGCCTGCGCGCTTCAGAGCTTCAGCTGCCTTCACCGTGGTGAACGGATAGTCGTCTCCGGCTTCCTTGTGGAAGTTCCACTCCACGATGTCCTCTGGGCACCCCTCGGACAGCGCAAAGGCCCGCCGCTCGCTCACGAGCTGTTGCTGCACGACCGGGTCGGGATGCCGGATCAGGTCGCCCCACAGAAAGAGGCCTTCGCCTCCCAGCCAACCGGCGATCGTGGCGAGTAGCTGCCGCTTCTCCGGAAACGGGATGTTGTGCAGCACGAGGTTCGAGAACACCGCATCGAATGGCTCCGGGGGCTCGAGCTGCAGAATGTCCGTCCGAACGACCGTTGCGCGGTCGCGAAACGGCTCGAGTTGGCGTGCAGCCTCGGCAGCCATGTCGGGGGATGCGTCCACCGCAGTGAGCCGCGCGTCGGGCAGCGCCTCGAGCACCACCCGCGATAGGCTGCCGTCGCCCGCTCCGATGTCTAGAACCGTGGTGGGTGAGCGCTCGCACAAGGCAGCCACGATGCACCGCACCAGCTCGTCGTACCTGGGAACGAGTTGGCGGATTCTCGTGGCGTAGTCCCGTTGCAGGACCGCGTAGTACTCGTGTGCCGGCTGCAGCATTGTCTCCGCTGAGAATACCCTCGGGCGGTGGGGGACCGGTAGGGGAGTGACTCACTTGACAGGGTGTGTACTCCGGGATATGTGGAATTAACCAACTCGGAATTGTGTCCCACGATTCACACCCCCTCCCAGGAGGCACGTATGACGAATGTGCGCCGATTTATTCCGGTCGCCGCCGTGGCGGCGGCACTCACTATCACCGCATGTCAGGAGTCGGGGACGTCGCCGGAGGCGGCTACCGATGACGGCCTCGCCCCAGCGCTCGGGAAGTCGGGCGGCGGGGACGCCGCCGCGGCCATCCTGGCCACGATGGACGCGGTGAACGCGGGGCTCGCCGCGGAGGGCGCCGACTATCGGGTGGCCATGGCCGAATACGTCACCGGCGCAGGCGATCAGGCAGGAGCGACGGTGATCTCCAAGAACGTGGGCAACAAGCAGTTAGGTTTTGACTTCGTTCCGTTCGATGGGCGACGGGGGTGGAGCGGACCAGCCGGTGGGCCAATGGACGACATCACCTACGCGATCGACCAGACGGGCGATGCGGTGCCCCCGTTTGGCGGGCTCACTGCCGCGCAGACCGATGCGGCGATCGTGCGGGCGATGGGCACCTGGGACGCGCAGCAGTGTTCGAGTCTGCCGCTGCTCAGGAATCCGGACTTCGGCATCGACATCGGAGTCATCGCTTTCATCTTCGGCCTGGGCGGCAGCCCGTTCGTGTTCGCGGACGTGCAGCACGCCGGCTGGCGTGACATAAACTTCGGGGGCGGCATTCTCGGTGCCACGTTCACCTTTGGCTTCATCGACGGCAGCGGGAACTTCACGGACGTGGACAACAACGGCAAGCTCGACGCCGCGTTCCGGGAGATCTACTACGACCCCAGCTTCAGCTGGGCCGATGACGGCGTGACCGACTTTGACGTCGAGGCGGTTGCGCTGCATGAGGTAGGGCACGGCCTCAGCCAGGCACACTTCGGGAACATCTTCATCAAGAACGATGGTAGCCTGAAGCGTGCCCCGGCGGCGGTAATGAACCCCTTCATCTTGGGTCAGACGCGCTCCCTGCTCGGCACCGACAACGGTGGCCACTGCAGCATCTGGGGTAGCTGGCCGAACGACTAGCACGAGGTACTGCCGCATACGCGGAGGGCGGGGCCAATCGGCCCCGCCCTTTCTCGTGCCGGGATGCCCTGTCCACCCCCTACGTGCTGTCCGACCGCGCCGCTGGCACCGCGCTCCCCCGCAGCCGCTCTACGTCCCGCAGAATCCCCTCCACGGTTGCCTCCACCACGCGGCGGCCCTTCTCGCGGGTGGCCAGCGTCGCGTCGCCGTAGATGCCGGTCGCGGAGTAGATGCCGGGGCGCGTCGAGTCCCGCCGTAGCGGTCCACGCTCAGCGGGGTGATAGTCCTTGGCCGCCTTGCTCATGTCCACGGACCAGGGGGCGATGTACAGCATCATCGAGGTCTCGATCTCCTCGGCGTGCGTCCCGCCCTCCTCCTGGGCGACCTCCTGTTCCACTGCCGCAGCCACCTCGAGGATGTTCGTGTAGCGGAGCAGGATGCCGTCTACCGCGAGTGTGTCGGCGGCGGGCCTCAGCGCGCGCAGGGTCGAGACGCCGGTGTTGAGCACGTAGAATCGGCGGGGGCCGTACGCCGCAAGTGTTCGAACGATGTCGACCACGAGGTCGCGGGCCGTGCTCACGCGCAGCGAGGTGGAGCCCGGGTACTCGAAGAACGCCGGGTAGTAGTGGTAGGGGAGGGTGGGCGCCACGACAACGTCCGCCGCCTCCAGTACCCGCTCCTTGAGGTACTCGGCCATGATCCAGTCGTTGCTCAGGAGCAGGTGCGGACCGTGCTCCTTGGCCGCAGCGCCCAGCGCGATCACGACCACCGCGGAGTCGGTGAGCACGGCCTCCGCCTCCACCCACGTGATCTCCTCGAGGAGCACGCCGCGCTGCGCGGTGGCATCCCGCTCCGGCCCCGCCCGCTCGAGGCCGCACGCTGCGAGCGCGAGCACCAGCGAAACGCCCAAAGTTCTGCGCATCGATTGAACCACCTCACCTGAGAAACCGAGTCGCCGCATCAGCTCCCCTCCGCCTTCCGATTCTGCTTCGCCGCCGTAGCCAGGCGCTGCATCAGCTTGTGCGCCCAGGCGTGCACGTCGTGATCGGCCTCGCGCTGCCGCAGCGCCTGCATCCGGGTGTGGCGCTCGGGGAGCGGCATGGTGAGCGCAGTGTGCAGCTTCGCCGCCGTATCACCAATGTCGTACGGGTTGGCGAGCAGAGCCTCGGCCATCGTCTCCGCAGCACCCGCCATGTGCGACAGCACCAGGACCCCCGGGTCGCCTACCTGGCACGCTACGAACTCCTTCGCGACGAGGTTCATGCCGTCCCTGAGCGGTGTCACCAGAGCCACGTCGGCGTCGCGGTAGAGCGCCGCCAGGCGCTCGGGCGGCACCGTGCGATAGAGGTAACGGATGGGGGTCCAGCTGGCCGATCCGTAACGCCCGTTGATCTGTCCGACCAGCTCGTCGATCTCGCGCTTGAGCGAGCGGTACTCGGTCACCTCGGATCGGCTCGGCACGGCAAGCTGGATCAGCGTGGTGCGATGCCGATGCTCCGGGTGCAGCTCGAGGAGCCGGCCGAAGGCCCGCAGGCGCTCGGGTATGCCCTTCGTGTAGTCGAGGCGGTCCACCCCGAGAATCACACGCTGGTTCTCCGGGGAGCCTGAGCTGGGTGCGCTGCGGGCTTGGTCCTCGTAGCGCGGAAAGTCGATGCCGAGAGGCAGTGCTACGGCGCGCACCGTTCGGTGGCCGTGCTGCGCGAGGCCGCGCCGCATGTCCACCTTGTCGCCGAGCAGCCGGTGCACGCAGTCGAGGAAGTTCCGGACGTACCCAGGCACGTGGAACCCGACCAAGTCGCAGGCCAGGATTCCCCGCAGCAGTGGACGCGCCCACGGCAGGACCCGGAACACGTCGTAGGGCGGGAACGGGATGTGCAGGAAGAACCCGATGGCTGCCTCGGGCGCCAGGCGGCGGAGCCGTGCCGGCGTAAGCATCAACTGGTAGTCGTTCACGAGGACGGAGTCGCCCGGTTCGAGCGATGCCGCGGTGGCCTCGGCGAAGCGATCGTTTACGCGCTCGTATGTTTCCCACTCGCTCGACTTGAAGCTGGCGCGCACCGGCATGGTGTGGAACAAAGGCCACAGGGCTCGGTTGGAGAAGCCGTGGTAGTAACCTCTTACCTCACCGCGTGGGATGTGGACCGGCTCGATCTGGTAGGGGTCTCCGGGCTCTGAGAGAGTCTCGCCGGCACGCAACTCGGTGCCGGGCCACCCTACCCAGAGGCCGCCACGCTCCTCGAGCAGCGGGCCGAACGCCGCGACGAGCCCGCCGGTCGATCGCACGCGTTCGCTGCCGAGCGTTCCCCGTCTCAAGGTGACCGGCAAGCGGTTGCTCACCGTCACCAGCTTGGACTTGTGTCGTGCAGCGGTTTGCCGCTTGGCCATAGCGCTCCTCTCGCCGTGGCTTGAACGGCCACTCCAGATAATCTACACCCCGAACGGGGCCATGCTTGCCTCGCTCACAGGAGCGCTACCCGCTTGCGGGTACCACAGGGCCAGTGGTTACATTGCACCGCCATGGGTACTCAGCCACTTTCGCGACTCACCGGTGTGGTTCCGCTCCCGCGGAGCTTCAGCGCCAGGTACGGCGTTCCGGTCATCTCGCACATCGATACCGACATCTTCCGGCGCACGTACTACACGTACTGCCTCGCCTGTGACTTCTGCTACGACGAGTGCTGCCAGTACGGCGTGGACGTGGACCTGTATCATCTCGACCGCATCATGCAGCATGCGGATGCACTCGAGTCCTACACTGGGGTGTCTCGCGAGCGCTGGTTCACCAAGGGGCTCGAAATCGACCCCGAGGTGCCGGGGGGAGGTTCGCGTCGAACCCGGGTAATTGGCGGTCGCTGCGTCTTCATCAATCCCAATGGGCGTGGCTGCATGTTGCACACCTTCTGTCTCGACGAAGGGCTCGACTTCCGCGAGTTCAAGTCGATGGTCGACTGCATGTTCCCGCTCACTTTCTACGACGACACCGTGTGCGTGGCCGACGAGGTGGACGACGGGGATCTGATATGCCTGGGCGGTGGCCCCACGGTGTACCGGGGCGGGCGGGAGGATCTGGAGTACTACTTCGGTGGCGAATTCGTGGCAGTGCTGGATGAAATGGAGGCGCGCGCTCTATAACGCTGCGCCAGCCGGCTAGGCGCCGGCGGGCAGGAGATCGAGGAAGCGGTGCCCGTCGATCTCCACCGTCTCTCCGCGAGTGAACTCCACCGCGTGGCTGAAGTCGGGTCCGTCGAACACGAAGGTGTGATACTCGCCGCGCTCGCCACACGGATCGATTCCCTCCATCGTACCGATCTCGGTCACCAGGTCTGCATCGAACTCGCGCCCGAGAAAAGGAACGGCGCGCTGCGCGAGGTCCACGCTCACTACTACCGCGCGATGGCCGCGTTCGACGACCCCCCACGCGACCTCGATTCCCGGTCCACCCCACAACGGCTCGACGTGCTCGAGCCCGGCGGCCTTCACACGCTCCTCGTACCACTCCCGCACGTCGGCGAGGTGGACGTTTCCGAAAACCACTCCTTCGATGTCGCGGTCCTTGAGGTCGCGCAGCATCCGCTCGAAGACCGGCTCGAACGGGTGTGGAGACGTGGCCGCCGCCACGTATTCGAGGCCGAGGGCCTCGGCCTGTGCGGCGATCAGCTCGTGGCGCACGCCGTGGAAACGGATGCGACCGGTCGAGCCTTCGTAAATCGTGGCGAGGGTGCGGACGTCCAGGCCTTCCTGGCGCGCGCGGTCGAGCGCAAGCATGGAGTCCTTGCCCCCGCTCGTCATGAGGGCGTAGGCCATGCGAGAAACTACGAGCGGGGACGGAGGTGCGTTAGGGGCGGCCTTGACGCGCATCACTCGCGTAGGGTTACTACAGGATCGTGTCCAAAGACAAAGAGACCAAGAGGAAGAAACTCGAGGCCAGCGTAGTCTGGCGCGAGGCTCGCGAGATCATTTGGGCCCGCCGCAAGCGCATAGCGCTGGGCGCGGCGCTGATGATCGTGAACCGACTCGCGGGCCTGGTGCTGCCCGGATCGTCCAAGTTCCTAATCGACCGGGTGATCGGGGAGTCCGACGCCCAACTGTTGCTTCCCTTGGCCGCCGCCGTCGGGGCTGCGACGCTGGTGCAGGCCGGCACTTCCTTCGCACTGTCGCAGGTTCTCGGCGTGATGGCCCAGCGCGCCATCACGGACATGCGCAAGGCCGTGCAGGCGCACGTGAGCCGGCTCCCCGTCAGCTACTTCGACTCCACCAAGACAGGCGTCCTCATCTCCCGCATCATGACCGACGCCGAGGGAATCAGGAATCTGGTCGGCACGGGTCTCGTGCGCCTTACCGGCGGCCTCGTGACGGCCGCGGTCGGGCTCGTGGTCTTGTTCATGCTCAACTGGAAGCTCACGGCGGCGATCCTTCTCATCCTCTCCGTGTTCGGCACCGGCATGGCGTTCGCGTTCAACCGGCTGCGTCCGATCTTCCGGGACCGGGGCAAGATCAACGCCGAGGTGACGGGGCGGCTGGCCGAGTCGTTGGGCGGCGCCCGCGTGGTCAAAGCCTACGTGGCGGAGCGAGGTGAGGCGCTGGTGTTCGCCCGTGGGGCGCACCGTCTGTTCCGGCGCGTCGCGAAGGCCGTGACCGGGATCTCGGCCATCGGTGCGTTCGCCACGATCATCATGGGCATGATAAGCGTGTTGATGATTGTCGTCGGCGGGCGCGCGATTCTCGCAGGCACGATGACCCTCGGCGACTTCGTGATGTTCATCTTCTTCACGGGTCTCGTGGCCATGCCGCTCATCAGCATCGCCGAGATCGGCACGCAGATCAGCGAGGCGTTCGCGGGCCTCGACCGAATCCGCGAGATCCGCCAGATGGCGACCGAGGAGGACGAGGACGCTGACCGTGCGGAGCTGGGGGACGTCTCGGGCGAGATCGCGTTCGACGACGTGAGCTTCGAGTACAACCCCGGCGTGCTCGTTCTCAAGAACGTCTCGTTCACTGCCCCCGCAGGTTCCACTACCGCGTTGGTGGGCTCCAGCGGGTCGGGCAAGAGCACACTCATCTCATTGGTGATGGCGTTCAACCATCCGCTGTCGGGCACCGTGACGCTGGATGGGAGGGACCTCGACGACGTTCGTCTGCGTGACTACCGCGGCCTGCTGGGCGTGGTTCTACAGGAGAACTTCCTGTTCGACGGCACGATCGCCGAGAACATCAGCTTCTCACATCCCCACGCATCGATGGACCAGATCCGGGACGCCGCCGGCATAGCGCATGCGGACGAGTTCATCGAGGAGTTCGAGGACGGCTATGAGACCATCGTAGGCGAGCGCGGCGTGAAGCTGTCAGGAGGTCAGCGCCAACGCATCGCCATCGCGCGCGCGGTCCTCGCCGACCCCAGGATCCTGATCCTGGACGAGGCGACGTCGAGCCTGGACAGCGAGAGCGAGGCCAAGATCCAGGACGGGCTGCACACCCTCAGGCAGGGCCGCACTACCTTCGTGATCGCGCATCGGCTCTCCACGATCTACAGCGCCGACCAGATCCTGGTGTTGGAGGGCGGGGAGATCGTGGAGCGCGGCACTCACGACGAGCTGCTTGCCAAGCGGGGCCGCTATCGGCAGTTGCACGACAAGCAATACCGCCTCGAGCACAACCGCTTCATCAATCCTGGCGAGGATCACACGCCGGAGCGGGAAGAGGAAGAGATCTCCGTCCGCTCGACGGTGCGGGGCCCACGCGACCTCTAGCGCGCTTCGGTGGGCTAGGCCGGAGCCCCCGGGGTCGCCCCGAGCGACCTGAGGAAGTCCCGCAGATCGACGAGGGTCGGCAACTGCCGGGCTCCAACGGCCGCGATCCGCTGTTCCAGCGCCGCGGTCGCCGCGCCGCCCACCACGAGTTCGATCCGGTCCGGGAGCTCGCTTCTTACTGCGGCCAGGTGCTCGAGGAGTCCGTCGCTCGCAGGTCTGTAGACGGCGCTGATGGCCACGACGCTGGCGCCCGTCTGTAGCGCTGCAGCCGCGACAGCGGCGGCCGGGAGGTCCGGGCCGAGCTGGCTCACACGCCACCCCTCGGTGGCTGCCACCACGCCCACCAGCAGTGCGCCCAGCTCGTGCTGATCGCCGGCCGGTGTCGTGACGATCATGCGCGGCGCGTCGATCGGTGCCTCGAAGGCCCCCGCCATCCATTCGAGGACGCGCCGCACTACTTCCGTGGCTGCGTGTTCGTGGGCGGGCGTAATCGCCCCCGCGTGCCAGCTCTCGCCTATCGCGCGCAGCAGCGGGGCGAGAACCAAGTCCACGAACTGCTCCGAGCCGAGACCGAGCGCGGCCTGGCCGAGTACGACCTGGAGACGCCTCGACTCCAAGGCCTCAACCGCCGCCGTAGCCGACTTGAGGTACCCCTTCGCCACTGCGGCGGCCGGCTCGTGCGCCGTGCCCGGCACGGCCTCCGCTCGGGCCTCTTCGTCAGCGCGCAGCAGGGCGGCCAGCTCCTCGGTGCCCAACCCTGCGACCTGGCTGATCGAGCGACCAGCCTCAGTTACGCGCCGCAGCAGCGTCAGCCGCTCGATGTCGGAGTCGCAGTACAGCCGCTGCCCGCCTTCGCTGCGCCGTGGGGCCACGACCTCGTAGCGGCGCTCCCAGACCCTCAACACGTCAGGTGTCAGGCCCGTTCGGAGCGCCGCCACCCTAATCGGATGCCACGGCTCGACGTACTTGTCGTCTTCGGTCATGGGCCATAGGATACGGCGCTGTCTAAGTGTTGTCAAGCCTTAGACTTATACAAACCCTTGACAATGGCGACCTGACAGGCGATATTCTTGGACGTTGGTTGGACACAGTAACACCGGTGCTGATGCCGGCTTCAATTGATGGACCAATTCCGTCCAAGGAGGAAACACCATGAAGAATCGCACGATCGCACTTGTTGCCGCACTCCTCGCGGTAGCCGGTAGTGCCCCGGCGCAGATGGCCGACGACAGCCAGCCGCGCCCCGGGTCGAACGACATCGTCGAAGTCGCAGCGAGCGCCGGCTCGTTCAACACGCTCGCCGCCGCACTCGAGGCGGCAGGTCTCGTGGATGTCCTGAAGGGAGAGGGGCCGTTCACAGTGTTCGCGCCGACCGACGAGGCGTTCGCTAAGTTGCCTGAGGGCACCGTCGAGGCGCTGCTGGCCGACAAGGAGAAGTTGGCCGCCATCCTCACCTATCACGTGGTGTCGGGCCGCGTAATGGCGTCCGATGTGGTCAAGCTCAACAAGGCCACGACTCTGAACGGTCAGGACGTTCGGATCAAGGTACGCTACGGCTCGGTATATGTGAACGATGCCAAGGTCGTGACGGCTGACGTGGAGGCATCGAACGGGGTTATCCACGTAATCGACACGGTGATTCTGCCCGAGATGTAGGGAGGGGCAGGCGCATTAGGTAGCGGGCGGGAGGTCCGCTGCCGAACCCGGCCGTTTGTACGGACGATGCGAGGCCGGTAAATCGAGGGGAGGCACGCGCCCGCGCGACCTCCCCTCACTCATCTTCGACGGGGTCCAGACGGGCCCTGGCGGCACCACCCCGGGAGAGAATCACATGGTACCGGCTCTCCGAATCCACCTGGCAAATGACAGGCCCGTGCGGCCCGACGGCAGCTTCGTGCTGTACTGGATGGTTGCCGCACGCCGCCTGCAGTGGAATTACGCCGTCCAGCGGGCTGCCGAGCTGGCTGCAGAGCTGGCGCGACCGCTACTGATTCTCGAGCCACTCGATGCGGACTACCCCTGGGCATCCGATCGCCATCACGCCTTCGTGATGCAGGGAATGCTGGACAACGCTCGCGAGGCAGCGGACGCCGGAGTTGCGTACTACCCCTACGTCGAGCCGGCGCCGAAGGCGGGAGCGGGTCTGCTGCGCGAGCTGGCGAAACAAGCGTGCGCGGTCATTACCGACGAGTTCCCCGCTTTCTTCCTGCCGGCGCTGGTAGCGGGCCTGTCCAGGGGTTTCCCGGCGCGGCTCGAGCAGGTCGACTCGAACGGGACGATGCCGCTTCGGGGCACCGACAGGGCATATGGAACCGCCTACGCCTTCCGTCGCTTCCTGCATCGCGAGTTGGGACAGCACCTGGCGCAGGCGCCCGACCCGCATCCGCTCCTGGGGCTGGATTTGCCGCGGCTCCGCACGCTGCCCGAGGAAGTGGTGAAGCGGTGGCAGCCGGCCGCGGCAGGACTCTTGGAGGGAGATTCGGGCGCACTGAGTGTCCTTCCTCTGGACCACGGGGTGCCTGCAGCCGAAGTCCGCGGCGGCGCCACGGCAGCAGCGAAGGTGCTGCGCGGGTTCCTTCGGGGCGGCTTGGACCGTTATGCCGCCGGGCGGAACGCTTTGGACGATGGCGCCGCGAGTGGGCTCTCGCCGTACTTCCACTTCGGGCACCTTTCCACCCACCAGGTCGTTCAGGAGGTGGCAGCGCACGAAGAGTGGACGCCGTTCGACCTGCGCCCCGAGGAGCGGGGTTCCCGCGGTGGATGGGGCATGCGTGAGGACGCCACGGAGTTCGTGGACCAGCTCGTTACCTGGCGCGAACTAGGCTACAACATGTGTGCCCACCGTCCCGACTACGACCAGTTCGCCTCTCTGCCCGATTGGGCGCGGCTCACTCTTGACGCCCACCGTTCGGACCCGCGCGAGCACTTCTACACTCTGGAGCAGTTCGAAGGCGCGCTCACCCATGACGCGCTCTGGAACGCAGCCCAAACCCAACTCTTGCGCGAGGGGCGCATCCACAACTACCTGCGGATGCTATGGGGGAAGAAGATCCTGGAGTGGTCGGCTTCGCCTGAGGACGCGCTGCAGATCATGGTGCAGCTCAACAACAAGTACGCGCTCGACGGGAGAGACCCGAACTCGTACTCCGGAATCTTCTGGGTGTTGGGACGGTACGACCGGCCCTGGGGTCCGGAGCGACCCGTGTTTGGCAAGGTCCGCTACATGAGCTCCGCAAACACGGCGCGCAAACTGCGTGTTCGGGGGTACATCCAACGCTACGCCAACGGGCCGGAGTCCGCCCTGGCATGAGCTCCACTCCGTTCCTTCTCGAGCGCACGCAGACCGTGCCTAGCGACCTCGAATCTGTGTTCGCGTTCTTCAAGGACCCCCGAAACCTGGCCGAGATAACCCCGCCTTGGTTGCGGTTCAGGGTGGTTTGGGCGAGCGACCCGTTGGTGCGCCGCGGCACCCGCATACGCTACCGTATCGCCTGGCTCGGTCTGCCGCTGCGGTGGGAGTCGGCGATAGCGCAGTACGACGAGAATCTCCGCTTCGCGGATGAGATGATCGTGGGACCGTACGCGAGCTGGTATCACGTCCACGAGTTCAGACCGACAACGGGAGGAGTGGAGGTGTCGGATCGTGTAGAGTACCGGCTCCCGCTCGGCATCCTGGGCCGCTTGGCCCACTCCGTGCTGGTGCGGCGCCAGCTGAGCGGGATCTTCGACTACCGCGCCAAGCGGGTCGCAAAGATCTTCGGGGCGAGCTCCTGAGCGTGGGGCCCCGCGTCGCTTTACGCGGCCGCCTTGGAAAGACCCCCGCTGGCCCGTAAACTTCGATTCATGAGCAAGCTGCCCGTTCTCTGCCTCGTGCGCCTGGGCTCCGAGATCGCCACCAAGGCCCGCGGCACGCGGCGCCGCTTTCAGCAGCGACTGGTCCGCAATATTCGCGACGCCCTTCGTGCGGACGGCACTTCCTGCAAGGTGGACGCCGGCTGGAGCCGGATCCTCATAGAGGTGTCGGACCGCTCGGCGCTCGAGCGGATCGCATCCGTGTTCGGAGTCAACAGCGTGTCGGAGGTCGAAGCCCGGGTGCCGGCCGACCTGGACGAGATCGTGCGTGCCGGCGAGGCGCTCTACGCGGATCGCGTGCGCGGCAAGAAGTACGCGGTGAAGGCGCGGCGGGCCGGGAACCACTCATTCAGCGCGCGCGACATCAAGGTCAAGCTTGGCGCGGCGCTCAACCGGGAAGCCGAGGTGGATCTCGACGACCCGGACGTCACGGTCACCGTCGAGGCGCGCGACGACGAGGCGTTCCTGTTCAGCGCGCGCGTACCCGGTGTGGGGGGGCTCCCCCTCGGTGTCGAGGGCCGCGCCGTGTGCCTCATTTCGGGCGGGTTCGACTCCGCGGTCGCCGCCTGGCTGATGCTCAAGCGCGGGATCGCGCTGGACTACGTGTTCTGCAACCTGGCCGGAGAGGCGTACGAGAGGGCCGTGGTTTCGGTCGCGAAGATCCTCGCCGACGAGTGGTCCTTTGGCTACAGCCCCAAGATCCACGTCGTCGACTTCGTAGAGGCGGTCGAGGAGCTCAAGCGAACGGTCGAGCCCAAGTATTGGCAGGTGGTGCTCAAGCGCCTGATGTACCGCGTTGGTGAGGCGATCGCGCAACAGGGGGGCAGGGAGGCTGTGATAACGGGGGAGGCGGTCGGACAGGTCTCCTCGCAGACGCTGGGGAACCTCCGCGCCATAGACGAGGTGGCGACCCTGCCGGTGTTCCGCCCGCTGCTCGGGTACGACAAGGTGGAGATCATCCGGCTGGCCGAGCGGATCGGCACCGCCGTGCTGAGCGCGCACATCCGGGAGTACTGCGCCATCCTACCGGACAAACCCGTCACCCACGCGAAGCCGCACGCCGCGCGAGACGAGGAATCCAGGATGGACCTCTCCGTGCTGGACCGCGCCGTGGCGGGACACAGGGTGCTGGATCTCAGGATCCTCAGCGACGTGGACCTGGTCCAACCCTACATCTTCGCGACCGACATCCAGGAAGACGCGGTCGTGCTCGACTGCCGGGAGCCGCATCACTACAGAGCGTGGCACTACCCGGGTGCTGAGCAACGCGACCTGTCCGAGCTCGCCGCCCACTTCCGGAAGCTCGACAAGGCCCGGACCTACGTTCTGTACTGCACGTTCGGTGTCCAGTCTGCCTACGTCGCCGAGGCGATGCAGCGGGAAGGCTACGAGGCCTACTCGTTCAAGGGTGGATTGCGCCAGCTGCTGCAGTACGCGCGCGATCGGGGGCTTCCGGTCACCGTCTAGAATCCGGCTGTCGCACCGGCCACACCATGTAACTCTCTGCAATATAAACAGTTAAGCGGACGTGCTGGCGTCCAGGACCACGAGCCGCGCGGGCCGGGCACTTACGATATTTTGGAAAAACGCTCAGATTCCCCTTACGGAGGGGCCGCTTCGGTCCCGGCCGCCCAACCACTGTGAGCGACGACGAGATGAGCCCGAAGGACTCGACCGGCGACTTCATAATCCGCCCCCCCGAGCCATCCGGTACGGGGCGCAAGAGCCGTGACCAGCTGGTCTCGGAGCTTCAGGTTCTCGAGGCCCAATACGAGGCCTCGATGGAGGCTCGCCGCGCGCTGCAGCGGGCCCAGGAGGCCCTGCGGGACAGTGAGGAGCGTTACCGCTCACTGTACAACGACACGCCCGTCATGATGCACTCCATCAATGGCCTCGGTGAGTTGGTGAGCGTCAACGACTACTGGTTGGAGGTGCTGGGGTACGAGTGGGATGAGGTCGCCGGCCACAGGAGTTGGGAGTTCGTGACGGACGACTCGCGTCGCTGGGTAGAGGAAGTGGGGATGCCGCAGCTCAGGCAGGAAGGGGCGGTGCGCGAGGCGGAGCTCCAGTTCGTGAAGAAGAACGGCGATGTGATCGACGTGTTGCTCACGGCGATCGCCCGGGTCGACGAGCTGGGGCGGATCAATCACGCGCTGGCGTACCTCCTCGACATCACCGATCGCAAGAAGGCCGAGGCTGCGCTGCGCGCCAGCGAGGAGCGCCACCGCAAGTTCTTCGAGCACTCCAACGACGCGCTCTTCGTGCTGGACCCGGAGCACAACACGATCCTGGATGTGAACCCGCGCACCTGCGAGCTGCTCGGGTACACCCGAGACGAGCTGCTCGATCTGCCGATGTCCGCCATTCATCCGGACGAGATGCCCGAGTTCGAGGCGTTCGTGCGTGGCGTAATGAACGAGGGGAACGGTTGGACTGATTCGCTCACCTGTCTCTCGAGCGCGAAGGCGCCGATCGCGGCCGAGATCTCGGCGTCGGCGGTGGAGATAGACGGCGCTGGACGGATCGTTGCGTGGGTCCGGGACATCAGCGAGCGCAAGCACGCCGAGTCCGCGCTGCGCGAGAGCGAAGAGCGCTTCCGCCGCCTGGTGGACCGCGCGGCCGACTCACTGTACGTGGTGGAGGACGACGGCCGGATAATCGACGTCAACCGCCAGGCGTGCGAGGCGACGGGGTACACGCAGGGCGAGCTGCAACGAATGTGGGTGTGGGAGATCGCGGAGTGGCTGGATCTAGAGGCACTCAAGCGCAAGATGGAGCAGATGGCGCGGACTGGCCCCGTGACGATGGGCGGCGACAACAAGCGCAAGGACGGTACGCTGTTCCCGGTGGAGGTCCGGGCCTGCCTCATCGAGGAGCGGGGGCGGCAGCGGGTACTGGCCCTGGCGCGTGATCTCACCGAACGCATCAAGGCCGAAGAGGTGCGCCACAAGCTCAGTCTCGAGAAGGTCTACCTGCAGGAAGAGATCGACAAGGAGCACAACGTCGGCGAGATCGTGGGCAGCTCGAAATCGGTGAAGAAGCTGTTCCGCGACATCAAGCGGGTGGCGGGCACCGACTCTACGGTCCTGATCACCGGAGAGACGGGAACCGGCAAGGAGCTGGTTGCCAGGGCCATCCACGCCGAGAGCAGCCGGCGCGACAGCGTGTTGGTGAAGGTGAACTGCGCCGCGCTGTCGGCCGGGCTCATCGAGAGTGAGTTGTTCGGCCACGAGAAGGGGGCGTTCACAGGTGCGGTGGCGCGGCGTGAGGGGCGCTTCGAGCTGGCCGATGGCGGGTCGGTGTTCCTGGACGAGATCGGGGACCTGCCCGGAGAGCTGCAGGTCAAGCTCCTGCGCGTGCTGCAGGAGGGCGAGTTCGAGCGCGTAGGGGGGACGCGGACGATCAAGGTCAACGTGCGCGTGATTGCGGCAACCAATAGGGACCTGGAGCGTGCGGTCGAGGAGGGGCGGTTCCGCTCCGACCTCTACTACCGGCTCAAGGTCTTCCCCATCCACGTGCCGGCCCTGCGCGAGCGCAAGGAGGACATACCCCTGCTCGTGAACTACTTCGCCCCCAAGTACGGCTCCAGGATGGGAAAACGGCTCGAGAGCGTGCCGCAGGGAACGCTCGACTCGCTGATCAACTATCCGTGGCCCGGCAACGTGCGTGAGCTCGAGAACGTGATCGAACGCGCGGTGATCGTGAGCCGCGGCGCCGAACTGGAGCTGGGCGACTGGGCCGGGCAGGCGATGGTGGCCGGCGGTGCGGCGGAGCTGCTCCCGCTGGACGAGGCCCAGAGGCGCCACATCCTCAAGGTGCTGGGCCACACCGGCTGGAGGGTGAGCGGTCCCAAGGGTGCCGCGCGCATTCTGGGGATCAAGCCCACTACCCTTCAGGCACGAATGAAGAAGCTGGGCATAGAGCGGAATCCAGATTCCTGACGACATGTGGTAAAATCGCAAAATATCGTGAATCCCCGACCGTTGCCGTCCTCGCGGTTGGCTCCTCAATCCCAGACACAGCAACTACTTAGCTAGCCTAGCTCCGTGCGCAACGGAGTGGCACGGACCCTGCTCTATGGAAAGGCGGGTCCCAAAGCTGAGGTGTGTCCAGTCGTGCTTCGAATTACGCAGACAGCTCCACCCGAGGTGACGCTCAAGATCGAGGGCCGGATCTCCGGAGAGGCGGTGGCCGTCCTCGAACACGAGTGCCGCGCTCAGATGAGTGGAGGGCACTGCCTGCAGCTCGACTTCACCGACGTGGCGACCGTGGATCCCCATGGTGTCGCAATGCTGCGCCGCCTGCGTGATGCGTGCGTGCGAATCGTGCACGCGCCTCCCTTCATCGCATCCCTCTTGGAGAGTTGAAGGAGTACTGATGATTGCTTTCGCCAAGGAATACGAGACCGGCGAGTATGCCTGTGCCGAGCCCGATCCGACGCCCGCCGACGACGGGGCGTTGGACTTCGAGGAAGCCGCGCTCCCGCATCGCCAGTTCCTGTATCGTTTCGGACTGCGCCTCAGCGGCGAGCCGGCAGTGGCAGAGGATTTGGTTCAGGAGACGCTGCTGAAGGCGTACAAGGCGTGGCATCGCTTCGACCCCAGCTCGAACGTGCGTGCGTGGCTGGCCACGATCCTGCGCAACACGTTCATCAACGAGCATCGGCGGCGGAAGCGGGAGGTGGATCACATCAGCGTCGAGACCCTGGAGACGTTCGCGATCCTGACCGACGGTCAGGATTCCGACCCCGAGGGTGACTTCTTCGCCGGCATCGTGGACGACGAAGTCGTCCGCGCCATCGATGCGCTGCCGAGCGAGTACAAGCGTGCGCTGGTGCTCAGCGACATGCACGGGCTGCCATACGCTGCGATCGCCCGTGAGGTGGGGGCGCCGCTCGGGACGGTGAAGTCGCGAGTGCACCGCGCCCGCCAGGCGCTACAGACTAAGCTGTACTCGTATGCTACGGAGATGGGCTACGTCCGAGGGGAGCTCGCCCTGGCATCGTAGCCACTTGGGGCGCGGAGGGCCCGCGCCCGGCAAAACCACTCCGCTTTCGGAGGGAAAGCGCGGCTCAAAGGGCCGCGCTTTTTGCGTTCCCGCTGCCCGCATCACATCTTCCCAGCCGACATCCACTTCCAACGCTCGCTTGCGAGGCCAGCGCACATGACCAACGCGCAAACAGGCGCCGCCCTGAAGCCGCCGCCGCCCGCGTTCTACCGCTGGGCAGTCCTGGTGGTGATCAGCCTGGCGATGTTCGGCAACTACTACGTGTACGATGCGATCAGCCCCGTCGCCGACCTGCTGCGGGACCAGCTGGGGTTCTCCGACAAGAACATCGGGATGCTCAACGCGATCTACAGCTTCCCGAACATCATCATGGTTCTGGTCGGCGGCATCATCATCGACCGGATCGGCGTCAAGAAAGCGACGCTGCTGTTCGGTGTTCTCTGCTTCGTCGGGGCCGCTGTCACGGCTGCCACGAGCAGCTTCGTGGTCATGGCCTCGGGCCGGCTCATCTTTGGACTCGGCGCCGAGTCGCTGATCGTGTCGGTGACCACGGCTATCGCGAAGTGGTTCAAGGGCAGGGAGCTGTCGTTCGCCTTCGGCGTGAACCTCACCATCGCGCGCCTGGGCTCGTTCCTGGCACTCAACTCCCCCACGTTGGCGCGGCCGGCGTTCGAGAACTGGCAGTGGCCCCTGCTGATCTCGGTGGCCTTCGGAACGTTATGCATCGTCGGTGGGGTGCTGTACTGGGCCATGGAGAACCGCGCCGCAGAGCGGTACGAGCTCGGCGAGGCGGCTGAGACGGAGAAGATCGTCTGGGCGGACCTGTTCCGGTTCGGCAAGGCGTATGTGTGGGTCGTGCTCCTGTGCGTGACATTCTACTCGGCGATCTTCCCGTTCCAGACGTTCGCGATCAAGTTCTTCCAGGACGCCCACGACACGACGCGTGAGTACGCCGGCTTCCTGTCGGGTCTGATCACGCTGTTCGCGATGGTCTTCACGCCGCTCTTCGGCCTCATGGTCGATCGTGTCGGCAAACGGTCTCTATTCATGATGTGGGGCTCGCTGCTGCTCGTACCGGTCTTCCTGATGATGGCCTACACCAGCGTCGATCTCCGCGTACCGATGGGGATGATGGGCATCGCGTTCTCGCTGGTGCCGGCGGTGATGTGGCCGTCGGTGGCATACCTCGTAGAAGAGAAGCGGCTGGGCACGGCCTACGGCCTGATGACGATGATTCAGAACATCGGGCTGTTCGGCTTCAACGTCATGATCGGCTGGGCCAACGACTACTCGGCCGCCGGGCCGGAGAACCCGGGCGGTTATGCGCTCGGGATGTGGATCTTCTCGATCCTCGGTTTCCTCGGGTTCTTCTTCGCGTGGCGGCTGCGCAAGGCCGAGACCGGACCCGACGCGCACGGCTTGGAGACTATTACGGTGGCGTCCACACAGGCGAAGGAGGCGGGGGCCCAGTAGGCGGTTCTGAAGACGAAAACACGGCGGAAGCGCCCGGCCGATGCCGGTCGCCGGGGTAGTGACTTGAGCGCCCGGAATGACTACTGTATGGCTCTGTTGACACCGTGCACCAACTAGAGGGCACCCATTCATGAACATCATCCTCCTCGGTCCTCCCGGCTGTGGCAAGACCACTCAGGCGGAGATCCTCGCCCGGAGGCTCGGCCTCCTGACGATCGCCACAGGTGATCTGCTCAGCAACGCAGTCCGGGGTGACACGGAGCTCGGCCGCGAAGCCAAGGGTTTCATGGATCGGAAGGAGATGGTGCCGGACGAGCTCATCTTCCGGCTCATCAAACAGCAAGTGGGATCGTCCGAGGCCGCACAGGGGGTCGTACTGGACGGCTTTCCTCGCACCAATCGACAGGCGCAGACCGTAGACCGCATGCTGGCGGCACGTGAGGACCGAGTGAACTCGGTCCTGTTGTTCGACGTGCCCGAGGAGGAGCTGGTCCGTCGGCAGCTCGCAAGTGCGCCCGAGGGTGAGCGGACCGACGAGACCATCAAGACGATCAAACACCGGGTGGACGCGTACCGGAAGTCGACCTCGCCGCTGATCCTGTATTACCGCGAGCTGGCAGTGTTGGCGATCGTCCCCGGGGCCGGCACTGTGGAAGAGGTCGCCGAGGCGGTGAAGAAGGAAGTAGGGGACTAGGCGCAATCGTTTCCCGGGCCCGACGCGCCCTCGCCGGGTTACCGAACGAACGACACGATGGTCAAGGCGACGAAGGCCGCGGGGAAGAGCCAGCGCGATGTGACATCGATCCGCCTGGCGAGGGTGGGACGTCTTTCGGTTAGACTGACGGTTGTCAGGGCCTCCACCAGCGCCGCGAACACGAGCAGCGATGCGCCGGTGATGAAGAAGTCCAGGCGCGTCAGGTACGACAGTCGGGGCACCAGGAAACCGAGCGTGAAGCGGTAAGCGATGAGCGTCAGAATTCAGGTGGCGGCGATACCGATCTGCGGGCCCGCCTGTTTGGGATCGAGCCAGAACACGGCCCAGGACATCATGACCACCATGGCCAGCGGTATGATGACCTTCCAGACGTAGTAGCCGATCTTGCGATGGACTTCCAACTCACAAGACACCATCGGGAAGCTCTCGCCTGCCGCGACGAATTCTGACAGCACACCTCTCCCAAGCCGACGTCCCATTCCGGTATGGAGAAGGTCTCCGATTGGTGGGCGTTCGGGTCAAGTCGGCATGTTCGCTGTTCGCCTGCGCGCTAGCGCCACGATTCCGCCCCACGCCGCACGTTTGCGGTTCGCCCCCACGAACAGCCGTACCTACCATCCCGCATGCTCGCCCGCGTGCGCTCTGCCGCAGTCCTCGGCATCGACGCCTACGTCGTCGACGTTGAAACCGACATCGTGAACGGTCTACCGTCGTTCAGCACGGTCGGACTTCCTCAAGGAGCAGTCAAGGAGGGCCGCGAGCGGGTGGGGGCGGCGGTCGTCAACTCGCGGTTCGATTTTCCCCTCAAGCGGATCACGGTCAACCTCGCCCCGGCCGACGTGCGCAAGGAGGGATCGGCGTTCGATCTGCCGATTGCGCTGGGCATTCTGGCCGCAACAGAGCAACTCCAACCAAACGGTGCGTCGGCGAAGCCCGCGGCGCCGGCCCTCGACGACTACCTCGTGGTGGGGGAGCTGGGACTCGAGGGTGGCGTGCGCCCCGTGAGGGGAGCGCTTCCCATCGCCGTCGCCGGAAGGAAGCAGGGCGTAAAGGGTGTGATCGTGCCGGCCCAGAACCTCGCAGAGGCCGGCGTCGTCGATGGTATCGATGTACTCGGCGCGGCGTCACTTGCCGAGGTCGCGCGGTTCTTCAGTGGCGCTGGTGCGCTGGCTCGATCGGCAGTGGACCGCGGGGCTCTGTTCGGCGCCAAAGCACCGGACGAGGTTGACCTGGCCGAAATTCGCGGCCAGGAGCACGCGAAGCGCGCACTGGAGGTGGCGGCCGCGGGTGCCCACAATCTGCTGATGGTGGGCCCGCCGGGCTCCGGCAAGACGATGCTGGCGCGCCGGCTCCCCACGATCCTGACCGAAATGGCGCTCGACGAAGCGCTCGAGACAACCAAGATCCACAGCGTCGCGGGTCTACTGCGGCCGGGCGCGTCGCTCGTGACCACGCGGCCGTTTCGGGCGCCGCACCACACGATCAGTGACGGCGGCCTCATTGGCGGCGGCGCGCACCCACGCCCCGGGGAGGCCAGCCTCGCGCACGGCGGCGTACTGTTCCTCGACGAGCTGCCCGAGTTTCGCAGGCACGTGCTCGAGGTGCTGCGGCAGCCGCTCGAAGACGGGTTCGTGACGATCTCGCGCGCCGCCTCTTCGCTCTGCTACCCCGCGCGCTTCATGCTGGCGGCCGCCATGAACCCCTGTCCCTGCGGTTACTTCGGTGACATCGTTCGCGGCTGCACCTGCGGACCGCTGGTCATCGAGCGCTACCTGTCGCGACTCTCCGGTCCGCTGCTGGACCGGATCGACATTCACCTCGAGGTGCCCGCGGTCCCATACAAGGAACTCTCGTGCGACCGCAGCGGAGAGCCGAGCGCCCTCGTGCGCGAGCGCGTGAACCGGGCACGCAGGCGCCAGCTGGAGCGCTTCTCCGGGCGCGACGGTTTGTATGCAAACGCGCACATGGGGCCGCGCGACCTCAAGCGTTTCTGCCGCGTGCGCGATGCGGCGGAAGCGCTGCTCAAGACGGCGATCGCCAGGCTCAAGCTCTCGGCCCGGGCGTACCACCGGGTGCTGCGCATCGCGCGGACCATCGCTGATCTGGAGGGCAGCGCCGACATTGCGCCGGCTCACGTGAGCGAGGCGGTCCAGTACCGCAGCCTGGACCGCCCCGTGGCCTAACGCACTACTCGCCGTCGATCCGTGATACGCTCAGCGCAGCCGGTAGAGAAGAATCCCGCAAACGGCCGCGTAACTGGCGACGGCCAGCCCCACGACGGCCGACAGACCGAGCCAGCTCATCGCCAGCCAGAATCCGAGAGGCGCCACGGCGCAGCCGATGAGGTCGATGAAGAACATGCTGGGCACCCGTTCGCTCTTGAAGATGCGGAGCGACACCGGGAACATCGCGCCCACCGCAACGCCTGCTATCGACAGGTGCACGGCGAACGCTATGGTGCGAAGCCAGATTGGCAGCGCGATCGTGAGGGCATTGAGGTACAGGGCTGTTGCCCCGTATAGCAGTACGAGCAGCGGTGTGGCTACGTAGAACCATCGGGCCTGCTGTAGTCGATCCGAGTAGCGGCTCCCGACTGCGTTCCAGAGCAGGAAACACCCCACCGCGACCGCGGCACTGAGACTGGGATTGCCGAGCAGCAGGAAGCTGTTGAACAGGACGAGGCTCTCGACCAGGAAGGACCCGAACCCCATGAGGAAGAAGTTCAAGTGCCCCACACTCGTGGACAGCCGATACCCGAGGGTCACGGCAAAGGTGATGAGCAATAGCAGGGCGATCGGTTGACCCTTCACGTATCGCGCCAGGGTGCCGAACCAGACCCGAGTTACCAGCGAGAAGGGATAGACGTCGGTTGTGGGCCGTCCACCACCAGTGCACTCGAGGGGGACCAGATTGGGATGCTCCGGCACGGGCGGCACGCCTCCCTTGTTGGCGAACGCGTGCACCGTTCCGAGGTGTCCGTAGTAGCCCCATCGGATGGACTGCCGATGGCGGTACAGTGAGATCTCGCCGAGGGGTATGCCGGCCGCCTGCAGAGTAGCACAGAGCCTCTGGACGAACGGTTCTTCCCGTTCGACGAAGTAGACCCGCGTTATCGCCAGCAACCCGCCTTCCTTCACCCTTTCGTACGCGCTTCGGATTCCAGCGTCGGTGTAGAGGAAGTTCGCGTCCGGTAGGCCTATTCTCGAGATCGCCGATTGAGGGTCCACGTAGGCATAGAGCACCATGTCGTATTGATCATCGTCGCTCTCGAGGAAGTGGCGCCCCTCCTGCACCACGATCTCGGCCGTGCGGAAGTCCTCCCAGAGCCAGGGGATGGCTTCGGAAGTGCGGATGAAGCCCCCGTCGATCTCGACTGCAACCACGTCGAGGCTGTCACCGTGGAGTGCGCGCGCGATGCGCACGTCCGATCCGGTCCCGGCCCCGATCACCAGGACGCTGCGGTCGCCACCCTCGCCGGGCGGGATCATTCTCAGCGGGATCGCGCGCGGTTCGAACTGGTAATCCGTCTCACCCTTCTGGTACGTCTGGAACGGCAGGCCATCCGTGTAGACCCACAGGTCATTGGGGCGTTCCACGACGTCGATTCGGCGGTAGGGGCTCCACGTGACGAAGGAGAATCCGCTCTCGTGCCGCCATCGAAGAGATTCCGCTCCTGCTACGGGACCCGCGCTCCATTCCACGCCGAGCATCGTGACGAGCGCGGCGCTAACCCCCACCGCGGCCAACAGCGGGATGCCGAGGTATCTGAAGGAGAGCCAGAGATTCGCCAGCAGGAGCACCGATGCGACCATGACCATCTGGACGGGCGTCAGGACGAACACGAGAGCCCCGCCCGCCAGCGCTCCGGCGCCCGAGGCGGCGAGATCAGTGGCATAGACGTCGGACAGGATTCCGGTGCGACGACCTTCGCGGAAGTAGAGCGCGAAGATCAGCCCCTGGAGAAAGAAGACGCCGCCGTAGCCCAATGCGGCCGCGAGCAGGAACGCCACTATCACCGAGCTCAAGTACTCGTCGCCGCTCACCGTCATCGGCTGTAGCGGTGAGAACACTGTCGCGATGAGAATGGTCAGGGTGAACAGGGGGAGCAGAATCAGCGGCAGAGCGGAGACCAACCAGCGGAGCACGCGGCGTACATCGGTCTTGATCAGCCGGGCAGACAACGATCCGAGGCCGATGAACGCGAGCACGCTGCTGAACAGGAACGGAGCGAGCGTGAAGATGGTGTTCAGCTGGAACCGCAGCTCGCGAAGGAGACCGATCTGGAAGACCATGAACGATCCCGCGAGCAGGGACAGGATCAGCAGGTACGTCCGACGGCCTCCAGGGACCGGCGCTGTGGCCACGTTGGTCGAGCCGGCTTCTTGCTCCATCTGTGGTCGGTCTCCTGTCGGCGGTGAAGAGGGCGGGTCAGCCGCCCGACATCTGCCTGGCTGGCTATCTTTGGGCAATTGCAGCGCGGCCGAAGTGACCAAGCTCACGGGGGGTGTCTCGGCCCTGCGGCCGAAACCAAATCCGCGTGTCCAGTGTAGGAAGACCGGGACCTGGGAGGGGCCACGCGACAAGCGAACACATGCCTACACGTCCAATCGCAATCCTCAACCACGCGCTCAGGCTTGCAACCGCGCCATTGCTGGTCTCGCTGCTCGCGACCTGCTCCGACTCCATCGCCCCGGTGGATTCTCTTCCCCTTGTCTCCATTTCGGCCGGCATGGCCCACACGTGCGGAGTGACGACTGCCGGACGGGCATATTGCTGGGGCAGGAACCAGTTCGGTCAGCTGGGAGATGGCACGACGGACGACCGAGCGGTACCGACGCCGGTTCGGACCGACTTCCTGTTCGACTCGGTGAGCGCGGGCATGCACCACACCTGCGGCCTCTTGCGCGACGGCGCCGTGTTCTGTTGGGGCGGAAACTTCAACGGCGAGCTGGGAGACGGAACGCAGGACAACCGCTCTGCGCCGGTCAGGACGCTGGGGAATCACACGTTCCGGACGATCAACACGGGCGAGTCTCACAGCTGCGGAATCACGACCGGCAACCAGGGGTACTGCTGGGGCGCCGCGCTCGGCCCCGCTCCGGGCGGCACGGGCTCGCTGCCGAACGCTCTCGTGCCGCAGCGGCTCACGCTCACCGCGCTCGCGTCCCTCAGCGCGGGTTTCGAGATCGCGTGTGCTGCCGTGGCGGACGGGTCCGTGTTCTGCTGGGGCCTCGAGCCGCCTGGGATCGAGTTCGACGAGCCGCCCGAAGCGACTGCGTTCCCCTTGCCGGTGCCGGGTGCGCCGTCGCTGGTTGCCGTGAGCGCGGGGCACAAGCACGCCTGCGGCACCACCGCCGACGATCGGGTCTATTGCTGGGGGCGGAACACGAGCGGTCAGCTCGGCGACGGGACGCTCGACAGCCGCCACGCGCCGATGCCGGTGAGCGGGGGAATCGCGTTTCGGCAGGTGAGCGCAGAGTCGGCGGGCCACAGCTGCGCGCTCACCGGGGAGGGCGCGGCCTACTGCTGGGGATTGAGCCGTTTCGGAGAGCTCGGCGACAGCACCGTCGGAGTGCGAACCGAGCCCGTTGCGGTCTTGGGCGACATCGTCTTCGCGTCCATCAGTGTGGGCGCCTGGCACACGTGCGGCGTCACTGCGTCCGGTGCTGCATACTGCTGGGGGTACGGGCTGTTTGGTCAGCTGGGGACCGGAGGGAGCGAGGACAGTCCCGTCCCAGCGCGGGTCGTCGCGCCCATTCCCTGACGCGCCGGCGGCGTGCCTTCCGCAGTCCAACGCCGCCTGTTATTCATTCGCCCATGCCTGCCACGTCGAAACTCGAGGCGTTGCTCGCCACGTTCCCGTCTATTCTCGTCGGTTACTCGGGAGGCGTGGACTCCGCGCTCCTCGCGGTGGTCGCGCGGCGCGTACTCGGCCGCGAACGCGCGGTGGCGGCAATGGGTCTCAGCGCCTCGTACCCGGCAGCGCAGCGGGAGCAGGCTCTGGAGGTCGCACGGCAGTTCGATCTGCACCTGGTAGAGGTTCCCACCGATGAGCTGGACGATCCCGACTACGTCGCCAACGCGCCGAGCCGCTGCTACTTCTGCAAGCGCGAGCTGTGGAGCAAGCTCGTGCGGCTGGCCTCCGAGCGCGGGATCGAGACCGTTGCGGACGGTACCAATGCGGACGATCTGGGAGACCACCGGCCTGGCCTCCAGGCAGCCACCGAGTTCGAGATCCGCTCACCGCTCGCCGAGGTCGGCTACTCGAAGCAAGACGTTCGCGCTGAGGCCCGCTCGCTGGGCATACCGATCTGGGATGCTCCTGCGGCGCCGTGCCTCTCCAGCCGCGTGATGTACGGGCTGTCCGTGACGCCCGCCCGGCTGGGTCAGGTGGAGCAGGGCGAGTCTCTGCTGCGCTCGATAGGTGTAGAGGGTGACCTGAGGGTGCGCCACCGCGGCGACGAAGCGCGCATCGAGGTTCTGCCGTCGCAGTTTCCCCGCGTGCGCAGGCACGGGGTGCGCGTGGCCGCCGAGCTCCACGCGCTGGGTTTCGAGCGCGTCACGCTCGACCTCGCCGGCTATCGCAGGGGCAGCCTCCTGAACGGCGGCGAGCCGATGTTGGAACTGCTCGCCCCCTCGACTTGACCCATGCGGCTGTTCGTGGCAGTCAATCTCCCGAGTGATGTCCGGCAGGACATTTGGGAGGCTGCCGAGCCCCTGCGCGGCGAGGGCTACCCGATTCGCTGGGTCGGCCCCGAGGCGATCCATCTCACGCTCAAGTTCCTCGGTGAGGTGGGCGGTGAGCGGGAAGCGGAGATCACCACGGCCCTGGATGGTGCGACGCAGGGAACGAGGAGCTTCATGCTTCCCATAGAGGGGTTCGGTGCGTTTCCTTCGTTGAGCCGGCCCCGGGTCGTGTGGGCCGGATGTGAGGGAGTGCCCCCACTCGAGCTGCTGCAGCACCGGCTCGAGCAGGAGATGGAACGCGTGGGCTTCGCGATCGAGGGCCGGGCGTTCCACCCTCATCTCACGTTGGGACGAGTGAAGCGCCAGGCGCGCCCGGGAGAGCTGAGAGACTTCGCGTCGACGCTCGAGCCACTCACGTACGCGAACGAGGTAGAGGTGCGCTCCGTGGACCTGATGCAGAGCGAGCTCTCACGTGAGGGTGCAACCTACACGGTGCGGCACGCCGCGGAGTTCGAGTCATGAGGGGCGGCTGCGCCAAGAACATGCTCGCTTCGATCGGGTGCCTCACGGTGTTCGTGCTGGTGGGGTTCGTGGCATGGGAGTACCGCGGTCAGGTAGGCCGCGCAGTCCGCTCCCAGCTGCAGGGTGAGGCCGAGAGCAGTCCGGCTGAGCCGCAGGGGCCGACGGTGGGGAAACCGTCGCCGCGCGCGCTCGAGTCGGCCGAGCGCAAGGAGCGTGAAGTAGCGCGCCGCGGCGGTCCGTCATCCGTGCGCCTCACTGCTGACGAGATGGCGTCGATCGTTCAAGATCGGCTCGACCCGGTCGCCAAGCGCGCGCTCGACTCGCTGCAGGTGACGTTGGAGGAGGGCCGCTTTGCACTCGACGGCCAGCTCCTGCTCGATGTGGCCGGTCAGGAGATGCTCGGCCCGTGGGCCCAGTTCCTCGGGGGCAGACAGCCGATCCACGTCGCAGGGCCGGTAGCGCTGCGCGACACCGGCATCGTGGCCTGGAGCGCCGACGAGTTCGTGATCGGACCGTTTCCGTTCCCACAGTCTGCGATTCCGGGACTGGTGAACTACCTCACGGGGGGCAGTGACGGAGCCCTCATCATTCCGGTTCCGGAAACGGTGGGCAACGTGCACGTCGGCACCGGCGGCGTGACCTTCTATCGGCGGGTGGACTGATGGCAAAACGTGTGCTGGTCGTGGACGACGAGAAGGGCATCCGGGAGGCGCTGCGCAACATCCTCGAAGATGAGGGCTTCCAGGTGAAGACGAGCGACTCCGGGTCCGGTGCGCTGAGGGCGTACACGGAGTATCGCCCGCATCTCGTGCTGCTGGACGTGAAGATGGCCGGCCTCGACGGGCTGCAGACCCTGGAGCGGATCCGCGAACAGGAGTGGCGCTCGCAGGTAGTCATGATCTCGGGGCACGGGACCATTCAGACGGCCGTGGAAGCGACTCAGATGGGTGCGTACGACTTCCTCGAGAAGCCGCTCGACACCGACCGGATCCTGCTCACGCTGCGCCACGCGCTCGAGCATGCCACCCTCGAGTCGGAAAACCAGAGGCTGCGCGAGTCGTTCGGTGACCGCTACGCGATAGTGGGAGATAGCGCGGCAATGGACCGGCTGCGCGAAGTGATCGAGAAGGTCGCACCGACGGGGGCGCGGGTGCTCATCACCGGTCCCAACGGGAGCGGCAAGGAGCTGGTGGCCCGGGCGATCCACCGCGGGTCGCCGCGCGTCGACCAGCCGTTCGTGGAGGTGAACTGCGCTGCGATCCCCAGCGAACTCATCGAGAGCGAGCTGTTCGGACACATGAAGGGGTCCTTCACGGGCGCCTTTGCCGACCGGGCGGGGAAGTTCGAGCAGGCCGATGGGGGCACGCTGTTTCTCGACGAAGTCGGGGACATGAGCGCGGCCGCGCAGTCCAAGGTTCTCAGGGCGTTGGAGGAGGGCAAGGTCACCCGCATCGGTGCCACTAAGCCGATCACGATCGACGTGCGCGTGATCGCCGCGACCAACAAGGTGGTCGAGGAGGAAATCGAGGCCGGCCGCTTCCGCGAGGACCTCTACTACCGCCTCAACGTAGTCCCCATCGAGGTGCCGCCGCTGCGCGATCGCCGTGAGGACGTGAAGTTGTTGATCGCTAAGTTCGCGGCCGACCTGGCACGGGATCACGGAGTGGGTCCAAAGCCGTTCCACGACGATGCCATTCGGGCGCTGGAATCGCGCGATTGGCCCGGGAACGTGCGTGAGCTGCGCAACGCGGTCGAGCGTCTATTGGTGCTGACTGTGGGCGACGCAGTCACCGCGGCGGACGTGGAACGCCTCTCCGGCGTCTCCGACGATGCCACAGTCGGCAACCTGATCCAGTACGAGACGTTCGAGGAGTTCAAGCTGGCCGCCGAGCGAGCGTTCCTCGAAACCAAGCTCAGCGAGAATAACTGGAACGTGAGTGAGACCGCGCGCAAGCTCGACATGCCGCGCAGCAATCTCTACAAGAAGATCGAGAAGTACGGGCTCGAGCGGGGCTGACGCCCAGCGACCGGACTCCGTGATGGTGGGATGCAATGAAGTGTCCCGGCCGCGCGAAGCAATCGTTGCCGTGGTGTGCGAGGAGGGCGTTAATCTCCTTCCATGGCAGAGGGATGTGCTTCGATCGCGGTGATTCTCAGCTCGGGCGGCGCCGCACTGGACATGCGGGCCATGTGCGACCTGCCTCATGCCAAGCTCATCCGGGCCGAGTTCGCCTGGGGCGAGCGTGTGGCGTGTGCTACGGCTACGCTCGAGCACGAGTGCGATCGCGATGAGTTGTTGGCGGCGCTGAAAGGATGGGCAGCGGGGCGCGGCTGGTCTGTGACGGTTGCGCCTCTACCCCGGCCTGACTAACGTTCTAAAGCGCGTTTCGGGGGGATCACCACGCCGCAGTATCAGTTTGGGTTTGCGGTTCGAGTTGGAACCGCTTTCCGCAGTGTACGCGACCACGCGTTGGTTGATCGGTCTTCGCTGCCGGTCGGCGTCATCGGCATCCCCTGCAGCGTCACCCCGGCGCGCCACCTCGACCAGTCTCGACAACTCACGGGTAAGGGTACGTGCGCCCGCCCGTCGTCGTATCACGCAGGCTCCACAGGGAATCAGCGGAGGGACTGCACGCATGCGACTTAGCTCTACCCGTAAGACGTCGGTCGACGAGGGGTCCCTCGATCAGTACCTGAGGGAGATCAGCCAATACCCGCTGATCACGCGTGAGGAAGAGGTCGTGCTCGCACAGGCGATCAAGTCGGGGAACGAGGAGTCGCTCGACAAGCTCGTACGCAGCAATCTGCGTTTCGTGGTGTCCGTCGCGAAGAAGTACCAGAATCAGGGTGTGAGCCTCAGCGACCTCATCAACGAGGGCAACCTCGGGCTCATTCGCGCCGCGCACAAGTTCGACGAGACCAAGGGCATCAAGTTCATCTCATACGCAGTTTGGTGGATCCGACAGGCGATCCTCCAGGCTCTCGCCGAGCAGAGCCGTATCGTGCGTGTGCCGCTGAACCGTGCGGGGACGTTGCACCGGATCGGCAAACGGTCCTCGGCCCTGCAGCAGGAGCTCGGCCGCGAGCCCACGGTGGAGGAGATTGCCGAGGGGATGGACATCTCGCAGGAGGAGGTGGCCAAGACCCTCTCGATATCCCAGAGCCACCTGTCGCTGGACGCGCCGCTCACTCCCGGCGAAGACAACAAGCTGCTCGACTACCTACCCGACACGCAGAACGCGGGCCCCGACCAGGAGACCTTCGAGCGCGCGCTGACTGACTCCATCGAGGAAGTGCTGAGCACGCTGAAGGAGCGTGAGGCCAAGATCCTGCGCCTCTACTTCGGGCTCGACGGGCAGGAGCCGATGACGCTCGAGGAGATCGGCTCCATGATGGGGATCACGCGGGAGCGGGTCCGGCAGATCAAGGAGAAGGCTCTCGCGCGGCTGCGCCACGTGAGCCGGGCGCGGGCTCTGGAGAGCTTCCTTTCGTAGACCGTTGCGGCCAGACATGTTGGAGTTGGAGGGGGAGTCTCTAGGCGAGGCTCCCCTGTCTTATATATTCCCCCCATGAAGCTCGGCGTAATCTCACTCGGCTGTGACAAGGCTACCGTCGACTCGGAGCGGCTCGTCGGTGAACTGGTCGGTCACGGCGCGGAGATCGTGAAGCAGCTCGAAGGGGCCGACGTGATTCTCGTGAACACGTGCGGGTTCATCGACGCGGCGAAGCGAGAGTCCATAGACGCCATCCTCCAGGCCGCCGCGCTCAAGGAGAGCGGCAGTGTGAAGGCCGTGGTCGCCGTGGGCTGCCTCGTGCAGCGCTACCAGGACGATCTCAAGGCCGAGATGCCCGAGGTCGACATGCTGCTCGGCTTCCACGACCTGCACACCTTGGTGCCTGCGCTGGCAGAGCGCGGGCTCATCGCCGATCCGGCCGCGGATCACCCCGGCGTGCGACAGTACCTGGGCGAACAGCCGCACGTGCGCTACCTGAAGATCTCAGAGGGATGCGACCACACGTGCGCGTTCTGTGCGATTCCGCTGATGCGAGGCAAGCACAAGTCCGAGCCGCTGGAGCGGCTCGTGCGCGAGGCGCAGCAACTCGAGGCTGCCGGCGCGCGCGAGATCAATCTCGTCGCGCAGGATCTGGGCCACTACGGACGCGACCTCGGCTCGAAGGGGCCCAAGCTGCCCGAACTGCTGCAGGCGCTCCTCGCCGAGACGGGAGTGCCGTGGTATCGCCTGCTCTACGTCTACTCCGCGGGGCTCACCGAACCACTGGTCGAGCTCATGGCACGCGAGTCTCGCGTCGTGCCGTACATCGACATCCCGATACAGCACGCATCCGATTCCATGCTCGAGCGTATGCGCCGGCCGGAGCGGAGGGACACGATCAGGCGCAAGGTGGGTTGGCTGCGGTCCAGCGTTCCCGACGTCACCGTGCGCACGACGACGATCGTGGGCTTTCCGGGTGAGACGGACGAGGACTTCGAGATCCTCACGGAGTTCGCCGAGGAGATGGAGTTTGAGCGGCTCGGCGTGTTCACGTACTCCCCGCAGGAGGGAACCCGGGCGTCGGAGCTCCCGGACGACGTTCCCGACGACGTGAAGCGTGCGCGGCAGGAAGAGTTGCTCGAATTGCAACGAGCCATCTCGCAGGACCGGCTCGCGCGCTACGTCGGACGCGAGACGGACGTGCTCGTGGATGGGCTCTCGGACCCCGACGAGGGGGATGGTGCGACGCACGTTGGGCGCGTGATGTGGCAGGCCGACGACGTGGACGGCGTCACCCACGTGGAGCAGGGAGGGTGGGCGAAACCGGGCGAGTTCCTGCGCGTGAAGATCGAGGACAACGTGGACTACGACTTTCGGGCGAGAGCGGCAACGTGACGTTGGTCCAGAGGTCGGGGCGGTTCGGATCGCGGGCTGCGCTGCTCGCCGGAAGCGTCGTTCTCGCAGCGGCGGTGGCGACGTGCGCCAAGCCCTCGGGAGTCACGACTTCGGGAGACGAGCCCTCCCTGCGCGTGGCGCTGGTGGCGGGAGGCAGCGAAGCGCGGATCGGCGGCACCGGCACGGTCGGCGCCACGGTAAGTGGCAGCGTGCAGTTTCGTCTCTCGCGCGGCGAGGAGGTGCGCCTCACCGCGGACGGGCGCGCGATTCGGGTGAGCGGGGCGGCGAGCGGGCGCTACGAGCGGGTGACGTTCGTGAGCCTGGACCGCTCACGATTCGTGACGGTCGGCGGGAAGCCCTACCGCGGAGTTGTGGAGGTGTACGTGTCTGGCGGCGGCGTGACCGCCGTGAACGAAGTCTCCACCGAAGCGTACCTGGCTGGAGTGATCAATGCGGAGATGGGACGCAGGGCCCGCGGCGAGGAAGCCGCCCTTGAGGCCCAGGCGATCGTCTCCCGTACGTACGCTCTGAAGAGCCGCGGCAAGTACGCGTCCAACGGCTACGACTTGCGGGCCACAGTTTCGGACCAGGCGTACGCGGGGGTGTCGTCGGAGAGCGAGCAGGGCTGGCAGGCATTGCGGTCTACCACCGGATTGGTGGTCACGTACGACGGCGAGCTCATCACCGCCTTCTTCAGCTCCACCTGTGGATTCTCTACGGCCTCTCCGGAGGAGGTGTTCCGTTTCGGTCAGCGGCTCCCGTACCTCAGGCCGGTGTCCGACGCCCACGCCGGAGGCCACTACTGCGACATCTCGCCGCACTATCGCTGGACCGTAGAGTGGGATGGTGAGGAGCTGACACGCATACTGCGCGAGAGCGTTCCTTCCGTGCTCGGCGTGGAGCGCGCCGCGATCGATCAGCTCAGCGACGTGCGCGTGCAGCGCACGGGACCCTCGGGACGGGTAGCTGAGGTGCGGATCGGAGTCGGCCGCGGCGAGATACCGGTGTTCGGACCCGACCTTCGTTCGGTTTTCAGGCAGCCGGACGGGCGCGCATTGGGCGCCACGGGATTCCAGCTCGCTGTGGACAAGAGCGGTGGTCGGGTGGTGCGGGTGCGGGCCACCGGCGCCGGATGGGGTCATGGAGTCGGCCTCTGCCAGTGGGGAGCGGTCGGCCGGGCTCGCGCGGGCCAGGACGCCCGCACGATAGTTTCCAACTACTTCCCGGGGACGCGCCTTGAACGCCTCTATTAGGATCTCTCTCGCACTCTTGGTGGCGGCGCCGGCGCCGCTGGCCGCGCAGAGCTTCCTGGAGCAGTTCAGCTACGAGGGCCTGCGGCTCAGCGGCGTTGGTATCGAATTCGGCGTCGTGGCATCCAACCGGCTGACCACCAGCGTGACCGGTGCGCTGTCGGTGGACGTGGGGCTGGTCGCGCCGAAGATACGCGTGCTGCTCGGAGCATCGTACTTCAAGGCCGGCTTCAATGACGATGAGATCGCCGAGTTCGAGCGGCAGATCGAGAGCGTGCTGCCCGACACGCTCGATGTTACGGTCGATCTCGGCACGATGACCTGGGCCGACCTCGGCTTCTCGCTCGATCTGCAGTACGTGCCTCACCCGGACGGCCGCATCCGTCCTTATGCGGGCCTCGGCGTCGCCGTGCACTTCCGTGACGGAGACGGCCCCGTCATCGACGGCACGTTCGTGGAGTCCGCGTTGGACATGGTGGACGCGGGGCTCATAGCCTCCACCGGATTCGAGCTGCTTCTCGCGCGCACGGTGATGTTCACTGCGGCCGTTCGCGGCGAGCTGACCACCGAGCTCATGACCCTCACGGCCCGGATGGGGCTGACCTATCGCATTCCATACGGAGGCGGCGGATGAACCCCGTCGTTCGAGTCGGAGTAGTCGGCGCTGGGTCTATCGCGCAGGTGGCGCACCTGGTCACTCTCTCTCGCCGCGATGACGCGGAGGTCGTGGGCATCTGCGACACGGATCTTCCCAAGGCGCAGGCGCTGGCCGGCAGGTTCGGCATCCCCAACGTGTTCGACGACATCGAGGACCTGCTGCGCTACACCGAGCCCGATGCGATCGTCGTGTGTACTCCCAACCACCTGCACGAGGTTCACGTCGAGATCGCCCTGAAGCGGGGCGCGCACGTGCTGTGCGAGCGCCCGCTCGCGCTGTCAGCGGCGGGAGTGGAGCGGGTGACGGCCATTTGCGAGGCGGCCGACAGGGCGGTGCTGGTGGGGATGAACCACCGCTACCGCAGCGACGTGGAGGCTATCAGGCGGTTCCTGGCCGGCGGAGAGCTGGGACGGCTGAACGCGATCAGAGGGCGCTGGCACATCAACCGGCCGCCAGGTCAGATAGCGGGATGGCGCGAGCACCGGGCCCAGTCGGGTGGCGGCGCCATGTTCGACCTCGGGCTGCCGCTCGTGGATCTGGGACTGTGGCTCTCGGGCTGCCCGGCAACCAAGCGTGTGACCGCGGTGTACAGTGCGCGCGGCGACGGCGAAGTGGAGGATTCCGCATGCGCCCTAATACGGTGCGCGCGTGAGCACTCGATCTTCATCGACGTGGCGTGGCGCTACATCGGTCACGAGGAGCGATTCTCACTCGACGTGATGGGCGATGAGGGGTCCGCGAGCATCCCGCCGCTGATGGTCTTCAAGGAGATGCACGGTGCTCCCGTCGACGTGACCCCCGATGCTTCGCACGAGAGCGCTTTCAGCGTGTCCTATCGCGAGGAGTGGACCCACTTCCTCAACATCGCCCGGGGCAGGGCACCCACGCCCGACCTGCGCGACCAGCTCCTGCTGCACCGCGTCATGGAGGCCGCCGAGCGCTCTGCGGCGGAAGGCAGCGAAGTATCGCTTTGAGAGATCTCGCGCTGCCCCGCGGTGACTGGCAGCTCGTCATCGGCGGTGCCGTGCTGCTGTGCGCCGCGTATCCCCCGTTCCACCTCTTCCTTCCGTCGTTCGTCTGTCTCGTTCCCGCCGTCCTGCTGGTCCTGGCGGGGCAGGAAGATGAGCGGCCGGTGCGCCGCCAGCTGGCACAGGGCTTCTGGTTCGGTTTGCTGGCCAACGGTCTGGTACTGTACTGGATAGTCGTCGCGCTGTGGCGCTTCTCGCCCCTCTCTGCGCTGGCATTCGCGGTCACCGTCCTGATCCTGGGGATGTTCACCGCCTGCACCTTCGCGCTCACCGGCTGGATAATGCGGCGAACGGGACTCGGTGTGATCGCTGCGTTTCCCATCCTGTGGACCGCTACCGAGTGGCTCATAGGCAACCTGCCGCAGGTGGGCTTCCCGTGGCTGGGTTTGGGCACCTCGCTCACCGGCTTCCCGACCGTGGTGCAGATAGCTGATGTGGTGGGAGCGCGCGGCGTCACCTATCTCCTGGCTCTGGCGAACACGGCCATCGCCTTCGCCTGGCAGAGACGGCGGGAGCGGGCGCGCGCTGCGTGGATCGCCGGCGGAGTCGCCGTCGGACTGATGCTGGCGCTGGTTTACGGGGTTGTTCGCGAGCGCTCCGTGACGTTGCGTTCGGTCGGTCGCATCGCCGTACTGCAGCCCAACGTGGGGTGGCGCGAGAAGTGGGAGACCGCTGCGCAGGACTCCACGGTGGAGGCGCTGCTCAACCTGGCGGCGCGCGCCATCTACGAGAGCGAGCCACGACTCGTGGTCTGGCCCGAGACGGCAGTACCGGGGTACTTCCGCAACCACCCTCGGTGGCGCGAGCGCATCACGGAACTGGCGCGGGCCACACGCGTCCCGCAGCTGGTGGGTGGCCACGACTTCGAGCTGTACGAGGACGGAACTCACGACTACTACAACGCCGCATTCCTGTTCGACTCCCTGGGCCGGATGGATGGCCAGCCTGCGTATCACAAGCAGTACCTCGTCCCGATTGTCGAGCGCGTGCCGTTTGTGAATCCCGGCTGGTTCGGGATGGACTTCTTCGGTGGGTTCGGCTGGGGCGCTCCAGGCCACGTGTTCGAAGTCGCAACGGGAGACTTCGGCGTCCTGATCTGTTACGAGTCCACGTTCGAGGATCTCTCCCGCGACTATCGGAAGCGCGGCGCCGATTTCCTGGTGAACATCACCAACGACGCCTGGTACGGTCGTACCAGCGCGGTGTACCAGCACGCGGCACATCTCGTGATGCGTGCCATCGAGAATCGGGTGGGAATTGCGCGCGCCGCCAATAGCGGCGTCTCGGAGTTCGTGGATCCGTTGGGGCGACGGCACCGTCGCACCGAGCTGGACGTGAAGACGTTCGCGGCGCACGAGCTCGTGACATCGAACGCCGGGACGCTCTACACGCGCTTCGGCGATTGGGTGGGAACGCTGGTGATCGTGCTGGCGGTCGGGCTCTGCGGCGCCGCGCTCAGGCGCCGCTCAATCTGAGGAGTGCTCGAAGACTCGACCGTCCACGAACAGCTGGAACAGTTCGGGATCGAGTTGGCCCGACCCGGTCTCGTCGGTGAGAATGTCCAGCGCCCTGTCGAGGGGAACGGCGCGCTTGTAAGGCCTGTCCGCGGCTGTCAGCGCGTCGAAAATGTCGGCAATCGTCATCATTCGGGTCTGGATGGGGATCAGGTCGCCCCCGACTTTGCGCGGGTAGCCGCTTCCGTTGAGCTTCTCGTGGTGGCCGTAGGCTATGGCCGGGATGGACTGCAGCTCCTTGGTCCACGGGATCTGCAGGAGGAAGCGGTAGGTATGCGTGACGTGGCTCTCGATCTCGAGCCGCTCCGCCTCGTCCAGGCTCCCCTTCCGGATGCTGAGGAACCGCACCTCGTCGTCTGACAGATAGGGTTGCTCCCGGCCCTCGAGGTCATCGTAGAACCGCTCCGCATACTTGCGCAGGTTCTCGAAGCTCCCCTCGTGCAGCAGCGTGGGTTCGTTGGAGTCGAGCACCAGGTGCAGGAACTCATCCAACTCGCCGATCTCTCGCGTGTGGTCCGCGTCGAGCCCGGCGATGAACTCGTCGTAGCCGGCGGACCCGTTCTTCAACAGGTACTCTGCGCGCGCCCGGTGGTACTCGCTCTCGGCCGTGCGGCGAATGAACGCAAAGCGCTGCCGAATCAACGCCAGGTCGGGTGGGTAGAGTTTCTTTGCCTTGACCAGGACCTGCTCGCGCACACCCACCTTGCCGAAGTCGTGCAGCAGTCCGGCGTACTGGATCTCACGCAACTCCTGGCGCGAGAACCTCATGTGGGCGTAGGCCCCGTCGTTCGCCCGGTCCACGGTCTCGGCCAGGGCGACCGTCATCGAAGCGACGCGGCCGGAGTGACCGAAGGTCGTCGGGTCGCGTTGCTCGATGGCGGTGACGGAGGCTTTCACGAAGCCCTCGAACAGGCGTTCGATGTCCTGGTACAGCTGTGAGTTCTCGATCGAGACCGCGGCCTGTCCCGCCATCGCGGAGACCAGTTCTACGAGGCGGTGCGTGTAGGGTATGACCTCCGCGTCGAAGTCCTCGGGCGATTCCAGCTTCGCCTCCCCATGCCGCTTGCGGTTGATCAACTGCACGACGCCGATCACCTCGTCCTTGTGGTCCTTCATCGGGATGGTCAGCATCGACTTGGCTCGGTAGCCGTATCTCTCGTCGAACGAGCGGTTGAACGTGTAGTCCACGTCGGGGGGCAGGAAATACACGTCGTCGATCACGAGGGGCTCGCCGGTAGCTGCCGCATACCCGGCGATGCTGGCTGTGTCGATGGGGATCGTGTACTCGACGAACGGGATGTCCGCTCGGGACATGTTCTGCGACAGCTTGAACCGAAGCTGCCGCTCCTCCCCATCCGGTGTCTCGACCAGGTACAGGCTGCCCGCGTCGGAGCCGGTGATCTGCTGCGCCTGCGTGAGAATCAGCTCGAGCAGCGTGTCGAGATCCCGCTCGGTGGACAGCGCCATGCCGATCCGAGTGAGCTCCTTGATCTCGCGCGTGCGGAACGCCGCCTCCTGGCGCGCGCGTGTCGTTTCTGCCCTGGAGGCCGCTTCGCGGTACGCCGCACGCAGCGCCACGAGCACTTGCCGCGGTCCGTGGCCATGCGGCACGAACGCGGCGACGAGGTCGTCCGCGAATGCCTCGGGAACGTCCTGCTCGTCGGGCATCCCGATGGCAACAACGGCGCCACCACTGCTGACGAAAGTGCGCAGCCTCTCGGGCGTGTACAGTGTGCGGCTGGACGGATCCAGGATGAGCGCCGTAGGCACTCCCGCCACGGCCAGGTCGCCGGGCGATGCAAGCGGCTGCACGTCTACGCCCTCGGCTGCGAGGGCACCCGATATGTCCTGGGGCGTGAACGTGCTGGAGTGCAGCAGTGTGTACTTCATCGTTTCTGGTCCGTGCTGTCCTGTTCCGTTCCTTCCTCCTCCGGCGGGGGCGGTGTGACGCCCCACAGCATACGCATCGGCCGCCGGCTGATTTGCTCGGAGAAGTGCTCCAGAATCTCCGCCGAGCGTGACAGGCTCTCGATAGTCTCGTTGATCGCCGCCCGGCTGCCGCTGGCCATGTCGTGGGCGGTCGAGGTCAACGAGTCGAGACCCACGAGCACGTTCCGAGTATGAACCAGCGTTGCCATGATGCTGTCCGCCACGGGGCCGACCCACGGCTCCACCTGCGCCATTATTCGGTCGGTCCGTTCGAGGCTCCCGTTCAGGCGCGACAGGACTTCCTCGACCTGGGGCCGCGCGCTTGCGAGCAGCAGGTTCGTCTGGTCCACCGCGCGAGTGGTCTGAACGACCAGCTGCCTCGTTTCCGCCAACGCCGCAAGCACGTCCTCATGCATGCCGCTCGCGATCTCCGTCAGGACGTCCATCACGCCGGCCCGCCGCTCCGACTCCACGGTGTCGCCGGGTTCCAGGAACGTGGTCGCGGGCGATGCGGGCGGCATCGTCAGGTCGATCACTGCCGCGCCGACCACCGTCGGTGGTGGCTGGATCACCGCGCGCGTGCCCACAGGGAGCCGCAGCCGGGTGCCGTCCGGGAAGCGCTCGCGGATCGACAGCGTGGCGAAGAACGTGAGCGTGTTCGTGGTGGTGTCGAGGTGCGGACTAACGGCCGTCACGCGGCCGATGTCCAGGCCCTGCAGCTCGACCCGCGTGTCCTGATTGAGCCCCTCGGCCCCCGCGGCACGCATGTGGACGTCGTAGCGGCCCTCGAGCATATCGCTCGTCAGCACGGCGGCTCCGACGACGATGCCTACGCTCACGAGGATGAACAGCCCAACCAGGAAGTCAGTGCGTCCCGTACGCGCCTCCGTGTCAGCTCAAGCGCTGGAGCTCGCCCTTCACGAGCCGGTAGCGCACCTCTATGCGGGGCTCCAGCGCCTGCGGGGCCGACTGGCCCGTCATGAACACCGTGCGCCTCGAACCTGCGCCGGTTTCGCCGCCCCGCGCAAGCTCCAGCATTTCGGCCGCGGCGCGGTGAGTGAGCCCGTCGAATGGGTCTGCCAGGATCACGAGCGCCGGGTCGAACGCCAGGGCTCGAGCCAGTGCGGCGCGGCGGCGCTGTTCCTCGGTGGCGTCTGCCGGGCGCCGCGCGGCCGCGTCGGCTATCCGCAGCAGCGTCAGCATTATCCTGACGCGCCCGGTGATCTCCCGCTCCGACAAGTCGCTGCCGTAGCGCAGCGGCAGGGCAACGTTGTCCTGCAGCGAGAGATTGTGGATCAGGCCATCGCCGGCGGGAAGGTAGCCCACCTTTCGGCGGAAGGCGAGCGCGCTGTGGCGCGGCAGACGGGCGATGTCCTCCCCGAAAACCAGCACGCGTCCCGTGACCGGCCGATCGAGCGCCAGGGCGTACGCCGGCAGCGCGTCCACGCCGCTGGCTTCGGGTCCCAGAACGAGCATCGCCCTGTGCTCCGGCACTTCCAGAGTGACGGGAGAGCGGTGTCCCGGAAGGGCGATTCCCTCGAAGCGGAGTGGCTCGGTCATACCAGCAGCAGGACGAAGAGTCCCGAACAGAGAAAGATCGCGAGGATACTCCCGACCGCGGCCTGACTCGCAGCGACGGGGATTTCGGTGGGCGAGCCGTGCACCGCGAGGCCGTGGAAGCTGGGGATCGTCCCCACTATCACACCGAACACGAGCGCCTTCGCCACCGTGAGCCAGACGTCGTGGAAGGTCAGGGAAGCCAGCACGATCTCGAAGTAGCGCTCACCCGTCATGCCGTTGGCTCCGGCCGCGACCATCCCCGAGAAGATGGCCGTCATGTCGAACACGATGATGAGGCCGAGCACCGACAGGATCACGGCACCGAAGCGCGGTAGCACGTGGTAGTGCAGCGGATCGATGCCCATGCCCTCCAGCGCGTTTACTTCGCCCATCACCTTGTTCGTGGCGAGCTCCGCCGCTATGGCCGTGCCCGAACGCCCCGCCACCGCCAGTGCGGTGATGAGCGGTCCCAGCTCCCGTACTATCGCCACCACCATCAGGCGCCCCAACAGCTCGGTGGCGCCGAGGCGCCCCAATTCCCGCGTTGCCTGGGATATGACCAGGAAGCTCAAAATGGACGACAGCACGATGATGATGGGGAGCGCCTGGAGCGCGGTGAACCACACCTGCTTCAGCAGCACGCGAAACGCCACTCGGCGGCCGGCCCGCGGGAGCCAACGGGCCGCCACCAGCGTCTCAAAGAAGAAGCGCGCAAGAGCCCCAAGCCAGGCGATCGAGCGCGCTACTCCCTGTCCGAGTTTCGCTACTGGCGCAATCACGCGCCTATGTTACTACCCCTGCTGCAGTTGTCTCAAGGCCTCTTGTGCCTCGGTGTACTGCGGGAACTCCGTGGTGACTTGATTGAACAGCTCGATGGCCCGATCCGTGTCGCCACGATCGGCATAGAGCAGGGCCTTGCTGTACAGCCGCAGTGCCTCCTGCGGGATCTCCTCCGAGCGCTCCCGGCGCTGCTCGTACGCCTGCCGTGACAGGGCAGGCAGGTCGAGATCGGTCGTCAGGCTGTTGGCCAGATCAACCACCATCGGGAACAGGTTCTCGCGCTCGTCGCGTGCCCGGTCGACTTTGACTATCTCGCCGGTCTCGACGTTCACCACGCGCACGTTGAGGCGAAAGTCGCCGTACCAGTCGATGAAGCTGCCGAAGATCATGTAGCGAGCGCCCACCAGCTTGCCCACTTCGGCGGCGGAGTTCGCATCCACCTTGCCCGACTCGCCCAAGTCCAGCTCTTCGAGCAGGCTGCGAATGCGGGCGCGCTCCACCACGCGAAGTTGGTCGTTGAACGCGAGTTCGGTGAGCATCATGTCCTGGAGGCCGATGGACAGGGCCTCGAAGTCTTCCTTGTCCTGACCGTAGGAGCCGCCGTCTGAGAAGGGCATGACAGCGACTCCAGGCCGGGTGTCCTGAGCGGACGCGACCTGGGGTACGACGAGCCCGGCGGCTAGAGCCAGGGCGAATGCTGGATGCCAGCGCATAGTAATCTCCTCCACCTCAGAGGATCAGTTGCATTCCTTCGGTTGCCGCCATCACCTCGACCGCCCCGCCTGCTTCTTCCGCCTCGGCACGGACCGCCTCGACCAGGCTATCCATGGCTGCGTCGTCGTGCTCGGGACGGTGGTGGTGCAGCACGAGCTGTCCGGCACCCGCCTCCCTGGCGAGCTCGAGCGCCTCCGAGGAGGAGGAGTGTCCCCATCCCCTGTGCCGCTCCAGTTCGTCGGGGGTGTACATCGCGTCGTGAATCAGGACGTCCACCCCGTCCAGGAAATCGACGAGCTCGGACCGCCACTCCGGTCCCACTCCGTAGTCCCCTCCCGGGCCCAACTCGTTGTCCGTGACGTATGCCATACTGGCTCCCCCGTCGGTCGGGGTCAGCCGGTAGCCCAATGTGTTGCCCGGGTGCCTGAGACGCATCGCCTCGACGATGAAACCGTCGATATCGAATTCCCCGGGGCCCACGTGCTCCACGCTCAACTCAGCCGGTAGCTGGTCGAGCGGGACCGGGAACACCACGGGGTGCATCTGCTGCCGCAGAATGGCGTCCAGGTCCACGTCCCCCTGCTTGGACCCCCACACCCGTACTTCGGTCCCCTCGCTGGCAAACGGCGCGAAGAAAGGGATTCCCTGAATGTGGTCCCAGTGCGTGTGGGTCAGCAACAGGTCCACTTCCAGCGTCCCGTTGCCTCTCTCCACGAGCTCCCGTCCGAGCAGCCGTATGCCGGTGCCGGCATCCAGCACGACCAGGCGGCCGCCGCCGGCACCCAGATGCTCGACGGACACGCACGAGGTGTTGCCGCCGTACCGTGTGGTCAGCGCGCCGGGCGTGGGGATCGATCCCCGTGCCCCCCAAATGGTTACAGAGTACGTCACCCGCCCGACTTAGCCGCCATGCCCGGCAACGTACGGGCGCCGCTCAAACCCATGCAAGGCGGGGGGTCACGCGGTCTGGGTGACATGGCTCACTAGAGCCCCGCCAGGTCCTCCAGGCGGGGACGGTCGAGGATCTCTATGTCCTTGCGGGACACCTTGATGAGGCCCTGGTCGCCGAGCTCCCTGATGGTCCGGGAGACCGTCTCCCTGCTGGAGCCGATCATCTGCGCGATCATGTGGTGAGTGATCTTCCGCGGTACGTGCTCCCCGTCGTGCTCGTCGGCCAGCTCGAGCAGCACGCGTGACACGCGGCCGGTCACGTCCAACAGGACGAGTCCACCGATCTTGTCGTCCGCCCTGCGCAGCCTGCGGGAAAGGGCCTGCAACAGGCCCACGGCGATGCGCGGCGTCTGCTCGAGGCAGTCACGGAACTCGTCGCGGCGGAGCACGAAAAGGTTGGAGTCCTCGGTGGCGATCACGTGCGCCGAGCGCGGCTGATCGTCGATCAGCGACATCTCGCCGAAGAAATCTCCGGTGCGTAGAATCGAGAGGATCACCTCTCGCCCGTCTTCGCCGATCAGGACCACCTTGACCTCGCCCGTGAGCACGACGTAAAGCGCGTCTCCCGGGTCGTCTTCGAAGAGGATGACGCTGCCCTTGGGATAGAGGCGCTCCCGTGCCGCCTCGCTCACATGCGCCACCTCTTCATCGGTCAACTGTGTGAAGAGGGGGATGCTGCGCAGGCGCTGAACGGCGGGCGAAGGACCCGCGGGGGTTTGGTCGGCCATAGACAGGCCTAGATTATGCGCCGGCCGGCCCCCTGTCAATTCGCCCAGAAACCGGTCGCTTGCCCCCAAGTCCGTGCCGCCGTTATATTTCCGCCTCTTTGGCCCAGACGTTTCCAGTAGCTGTAACGGAGTGTATGTAGTGAAAGCGGACATTCATCCCACGTATCAGCGCGCGGTGGTGCAGTGCGCCTGCGGCAACACGTTCGAGACGCGCTCCACCCTGCCCTCGATCCACGTGGAAATCTGTGCACGTTGCCATCCGTTCTTCACCGGCAAGCAGAAGCTGGTGGACACGGCGGGCCGCGTGGAGAGATTCCGGCAGCGCTACTCCAGTAGCGCAAAGACGAGCGCGGAGTAAGCCATCATGGAAGCGCGGCTCGAGGCCGCGCTTGCTCGCGCGGCCGAAGTCGAGCGCGAGCTGGCCGAACCGGCCACCGCCAAGGACCCCGCCAGACTGAAGGCCCTCGGCCGGGAGTACTCCCGGCTGGAGCGCATCCGTAAGGTCGCCGCTCAATTCGACAAGCTGCGGAGTGAGTTGGAGCAGGCTCATGAGCTGGCGCGGGACTCCGATCCCGCGCTGGCGGAGCTCGCTCAGGCCGACGTGGATGAGCTCACGCCCCGGTTCGAGGCCGTCGAGGCCGAGCTCCAGGAGCTGCTCGTTCCCCCCGATCCGCTAGATGACCGGGACACCATCGTTGAGATCCGTGCCGGTACGGGTGGCGACGAGGCGGCCCTGTTCGCCGCCGACCTGCTGCGCATGTACACGCGCTACGCGGAGCGCCGCGGCTGGACCATCGAGATGGTGAGCTTCTCGGAGGGGAACGTGGGCGGCGTGAAGGAAGCGATCTTCAACGTCCGGGGCGGCAACGCCTACGGCCGGCTCCGCTACGAGTCCGGCGTCCACCGGGTGCAGCGCGTCCCCAGCACCGAGGCGCAGGGGCGGATCCACACCTCGGCTGCCACGGTGGCCGTGCTGCCGGAGGCGGAGGACGTGGACGTCGCCATCGAGGAGAAGGACCTCAAGATCGACGTCTTCCGCTCCTCGGGTCCGGGCGGGCAGAGCGTCAACACTACCGACAGCGCGGTCCGGATAACCCACCTACCGACCGGCCTTGTGGTGCAGTGCCAGGACCAGAAATCCCAACTCCAGAACAAGGTGAAGGCGATGGAGGTGCTCCGGGCGCGGCTGCTGGACCGGATGGTCGCCGAGCAGGAGTCGGAGCGCTCCAGGGAAAGGCGCGCCATGGTGGGGACGGGAGACCGCTCCGCCAAGATCCGCACTTACAACTTCCCCCAGAACCGTGTGACCGACCACCGGATCAACCTCACCGTGCACAGGCTGGACGAGACACTCGAAGGGGAGCTCGACGAGTTCGTGGATGCCCTGGCGGTGGCGCAGCGGGGTGAGCGCTTTGAGGGCTGATCCCGTGCCCGTGACGGCGGTGTCCGAAGTGCTGCGCGAGGGAGCACTGCGGCTCGAGGCGCAGGGGGTGCCCGACGCGGCTGACGAGTCGGCCAGGCTCTGGGCGCGGCTCACCGGCCGGACCCTGGGAGAGGTGTGGCTCGGGCGGGACGATGGTGCCGATCCTGAGCTGCGGGAGCGCTTCCTGGACGCCGTGGTGCGCTGGGCCGGTGGCGAGCCGGCCGCCTACGTCACGGGCCGGGCGGGATTCCGGACCCTGGAGCTGGAGATAGATCCGAGGGCCCTGATCCCGCGCCCGGAGACCGAAGGCCTGGTGGAACACGTCCTGGAGTGGGGCCGCCGCCGGGATCCGGAGGCCTGGGGGGCGGCCCTCGATGTGGGCACGGGGACGGGCTGCATCGCCTTGTCGCTGGCCGTGGAGGGCCGATTCGGCCGCGTGGTGGCCGCCGACGCCTCGGAAGATGCGTTGGCGCTGGCCCGCGGGAACGCCGAGCGGGTCGCCCCGCCGCGACCGGTCGAGCTGCGCCACGGATCGCTGCTGGAGCCAGTCGCGGGAGAGGTGTTCGACGTGATTGTCTCCAACCCCCCCTACGTGACCGCCGGCGAGTTCGAGAAGCTGGAGGTCGGGGTGCGCTGCCACGAGCCGCGCGGGGCGCTGGTGAGCGGCGAGGAAGGGCTGGAGCATATCCGGAGGCTGCTGGAGGGGGCAGGGCCCCATTTGGCCACGCACGGCCTGTTGGCGCTGGAGGTAGATTGCACCAGGGCGGAGGCGGCGGCGACGCTGGCACGTAGGGCCGGATGGCGCGACGTACGGCTGGAGCCCGACGTCTTCGGGCGGCTGCGGTACCTACTCACAACGAAGGAGCTGGAGCGGTGATTCAGGAAAAGGCAGTGGACCTGGGGCGGCTGATCGGACAGAGCGACGAGTACAAGGCGCTGGCCCGGGCCCGGGAAGCCATAGCGGGTGAGAAGGAGCTGAACGGCAAGCTGGAGCAGCTGCAGAAGATCGCGGAGGGCCTGGAGCAGAAGGTGGCGCAGGGCCAGGAGCCGGAGCAGGCCGAGGCCGATGAGTACAACAAGCTCCTCGGTGAGGTCCAGGGCGACGGCGCGTACCAGAGCATGGTCGCGGCCCAATCGAACTTCGACAAGCTGATGCTGCGCGTCCAGGACCAGATTCTGGAGGGGATGCGCAAGGGCGCCGAGAGCCCGATCATCACGCTGAGCTGACGAGAGCCAACCGTGCCGGGCCTGTTCGTAGTCGTGGAAGGCCCCGAGGGGGCGGGGAAGAGCACCCTGGTGAAGGGCCTGGCCGAGCGGCTTCGGGACGCCGGACATCAGGTGCTCGAGGTCAGGGAGCCCGGCGGCACGGAGACTGCCGAGGCGGCCCGCGAGCTGGTGCTGGATCCGGACAAGCAGTGGAGCTCCGCCGCGGAGCTGTTCCTGATCCTGACGGCCCGGGCGGAGTTGGTGGACCAGGTGATCAGGCCTCACCTGGACGAGGGGGGCTGGGTCGTGCTGAGCGACCGGTTCGACCTGTCCACTGAGGCGTACCAGATTGCGGGACGGGGTCTCCCCCGCGAGGAGGTCCTCGCGGCGAACAGGCTGGCCACCGGCGGGCTCGCGCCCGATCTGACGCTAGTCCTGGACATCCCCCGGGAGGTCGGCCGCGAGCGGCAGGCCGCTCAGGGCAAGAGCCCCGACCGCATGGAGCGGGAGGACGAGGCGCTCCACGACCGCGTCGCGCGGGCCTTCATGGAGGCGCGCGGCCCCGGCGTGGTGCACCTGGATGCCACGGTGTCGGCGCAACGTCTGGAGGCCGATGCCTGGGAGGTTCTCAGCGGCCGGCTGGACGGAACACAGTAGGTGGGAAGCGGGTTGAAGTGGACGGGGTATAGAGTGCGATCATTCGGAGGTCATGAATGAAGGGTCAACGCGTCCTGTTGCTCGCGCTGGTCGGGTTCGTCTCGTTCCTGTCCGGCGGCTGGCTCCTCCAGCGAGGCACCTCGCGGGCGGGGAACGTCTACCAACAGGCCCGCCTGTTCGACGACGTGCTCGGCTACGTTGCCGACTACTACGTGGACTCGCTCGGGGCGAGTGAGCTCTACGACCTGGCCATCGACGGCCTCCTGGAGCAGCTGGACGATCCGTACGCCCGGTTCCTGAGGCGCGAGGACTTCGAGCAGCTTACCGAGAGCACGACCGGCAACTACGGTGGGCTGGGCATCCGCATCGACGTGCGCGACGGCTGGATAACGGTGATCGCGCCGATCGTCGGGACGCCCGCGGAGGAAGCGGGGCTCGAGACCGGAGATCGCATCATAGCCGTAGACGGCGAGTCGACGTTCGGCTGGAAGTCGGACCAGGCGGTGGATGAGTTGAGGGGACCTCCGGGAACGGAGGTGCGTCTCAACGTGGCCCGTCCGGGCTTCACCGAGGCGATCGAGTTCACCGTCGAGCGTGCGACCATCCACATCAACGCGATCCAGCTCGCGACCGTACTCGACGGGAACGTCGGGTACATCTCGCTGGTGCAGTCTAGCATCGGCGAGAGCCTGGCCGGAGAGCTCGAGGCGGAGGTCGAGCGCCTCACGGAAGAGGGAGCCACGGCGTTGGTCGTGGACCTCAGGCGCAACCCGGGCGGCCTGCTCGACGCGGGCGTGGACGTATCCGACCTGTTCCTCGATCCGGGCCAGGACGTGGTCTCCACTCGCGGCAGGGCGCGCGGCATGTCGGACCTCTACGAGGCCCGCCGCGGCCAGCGCTGGCCCGACTTGCCCGTCGTGGTGCTGGTGGACGGAGGCACGGCAAGCGCTTCCGAGATCATTGCGGGCGCGTGGCAGGATCACGACCGGGCTCTGATCATAGGCACGCCGACCTACGGCAAGGGTTTGGTGCAGACCGTTTTCCGGCTGGGCGAGTTGCAGGCGTTGCGCCTCACGACGGCGCGGTGGTTCACACCGAGTGGGCGGACCATCCAACGCGTACGCGACCGCACCGCGGCCGCCGCACTCATGGCCGGAGAAGTGGCGGACTCCACGGATGCGGTCGAAGTGGCAACGGTCGATTCCAGCCAGATGTACTTCTCCGACGGCGGCCGCGTGCTGATCGGCGGCGGCGGCATCAGGCCGGACCTTGTGGTGTCGCCCGATACGCTGACCACGGTGGAGCAGGAGTTCCTGCGGGCACTCGGCGCGCAGTTGCCGGCGTATCGCGACGTAATGACGACGTACGCGCTCGAGCTCAAGGCCGAAGGGGGGATCACCGACCCCAGGTTCGGCGTGACCGATGCGATGCGTGCGGAGTTCCGCCGTCGGCTGCGCGAGCGAGAGGTGGAGATTCCCGAAGAGTTGTTCCGCGGCGCACAGCTGTTGGTGGATCAGCAGTTCGGTTACGAGGTGCAGCGCTATGTGTTCGGACGCGAGTCGGAGTCGCGCCGCCGCATCGAGGACGACTCACAGGTCCAGAGGGCGCTCGAGCTCCTGCGCGAGGCGCGCAGCGTGCCCGAGCTCCTGGCGCTGGCCGAGAGCCAGACGGAGGTGAGCCGCACTCCGTGACCTCCGTCGGGATCGTGGGGTCGGGCCGCGCCGGGGTCGCGCTCGGCCTCGCGCTCTCCCATGCCGGTCACGCCGTCTCTCTGCACGGCCGACGACAGCACGAGCTGTCGCTCCCTTTCTCCTACACCTGGGGTGATACGCCGCCGTGGCTCGCCACGGTGGAAGTCATCCTGCTCGCTGTCCCTGACGATGCCGTAACGTCCGTGGCCGCAGTGTTGGCCGCTGCCGGGGAGATCGGGTCCGCGCATACGGTGCTTCATCTCTCCGGCGTTCTGGGCGACGACGCGCTCGAGCCCTTGAAGGAAAGCGGGGCGGCGCTCGGGTCGCTGCACCCATTCCAGACGCTTGCGGCTCCGACCGACGCAGCGGAGCGCCTGCGCGGAGCAGTCGCCGGTGTAAGCGGAGGCCAAGAGGCGGTGACTGCGGCCGCCGAGCTCGCGCGCTCGATCGGGCTCACGCCCGTGCCGATAGCCGCGGACAAGAAGGCGCTCTACCACGCGGCGGCGGTGTTCGCATCCAACTACCTCGTAACGCTCGAAGGAGTAGCTGAAGGCCTGCTGGAGAAGGCCGGCCTCAGCGCCACCGAGGCGCGTGAGGCGCTTGGGCCGCTGATGAGGGTCTCACTGGAGAACGCTCTGAGCGCCGGACCCGAGCGCGCACTCACCGGGCCCATTGTGCGCGCCGACCTGGACACGATCAAACGACACCTGGAGTCGCTCCCCGCGGAAGCCGCAGAGCTGTACAGGGAACTCGCGCGTGCCGCGCTGCGGCTGGCGAACCTGACACGCGAGCAGCGCGAGGCGCTCGAGGCCGCGCTGGAGTGATGATGGTCGTGTCTTTGCTGAACCAGGAGGTGTAGCGATGAGGCGTCGAATCGTCGGAGTCGTCACAGCCGTGGCGGCCGCGGCCGTCACCGCGTGCAGCGGGGCGCCGGCCACTCCGCAGGTACAGAAGGTCGACGCACCGGGCATCCGGAACTTCTCACGACTCGACTCCAACGCGGGGTTCGGCGGCCCGACGGTCGGGTTCGGAGGCGCGACCGATCCGTCCGCGATGGCCTGGCTGAAGAGCGAGGGGTTCGTTTCGGTGATCAACCTTCGCTTCGCGACCGAAGAGGGTGTCAACGTGGATTCCGCTCGCGCCGCGGCGCAGGCAGCCGGGCTGGACTACATCCACATGCCCTTCAGTTCCAGGGACGCGGACCCTCAGGTAGTCGGAGACTTTCTGGCTGCGGTGGGGGACGAGGGAAACCAGCCGGTTTACATCCACTGCGGTTCGGCGACCCGCGTGGCCGCCTTATGGATGATCCAACGTGTGCTCGAGGACGGCTGGGAGATCGACGACGCTCGCGCTGAGGCCGAGGCGATCGCGCTCAAGCCGGAGGAGGCCGTAGCGTTCGCCACCCAGTACCTCGCGTCACGGGAGGACTACTAGGCGGCTCAGGCCCCCTCCCGCTGTACTAGGTCCGTCGCCTTCGGATTCCACGGGAACACAAACGATCCGCCGATCGAGAGCACCAGGCGGCTGCCAACGTCCGACCCCTGACCGAAACGGTAGCCGAGGTCTATGCGGCCCGTGCGCGCAACCGTGCCGAGCGCGCTTCCCATCCGCAACCCGATCCCGAAGTCTCCCCCGAAGCGCGGCTTCTGGTCCGGGTACCAGGCGCCCCCGTAGTCTACGAACGCCGCGAGCCCCACCGCGAACAGCTTCAGAAAGTCGTCCACCGCGAACCAGCGATGTTCCAGAGTACCCCACAGGGCGCGGGTCCCGACGAACGAGTTGGCCTCCCAACTGCGCGGCGGCGTGTTGAAGCCGAGTGAGAACTGCTGCCCGGGCGGCGGGTTTTCCTGCACTCCGGCCAGGATGTAGATGGCCGTCGAGTGCCGCCTCGCGATCAGAGTGCCCAGCGTCAGGTTCGCTTCCACACGTCCGGAGTCCAGCCCCGCATCGGTGAACAGGCCGTGGGCCTTCAGATTCACAACGAAGAAGCTCCTGGCCCCCCCGGTCCCGTAGGATGCGTCGAGTCCGGGGACGATGCCTGTGCGCTCGTAGCCCAGGTTGGCGGGCGCCAGGTTGACGAACAGCTTCACCCGGGGGCTCTGATCAATGTCCTCGTTGATGAACCCGTTGAAGTAGCGCACCGTCTGGAACCGCGCGGACTTCAGCTCGGCCCACAGACCGAAGGCCGCGTAGAGGCTGTCGGGCACTGACTGCCCGGAGTCCTGCAGCAAGATGAATTTCTCCTGCCTCAGCCAGGCGTCGAGGCCCAGGCGCAGGTAGCGTTTGGACTCCGCGATTGGAGCCGTGACACCCATGAACCGGTTGATAAGGGCATCACGCCGATAGAAGGTCGTGTCCCTGAATCCTGTACTGTCTATGCGGTATTCGAGCACACGGCGGCCCGAGGCCTCGCCGTCGTATTCCACGCTGTACCTGTCTTCGTTCGAATAGAACGGGTCTCCCAGGCGCCACCAGCCGTCGGTGCCGTCGTTCCAGAGGCTCACGATGCCCTTGGCGCGGATCTGTGATCCGAACAGGCGCCGGAAGTTGGCGGCCAGCTGCGGACCGTGCCGCTCGATCTCCTTCACGTAGACGATGCTGGCGAGAGCTCCCGTTCCCAGCAGGTTGCTCTCGGTGACTCCGAGGCGACCCGTCCAGCTGCCGTCGGTCGCCACCGAGAAGCTGAAGTTCGGCTTGAGGCTTTGGCCGTCCTGCGTGTCCACGATGACTGCGAACTTGCCGTCGATGCGGGTCGTGTCTATGTCCACCCGTTTGAAGATCTCCCGCTTGCGCAGGTTGCGCGCCGTCTCGCGGAACACCGTCTCGTCGAACGGGTCGCCCTCCCGGAACAGCAGCTCGTCCCGGATCACGTTCTCCCGCGTTATGATGTGTATCGAGTTAAGGAAGCGGAAAAAGCCCTTTCCTTCCATTTCTTGCGGCGTGAACACGTCCGCCGTGTGGATGATGATGGTGTCAATGACCGGTACGGACTCTTGCGCCCGCAGCGGGGTGGAGGCGGCTGCGGCAAGTGCGAGGACGATCGCGCCGGTGCGCGTCATGAGTCGGCGTCGGCTCCGATCTGAATTGCGACCCTGCGGTCGTGTCGCGGCTGCAGCGGCCGGTTCGTACCGTCAAGAAGCGCCCGGAACCGCTCGATGTGCTCCGGCGTGAGCTCGGCCGGCTCGAACATCACGAGCCAGTGCACTCCCTCATTGCAGGGGGGCGTCGTGAGCGAGCCTTCGTAGCGGTAGTACCGGGGGTCGAGGGGGAGCAGTTCGTCGATGTCCACCCTGACGTTCTCGAGGCGCACGCTGGCGCCGGGGGTGACCGGCAGGTTCTCGACGAGCGGGTATACACCTGGATCGCTCTCCCCCTCTTCGATCACGACACCTACCACCGCAAACTCACCCGAGGCGCTCTGGTGTACGAGGTGCACCTCCATTGGGAAGCGGCGCCCCTCGACCGTGTGCTCGCTGGGGACGTGGATGTGGAACTGCAGCAGCTCGTAGTCCGTGCCGTCCAGTTGCAGCGTGCTACCCTCGTCGTACGTGAACTGGATGGTATGACCGTTGTCCACCAGGTCCACGGCATGCTCGTTGCGTGCGGCGCGCAGGCTTGCGGGCTGGTACTCCATCTGGGCCGCGGGGCCGGCGATGAATTCCGCGTCGGCGAGGTCGATGGGAGACTGGCGCCGACCCTCCGCACAAGCGGCATAGTCGGGGGTGAGCTCGGCCCAATGCGCAGGCCCATCTTCACCCTCGTAGCTCCAGTGCGCGGTGCGCTGGAGAGTAGCGTGCTCCGTTTGGTCGGCAGGCGGCGCGCAGCCAAGGGCAGCAGCGGCCAATGCAACGCAAGCGGCGTATCGCATTCTCCTCACGATCATCACGACCCTCACCAGCGATACTGGTACAACAGCGAAACGGCGTCAAAATCCGGCCCCCGCTGGACCCGTGCGCCAGAGGCCAGGATCAGTCTCAATGTGTGCCGGGCGGCAACTCGCCAGGCTCCCGTCGCGCCGAAGCGGAAGGTGGAGGCGGGACGGGCTCTCACGCAGTGCGCCGCCCGCGCCGCCTAAGCAGCGCGACCCACAACGGATAGCTCAGCCAGGAGAGCTCCCACACGATGGGACCCACGTAGGCCAATGGAATGGTGACCAGCGCGGTCATGGGCTCGGCGGTGATGCGGTGTGCCAGCGCGCGAGCCTCATCGTCCGTTACGTCGGGCCTCAGCAACCGGCGGTTCTTGATGGCGTACTGCCACGCCCAGCCGCCCGAGATTCCGAGCAGGGCAGCCGTGATGCTCTCGAATGCCCTCGCGCCGGGCGACGCTCCCAGCGCGATCCCGAGGCCGATGGCGTAGAGGAAGATCAAGAGACAGAAGAGCTGTACGATCATCAGCGATGTGTGGCGCGCATCGGTCCGCTCGAGGTGGCTCAGCAGGACGTTGTTCTGCAGCCAGTAGATGATCGTGACGGCGAGCGCGACCGCGACCGCCACGAACGTCATCCGGTTGTCCAGCACGAAGGGGCCGATGGCGTCCCAATGCCAGTCGCCCTCGCCCGGCCGCGGGATGAGCAGGAAGATGCGCAGCAGCACAAGTGCGTACACGACGTCGCTCAGGCGCTCCAGGCGGCTGAGCTGCAGCGTCGCGCGCTCCTCCTTGTGGGGTCGCGAGGGGTCGTGCTGTGGTGTCGTCATTGCGTTCTCTCCACTTCAGAGGCTCGACTGGGCACCGCCAGGAAAGCGCGCTCTCGATTCACGTACGAACAGTGACCGCAGCTTGTCCCAGAAGTCGCCGCCCAGCACGATGAGGCTGGCCAGCATCATCACGTCTCCACCTATGGCAACGGGAAGCTGGTTGAGATCGAGCCCGTGCAGCAGGTAGGGCGCATACGGCGTCGCCCAGGCGACAAACAGCGGGAGAGTGAACATTACGAGACCGATGCGGTACCGGACGGGGCTCACCGTGGCCGGCGGACCGTACTGCTTCAGGAAGCGGCCCAGCCTCGCCTTCAGGAACGCGAAGCCAGGCTTTCCCATCACGGCCACTGCCACCAGCATTCCCAGTTCGGGGATGCCGAGGGCCAGCAGACCGGAGAGTGTCGCCTTCCAGCCGGTTGGCAGGGAGGATGCCGCGACGAGAGGGATCAGTGCCGGGGCCAGGAACCCCGCCACGAAGATCGTGCCGCCTACCACGAGGCGGCCCTTGGGAACGGCAGTCTGAGTCTGGGTACCGGGTTCGGTCATGGTCCGTCCTCGCTGCGTGCGTCCGTTACCGCACACGCTCCTGCTCGAGAATCTCGATCGAGCGAATCTTCCAGTTGCCGTCCACCGGTACGACTACGGCGCGCGTGTCGTAACGGTTCTGCCGAAAGTGCCGGTGCCCGAAGTGCGTCACGCTGCCGCCGACGGTCCACGAGGCAGTGGCCTCGAAGCCGCCGTCCTCGGTGGGTCGCACGTCCCGCACGTCCTGCACTTCGACGGCGTCCACCCGCGCGCGCGCACCGCCTCTCTCCTCCAGCTCGAGCGAGCGGCGGTGCTCAAGGTAGATGTCGCTCAGCGTTTCACCAGTGACGGTCAGCGCGAGGCGATCGTACGCCGTGCCCTCGTCGCGGAAGTCGAGCGCCCGGTACACGTTCGGGAGCACGCTTGCCAGTACACGCCTTGCCTGATCGGAGGAGGTAGTCCGGGCGATAGAAGCTGGCAGCGCGATCGCGACCTGCGCGACCGTAGCGGCGGCGAGTGCAAGAGCGAGGGTCACGCGCACCGCAGCGAATGCGGTCGCATTCCTGCCACCACGCACGGTGGTTACCGCTAGAGCGATGGCCAGCGCAAACAGCGCCAGCGAGAGCATTGGTAAAGGCAGCGTCGGCGGCTCGACGGCAACCGCTGTAATCGTTGGGATGGGATCCTCGAGTAGCTCGTTCGTCCAGCGTAGCGCGGGCGCCTCGACGGTGAGCGCCATGGTACGAGACGACTCCGGATCTATCACGGTAGCGGGAATCGGTGGCGCGCCTTCAGCCAGCACGTCCCAGGCAAGCACGACTTCGCCGGGCATGCCGGGAGTCAGGTAGACCACGGTCACTCCAACGAATGCCTCGTCGAGAGACTCACGCACCGGGCTCTGCCGCGGCAACACGCCCTGGGCATCCACGGCCATGAAGCTCACGCGATCCACGATGCCGTTCGCTGGCTCTCCATCTATCTCGACCATCGAGTGCGAGCCGACGTAGTCGGCGATGCGGCGAACGACGACGTCCTGCACGCTGATCTCTACATAGCCGCTCGCTGCGGCGCTGATGCCGATCTCGCGTGCCACGTCCTGCACGCGAACCAGCACCTCGTGCCGCACCTCGAACGGCTCCACAGCCAGATAGCTCTGGACCGGAGAGCTCGGGGCCCGCGGCGCGAGTCGCCGCGACGCCTGCGCCCCGACCGGGGCGGCGCCCGCCATGCCGGGCAGTCTCGTGCTCGGCGCCGCGACCTGCGAGTCGGCTGCCCGCTCGCCGAACGCGAGAGCCAACGCTGCGGTCACGGCCGTCGCGCCCACGACGTAGGTGATCACACGCCGCGGCTTTCCCGACGGCCACTGCCGCTCGATGATCCGACCCAGCCAAAGGGCAACTGCTGCCAACACCAGGAGTGCGGCGTCCATCCCCAGAACGAGGACGAGGACGGCCCACAACGAAGCGGAATCGCCCGCCGCAACGGCACCTCCCGGAAGCAGCCAGGCTAAGGCGAGCCCGTGGAACAGGCCGGCGCCGGCGGCAAGTCCGGTGACTCGCCTCGAGTCGGGTGTTGGGCGCAGCGACTCCCTCGCTAGCAGCGCCACGGCGATGGCGACGCAAACCTCCGCCGCCATGGGATCGAATTGACGGCCCAGCATCGTGGTCACAGCGACTGCCGCGACCTGTCCCACCGCGAAAGCGGTTACGAGTCGGACGGTTCCGACCGATGCCCCCAGCAGTACCAGGGCCAGCAGGAATGCCACGTGCACCCAGTGGCCCGCTATGTGCTGCGCTCCCTCCATGACTGCGCCGCGGGCGTCCCGCAGCCAGGACTCCACCGCACCCAGGTTCTCTTCCGGCACCTGCCATGAATCATCCGTGGGATTGAGCGCGTGGGCGAACCGCTCGCCCGAAAGCAGGTCGAGGCGGATGACGGTGGTGAGCCCGGGGTTTGAGATGGGGTAGCTGATGCCGAGCTCTTGTCCGTACAGGCCTCCCGAGCAGCGATATGCCTGCCGGTTGAGCCACGCACCCGGCCGCTCGAGCACGACCCGCTCGCCCTCCGGGCGGCAATGGGCCGGCAGCACCGGACTCGGCATTGCACGGATCGGCAGCAGCTGTGGCACGAGCCACTGAACCAGGAAGTTGCCCGGCTCTCGCTCGACGATATGCACCTGAACGGGTCGCACGTCGTCGGCTCGCGCGGGCGTTGCGGCGAGAGCCACACCGAGGGCGAGCGTCCACAAACAGAGGCGCGTGCTCAGCGGCTCGCCCCGCCGGACTCGGTTTGAATCGAAGCCGCGCGCACGGCCTCTTCGTCGATCGTCACCTCATAGCTCTCGGAGAGGCCTCGATACAGCGCTTCCTTGGCATCGTTGCGCTGTTTGACCTCGTAATCCACCAGAACGCGGTTTCGCACCTGCTGGAATTCCGGCACTGCCTCTGCGCCCACGTCCGACACGTACACCAGGTGCAAGCCGTAACCCGACTGGATCGGACCCTGCCACGAATCTGGCTCGACCTCGAACAGGGCCTCTGCAAAGCGGCTCCCGAAGAGGCGCGCCACCTCGGCCTCGGTGTGCAGCCGGTAATCGTACTGCAGCAGGAAGCGGTCGCCGCGCTCGGGCGCACGGGACGGCTGCTGGGAAAGGGCGCGCAACCGATCCAGCACTCGCTCCGCGTCCGAGAACACCGCATCGCCGCGCTGATCAACGTTGAAGTAGATGTGCGAGAAGCTGCGCGCCTCGGGGATGATGTACCGGTCCAGGTTCTCCTGGAAGTGGGCCTGCAGCTGCTGTTCGGTGGCCGGCGCCTGCACGGCCTCGGTGAGGAGCTCCAGCTTTTGCACCATACGACGTCTAACGACCGCATCGTCGCGGTCGAGGCCCATGCCAAGGGCCTCGCGGTACAGCACCTCCTCGCGCACGTAGTCGTCCACCAGACCACGCAGCTCGGCTTCGGTCGGGGGACGCTGCCACTGACGGCTCCAACGCTCGCTCAGCCAGCCGATCTCGGCCTGAGTCACGTCGACGCGCTTTTCGTCGGTCGCGTCAGAGTCCCCGCCTCCCAGCATTCCATAGAGGGCGAACAGGGCGACCCCTAGAGCGACGAACTGCACCAAGGGCTCGCGAAGCGAGGTTGCGATGGTGGTGCGCATCTGTCTCACAGTCTCGGATGTGGACCACGCCACCGACCCGTGAAGGCCGGTGGCGTGGTGGTCTCGGTGCCGTCTCCGGCCTACGGAGTATACCAGATCGGCGAGGTGTAGGCCCGCTCCTGAGTGATCATCGGAACTTCCGATGGCAGCGTGATGTTGAACCGTGCTGCCTCGTACGCCGTCCAGCGCGGAGTGGGGATCTCGATCACGCGCGCGTAGTACACGGCGGACTGCGACGCGTCGAAGTCGGGGTCGGTCCACACCGTGATCAGCTCCGGCGCACCGATCGTGTTGGCCCAGGTCGCGTTGGCGACGTCCACAGTGTTGCCTACAGGCGGCAGCTTGCCGTCGCGTCCGATCTGCCGATCGCCAGACCACGCCACGTCATAAACCTTCTCGTGGCGCTCGCCCCGCGAGTCCAGCCAGCCCTTCACGATCTGGATCCGGTCCAGGTTGCCCGAGAACGGATCCTTGAGCGCGGCCACTAGGAACGTCGGCGCCCCATTGCCCGATCTCGCGGGCAGGTCCCCGCCCATCGGCACGCCCTTGGTGTAGCCGACGTTGGCCGGAAGCCTGCTCTGCGCGTGCTCTGCCGTGAACTCCCAGCCCCCGAAGAAGCGCACCAGCATGCGCGGCCCTGTGGTGGCGTAGGTCTCCCGGCGCATCATGGCGTCGAAGATCGCTTCGCGCGTGTTTTCGGTGGCCCACACTGCCGCGTAGCCCGAGCCGACCATGTCCCAGCTCTCGTACTTCTTGTCACCCAGCTGGGCCATTGGGTGCTTGTAGCGCTCGGGGCTCGGCTCGGTGCCGGAGTGTTTGCCGAAGAAGTTCTCCTCCTCAGCGGTGGCGAGGCCAGTGTGACTGTCGGTCGAGCCGATCATGCCGAACTTGTACGGGTTGACTCCGAGCTGCCGCTCGAGCTGGAGCCCGATCTGGAGTCCCGTCCGGGCGTACTCGTACTGCAGCATCTCGTTCTCTTTGGCTTCGCTCAAGTCGAGATTGCCCTGGTCCCACGTTTCGTAGTCGGCGAACTCGTCGGTCGGCGACAGGTAGGGGTGTGCCTCGCCGTCGCCCTTGATCTGGGTGGCCTCGTAGAGGGGCTCCCACTTGGCACGGGTCTCCGCGTACTCGCGGTCGAACGCCATGCCGGTGAACGTGTCCAGCATCGGGAACATGATGCCGTTGCTCAGATTGCCGTTGTGCGCCAGCGCGAGGATCTGGCCGCCGGTCTTGTCTTCGTACGCCTGCAGCTGGCGCCACAAGTCGCGCGGGTTGTCACTGCCAAGCGGCCTGAGGGTCGTGTACGGCTCCACCATGCCGGCCCGGTGGCCGTCGTCACGGAAGATCACTACACGGTGCAGGTTGGCGCCGCGCGTGTTGGAGGTCCACTCGTAGCCGATGAACGCGGTGAACTCCCCCGGATCATTGTACTTCTCGGCTGCGTCGATCGCTTCTTCCCATGCCGAGCGATAGGCGGGGGTTCCGGGAAGGGATGCCAGGGCCTCAGGGAACTCGTTGTCCGAAAACGCCTGAATGACCTCTATGGCTACCTGCACTCCGGCCTGACCACCCTCCTGAATCATGTCGTACCAGCGGCGGCCAGTGGGATCGGCGAGCATGTCAGGCTCGCCCGCGTAGAGACGCGGGAAGAAGCCCATGTTGTCGGAGTGGTCGGCCACGACGAGGAAGTCGAGCGGCCGGCCCAGCCTCACTTGCAGGCCGGTGGAGGAAGTGAGCTCCTCGCCGCGCGCGAAGCGGTACGCGTCCTCCGGGCTGAGCCGCGCGCCGAAGGCGCCCGCGTCCATGGACATGCCCGTGTGCAGGTGCGTGTCGCCCCAGTACACCTGGGTCGGGAAGTTGCGCCCGGCGTAGGGGGAGAAGTGCTTCTGCGCCGGGAAGGCTCCCTCGAGAGCCTCCGGGGGAGGCACCGGATCCTGGGCGAAGGAAACGCCGGTCCCGAGTATCGTGAGCAGGCTGAGGGTCGTTGCGAGCTTGGAGGGTCTCATCAAGTTGCTCCGGTGACTGTTGAGCCGATTCGTTGCGCGTCGGCAGATCTGCGTATGTAGAGGCTGCGGTCGGCGATCGCTACCCGACCGGAATCGTGAACGACACGTTGAGCCGGATCTTGTGCTTTGCCACCGCTCCCGGCCAGTCGTCGGTGGCGAATTCCGTCGCGTACTCTACGTAGAAGTTCCAGGAGTTACTGGGGCGCACCAGCACGTAACCGAGACGGGCACCCACCGGGACCTTCCAGCCGCCGAACTCCCAGCTGTACTGCGCCTGGAGGTCGTTGGTGCCGGCGTACCAGCCCTTCCCGAGCTGGACGTTGATGAAGGGGTTGATGATGAGCGGGTTGGCTCCGGTTTCGGTGCTGTCGGTCGGAATGGGCTGGCCCAGATCAATCACGTCGCGCCGGCCCCAGGTCTGCTGCAGCAGCAGCCCTACCATCATCTTCTCGTTGAAGAACCGCTGTATCACCGCGCCCGCCAGGCCGTACGCCCACTCGTTGCTCCCTACCTTCTCGCTGCCGGGGAAGACCACGTCGGGGCCGATGCCCGCGCGGCCGGTGGACCACTGGAACGGCACTATGAGCGCGAACAGGTCGGTCGGAGAGAAACCCCACTCGCCGGCGCTGTTCTCGGCCACGCGCATGGTGAGGCGCGGCAGGATAGTGACCTTTCCGAGTGAAATTGGCGCCACCATGCGGAACTGGAAGAAGCCCTTGTTGCCCTCGGGGCGCGGCTCGCCGATCGCCAGCGTGTCCTGCCGGTACTCGGGCATTGCCTGGTAGGCCAACTGGAACGACCACTGCGCCGCGGTGTTGTCCAGTGCCATGGACTCGCGGGTCTGCTCCTGGGCGGCGAGCGGCAGCGCGACAAGCGAGAGCGCCAGAACGGTCAATGTAAGAGTTGGACGAGTCAGACTCATCGAGCGTGCCTCACGGTTTCGGTATCCGGGTTATGCCGCAGCCGAGATAATTGTCGCCTGTTGTCCGTAGGAAGCGCTAGGGCGTGACGATCCTGACTCCGCTCGGCACCTCGAACTCCAACTCGGACTCCGGAATGCTCACGTTCACGCCTATGCCCGACAGCACGAGTGTGCGCTTCTGCCCCGACACCTCCGTGACGGTGATGCGGCGCAGCAACCCGTCGCGCCGTCCCACCGCGATCTCCGCCTCGCTGAACGGAAGGCCCTCGCGCCTCGGAGCGAGGTGCAGGACGTCGGTTAGCTCGCCCTTTACGAGAACCTCCCCTACGTAGGTGGCCACGTAGCGCTCCTCGGGTCGGTCCACGAACTGGGCCATGAGCTGCGGTGAGGAGGGGCCCGACTGGGGGATCGGTTGCCGGATGACCTGGTCGGGCACGCTGCTCGGTGCGAAGGCCCAGAGCCACTCGCCGTCCGCCACCACGCGCTCCCCGTCGGGGTCGGTCCAGCGCATGGCGAAGCGCCCCGGAGGCTCGAGGAACAGTGCGCCGCTCGTCGTTTCCGGCCCGCCCAGCATCGGGTTGACCAGAGTCTGCTCGAAGTCGGCCGTGAATGTGGTGAGGTTGCGGTAGGCCTGCTCGGCGCGGGCCAGCGTCGTCGCCGCGTCCTGCGCCTGCAGCCGGGGTGCGGCGACCGACAGGAAGAGTAGGGAAAGTGTTAGCGCTCTCACGCACTCACTGCGGGCAGCGGCTCGGCCACTCCGCGACCGATGGCGTCGGTGATCACCCTTATCTCGCGCATCAGCTGCTCGAACTGCTCGGCGTCGAGGCTCTGCATCCCGTCCGAGAGAGCCTCTTCCGGCTTGGGGTGCACCTCGATCATGACGCCGTCGGCGCCGGCGGCCACCGCCGCGCGCGCCATTGGCGTCACCAACTCGCGGCGTCCCGTCGCGTGGCTCGGGTCGGCCACGATCGGGAGGTGCGACAGGGTGCGCACGAGCGGAATCGCCGTTATGTCGAACACGTTGCGTGTTGCGCTGTCGAATCCTCGCACGCCGCGCTCGCACAGGATCACTTCGTGGTTGCCCTCCGCCAGCAGGTACTCAGCCGAGAGCAGCAGCTCCGTGACTGTGGCTGCGATGCCGCGCTTGAGCAGCACCGGCTTGCCGGAGCGTCCGGCGCGCTTGAGCAGCGAGAAGTTCTGCATGTTGCGCGCGCCGATCTGAATCACGTCGGCGTACTCAGCGACTAGATCCACGCCGTCGGGGTCCAGCGCTTCGGTCACCACCAGCAGCCCGGTCTCGTCACGCGCCTTGGCCAGCAACTTCAGTCCCGCTTCGCCGAGGCCCTGGAACGAGTAGGGAGACGTGCGCGGCTTGAATGCGCCGCCGCGCAGCATGGAGGCGCCGGCGGCCCGGACCGCCTCTGCGGCGGCGACGATCTGCTTCTCCGACTCGACTGAGCAGGGGCCCGCGATGACCACGACGTCGTCGTCCCCGATGGCGAGGCCGCCCGGGAGCCGGACGACCGTCTGCTCTTCCTTCCACTCGCGGGAGACCTGTTTGTAGGGCTGTGTGACGTGGATGATCTCTTTGACGCCCGAGAGCGCCGCGAGGCGCGAGGCGTCCACCCGGCCGTCGTTGCCGACCAGGCCTATTGCGGTACGCTGCTGCCCCGGGATGGGACGGGCATCGTATCCGAGCTCCTCGATCTTCTCGACTACGCGCTGCACCTCTTCGGTGCTTGCGCCGTGCTTCATCACAACCAGCATGACCAGCTATTCCCCTACGGTAAAGCGGTCTCCGTCCGTGGCAGCCACGATCTCTCCGTCGAACTCACTGCGGGCCACGGTGGCCGGATCCGTCTGCCCGAACACCGGATAGAAGTGGGTCAAAACAAGGCGGCGGGCATTGGCGCCGCGCGCCAACGCCCCCGCCTGCGAAGGCGTTAAATGTACCTCCAAGGCGCGTTCATCGGGTAGCGAGCACTCCGCCAGCAGCAGGTCGCATCCGTCCGCCCACTTTGCCAGCTCCTCGCTGGGCCCCGTATCTCCGGTGTACACCAGCCGGAGGCCGCCGGTCCTGACGCCATAGGCCACGCTCTCGGGCGTATGCGGCGTCTTGCAGGCTTCGAGCTCGACGCCTGCTGCCAACGCCACCGACTCGCCGGGAGATATCTCCCGGATCTCGAGCGGGAATCCCGGCTCCAGCACCCAGTCCCCGTAGGCGCCCGCCAGCAGCGTTAGGCGCGTTCGAAAGCCGGCGGGGCCGATCAGCACGAGCGGTTCCGAACGGGGCGGCTCTATCCCCCACTTGCAGGCGAACAGGAACATGCCCAGCTCCCCCCAATGGTCCTGGTGGAAGTGCGTGATCGCGACGTGCGTCGCCTCAGCCCATGGTACGCCAAACGTGGCCGCGCGGTGCAGCGCTCCGGCTCCGCAGTCGAGCAGCAGCTTGACGGGCGGCGCGTCCACCCAGTGAGCGGCGGCCGTGCGCTCCGAGGTGGGCGCAACGGTACCGCTTCCCAGCACCGTGAGCTCCATCTCAGAAGTCCGAGCCCATGAAGACGATCCGCTTGAACTGATTCCCGTCAGGGGCATTGAGCCGCACGACGTAGACTCCCTGGGGCACCTGCGAGCCGTCCGCTGCCGTTCCATCCCACTCGAGATCCGGGTCGCAGCTTCCGGACACCCCGTTTGCGGGTCGCCCGTAGCGACCCGGCACGAGGATCGCGGGAAACGACTCTCCCGGCACCAGGTTGCGTACCACGTGGCCCCTGATGTCGAGGATGTCGACGGTGGTCGCCCCTTCCGTCGCCAGGTCGAACCAGATGCAGGTGGTGCGGCCCCCGGTCGTCGGGCTCGGAAACGGGTTCGGGAAGTTCTGGAACAGCAGCGTCACCGATGGCACGGAATCGTCTATGATGATGAACGTGCCTTCGCTCCGGGTGATGGTGCTGTCACCCTCGAGGTGAGAGACGACCTCCCAGTGGTACGGCGTGTTGAACTCGAGATCGCGCGGTGGCCGGTACTCGGTCTCGGTGAGCCCGCTCTGCTCCAGCTCCAGTTGGCCGTTGTCTTCGCGGTAGATCGCGACGTCGTACACGAACGGGCCCGGCGGTGCGACGACCATGGGTGACGACCACTCGAACAGGGGTCGCAGCTCCCTGGTCGTTGTACCCTCGGGATCGTTGAGCGTGAGCAGGGTCGCCCAATCCGGCACGATGAACTCGTCGCTCGGCAGCGTCGTGAATGAGACCGAGTCGACGGACATCACCGAGATTGCAAAGACGAACCGTTCGTCGGGGCGCAGGGTCTCGGCCCAGGTGAACACCGTGTCGGGAATGACGGTGTCGAGCGCTACGAACGAGAACGTAGTGTCGGTTGCGATCCTCAGCCTGTAGCTGAGCGGCCGCGCCAGCGGTGGGACCCCCGGTACGTTCCAGACGAACGTAGGGGTTACCGCCTTGAGCAGAGTGTCCTCGGGGTTGGTAACGACGATGCCGCGCGGGAAGTACGCTGCCGCAGCACCATCGGGTATGCCCCACCCGCGCGTGGAGTCCGGCGCGGCGCGATTGTCCCCCGTGCGCCGCAGCGCGTCAATCACGTCAATCGGCGCGAGTGTGGGCTGTAGCTGCCGCACCAGGGCGGCGGCTCCGGCCAGGAGCGGGGTCGAGAACGATGTCCCGTCCAACCGCGAGAACCCCGAGCCCGAGAGCGGATCGACCACGAACACGTCGACGCCGGCTGCCATGAGGTCGGGCTTGAAGCGCCCGTCGGCGGTCGGGCCGCGTGAGCTGAACCCTGCGACGACGCCGAGCGTGTCCACCGCTCCCGCCGAGAGAACGGAATCGCCGTCCGCCGGTGTGATCATGGTGCGGAAGCCCGGGCCGTTGTTGCCCATGGCCGCAACGACGAGGATGCCCCGCGCGGCGGCGGAGTCGGCCGCCACGGTCGTGACCGCCACGTCGCCGTTCAGGTCCTCGGGCGCGTAGCTGAACCCGCCGTCGAAATCGAGGTAGCCCACGCTCGAGGAGATCACATCCACCCCGATCGAGTCGGCCCACTCGAGCGCTGCCACCCAGTTGTCCTCCTCGACGCGGGTCTCGGAGCGGACGTCCTCGGTCTTGAGGAGTATGTAGTCGGCTTCGGGGGCGACGCCGATGATCTGCGTGGGCAGATTGGCCCCGAGCAGCGACCAGGTAGCCGTGCCGTGCCGCGAGGCGGTGAAGGTGTCGGCCGGCTCGTTTGCCACCGTGGAGTCGTCGAACACGAAGTCCCACTGCGCGATGACGGTGGCCGAATCGAACGCCGCGTTTCCGGTTTCGAATCCGGTATCCAGCACGCCGATCGTCACGCCACTGCCCCGTACCCCCTGGTCTGCCAGCGGGAACAGGTCGAGCTGGCGCAGCGGCGCAGCGGAGGGGCCATAAAGCGAGTCGAAGTTGGCGGCCGCTAGCGCCGGAAGTGCGGAGTAGGGAACCGCCCTCGGCTTCTCCGGCCTGCCGCTGAAGCGCGCCACCGGCTGGAGATGGCGGAAGTCGCTACTGGTGCTCGCGCGCTGAAGGTCGGCGGTGGAAACGACCGCCGAGACAGCGTGAAGCCAGCGGCTCGAGCGGCGAACCACGCCGCCCAGTGCAGAGACGGCCGCCCTGATCTCGCCGAGCGAGCGATCGCGGGCACCGAAGAACCAGGTAGTGACTACGGTATCCCGCTCGAACAGCGGCTGCAGCGCGGGCGACACTGTAGGCTGCTGGGCCTCGACTCCCGCGGAAAGGACGCCGAGCGCAGCGATTGCGAGAGTGAGCTGCCTCAAGCGCCGCTGAGTTCGTGCGCCCCCAGGCGTACTCCGACGATCGTGGATACGCCGGGCTCCTGCATCGTGACTCCGTATACCGCGTCGGCAACCTGCATCGTGCGCGGGTTGTGTGTTATCACGATGAACTGGGTGTCGGACTTGAACTCTTCGAGCAAGCGCACGAACCGCATGACGTTGGAGTCGTCCAACGGCGCGTCTACCTCGTCCAGCAGGCAGAACGGTGCGGGCTTGGTGAGGTAGATTGAGAACAGGAGTGAAATCGCCACCAGGGCCCGCTCGCCCGAGGAGAGCAGGTGGATGCGCTGGATCCGTTTGCCTCGCGGCGCCGCCTGGATCACGATCTCGCTCTCGAGCGGGTCGCCCTCGTCCGCGAGCCGCACGTCGCACTCGCCGCCGTCGAACAGCGTCTGGAATACCGACTGGAAGTTCTCGCGCACGGCCGTGAACGTCTCCAGGAACATCTCTCGGGCCGTCTGGTCGATCTCGCGCAGCGCCTGGATCAGGGAGTTGCGCGCCTGCACCAGGTCGTCGCGCTGGCTCTCCAGGAACTGCAGCCGGTCCCTCTCTTCGGCGTGTTCCTGCACGGCCAGCGCGTTGACCGGACCGATGCTCTCGAGCTGATGCTCGAGCCGCTCGGCCTGCGCTCTGAGCTCGGCCGCTTCGCCTTCCACCTCGGGAGCGTCGGCGAGCAGCGTCTCGATCGGCTTGTGCCACTCCGCCTCGACACGCTCGATGAGCGCCTGGCGGCGCCCGCCGGACTCGGTGAGCTCGAGCTCCAGGCGGTGCAGCTCCTCGCCCAGCCGCTCCGCCTCCCGCCGCGCCTCCTCGAGTGATTGCTCCTCGGCGGCCAGGGCCTCGCCGGCCGACTGCACCGCGGTCTCCGCGGCCTGCGCTGCGTCCTGCATCTCCTGAACGGCGTTGCGCTGCTCGGCCAGCGTGTCGCCCCACTCGCCGCGCTGCCGGGTCAACTCCTCGGTGCTCGTCTGGATCTCGACCAGCTCCTGCTCGAGCCTGGCGCTCGTCGAGCGCGCGTCCTCGAGGTCGGTCTTCGCTCGCGCCTCGCGCTCGAGCGCGGCCTGCTCCCGCGCCGATACCTGTGCCTCTTCGACCTGCCAGTGAACTCGGCGTTCGCGCGCGGCTTCCTGAGCCGACTCGAGATCACCCAGGGCGGCCTGCTGGCGCTCGAGGTCCTGCGCCAGCCGGGAGCGCGCGTCCTGGCCCGCAGTGAGCTCCTCGGTCACGGTCTGAAGCCGGGTCTCTCGCTCGGCTACCCGGTCTCCCAACCGGCTCACGCTCTGTTCGGCGTCCGTACGCTCGCGCTCCGCGCGGTGCAGATGCCGGCTCGCCTCGTCGCTCGTCCCCTGAGCATCCCTGAGCGCGGCGCGTGCCTTAGTGCTGCGTTCCGTGGCCGTCTCCAGCTCCTCCTCCGCGCGCTGATGGTCGGCTGCCGCCACCTGGGTGCGTTGGGTGAGCTGGGACAGCTGGTGGTCTGCGTCGTCGAGCTGGCGTGCGAGCTGGTCCAACTCGGCGCGCCTGCTGAGCGGTCCGGAACCGTCGCTGCCGGGCAGGTAAACCGCTCCGCTGGCCCGACGGATCAGGTTGCCTGCCTCGTCCAGGGCCTCGCTGCCCTCGAGCAGAGCCGTGACCCAACTCGCCGCGGGCTCGACCGCCTGGAGCTCGGGCACCGCTTGGGCGCCACCGCCCGTGCGCTGCGGACCCGACGCCACCGGGAGCAGCACGATCGGTCCGGGCTGCGCTGTCTGGTGCCATTCCCGGACTTGTTCCACGGCCTGGTCGTCGCGCACGAGCACGGCGTGGAGCCAGTCGGCGAGCAGATGCTCGGCCAGCGTTGCCCGCTCGGCCGGGACGCTGAGGAAATCGCTCAGCGGGCCCAGGATCGCGCCCTCTCCGAACTGCTCGCGAGCTGACAACAGCGCCTGGGCGGCGGGGGCCAACCCCTCGCGCCGACGCTCGAGCTCGGCCAGGGCCTCCTTGCGAGCCCCGAGCTGTGCGATCGCCTCGTCCAGCTCGCGGCGCTCTGCCCTCAGTGCCGCTTCGTGCTCGCGCGCCGCGGCCAGGGTGTGCCGCGACCGCTCCAAGCCGGCGGCCGCCTCCCTCTCCTCGCGCTCGCGTTCGGCGTACGCCGAGCGGGCCGTCTCCTGCTCCCGCAGCGCCGACTCGTGCTCGCCCCGCGCCTCCTGGAGCAGCGTCCGCGAATCGGTCTCCTGGCGCCGCAGCTCTTCCAAGTCCTGCTCCAGCGCGGTGCGCTCGCCCGCCAATGCGCGCAGGGACTCTGCCTCGCGCTGCAGCGAGCTCTCGATGTCCCGCACGCGCTGGCGCTGCTGGCCGAGGCGCTCGCGGGCTTCGTCTTCGCTGGCCGACCTGAGGTCGAGCTCGGTCTGCACGGAGTTGCGCGCCGCTACTGCGGACTGTCGCTCGGCGGCCGCGGCTTCCAACTCTCGCTCTGCCTGGATCGCTCGCGTATCGGCGTCGGCCCGCTCCTCCTGCGCACGCCCGCGGCGCTCGCTGGCGTGCTCGAGGCGCTGACCGGCGATCTTGAGGTCGCCCTCCAGGCGCTCCAACTCGACGCGCGTGGTCGCGAGGCGCCGCTCCAACTCGGTGCGGCGAGCCTCGGAGGCGGCCCGCTCCTGCACCCGGTATTCCCGCTGCCGCTCGCCGCGCTCGATCGTCTCCTTCGCGGTGGGGATGCGGACGCCGAGCTCCTCGCGCCGCAGCTCGAGATCTCCGTTGCGCCGCTCGAAGTCAGCGAGGTCCTTTCGCGTGAGCGTGAGCACGATGGCGAACCGGTCGGCCGTGAATTTCTGATGCCGTTCGGCCTTGCCGCGCTGCCGTGCCAGGCTGCGCACCTGGGTCTGCACCTCGTTGATCAGGTCGTCGAGGCGCTGGAGGTCGGCGGCCGTGCGCTCTAGCCGTCGCTCGGTGCTCGCCTTACGGTCGCGGTAGAGGCCGATGCCGGCGGCCTCCTCGAACAGTGAACGCCGCTCCTCGGTGCGGTCGGACAGGAGGCGGTCGATCATCTGCGCTTCGATGACGACCCCCGCGTCGCTGCCCAGGCCGGTTCCACGCAGCACGTCCTGCACGTCGCGCAGCCGCACGGGCGACTGGTTCAGCAGGTAGTCACTCTGGCCGTTGCGCGAGATTCGGCGCGTGACCACGACCTCGTGATACGAGACCGGGAGTATTCCGTCGGAGTTGTCGAAGACTAGCGAAACGTCGGCGACGTTGATGGGGCGCCGCTTGGCGGAGCCCTGAAAGATGACCTCGTCCATGCGCGCGCTGCGCAGCAGACGGGCCCGCTGCTCGCCCAGCACCCAGCGAACGGCGTCGGAGATGTTCGACTTGCCGCACCCGTTGGGGCCGACGACGGCGGTGATGCCGTCCCCAAACTCGAGGTCCACACCGTCGGCAAACGACTTGAATCCCGACAACTCGAGCCGGGTGAGTTTCATCTGGCCTTCCCTGCCCGTAGTACGAGTGTGCCCTCGACGTTCGCGGCCGCGAGAATGGAGTCTGCCAGGCGCGCCTGCTGAGGGGTTTCGAACGCGCCCACGTAGAGCCTCGGGGACCCGTCTGGCGCCTCCACAATGTACGCTGGCAGGCCGCGCGCACGTAGCCCCTCGAGGGTCTGGGCTGCGGCTGCCGAATCTGGGCCCCCAGGAACCCTGATCGTGTGCGGTGTCCTGAGGATGGTGCCGTTGGGCTGGTCCACCAGCCCGGAGCGCCACAGTCGCGTGAGCGCCCGCCCGGCCTCGGCCGGGTCGGGTAGCGCCCCGACGACGAGCCGGTGCCACGTGCCGCTTCCGCCGAGGCGAACCGGGGTCACCGTGACGGTCCAGCCGGCGCGCTCGAAGTCTCGCCCCCGCTCGAGCGCGTTCTCCATGCTTGCGAAGGCGGCCACCTGAACGGCGTAGTAGAGCGAGTCTGCCTCCCGGATCGCGCCACCGGCAGGCATCGCCGGCGTGAACGGCGCGCTGGCGGGCGCCGGGGCCGAGCCGCTTCCTTCTCCCGGCAGGAGCAGCAGGGCGCCCGCAGCTGCGATCCCCGCCGCCCCGATGCCGGCGAGAACCCAGCGCCGCCGCCGAGGCCTCACGCGCCTGGTCGCCACGGGTCTCCGGGGCCTCGGGGGCGTGGGTCGGCTCGCCGCCCCCGGCGCAGCGTCGGCCAGCACCAGAGTCACGGACTTGCCCGCGGTGCGGAGCGCATCGAGTGCGGGGTGGCTCTCAGGTTCCTCGCCGCGCTTTCCTGTGGCCAGCCCGACGACCCAGTCCGGCTCGATCCCGAGGTGCTCGAGTCCCTCGGGTGGAACGGCCAGCACGAGGAGCGCTCCCTCGTTCGCGAATCCGCGCGCCAGGCGTCCCCACCGCTCGTGGCTCCACACGTCCGCGGGGGTCGCGGGCTCGGTACCCACTCCGACGTAGAACAGTCCCTCCACGTCCTGCTCCGTAGCCACGCGCTGCAGTGAGGCGCCGTACAGGAAGGCGTCCGCGATCCCCTCGTCGGGGTCGGCCTCGGGAGTGGCCAGCAGGGGCCGCTCCAGGCCGAGGTCAATGAGGGCCACGCGCCGGCCTGCGTGTGCCACGCGGCGCGCCACTGCCCACGGCAAATCGGAGTTGGGCTCGTCGGAACCGAACTGGACCAGCGCAACGACGCTGGCCGGTGCGACTAGCTCGGTGACGGTCGCGAGGAACTGAGACCTGGGGAGGTCCCGCGGCGTCATGGGATAGTCGTCGCCGTGTCCAGCGTGAAGATCCAGAACGGCAGTCCCAGCGACCGCCCCGTCGATTCGGCCTCGTCACGGGTGGGGTAGGGGCCCAACACCACGCGGTATGGCTCGTCGATGGTGCGTGGGTTGAGCACTGTTGCCTGCATGCCGGCGCGGCCCAGGTTTGTGGCGAGATCGACGGCCCAGTCACGGTTGCTGGTACTGCTCACCTGCACGTAGATGAGCTGGCTCTCCTCGTCCGCCTGCGGTGCGCCGGGAGTGGTGGCGAACTCCAACCCAGGGCGCCGTGGATCCCAGGCCATGAGAAGCCAGCGGTCGCCCTCCTCGTCCGCGGTTCGCCCCACCGGCGTGAGCACTCCGTCGGAGAGTGCGACCACCTGACCTCCGTGGCGCAGCAAGACAGTGCCGTCCGGTGCGATGGCCGGCAGCTCCGCGTCCCATTCGCCTTCGAGCGTCGCCACCAACCGCCAATCCACGACGTCCACTGCCCAGATCACGTCTCCCAGCTCCGCTTCCACGAGCAGAACCCGTCCGAACGGGTCCACCCGGAGGCTGTGTGCGGCGCCCGGCAGCGCGAGCGAGTCCTGCACGATGAGACCGAAGCGGTCCACGGAAACCAGAACGCCCCAGGCTCCGACCACGTATGCCTTGTGACCCGAGGGAGAGAACGCGACGCGCTGCGGTATGTTGCGCAGCTCCACGAAGCGGCGCGGCGCAGACCCCGCCGGGTCCACCAGGACGAGCCCGCTGTCCACGGCCACCCCCGCGACGTCGCCCCAACGCGAGACGGCTACGTCCCCGACCGGAAGCTGCTGCGAAACGGGGGGCTGGCCGTCGGCCAGGAGCGTCAGCATGCGGGCCTCTTCGCCCGGAGTCAGCGCCACCAGACGGTCCCTGGCCGCGCCCCACAGCGCCGTGGGCACGGTGTCGAAGCCGCCCGACCAGGCCACCGCCGAACGCTGGCTGATCCGGGCCACGGAGCCGTCATGACGCACCGTAAACGGTGTTCCCGTGGGTCCCAGCACGGACGCCACCACCCCGGTGTCGACGACCCGAGCGCGGCCACTGGCGAGATCCAGCGCCACGAGCTCGTCCAGCACGTTCAGCACGTAGATGAGGTCGTCGTCGCCGGCGAAGCCGACCGACGCCGCCACCGGCTCGCTGCCGGCCTCGAAGCGCCAAGCCACCTCTTCGAGCTCGGGCAGTCGGTATAGGCTGGCGTCGCGGTTCGGCGTCGCCGGGAACCGGAACGTGACCGACGCACCGCTGTCCACCACGGGGCGCGCCTGGGCAAACGCCTCTTGCACGGGGTTGGAGCGTTGTCCGGAGTCGCAGGCGACCAGGCCCGCGAGGACGATCAGGAGGGTGGGGCGGCGCAGCACTGGGGCAAGCTAGGGGAGGTTGGAGGGGCTCGCAAGACGCGGTGGGCCGCCGCCGTCACCCTGCGGAACCGGCTGCCACGAGGGGCGCGTCAGCCCAGAGGCGCTCCAGCTGGTAGTACTCCCTGAGTGTGGGATGAAACAGGTGGATTACGACGTCCACGAAGTCGAGCAGCGCCCAGCGCCCGGCGGAGACTCCCTCCACGTGGTGCGCCGTGCGTCCCGCGCCCTCCACTGCCTCCAGCACGCTCTCGGCGAGGGTCCGCACATGAACGTCCGACGATCCAGTCGCGATGACGAAGAAGTCGGCCACGTCGCTGATCTTGCGCAGATCGAGGACGACCACGTCGAGCGCCTTGTGCTCTTCCAGAGCGGACACGGCGAGCTCGAGGTCGCGGCGCGCCTCCTTGGCAATTCTCGTACCGGGGGACTTGGCGGTCGTCAATCCTCGACCTGGTAGAAGATGCCCCAGGCGCCGGGGCCGGTGTGGACGCCGAGGGCGGCGGTCACCGGGCTCACAAAGCACTCGCGCGGGTTGAAGCGCTGCACCACCTCGTCGCGGATGCTCGCGGCCAGCTCGGGCACTCCGGCGTGCGCTACGGCGATCCTGAGCGACTCGGGCCTCGGCGTGAGCCTCCGCTCCAGGTGCGACATCACGCGCGGCACCAGGGCCTCACGGCCGCGAACGCGGTCCAGCGGCACTACGCGGCCTTCCTGGTTCACCTCCAGGATGGGCTTGATGTCGAGCAGGCCTCCGAGCCAGGCGCGGCCGCGGCTCACGCGGCCGGAGCGCAGCAGGTTGTCGAAGATGTCCACCGTGAACAGCGCGCCGGATTGGTTGCGTACCCGCTCCAGCTCCTTGTGGATGGCGGGGAGCTCCCACCCTGCCTCGACCAGTTCCGCCGCCTTCAGCGCCAGCATGCCCAGGCCGTACGAAGCGGATCGCGAATCCACGATCGTCACCGAGTCGCTCTGGTCGCGTGCTCGGGCGGCTGCCTCGGCCGAAGCCAGAGTACCGGAAAGCGCGCTCGCCACGAACAGAGCGATCACCTCGTCCGAGCTGGACAGGGCGTCCTCGAACGCACGCACGAACGCACCGGGAGGGGGCTGCGAGGTCGTGAAGATCTCACCGTTCTCGCGCATGCGGTCGTACAGCTCCTCGCCCCGGATCTCCAGCCGGTCCTGGAACGTCTCGTTCCCGGCTATCACCTGCAGCGGCACGACCACCATTCCGTGGGCGTCCACAAGGTCGTCCGGCAGGTCACAGGAAGAATCGACCACCACGCTGATGCGCCGGTGCGCCTCGTGCAGCTCGCGGTGCTGCTCGCGCATGTCGTCGGCCTTGGTGGTCTGGATCGTGCCCCACGACTCGGCGAGGTCGAACACCGCCTGCGGCGTGTCCGTGTGTATGTGAACCTTGAGGAGATCCTCGGTGGCCAGCACCACGATCGAGCCACCCAGCTTCCTAAGCGCGGCGCGGATCTCGGTGCTCGGCGGGAACCCCGCTCCTCTGACCAGGGCCTCGGTGCAGTAGCCGTAATCCTGGTCGGCGGCTACTGCGGCCATGGCCGCTGCGTCGGGCACCGTGAACTGAACCGGTTCAGTGGCCGCGAGGATCGGGTCGCCCTCGATGACCCGGACGCACCCCTCGAGCACGCGCACGAACGCCTTGGCGCCGGCGTCCACGACGCCGGCCTCCCTGAGCACCGCCAGAAGCTCGGGCGTGCGCCTGAGGGAGACCTCGGCGCGCCGCATCACGTGCCGCATCATCTCCTGGAGGTTGTGTGTGCGCCCGGCGGACCACTCGGCGGCGTCGGCCACTTCGCGTGAGACGGTGAGGATCGTCCCCTCCACCGGATCGTCCAGGGAGCGGTACAGATGATCGGCGCCGCACCGCATCGCGAGGGCGACGTCCCTCGCTCCGGCCGTCTTGAGATTCCCCAGGGACTCGCGGAAGCCGAGCAGGAATTGGGAGAGGAGCATGCCGGAGTTGCCGCGCGCACCGAACACGCAGGCCTCGGCCATCGCGTGGGTGACGTCGGGCAGGTTGGCATCGCCATTCAGGGCCCGCACGCCCTCGGCCGCCGCGCGGAACGTCATCGTGAAGTTCGTGCCGGTGTCGCCGTCGGGCACTGGGAAGACGTTGATGCGATTCAACTCTTCCCGCCCCGCGTCCACCCAATCGGCTGCCGCGAGGAGGACCCGCCTAAGGCGCGGGCCGTCGAGGTAGGTAATGCCGGTTGCTGTCGCTGTCACTCTTCTTTCACGACCCAGACCCTGAGCTCGGTCCGGACCTCGGGATGCAGACGGACCGGCACCTTGTAGATACCGATCATCTTGATCGGCTCTTCGAGCTCGATCACCCGCTTGTCGAGCGTGAACCCCTGGGCGCCCACCTGCTCGGCGATGTCACCGGAGGTGATGGAGCCGAACAGCTTGTCGCCCTCGCCCGCCTTGGCATTGAAATGAAGTTCTAGACTTTCCAGCCGCGTCGCCAGTGCCTCGGCGTCAGCCCGGTCGGAGGCCACTTTGCCGGCGCGGCGGGCTGCCTCGGCCTCGGCGCGCCGCCGGTTGTCTTCGGTAGCCTGATAAGCGAGCCCGCGCGGGATCAGGAAATTCCGCGCGTAGCCGTCCTTCACCTTCACGATCTCGCCGGCCTCGCCGACGTTATCTATCGTCTTTCTGAGGATCACTTCCATCGTCTACTCACCTGGCGGCGGCGTTCCTCCACCGTCGTCTGAGGTCCAGCCCTCCGTCCAGCACGCCCAACAGAATGGCACCGCCGAGGACGAAGGGCAACATCAACACAAGTATCACCGTAAGGAACAGCCACAGGAAGAACCCGCCGGCCCCGAACGCGTGCAGCGCGAAGACCGCTACGGCCGCTCCCCGCAGAGCGTACAGCGCGGCGCCCAGCAGCAGCAGGTTCGCCGCCGCCGCCTTGGCCGCAACCAGCTTGGGCACCAGGATCGCGATCAGCGGCAGCACCAGCGCCCATCCAAGATGCTCCGAGAACCGGAAATCCCGGAACCGTCCCAGCGGCCGGCCGCGCGGCTGCCGCGCCACGCGGTGGTAGATAGCGGTCGCGAGCGCCAGCCCCGCCAGCAGCTCCAGCGCGGTGATGGCCGGCAGGAAATCGGCCGTCAGCTCGACCATGGTTCCCAACGACTCCTCGAGCTGCGTAAGAGCTGGTGAGGCGGTGTCCGTGGCTTCGGTTATTGACACTCTCGACCACAGCATCCCCATGAGGGACCGCGTCGCCAGGCCGGACCGATTCGCCACCCACCAGCGGAGCTCGCCCCACGACGCGCCGACCATCAGCAGCAGAGCCGAGACTCCGACCATGGAGACGGCGAGGGACGCCAGGGCCCGATACGTGAACGAGAGCCCCGTGCGCAGAGTGAACACGACGAACCCGGCCGTCGCCAGAACCGCTGCTGCGCGCAACATCTGGTCCGGCAGCTGGCCGGGTCCCAGCAGCCACCAGGCGGCGAGACCGCTCGCGATACCAGCCGTTATGAGCTCGGCTCGGGTGCGCGACGGGGTAGTGGTCAGCAGGACCGCCAGGGGCAGGGCGACCACGCCCGCCGGGGCTACCAGGGCCAGCGCGACGGTACCCGCAACCAGTCGCCCGAGCCCGCCCTGCGGCGCTTGCCCGGACGGCGACATGCGTCAGCGCGACTGGCCGCGGAGGAACGGAATCAGGGCCAGATGCCGGGCACGCTTCATGGCGCGGGCAAGCTGACGCTGGTGCCGGGCGCACATTCCGGAAAGCCGCGCCGGGATGATCTTCCCGCGGTCGGTGAGGAAGCGGGAGAGAGTTCGCTCGTCCTTGTAGTCCACTACGCGGACACCGGATTCACACACCGGGCAAGTCTTGCGGGGGCGCCTCATTTGCCCTCCTCGGCCTTCTCAGCCTCGACCTCAGCGGCGGGCGCACTCACGCTCGCGGCATCGGCTGGTTTCTCGTCGGCTGCTTTCTGGTCGGTCGCGCCCTGGCCCTCTGCGGCCTTCTTGGCGGCCGGGCCCTCGTCGACCCTCGGGGGCATTGGCGCCGGCCCCTCGTTCAGCACTATGAGGTAGCGCAGCACCGACTCGTCCAGCTTCAGCTGGCGCTCCAGCTCACCCAGCACGTCCGGCTGCGTCTTGAACTGCACGACGACGTAGTAGCCGATTGCCTTGCCCTGAATGGAGTAGGCGAGCGAGCGCTTGCCCCAGTGGTTCGTCGAGGTGACGGGCTCAGGCGCCTCGGGACTTATGAGCAGGGAGTGGAAGCGATCGAGACGCTCGTTGATCTGCGTCTCTTCCAGCGCGCTGTCGAAGATGTAGACCAGCTCGTACTGGCGGGTCATGGCACCATCCTTTGGACTAGTTGACCCCGCCCAGTGCCGGACGGAGTAGGTGATTTGTGAGCGGGGAAGCTAGTTACGGCGGGGGTGGAAGGGAAGGGGCGGTCACGTGTGGTGCCGGAACAGCAGCACCTCGCCGTCCTGGACCACGTAATCCTTGCCCTCGCTCCGGAGCAGCGCCTGCTCCCTGGCGTCCTTGTACGAACCAGCCTCGACGAACCGATCCACGTCGATCGCTTCCGCCCGAATGAACCCCTGCTGAAAATCGCTGTGGATCACTCCGGCGGCCTCGTATGCGGTGGCGCCGCGCCGCACGGTCCAGGCGTGCACCTCCTTGTCCCCCACCACGGTGAAGAACGTGATCAGGTCGAGCAACTCGTAGCTCGCGGCGATGAGGCGCCGGAATCCGGCGTCCTCGACGCCCGCCGCCTCGAGGAACTCGCTGCGCTCGACCGGATCGAGCTCTGCCAGCTCCGCCTCGAACCGGGCCGACACGACCACCACATCCGCGGTCTCGGAGTGCTCTCGCGCCGCGCCGCGCAGTGCATCGACGGCTTCGAGCCGCTCGGCGGAGAGGTCGTCCTCGCTGACGTTTGCGGCGTAGAGCACCGGTTTGAGCGTGAGGAGCCCGAGCCCGGCAAGCACCGCAGCGTCGTGTCCGTCGCTCGCCGCTTCACGGGCGCCGCGGCCGGTATCGAGCGCCGCGATCACCCGCTCGAGCAACACCTCCTCGCCCTGGGCCTCCTTGTCCCCGGACCGTGCGAGCTTCGCCACCCGCTCTAGACGGCGTTCGACCACGGCCAGGTCGGCGAGCGCCAGCTCGGTCGTCACTATGTCGTGGTCCCGCACGGGGTCTACCGCGCCGGTGACGTGCGTGACGTCGGCGTCGTCGAAGCAGCGCACAACGTGCACGACTGCGTCCACACCGCGGATGTGACCCAGGAACTGGTTTCCCAATCCCTCACCCTTGCTGGCGCCCTCGACCAGCCCCGCGATGTCGAAGAACTCCACCGTGGCATGGACGACGTTGTCCTGACCCACCGTTGCGGCAAGCCGCTCGAGACGGTCATCGGGCACCGGTACTACGCCGACGTTGGGGTCGACCGTGCAGAAGGGGTAGTTCGAGGCTGCTGCGCCGCCCTGGGTGAGGGCGTTGAAGAGAGTCGATTTACCGACGTTGGGGAGGCCGACTATTCCGAGGCGCAGCATGCCTCAATGTTAGCAGACGGGCAGGAGCGCCGCAGCGCCCCTGCCCGTCCAACCGCCAATCCCGTCAGCTATCTAGGCGATGAACCAGGGTGCCAGCACCAGGCTCACCACACTCATCAGCTTGATGAGGATGTTCATGCTGGGGCCGCTCGTGTCCTTGAACGGATCGCCCACAGTGTCGCCAACGACGGCGGCCTTGTGCGGGTCGGAGCCCTTGCCTCCGTGCGCGCCGCTCTCGATGTACTTCTTGGCGTTGTCCCACGCGCCGCCCGCGTTGGCCATGAACAGCGCGAGCATCACGCCGGTCACTGTGGCGCCCGCCAACATCCCTCCCAGCGTCTCGATGCCGAGCAGCTTTCCGACCAGCACCGGGGCAATCACGGCGGTGAGACCCGGCACGATCATCTCCCTGAGTGCCGCCCGGGTCGAGATGTCAACGCAGCGCGCGCTGTCGGGCTTGGCTGTGCCCTCCATGAGGCCGGTGATCTCGCGGAACTGGCGCCGCACCTCCTGCACCATCCCCTCCGCAGCTCGTCCTACGGCGGTCATCGTCATCGCGGCCACCAGGAACGGCAGGATGCCGCCCAGGAAGATGCCGATCACGACTTCGGGGTTGGAGATGTTGAGCATGATCGGCGGCTCGCCGGCTGGCGTCACTGCGTTGGCATAGGCCGTGAACAGCGCCAATGCGGTGAGTGCCGCCGAACCGATGGCGAAGCCCTTGCCGATGGCTGCCGTGGTGTTGCCGAGGGCGTCCAGCCCATCGGTGATCTTGCGGACGTCTGGTCCCAGTCCGCTCATCTCGCTGATGCCGCCCGCGTTGTCGGCGATGGGGCCGTACGCGTCCACCGACATCGTTACGCCCACCGTTGCGAGCATCCCGACTGCGGCGATGCCGATGCCGTAAAGGTCGGACATCGTGTACGCGATGTAGATCGCACCGCAGATCACGAGCAGCGGGATCGCAACGGAGCGCATTCCCACTGCCAGGCCGGCGATGATGTTGGTGGCCGGGCCGGTGAGCGAGGCCTCGGCGATAGTGCGAATGGGCTTGGCCGCCGTGTACCACTCCGTGGCGAGTCCAATGATGATGCCGGCCAGCGTGCCGACCACGACTGCCCAGAACGGTCCCATTGGGCTCGGGTTGCCGTTTGCCACGGTCACGCCGATGTCCACCCGCTGCGTGATGAGGTACGCGGCGCCCAGGAACAGGCCGGCGGCGATGAACGTGGCCCAGCGCAGTGCTCCGGCCGGGCTGAAGCGCTCCAGCACGCGAAACAGCGCGATCGCGATCAGGCTGGCTCCCAGGCCGGCGAGCGTGTAGAGGAGTGGGAGGGCCGCGGCCGCCATCCGGTCTGCGATGGCCGGGCTGGTTGCCGCGATCGCGATGGTGGCGATGATCGCCCCCACATAGCTCTCGAAGATGTCGGCGCCCATTCCTGCCACGTCGCCCACGTTGTCACCAACGTTGTCGGCGATGGTCGCCGGGTTGCGCGGGTCGTCCTCGGGGATGCCTGCCTCCACCTTGCCGACCAGGTCGGCGCCGACGTCGGCCGCCTTGGTATAGATGCCGCCGCCCACGCGGGCGAACAGCGCGATGGAGGATGCGCCCATCGCGAACCCGGTGATGATCTCGCTGAACGCCTTCCAGCCCTCGTCCGCTTCCGGGGAACCGAGGAAGGCTCGGATCACGATCCCGATGCCCAGCAGTCCAAGGCTCGCCACCGCGAGGCCCATGACAGCGCCACCGTTGAAGGCCACGCGCAGCGCCATCTCCTGCCCCTTGGCGCGGGCGGCCTCGCTCGTGCGCGCGTTGGCGCGGGTGGCGGACTGCATTCCGAAGAAGCCGGCGAGGATGGAGCAGACTCCGCCGAACAGATACGCGATCGCCGTCGGCCATCCGATGACGACACCCAGGAGGACCGCGACGACGACCAGAAACGGTAACAGGTAGGAGTATTCCCGCTTCAGGAAGGCCATCGATCCGGCCTGGATCATCTCCTGGATCTCCCGCATCCGGTCGCTGCCCACTGGCTGCCGCCGGACATAGAGGAAGATGAGCCAGGCAATGACGAGCCCCACGGCGCCGGCCGCGATGGCGGAAGTGGGCAAATACGCGAAGTCGTTCACTCTTGAGTTCCTCGTCGGTTGAATCGGTTCATCGCGGTCTTGATGTCCTCGGTCAGCCAGCACTCCACTGCGGCAACCAGGTCGGGCAACAGATCCGCCAGTGTCGTCAACTCATCGGGCTCGAAGTTCGAAGTCACGAACTCGGCCTGGTCCTCCTCGTCGTCGGGTAGCGGCCCTACGCCGATCCTGAGCCGCGCGTACTCGGTCGAACCCAGGGCTGCCTCCACGCTCTCGAGGCCGTTGTGGCCGCCGGACGATCCCTGCGCCCTCAGCCGAAACGTGTCCAGCGGCAGGGCGATGTCGTCGACCAGCACCAACAGATCGCGGGTGGGATCGAGATCGGACGATGCCAGCAAAGGGGCCACCGCATCGCCGCTCAGGTTCATGTAGGTCTGCGGCTTCAGCAGTACGAACCGCTCGCCGCTGACGCTGCCCTCGGTGACGAGGGCGTTGCCCGAGCGGCGGAACCTGGGGAGCTCCCACTGCTCGGTCAGCACGTCGGCCAACAGGAAACCTGCATTGTGCCGCGTGACCGCGTACCGCGGCCCGGGGTTGCCGAGCGCGACGATGGCGCGCAGAAGCTACTCCTCGGGCTTCTCGCCCTCGGACTCGGCTTCGGCCTCGCCCTCCTCGTCCTTCGCCTTCCGGATGAGCTCGGGCTCCTCGACCCCCTCCTCCTCCGCAACCTCCACCACCGGCTCCTCCTCGACGCGCGGCGGCACGACTGCGCACACCGTAGTGTCCGCTTCCACCAGCAGCTCCGCGTTCTCGACCGAGAGGTCGGAGACGTGGAGCGAGTGGCCGACCTTGAGATCGGTGACGTCCAATTCGATCCGCTCGGGGATGTTCCGCGGCAGCACCTCGATGTCGATCTCGCGGAGGAACTGCTCCAGCACGCCGCCGGCGTTGCGCACGCCGTCGGGCGAGCCGACCAGCAGGAGCGGCACGGCGAGCTTGAGCTTCTCGCCGGCGTGGACCTCCATGAAGTCCAGGTGGGTCACGTTCTTCCGGGTCGGGTGCCGCTGAACCTCGCGAATCAGTGTGCGGATCGGCTTCCCGTCCACCGAGAGCTCGACGAGGGTTGAGCCTCCGCCGGCCTGTTGAATGAGCTTCTCCGCCTCGACCGACGGGACCATCAGGGCCTCGGGATCGCGCCCGCGTCCGTAGATGACCGCCGGGATCTTGCCGGCCTGTCGCATTTTGCGCGCGGCGCCCTTGCCGGTCTCCTGGCGGCGCTCGGCGGTCAGTGTAGCCGTCTCAGCCATCGTGTCCTCTGTTCCCTCTCCAGCAGCGCGGTCAGCTGAACAGCGAGCTGACCGATTGGTCGCTGTGCGTGAATCGAATCGCCTTCGCGAATAGCGGGGCGGTCGACAGAATCTTCAACCGATCGAACTTCCGGTCGTCCGGTATCGCAATCGTATTGGTCACTGCTACCTCTGTCACTTCAGACGCGGCCAGCCGGTCCACCGCCGGCCCCGACAGCAGGGCGTGCGACGCGCAGCAGTACACCTCGCGCGCGCCCAGGCGCTTCAGGGCCCCGACCCCCTCGGACATCGTCCCGGCGGTGTCGATCATGTCGTCCACCAGGAGACAGTCGCTCCCCTCGACCTCGCCGACCACGTTGACGACCTCCGCGATGTTCGCCGACGGCCGCCGCTTGTCGATGATCGCCAGCGAAGCGTCCAACCGCTTGGCGAACCCGCGGGCCATCTTGGCCGCCCCGACGTCCGGGGCCACGATCACCGGGTCGTGGAGCCGCTTCTGCCTGTAGTGCTGCACCAACACCGGTGCCGCATACAGGTGGTCGACCGGGATGTCGAAGAACCCCTGCAACTGGTGCTGGTGGAAGTCCAATCCGAGCACCCGGTCTGCCCCGGCCGTCGCGATGAGGTTGGCCATCAGCTTGGCGCTGATCGCCACCCGCGGCTGGTCCTTGCGGTCCTGCCGTCCGTACCCGAAGTACGGAATCACGGCAGTGACCCGCGCCGCGCTCGCCCGCTTCGCAGCGTCGATCAGGATCAACAGCTCCAGCAGGTTCTCTGCCGGCGGGTTCGTGGGCTGGATGATGAACACATCCTGCCCGCGCACATTCTCGTCGATCTTGACGAAAATCTCACCATCCGCGAACCGGCGGATGGTGACCCCGCACAGAGGCTGTCCCAGCTCCTGCGCCAGCTCCTCGGACAGGGGCTGGTTCGCAGTCCCTGAGATGAGGAGGATCTTGCTGCTCGAAAGCGAGATATCAGCCATAAGAGCCCCGCAAACTAGCTAGTTGTGCGCCGCAAGCCAAGATGGGTGGGGCAGCCTCAGACGGCCGTGAGATCCTGGAATTCGGGGTTTCGGTCCACATATGACCGGACGTACGAGCAAGTGGGAATCACGCCGTATCCGTGCTCGCGCGCATAGCCCAGGGCGTGGGCCACCAGCTTCCCGGCCAACCCCTGGCCGCGCAGTTCGGTGGGTACGAAGGTGCGGCGGTACTCGAGGGTCTTGTCGTCAACGGCGCGGTACGCCACGTAGGCCTCATGGCCGTCCACGGTGGCCACGAACCGACTGCCCGCCTCGTCGTGCCGGATGTCGATGGTCACCTCCTCAGCCTCCCGGTTCTTCCTCTTCGTCGATCGCTTCGTGGAACCACGACGTGCGGGGGTCTACCTCGAGAATGCGCCTTTCGGAGCGAGGGTTGATTAGCCCGGCCGGGGCCACCCAGAGACGGGTTTCCCAGAGCATCCCGGCGAGCTCGAACGGCGCGAGCTCCTCCTCGGTGAGGTCTGTCGTCACCTCCACCACGGCGTCGCCGGGGATGTTCTCGTCGGGCCCGAGCGGCTTGTCGGCGAGCCACACCCCGGTGACCAGGGCATCCTCTCCGGTTTGAGCGTCCCGGAGACCGAAGTCCCAGTTCTCGTCCTCGAATCCCTTGGTCACTATGGAGCGCGCCTCGGCGATCATAGTGCGGTGGTAGAACACGGTCGTCATTACGTCACCCGTCCCGGTCTGGCTCCGCTGGAGTGGGTCATGGCACAAAGATGCCCCATCGGCTGGGCAATTGCACCCCGCTGCTCGCCGGTACCCTGGCGGGTCGCGTGCTGCGGCTGTGATATTCCCGGACGCGGGCGCAGCTGTTACCGGCGCGCCACGGTGCCAAAGGGGGGGCGATTATGGCTGAAGATCTCATTGGGTCGGTGACGCACTTCTTCAAGGGGCCCAGCGTAGCGGTGGTCAAGGTGACCGAAGGAGAAGTCGCGGTGGGCGACGAGATCCACTTCGTCGGCCACACCACAGACTTCACCGAGCGCGTGACCTCGATGGAGGTGGACCACAAGAAGGTCGAGCGGGCCGGCGTCGGGGACGAGATTGCGATCCAGGTGGTGGACCGCGCCCGCCCACACGACCAGGTCTTCAAGGTCCTCGCCGGGTAGGAAAGGGGTCCGCCGGAGCGGGGTCGGCGCGGGCGACAACCCGGGTGCAACGCCTATCTGGTCTCGATTGTATAGCTAGTGGACTCCGATCCCGCCCGCCCGGCGTGCGGGAGCTGGATTTGGGAACCGACCGACTGGGGGTGAGCTGTGAAGAGGATAATGATTCTGGTCGCGGCGGCAGCGATTGGGCTTTCCGCGGCCGGCGAAGCCCAAACGGCTGCCGATTCGGCCGGCGTCCGGCAGGCGGCCCTGGACTACATCGAGGGGTGGTATGCCGGCGACGCCGCGCGCATGGAGCGGGCGCTTCATCCTGAGCTGGCCAAGCGCATCGTGGGCGTCAATCCGGAGACCGGCGACACGGGGATGCGAGACATGACCGCGGAGCAGCTGGTTCAGGCAACGGCTGCGGGGTATGGAACGCGCACTCCGCGGGACCAGGTGCGCACCGATGTGACGATCCTCGACATCTACGAGGGGACCGCCTCAGCGCGTGTGGACGCGAGCGACTGGATCGACTACATGCACCTCGCGCTATGGAACGGCGAGTGGAAGATCGTCAACGTGCTGTGGCAGGTGCGCCCCGAGGCGCGGCAATAGGCACGAAAGAGCAGCATTACGCAGGGAAGGGGGGGACCATGAGGAAGCAAGTACTCGCCGCGCTCGCCATGGTGGCTGTGGGGGCGCTTTTCGCCAACTCCGCCGAGGCGCAGTCGAAGTCGATCGGCCTCGGGCTGAGGGGCGGCCTCAACCTGTCCACGGTGAGCTGGAACCCGCCGCCGCCCGAGGAGATCAACTCGAAGACAGGGTTCCACGCCGGCTTGGTGGTGGCTCTGGATCTGCACGAGTTCTTCGGGATCGAGATCGACGGTCTGTACACGCAGCAGGGGTTCAATTCCATCGAGCCGGGCGTCGATGCCAATTTCAACGCGGCGTACATACAGGTGCCGCTCATGGCCAAGGGCAAGTTACCGGTGGGCTCCTCGGTGGCGATCCGGATCATGGGAGGTCCCGCTGTCGCCTTCGAGGCCGGGTGCACCGTTTCAGGGACCCAGGGTGGAGTCGAGGCTTCGTTCGACTGCGACGACCCGCTAATAGACGCCGATCGCAAGAAGACCCTGTGGAGTCTGATGTTCGGTGGCGGGCTCGGGATCAACGCGGGGCCCGCGACCGTCTTCCTGGACGTTCTGTACGACCTGGGTCTAACCAACGTGGCGGTGGACTCTCCGGGGGAAACCGTCAAGGGCCGCAGCTGGATGTTCTCGGCCGGCTTCACGTATCCGGTAGCGATCCTGCAGTAGGAAGACACCCGCGATCGCATCGGCCCCGGCCACCCAAGTGGTGGCCGGGGCCTTTTCGATTCGGAATCGGCGCCGTCTACGCGAGCCGGCCGAGCCGCTCCTCGAGTTCCCGCGCCGATCCTGGACGGTCCTCGCGGCGCTTGGCCAGGAGCTCGAGCACCAGGGCCGAGAGCGTCTCGGGCACCTCCGGGTTGAGTTCGGCGGGTGTGGGAGGCTCCTCGTTCAGCACCTTGGCGATCAGCGCGACCGGTGTGGCGGCCGTGAACGGCAGCTTGCCGGTGAGACACTCGTAGAGCACCACGCCGACCGCCCACAGGTCGCTGCGCGGGTCGAGATCGGCGTCGGTCAGCAGCTGTTCCGGAGACATGTACGCGGGCGTCCCGACGACCAGTCCGGTCTCAGTGATGCTGCTGGTTCGCTCTGCCAGCCGCGCGACGCCGAAGTCCATCACCTTGAGCACGCCGTCGGAGTCCAGCAGGAGGTTCTGTGGCTTGATGTCGCGGTGGATGACTCCCTGTTCGTGCGCCACGGCCAGGGCCGCGGCCAGCTGCGTCGCGATGGCCATCGTGGGCGACACGCCGAGCTGCTCGCGGGTGTCGAGCAGGTCCCGCACCGTGACGCCCTCGACGTACTCCATCGTGAGGTAGTAGACGCCCTGCCACTCGCCGAAGTCGTGCGTGCGGACGACGTTCCGATGCGAGATCTTGCGGGCCAGCCGGATCTCGTCCTTGAACCGCTCGACCGCGGTATCGTCCACCACGAGCTCGGGCTTCACTGTCTTGATGGCGACCTCCTCGTCCAGCTCGAGATCCTTGGTGCGATAGACCATCCCCATCGCGCCGGCACCCACGGTCTCCTGAACCTCGTAGCGGCCGGCGAACCGCTTTCCGGTGCCGAGGCTGGCGAAGTCGAGCTCCGCGCCACTGGGGCGCTTGGCGCCACGCGCCGCCGAAACCTCCGTCTTGAGGTCCTCGATCTGGCGGCGCAGTCTCTCCTCGCGCGAGCGCACCTCGGCCGCCATGCCGTCGAACACACGCGCGAGCCGCCCCAGCTCGTCGCTCCGGCCCGCCACCTCGGCCAGCGTCTCCGACTCGTAACCGCCGGTCTCGACAGCCGTGGCGGCCTCGATCACCCGTCCCACCTGCCTCAGGTACTCGACCTCCTTGTCGCGCAGCCGCTTCTTGTCGAGACACGCGGTGATGCGGGCCCGCAGCAACACTGGATCGAAGGGTTTGGGGAGATAGTCCTCCGCGCCCCGCTCGATGCAGCTCGCGATCTTGTCGAGCTCGTCGAGTGCGGAGATCATGATCACGGGAATGTCCCGCGTGGCCGGAGAGTCCTTGAGGCGTCCCAGGACCTCGTATCCGTCGATGCCCGGCATCAGCATGTCGAGTAGAACCAGGTCGTAGGGCTTCTCGCCAATCATCTCGAGTGCGGCGTGACCGTCTTCTGCGCAATCGGCGGTGTAACCCTCGCGTTGGAGCCGCCGGCGCAGCACTTCGCGGTTGTCCTCGACGTCGTCCACGACGAGAATCCGCGCCTGGGCGTCCTCGGCGTCGCTCGGCGCTGCCACCGCTTCATTCTTCTTGGCCGGTGTCGGCGCCGGTGCGCTCACCAACCGCTCGGCGGCGTTCAGGATCCTCTTGAGATCCGCGACGAACTCGTCTCCCGCGTCGGTGCCGTCCCCTACCAGGGGTGTGAGCGCCTGGAAGATGCGTTGCTGCGGCTCGCGCAGTGACTCGTACAGTGCTGCGACCTCACCCTCCGCGACCTCAGTTCGGCCGGATGGGAGCGAGACGCTGACCAGCGAGAGCACGTCTCGCGCGGCGCCGACTGCCTCCTCGAGTGCGGTTCGGCGCTCGGTCGGGTCGGGGCCGAGATCCTCGAGCAACATCTCGGCGTAGCCCATTATGTGATTGACCGGTGTGCGCAGCTCGTGTCGCAGCTCGCTGACCGCGTCACGGGAGAGCTGTGCACCGGGATCGGAACCAGCGCTCACGTGTTCTTCTCCAGCAGGGCGTTGATCTTGGACAGCAGACGATCCAGCTCGATCGGCTTCGTGTCGTAGTCGTCGCAACCGGCCTCGAGCGCCCTTTCCCGATCACCTGCCATGGCGTGCGCCGTGAGAGCGATGATCGGCGTGCGCTCGGTGTCGGGCGCTGCGCGCAGCTGCCGCGTTGCCTCCCAGCCGTCGATCTCAGGCAGGCTCATGTCCATGAGAATGAGGTCGTAGTCGCCCGCCTTGGCCATCTCGACCCCTTCCCGCCCATCCACGGCCATGGTGATCTCGAATCCCTTGCGCTCGAGTCGCCGCGACAACATGTCGCGGTTCATTTCGTTGTCCTCGACCAAGAGGATCCTGGCCATCGCGCTCCCCCTCTACGTAGCCGGCGCGGCCTCGACCGCCGCCGGCAAACGAATTGTGAATGTCGAGCCCTCACCGGGCGCACTGACTACCTGCACATCTCCACCCATCATGTTCGTGAACCTGCGCGTGATCGCGAGCCCGAGCCCCGTCCCACCGTATTTGCTGGTCGTGGAAGCCTCGGCCTGGGAGAACGCCTCGAACAGCCGCTCCATCTGCTCCGGGGTCATCCCGATGCCGGTGTCTCTGACGGAGAACGTGATGATCTCCCTCCCGTTGTCCTTCCCGCGCTCTGCCGCGAGCGTAATCGCTCCGCCCTCGGTGAACTTGCAGGCGTTGGACAACAGATTGAGCAGCATCTGCCGCACCTTGGTCAAGTCGGCGTGCATGCTTCCCAGATCGTCGGCCTGCTCGACTTCGAGACTGTTGGAGTTCTTGTCCACCAGCGGGCGCACGGTCGTCACCACGTCATCGATCATCGTGCTCGCGTCGAAGTCCTCGAGATAGAGCTCCATCCGGCCCGCCTCGATCTTGGACAGATCCAGCACGTTGTTGATCAGTGACAGCAGGTGCCGGCCGGCGGTGTGGATCTTCTGCAAATCCCCGCCGAACTCAGCGTGCCCCAGATCCTCCGCCTCCTCCTGCAGCATCTCGCTGTAGCCGATGATTGCGTTGAGCGGTGTCCGGAGCTCGTGGCTCATGCTGGCCAGGAACTGGCTCTTGGCGCTGTTGGCTGCTTCCGCCTCCTGACGCGCCCGGAGCAACTCGGTTATGTCGTGGTACAGGCCCATGAGTCCCACGCGCTCGCCGTCAACGATCACCGGAACTCCCAGCACCTCCACGTCCACCAACGTCCCGTCCTTGCGTTGCCGCCGGCCGATTCCGTGGACCGCGCGATCCAGTGCCTCGCGAGTGTACTGCTCGGCCTCGGTGCGAGTGGCCTCGGTGGTGATCAGCTCGTCCAGATTCCGACCCACCGCCTCGTCGCTCGAGTAGCCGAACAGGCTCTCGAAGTTGGGATTGCAGCTGACGATGCTGTAATCGCGGTCCAGCGTGACGATGGCTACCGGACTGTTCTGGAGCAGCTCCTCGAAGTACTGCTTCTGGCGCTGCGCCTCCGTGTAGAGGCGTGCGTTCTCGATCGCGATCGCCGCCTGCGGCGCGAACAGGTTGAGCAGCCGCATGTCCTCGGGGCCGAACTCGCGTTCCGGATCCGCGTGAATCGTGGCGATGGCACCCACCAGCCGTCGCCCGATCAGGAGCGGCGCCGCCATCACGGAGTGAATCGTCAGATCCGAGTACTTGGTCGAGCGGCCCAGCCACTCTGCGTACGACGGGATGATGATCGGCTCCTGGGTCCGGGCTACGGTTCCCATTGCTCCCTCGCCCGGCTTGAGTCGCGTGCCCGTGGAGTCCTTGCCGATGTTCTGGCTCGCTAGCACGACGAGCTCCTGCGCCTCCTCCTCCCATATCGCGACCTCTCCGCCCGTCACCCCAAGCAGGCTCACCGCCCGCACCAGCACGGCCTGCAGCACGCGCGACAGCTCCAGCTCGGCCGAGAGATCGGCCATCGTGTCGAGCAGAGCCTTGTGCTCGTCGGCGCGACGCCGCTCGGACGCCAGGAGCCTGGCCCGGCCCACCGCGATGCTCGCCTGGTTGGCGGCTGCATTGAGGATCTCGAAGTCCTCGCCGCCGAACGCATTCGGTTCGGCGCTTTCGACGACCAGGACGCCGATCGTCGTGCCGTCCACCCTCAAGGGGACGTCCACCTCGGAGCCACTGGCCAGGCTGGGGAGGTAGCGGGATTCACGGGTCACGTCGGCGGTGTAGTGCAGCTCGCCGTCCAGCAATGCCTGCTCGCTGAGACCTTCCCCGCGGTGCACCCGCCAGGCGTCCGGCACATCGGGCCAACCCATGCTCGCTTGGAGCACGCGGTCGCCCGACTCGGGATCCAGTAGGAACACGCCGAGGAAGTTGTATCCGAGGGCCTCGTCGTGGAGGCCGTGCACGACGGAGCGGTAGATCCCCTCCTCGTCGTGGGCGGCTGCGATCTCCGTGCTGAGGCGCAGCAGCGCCGCCTGCCTGTGGGCGGCGGCGCTCCTGTCGGGCTCGGCGCTCTTGCGTGCGGTGGAGGAACGAGGCACTGCTAGTGGAGTCCCCTTTCGGAAACGACCGCGGGGAGGCGCACGGTGAACGTGGAGCCCTGTCCCTTCTCGCTCTCTACCGTGACGTCTCCCCCCATCATCTGACACAGTCGTCGGGATATGGCCAGCCCCAGACCGGTGCCGCCGTACTTGGTGCTCGTCGCCGCGTCGGCCTGTGAGAACGGCTCAAACAGTCGCGCCACCTGATCCGCCGTCATCCCGATGCCCGAGTCGCTCACCCGCAGGACCAGCCACTCTCCGTCCGGGGCACCGTTTCCCTCGCGGGCCGCGTCGATCTTGATGGCGCCCTTCTCGGTGAACTTGCTCGCGTTGGACACCAGGTTCAGCAGCACTTGCCTGACGCGCTTCGCGTCGGCATGAATCGAACCGAGGTCCTTGGAGCAATCGATCTCGAGCCGGTTGGCGTTCTTCTCGACCAGAGGGTGCACCGTGGTTGCAACGTCGTTGATCGCCTCGCACACTCCAAAGGTCTCCAGGTCCAGCTCCATCCTCCCCGCCTCGATCTTGGAGAGGTCGAGGATGTCGTTGATCAGCGAGAGCAGGTGTCGTCCGGCGGCTCGGATCTTCTGGAGGTCCGATGCGGACTCCTCGTCGCCGGTATCCTCGGCGTCCTCGAGCATCATCTCGCTGTAGCCGATGATGGCGTTGAGCGGGGTCCTGAGCTCGTGGCTCGTGTTGGCGAGGAATCGGCTCTTGGAGTGGCTGGCTTCTTCGGCGGCGCGACGAGCGTCGAGCAGCTCGGTGATGTCATGGTACATGGCCATCATCCCTACACGCGCGCCGCCCACGATGACCGGGATCGAGAACACTTCAACGTCCATCAGCGAGCCGTCCTTGCGGCGCCGCTGCCCGACGCCGGTGGTCCGGCGTCCGGCCAGCATTTGCTCCGAGTAGGCTTCAGCCTCGGCCCGGGACTCCTCGGTCGTGACGAGCTCGTCGAGGTTCCGCCCGATCACCTCGTCCGCGCTATACCCGAACAACCTCTCGAACGCGGGGTTGCAGGAGGTGATGTTCACGTCCAGGTCCAGCTTCACGATGGCGACCGGGTTGTTGAGCACTATGTCTTCGACGTACCGCTGTGCGGTGGAGAAGAGGCGAGCATTCTCGATCGCGATCGCGGCCTGGGGAGCGAACAGCTGGAGCAGTGCGAGATCCTCGGGGCCGAATTCCCGGTCGGGATCGGAGTGCACGGCGGCGATGGCGCCCACCAGCCTGGTCCCGATCAGTAGCGGTGCCACCATTACGGTCTGCACGGTGCTCTGCGTGTACTGGGACGAGCGACCGATCCACTCCTGGTAACGGGGGATGATCAGGGGCTCGTGGGTCTGCGCCACCTGACCCATCGCGCCCTCCCCCAGGGCCATGCGATTTCCGACGGCGTCCCAGCCCATGCTGTGGCTGGCGGAAATAACGAGGTCTTCCGCGGCCTCGTCGTACGTGGCCACCTCAGCTCCGGTAACGTTGAGAAGCGTGGCAGCGCGCTCCAGCACTCGCTGAAGCACCTTGGCGAGCTCCAGCTCACCCGAGAGGTCCTGCATCGTGTCGAGCAGCGCGCGCTGCTCTTCGGCGCGCCGCCGCTCGGCGTCGAACAACCGGGCGTTCTCGATCGCGATCGCGGCCTGGGCGGCGAACAGGTTCAGCAGGCGCAGGTCAGCCTCGCCGAACTTGCGAGAGGGGTCCGAGTGGACGCTCGCAATGGCTCCCACGAGCCTCGCGCCGATCAGGAGCGGCACGACCATCACTGTCTGCACCGTGTGGTCCGTGTACTGCGGAGAGCGTCCCTCCCACTCCTGGTAGTTGGGGATGATCAACGGCTCGTGAGTGAGGGCGACGTGGCCCATCGCTCCCTCGCCGAGGTTCATGTGCGCGCCGGTGGAGTCCTCTCCCAGATTGTGGCTGGCAACGATCACGAGCTGCTCGGCCGTCTCGTCGAACACGGCGAGCTCGCCGCCAGTGACCCCGAGGAGAGACACCGCACGCTCCAACACGGCCTGGAGGAGCTTGTCCAGCTCCAGTTCGCCGGACAGGTCAGCGAGCGTGTCGAGAAGTGCCCGCTGTTCGGTGATCCGCGCCCGCTCGGACTCGAGCAACCGGGCTCGCCCGATAGCTATGCTGGCCTGGTTGGCGGCCGCTCCCAGGATCTCCAGATCGCCCTTGTCGAACGCCCTCGAGCGTTCGCGCTGCACAACGAGCTCGCCGATCGCGCTTTGTCCCACCTGGAGCGGCAGCTTCAGCTCGGAGACCTGGCCGTCTCCGGCGCCGAACTTCCCGGCACTGGCCCTGAGCGCGGGCGAGAACGACTCGCTACCCGCCAGAAAGAGCCCCACTCCATCGAAGCCGAACTCGACGCGGCACAGCCCTTCGACAACTGCGCGACATACGTCGGTCTCGTTCTGCGACTCGGCGATGCGAGTGCTGAGGCCGAGCAGTGCGGAGCGCATCTTGGCCGGCGACGCGTCGGCGCCGGTCATGTGCTTTCTCGCCCCATGCGGACCGCTCACGGCTTCACCGCCGGTGTGCGCGTGGACACGAGCTCGCGCACCTCCGCCAACAGCTGCTCACGGCCGTACGTACTCTTCTGGACGATCCGCTCCACGCCGCCGTTGAGACGGCGCCGGTCCTGCTCCGTGAGCTCCATTGCGGTGAGAACGACCACGGGCACGGCCTGACACCCGGCGCCGTCGCGGAACTCTTCCAGGAACTCGAAGCCGTCCATCTCGGGCATCATCAGATCGAGCAGCACCAGGTCGGGACACCCCTCCGCGACACGCTCCAGCGCGATGCGTCCGTTGGATGCCTCGGTCACGTGCCAGCCGCTCCCTTCGAGCGATCGCTTGAGCATGGACCTGGTGGCGCCGTCGTCCTCGACCACGAGAACCGATCCCTGGCGTCCGTCGCGCGCGTACTTGGCCAGAATCGCCGTCAGCCTGCTGCGGTCGATCGGCTTGGTGAGGTACTCCGAAGCGCCCAGCGAGAAGCCCATGTTCTTGTCTTCGACTATCGAGAGCATCACGACTGGAATGTCCGCGAGCGCCGGGTCTGCCTTGAGCGCCGTGAGGACTCCCCACCCGTCCATCCCCGGCATCATGACGTCGAGGGTTATCACGTCGGGCCGCGCGTCACGGGCGAGCTGCAACCCTGTCTCGCCATCGGCGGCGGGCAGCACGCGATAGCCCTCCTTGCCCAGGAACCGCACCATGAGGTTGCGCACCGCGGGGTCGTCGTCGATGACGAGCACCGTGCCGGCGTGGCCGTCGCCGCCCTCGCCCACCAGCTCCAGCTGCTCGGGCTCTCCCGGCTTGGGCGCGCTCACGGGGAGCCGCACGGTGAACGTCGATCCCTTGCCGGGATCGCTCTCGACCTGAACGTCGCCGCCCATCATCTGACAGAAGCGCCGGCTGATGGCCAGCCCCAGCCCAGTGCCGCCGTACTTGCTGGCGGTGGTGATGTCGGCCTGGGAGAACGCCTCGAACAGCCGCTCCAACTGCTCTGCGGTCATGCCGATTCCCGTGTCCGCGACGCGGAAATGCATCATGTCGCCGCGGCTCACCTCCAGGGTGATGGTGCCGCCCTCCGTGAACTTGCAGGCGTTGGACAGGAGGTTGAGCAGCACCTGGCGGATGCGGGTCAGGTCGGAGTTCATCGTGCCCAGGCCGTCGCCGAATGCGAGCTCCAGGCGGTTTGAGTTCTTCTCGACGAGCGGCCGCACCGTCGTCGCAACGTCGCGCACCACCTGCTCGACCTCGAAATCCTCGCAGTACAGCTCCATCTTGCCGGCCTCGATCTTCGACAGGTCGAGGATGTCGTTGATCAGCGCCAGCAGGTGCTTGCCGGCCGAGTGGATCTTCTCGAGATCGGGAACGAACCCCTGTTGGCCGGCATCCTCGGCGTCCTCCTGGAGCATCTCGCTGTAGCCGATGATGGCGTTGAGCGGTGTCCTCAGCTCGTGGCTCATGTTCGCGAGGAACTGGCTCTTGGCGCTGTTGGCGTCCTCGGCATCCTGCTGCGCGCGCAGCAGCTCGGTGACGTCGTGGTACAGGCCCATCAACCCCACGCGCTCGCCGTCCACGTCTACCGGAACGGCCAGCACTTCGACGTCCACCATACTGCCGTCCTTGCGGCGGCGCTGCCCGATGCCGTGGACCGCGTGATCCGAAGCTTCCTCGGTGTACGCTACCGCCTGCGCCCTGGTCTGTTCGGTGGTGATCAGGTCGTCCAGGTTCTGGCCGATCACCTCCCGCTCGGTGTAGCCGTACAGCTTCTCGAACGCCGGGTTGATCGAGACGACATTGTGCGCGGGGTCGAGGGCCACGATGGCGACGGGGCTGTTGCGCACGAGTTCGGCGAAGTACTGCTGCTGCTGTCGTGCCGTGGTGTAGAGCCGTGCGTTCTCGATGGCGACCGCGGCCTGGGTAGCGAACAGGTTGAGCAGGCGGTCATCCTCGGGGCCGAACTGGCGATCCCGATCGGCGTGCCAGAAGTCGATGGCGCCGACCAGCCGTCCGCCCACCACCAGCGGGAGCACCACGGCGGCGTGCGCCTCGACCGTGGAGTAACGATCGGACCGCCCCGACCACTGGGCGTAGTCCGAGATGATGAGCGGCTCGCGAGTCTCGGCCACGTGCCCCATCGCGCCTTCTCCCACCGCGAGACGGGTGCCGACCGAGACCTGCTCGGTGTTGTGATTGGCCACGATCTCGAGCTCGTGCGCCGCTTCATCGTAGATGGCGAGCTCTCCGCCGCTCACACCCAGCAGGGTGACCGCGCGCCGCAGCACCGCTTCGAGCAGCTTCGACAGCTCGAGCTCCGCCGAGAGGTCGGCCATGGTCTCGAGCAGTGCCTCCTGCTCGTCGGCGCGCCGCCGCTCGGCGGTAAGCAGCTGCCGCTGGCTCTCCACGAGGCGGGCGCGCGCGATGGCGATGCTGGCCTGCGTGGCCGCCGCAGTGAGGATGTCGAAGTCCTCCTTGGCGAATGCCTCGGGCTGTTCGCTCTCCACGACGAGGACGCCGGCCGGCTCACCCTCGATGATGAGGGGGACGTCCACCTCCGAGCCGGTGGAGAGGCCCGGTATGTAGAGCGGTTCCTTGGTGACGTCCGGGGTGTAGTGGACCTGCCCGTCCTTCAGGGCGCGCGCGCTCAGGCCCTCGCCCTTGGGCACGCGCCATCCCGCCGAGGTGTCCTTCCACCCCACGGCGGCGCGCATGACACGGTCGCCGGTGGCTGCGTCGACCAGAAACAGGCCCACGAAGTGGTACCCCAGCGACTCGTCGCGCAGGCCGTGCACGACGCGGTCACAGATTTCCTGTTCGTCTAGGGCCGCGGCGATCTCGGCGCTGAGCCTCAGGAGGGCCGATAGCCGCCGGGCCAGGCCCTCATCGGGCCGGGGATGGGAGGAGCGCACAATCTAAACAAATTGTATCGGGGATCGCCCCGCCACAATAGCTGGGGATGATGATTGACGCGGTTAAGGGATTCGCCCGGCCTCAGTCGGCGCCCCAGGGGCGTCGGCGTGAAGGCCGCTCTGTGCCCCGGAGCAGATGGCCTTGCGCAGGTGGGGGCCTGCTGTTAGCCTGTTGCGCGCCCGAAACCCGACAGAATCTATCACCCATTAACGGAGGAACTATGAGGCGTTCGAAGAAACGGCAGTGGTTGCCGGGCGCGCTCCTGGCCTTGGTGTTTGCCTGGGCCTGCGGCGACGGAGCCCAGGAGCTGACCAATCCAGCGCGGGATGACGGAGGGTCGCCCACGACGCCGCAGTTACGGCACGTAGTCCCACAGGTCGTACTGGGCAACCCGTCCTGCACGGATCTCGGTTACGACGTCGGCTTCAAGCCGCAACCGGAGCCGCCACCCAGTGGGAGCTACACGTTCCCGAGCACCAGCGAGACGGTCACCATCACCTCCGACGGGACGTACTTCGAGTGGACTTCGACGCTCAGCCTTGACGCGGTGATCGTGAAGGGTGGCCCGAACGCCAACGTGTACGCCTACGCCCCCGAGGCGACCACCGACGACGCCCTGCACTCACCCATCAACTCGAACACCGGCCAGCCGTCCGCAATCAGCCACATCGAGTTCTGCTACGACTACGAGCTCACTGCTGAGAAGGAGGCCGCCGGCGAGTACGACGAGACCCACACGTGGGACGTGGAGAAGTCGGTGGACCCCGAGTCCCAGATGGGCTACGCGGGCGACGAGCTGTCCTGGACCTGGACCGTGGACCTGTCGGAGAGCTCCGTCGAGGAGAACTTCTCGGTGAGCGGGACCATCACGGTTGGCAACCCGACGCCGTTCGACGTCACGTTCGAGGTAACCGATGTGCTCGGCGACGGTACGGAGGCCACGGTCAGCTGCCCCAGCTACGAGCTCGGGGCGGGCGGCTCGGTAGAGTGCACGTACTCCGCCGCACCCGGTGATGCCACGGCCACGAAGAACACTGCCACGGTTACCAGCCTGAACCCCGACGTGGACGGCGCCACGGCGGAGGCCAACATAGACTGGACCAAAAACGTCTTCAACGGCACCGCCGACATAAACGACGACCAGGAGCCCGATTTCCCGCTCACGCTCACTGCGGGCCAGGGTCCGTGGACCTGGACCGAGACGCAGAGCCACACCTGCTCGGTCGACGCCGCCGATTACGGCGCCGACGGTACGTACTCGGCCACGCTGAACAACACGGCCGTCGTGACCGGCAATGACGGCCAGGAAGACCAGTCTTCGGCCTCGACCACCTACACGTGCGAAGCCGGTTTCATGAGCCTGCTCAAGCTGACCGAGGGAGTGGTCGATGCAAGCAAGGAGTGGAGCTTCGCCCTGTACGAAGGTCCGGACGGTTTCGGCGGCACCCAGGTGGGCGTAACCAGCTCGACGTCCGGGGACCTCGACGGCGTCCTGGAGTTCGGGAACCCGGCGCTGCGCGGCGACTTGAGCTACACGGTGTGCGAGCTGGGCGTTCCGGCCGGCTGGTCGAGCGAATGGAAGGTGGACACTGACAACGACGGTGTCGCCGACCAGAACATCATCCCTTACAACCCCAACGCCGACGACAATCCGCCCGCGAACGAGGGCAACCTCTGCTTCGAGTTCGGTGCCGGCACTGCGTATTCGGTCGTGGTCGGACAGACCCTGGTGTTCGAGGTGAACAACACCTTCCCCGGCGGCGATACGCGCACGCCCGGCTACTGGAAGAACTGGAACCGCTGTACGAGCGGCAATCAGGTCCAGACCGCGACCAAGAACGGCGGCCCGGCCGAGGGCTGGTACCTGCTCGACGACATCCTGACCTCGCCGGGGATCATCTGGGGTGACTTCCAGATTCTGGGCTGCGCGCAAGGCGTCTCGATCCTCGACCAGCGGGACATCAACACCGGCAGGAAGAAGGCCAGTGACGCGGCGTACACTCTTGCCATGCACCTGCTGGCAGCGCAGCTGAACTTCGCTGCGGGTGCGGGGACCTGCCCGGCCGCGGCGCAGGCCGCGCTCGATGCCGAGAACCTGCTGATGTCGATCGGCTTCGACGGCACCGGCAGCTACCTGCGCCCGAAGGATGCCGAGTACCAGACGGCGCTCCAGCTGGCCTACACGCTGGACCAGTACAACAACGGGAACCTCTGCCAGTAGCCGCACATCGGCCGACGTAGGGGATCTCCCGGCACAAGAAGGGCCCGGCTTCGGCCGGGCCCTTTCTTCGTTCCGCGGGGGCGGGCGTCAAGCTCCATTCTGGGGCAGGGAAGCCCGACGAAAAACCCCCGAGATCATTACACTCGAGGGTTCTGATCCAATTGGCCCCGATGGATTCGAACCATCATTTCCGGATCCAAAGACCGGCGTCCTGCCATTGGACGAGGGGCCACCGTGCTCTCGAGTGCCGACGCGGCACTCGCATGCTAACAGGGGAGGGAAACGATGGCGAGGGCCTCAGTCCATCGGGCCTTCCCAACCCATCGAGCGCCGCAGCACGTCGTCGATCGCTTGTTGCATCTCGGTGGGGTTCACGGGCTTCGTCAAGGAACTGAGCGCTCCGTACTCCTCGGCGAGGGGGAGCTGCTCGGGGCTCACGCCCGACATAGCGATGATGCGCACGTCCCTGTGGCGTTCGCGCAATTCCTGGATGGCGCGCAGCCCGTTCATTACGGGCATCGCCAGATCGATGATCACCACGTCGGTGGGCGACTTTTCGTAGACCTCGAGCCCGACCTCTCCGTTGGGTGCGTAATGGACCTCGTGCCCGTTCACCTCGAGCGCGGATCCCACTGCGAGCCGGCTGACCTCATCGTCGTCGATGACCAGGATGGTGGCCATGTGTACCCCCTGGGAGGATCTCACAATTCTTGGGACTTTCGCGGGCAGCGTCAACGATTTACGGGGAATGTTCGGGGTAAGAAGAGACCGCCGGGTAGCGCTGAGCCACCCGGCGGTCCGCATACCCAATCACGGGTGCTAGAAGAGCTGCGTCCACCCCCTCGAGCGCAGTGGGCTCCCCGCCGCGCCTGCTTGCTGCGCCCTCGCAACGGCACAGCTCGAGAACGCGAGGTCCACGGTCCCGATCAGGCTGTTGTCGTTGAGCTGCACATTGGCCGCCAACACGCCGCCGTTGAACTTGTTCCCGTTTCCGGCAGCCTTTAGCGAGCCGCGCACGACTACGATGCCGTAGAATTCGAAGCCGCCTTGAACCGAGAGGTCGCCGTCCACCAGGAGCAGCCCCTGGCCCGCGCCGGTATTCAGCGAGGCGTCCCCGTTGATATAGACGACAGGCAGGAAACTGCCGCACGCGGCGGCGGGGTTCAGCGGG
>JBDHIS010000008.1:0-105626 GCA_039587315.1 Gemmatimonadota bacterium | reverse complement strand
GGTGTTCGCAGTCGGAATCTGGATGTATCGCCGGAGGAAGCGATGAAGAAGGACAGGGAATGAACCAGGGATTCAGCCACACTTCGGCCACCCCAGCGGGGTCCGGCTACCGGCTGGAGGCTGAATCTGGCATAATCCCTAACCTGCCCGGGTGGCGGAATGGCATACGCAGGGGGCTTAAAACCCCCGGCCGGCAACGGCATGAGAGTTCGAATCTCTCCCTGGGCACTCCGGAGTGGAACTCTGCCGTCCTCCTTGCGCTTTGCAATTGCAGGCGCAGACTAGTAAGGGAAGGGTTCAGTAGGGTACCCGACTGGAGGCGGCAATGAGGTTCGGCAGACTTTCCGAGATCAGAGTCCTGAGCTGCGACGGGCAGACGCGGTAATGGTGCCCTCACCCTTCATGGGCTCGTCGATCGGGGTCCGGCACGGCCAGCCGCACCTCAAGGACCTCGATGCCTACGGGGTCACGCACCGCGGCAAGGTGCGCAAGCAGAACGAAGATCACTTCATGCTCTGCTCCCTGCGCAGGCAGATACAGGTACACCGCACGAGCCTTCCGGACGTGCAAGAGTTGGCGCTGCCCGATGAGCGGCTGGCCTATCTGGCCGTGGTTGCCGATGGCGTGGGGAGCGGACGAGGTGGCGAGGAGGCTAGCCGTCACGCTATCGCGGAAATCGCCCAGTACGTGACGCAGAGCCTGCACACGTTCTACACGACCGACCCGAGCGACGAGCCCAAGTTCCTCGAGGCGATGCACGAGGCGGCCATGCAGTGCCACGCGAGCGTCGTGAAGAAGTCGGAAGAGGATCAGGGCAGGCGTGGAATGGCGACTACTCTCACGCTGTGGCTGGGCGTTTGGCCCCGGGCCTACCTGCTCCAGGTGGGAGATACCAGGTTCTATCTTTTCCGCGGTGGAGAGCTGACCCAGATCACGCGCGACCAGACCATGGCGCAGGACCTGGTGGATCAGGGGGTGCTGACCAGCGCGGACGCCGACAACACCAAGTGGGCGCACGTGCTGTCGAGCGCAATCGGCGGCATGCAGAGCGCTCCGGTGGTAACGCGCATCGATCAAGCGTGGCACAACGTGGGGCTTCTCTGTAGCGACGGGCTGACGAAGCATGTGCCGGAGGAGCAGATTGCAGAGCGGCTTCGCACGATGAAGTCGGCTAGGCAGGCTTGCAAGGCGCTGCTCCAGGATGCGCTGGACGGCGGAGGAACTGACAACATCACCATCATAGTCGGACGGGTGGTGCGCGAGGACGAGAACAGCGAGTGAGGAGGCTCGAATGATGAAGGGGAGATTGGGTGCGCTGGGTGCCGCGCTGGTGCTGGCAGCCTGCAGTAGCAGCGGTTCGCAGGATGTTCAGCAGTCAACCCAGCTGGATCCCAAGTCGTGCGAGGGGCGTTGGGCGTTTGAGGTGGTGAACAACTCAAACAACGTGGCGGAGGTGTTCTGGAGTCCATCGGTGATGCAGTCCCGCAACAGGGTCGGTGAGGTGTTGCCCAGAGACAACCGGATCTGGTTCATGCGCTCGCCGTCGAACGAGACGCCAGAGGTGATAGTTGAGCACCAGGGGGCGACGATCCTGGCGACGAACGAGGCTGCCCTGAGGAGTCACAGGCTCGTGGTCGCGGTCGCGTGCGACCCCCGGCCGCTGAATTAGCAAGGTAGGCCTCGGCACGCTCGTGGGGTGGGCCAGGTCACTGCCGCACAGGCACCGGAGCAGCTAGGTTTCGCCACGATGCAAGACGACCTACCATCGCGCGAGCGAAAGAGCCAGCCGCTGCTGGACGCTACCGGCCAGGCGATTATGGAGGGCAAGGACGCGACCTCGTTCCTGTGGCAGGCGCCGGAGGATGAGGGTACGCGGATCCGGATAATCGAGCTGCTGGAGCAGATAAAGCGGGACTCTGCGGCCAAGGGCCGCCGCGAGATGCCCAAGATCTGTCAGGAGTTGCTGGCGGCCGCACGGGCCGAGCCCAGCCCGCAATCGGTGGACATTCTGCAGAACGGGTTCGAGCGCTTGTACCGGCTGTGGAGCGCGGCCAAATCCGGGCTGCTGTAACCGGCTCCGCACACCGTGAGGCCGACGCCCCGCAGCGCACAGAGCGCGGCGGGGCGTTTCGCTTGCGGGGCTAGTTCCGTGTCTCGACCGAGGCGATTCCCTCACGCACGCTGTCGGGCAGAGGGACCTTCTGGCGCGCCTCGTAGTCGAACGAAACCACGATGCCCGAGCCCTCGGCCACGACGTCCTCGTGCGCCAGCGAAACCACCAAGTAGGCCATCGTGAACCTGTCGCGGTCCACCGCAGCGGCTCGCGTCCCGACCTGGATCGTGTCCGGATGCAGCAGCGGGCGGCGGAATCGGCAGTCGGTCGAGTGGAGAATGGCGCCGACCTTGTCCCTGTCGTAGCTCTCCAGGAACCCGCACCGGTCCAGGTAGGCGACCCTGGCGGATTCGAAGTAGCGGAACAGGACGGTGTTGTTGACGTGCCCGTAGGCGTCCAGCTCGCCCCACTGGACCGGGATGGTGAGGACGACGGGATACTCGGCCAGCAGGTCGTGCGCCGGCGGATCGGGTGGCATCCTTGACATAGGGCGTGAAAGCTACGCCGAGGCAGCCGGGCCGCAATCGGGGGCGACGCCCGGCGCATCAACAACGCTCTCAGGGCGATGGCCAGCACGGCCGGGGAGTAGGCATCAGGGGGGCGTGAGGGGGCGGTCTCGCGGTCCCGGGCTCTTGACCGCGAGACCGGTACTCCCCCAATTGTGGATGCGTCCAGCGCACCTGCGGTGACGCAGGTACCGGCTCAACAAGGAAGGCACATGACGCAACCCACCGAGCTCGAGCGTGTGAAGCTGTTTCTCTACCTGAACTTCGAGCGAGTGTTGGTAGTGGGGCTGGTGGCCTCGCTGCTGCTGATCCACTGGTTCGTGGACGACAAGGTCGCCTTCCTGTCGTTCTACTATCTGCCGATCATCGTTGCCGGGTTCTACCTGGGCCGCAAAGCCGCCGTAATGGGAGCCGTGTTCATCGTGGTGCTCGTGTTCTTCTTCCAGGCAGTGCAGGGCCTGGAGGGCGCTCCCGGCCTCAACTCCTCCGTGCTGTTAGCGCTCGTTCCATGGGGCGGCTTCCTGATTCTCACCAGCTATGTGGTGGGCTCGCTCGCGGAGCAACGCCAGCAGCGGCTCAACGATCTCAAGAACGCCTACGTGGCCGTCCTGGAACTCCTGACCTACCACCTGGAGTCGAGCGAGAAGTCACACCGTGGACACAGCCACCGTGTGGCCAAGTTGGCGATCCTGCTGGGCAAGGAGCTCGGTCTCAGGCAGGAGGATCTCGAGAACCTGCGCGTGGCGGCGTTGCTACACGAGGTCGGGCCACGCGACCCGCGGCTGCTGCGGCTCCTGTCCGAGTTTCCGGGTGCGTTCAAGGAACTGCCCGTGGCAGGCGCGATGCGCGGCGCCTTCGACATCCTGCAGGAGTACGAGAAGTACTACGACGTGGTGGGCGACGATTGGCCCATCGATCACCTCAGCTTCGCGATGGGCACGAAGATCCTCGCCGTCGCGGACTCCTTCGAGACGCTGCAGATGCCCACTCCGATCCGGCCGGCATTCGCACCCTGGACCGCGATCGACGAGTTGGAGAAGGCCTCCGGGAAGAGCTTTGCGGCCGACGTGGTGAAAGCGTTGCGCAAGGCCTCCGCGGCTCCGAGTCGGGCCGAACGCGAGGATCCGGAGCTCTCGCTGCTCAAGGCTGATAGCGCGTAGCCATCGCGGCGGTTAGGCTCAAGCCGGTTCCCGAACACAAACTGAGAGGGGTATTGTGACCGTCGCAGAGTTCATCTCCGGCAGCCGCAGCCAGACGGTGCACCGCGTTCTACTCGTGGTGCTGCGTGTCTATCTGGGCGTCGTCCTGCTGCGGGCGTCGTGGGGCAAGCTGACCGGAGACTTCGCACCGCGTCTGGTCGGCTTCGTGGGTCGGAACTTGGAGCGCGGTGCCACGCACGGCTTCTACGCCGGCTTCCTCGAGACGGTCGTGCTCCCCAACGCGGCTCTGTTCGCGTTCTTCGTGATGTGGGCCGAGTTCCTCAGCGGGATTGCTCTGATATCAGGAACCGCCACGCGGCTCGCCGCGGGCGTCGCGATGTTCCTCGTTCTCAACTTCGCGTTCCTCAAGGGTGCGTGGTTCTGGTCGTCGAGCAACGACTGGGCCTTCTTATTCATCGGGCTCGTGGTGCTGCTCGGAGCTGCGGGACGGGCCTTTGGGGTGGACTACTACCTGGCGAGGAAGTGGCCGAAGGCCGGGATTTGGTAGTAAGTTCCCGCTCATCGTGAGCGAAAACCTGCTGGCGTTGGTGTCTGTCGGCTTCGTGGCCGGCAGCTTCGGTGCGTTGTTGGGTGTAGGTGGCGGAGTGATCCTCGTGCCCGGACTGATCCTGGTTGCGGGCCTTCCGTTTCACAGCGCCGTCGCCGCAAGCCTCGTGTGCGTTGTGGCCACTTCGGTCTCCGGCTCTTCCGTTTATCTGAAGCGGGGCCGCGTTCTGCTCGACGTGGCCGTGCAGCTGCAGTTCTACACCGTCGGAGGCGCCGTGCTGGCGGGTCTGGCCGCAGCCCACATCCCCCCGGCGCCCCTGTACATGGCGTTCTCCGTGCTGCTGCTCGTGATGGCGTACCGTATGATGCCGCTTCGAAGGCGAGAGGGCTCGCGGGCGCGTCCGGCGAGCGGACCGGGAAGCCCGAAAGTGGTTGCCGCTTCCATTGGTGCGGGATCGGTTGCCGGGTTCCTGGGCGTCGGCGGCGGCATCCTGAACGTCCCGATTCTGCATCTGCTCATGGGACAGCCGTTCGACCGCGCGGTCGCCACCAGCGTATACATGATCGGGGTCACCGGGGCAGCCGCCGCCCTCGTCTACTTCGCTCGCGGTGACGTGGATCCAGCGGTCGCGGGGCTCACGTTGCTGGGCACGTTGGCGGGCGCCGGAGTCGGGGCCCTGGTCGGCGACCGCTTCGACCAACGTCTGCTCAAGATCATCTTCGTTCTGCTTCTCCTCTACGTTGCGTTCCGGATGGGGAACCTTGGCCTCGCAGCCTTCTGACGCCGGAGGCGCTGCCCTGAGCCGCCAGGTCGCGCTTGCTCTCGTCTGGTGCGAGGTGGTGGCGGTAGCCGCCATAGTCTGCGCGATAGCGCTCGACGCGGTGCACGCCGTACCGGAGGCCGTGGCTCCGGTGGTAACGGCGGGGGTGCTCGCGCTTCTCGCCGCTCCGTTTATCGCGCTGGGCTGGATCGCCCTCACGGCACGCTCGGACCGAGGGCGGCTCGCCGCGTATGCCATCGCTACCGTGGCGGTTGCCGTGGCAGGCGTCCTGATCGCGCGCTGATCGGTGCGGCCGGACACCCTCGGGGTCATCGGGCTCGGAGCCGTCGGCGGCTCGGTTGCGTGGGGCGCGCTGCGCCGAGGGACGCCCCGCGTTCTGGGCTGCTGCCGGCACCCCAAGAACGCCGTGGCCGCCGCAAAAGCCGGAGCGATTACCGAGATTGCCCACGGTCCGGAAGACGTCGTTCGCGGCGCGGACGTCGTGGTGCTCGCAGAGCCGCCGGTGACGGCGGTCCACCTGCTGGAGCGTCTGGCGCCGATGATTCGAGAGCGGGGGATAGTCTGTACCGACGTGGCGAGTGTGAAGGCGCCTGCCACTCGGATGGCGCGCCGGATGGAGCTCGCAGACCACTTTGCCGGCTCGCATCCGTTCGTTGGGCTCGAGAACGCGCCGTTCGGCGCGGCCCGGCCCGACCTGCTCGAGCAGGCGCTCGTGTACGTGACCCCAACCGAAGGAGGGGAGCAGGCGGCGCGGGAAGTCTCCGACTTCTGGAAGCGGGCCGTCGGAGCCCAGCCAGTCACTCTGGATGCGGCACGCCACGACGCCTGCGTCGCGTGGACCGGCCACCTGCCGCGCGCAGCAGCATCCGTGCTGGCGGCGGCGTTGGCCGAGCGGGGTCCCGAGGGTGTGACATACGCGCCCGGAACGCTCGAGGCGACGCGCCCCGCCGCGAGCGACGCGGGAGAGTGGGCGGAGCTGTTGTGGCTCAATCGGGAGCAGATGGCGGGCGCGCTCGAAGGAGTCCGATCCAAGCTGGAAGAGCTGAGGTCGCTGCTGGCCTCGGGATCGCAGGCCGAGCTGCGACGATGGCTCGAGGATGGAGCCCGGTGGCGGGAGCGGTTCGACCAATGAGAGTGGGAGGTGCGCTCAGGGCGCCGGGTGACAAGAGCGTCACCCACCGGGCGCTGATCACGGCGGCGCTTGCGCACTCGCGCGCGAAGGTGAGTGGCGCTCTCACGGCCCACGACGCGCGCTCCACGGCGCGCGCGCTCAGGCAGCTGGGAGTCGAAGTCGGACCGCTGCGCGCTGGTTGCGCGGTGACCGTCGAGGGCCGGCGCTGGCGCGCTCCGGAGGAGACTATACACTGTGGCAACTCCGGGACCACGGTTCGCCTGTTGCTGGGGGCGCTTGCGGGGCAGGGCGTAAGCGCTCGACTGAGTGGGGACGCCTCGCTGCGCAGGCGCCCGATGCGCCGGGTGACCACGCCGCTTCGGGCGATGGGTGCGGTGGTCGAGGAGGAGGCCGGCGACGCCCTGCCGCTGAGGGTTTCGGGCGGGCAGCTGCGCCCGTTCAGTTACCACACGCCGGTGGCCAGCGCTCAGCTCAAGAGCGCCATCCTGTTCGCTGGAGTGAGCGGCGGGGTGCCGGTAACCGTGTCGGAGCCGGTGCGATCGCGCGACCACACGGAGCGGATGTTCCGGCACCTGGGCTTCGACCTTCGGGTGAGCGGTACGACCGTCGTGCTCGAGGGGACCGGTGACCGGTGGCCGCGGCTGCCGGATTTCGAGTTGGAGGTTCCCGGCGATGCATCATCGGCCGCCTACCTCGTGGGTGCGGCACTGCTGGCGGATGAGGGAGAGTTGCTGGTTGAGCGGGTCGGAGTGAACCCCACGCGAGTCGGATTCCTGGAAGTGATAGGGAGGATGGGGGGGCGCGTGGAGCAGACCGGGCGGCGCGATGTGAGTGGGGAGCCGGTCGCGGACCTGCTGGTGCGGCCGGGTACACTCGCCGCGACGGACGTCGGGGCGGACGAGATACCGAGCCTGATCGACGAGGTGCCCCTGCTGGCGGTGTTGGCGGCGCGGGCCGAGGGCGAGACCCGGTTTCGCTCGGTGGGCGAACTCAGGGTGAAGGAAAGCGACCGGCTGGGCTTGATCGCCGGCAACCTCAGGGCGGTGGGCGTGGACGCCGCGGTTGATGGCGACGACCTGGTGGTGGTCGGAGGCGATGCCCCGCCACGCGGCGCGGTCGAGACGGCGCGTGACCACCGTCTCACTATGGCCTTTGCCGTGTTGGGCTCAGTTCCGGGCGCAGACGTGCGGCTCTCCGAGACGGCATCGGCCGGCGTGAGCTATCCCGGCTTCTGGGACGATCTGGAGCGAATGAGGCAAGATGACTAGTCGTGTAATTGCGATAGACGGCCCGGCCGGATCGGGCAAGTCCACTACGGCAAAGGCCGTGGCGGCACTGCTCGGGCTGCCGCACGTTGAGAGCGGCGCCCTGTACCGGGCGCTCACCCTCGCCGCGCTGGATGCCGGGACCGAGTTCGTGGGGCAGCGCCTGGTGGCACTGGCCCTTTCTCTGCCGGTCCGGCTTGACCTTACCGGCACCGGATTCAGGGCGGAGGTGGCCGGGGCGGACGTCTCGGAGCCGATCCGGAGCGAGCGCGTGACGGCGCGGGTGTCGGAGCTTTCGGCGATCGCGGAGGTGCGGGAATGGGTGAACGAGGAGCTGCGGGCCGCCGTGGAGCGCCATCCAAAGGGAGCCGTTCTGGATGGGCGGGACATCGGGACCGTGGTCTTCCCGGACGCTGCCTTGAAGATCTTCCTGGTGGCGCGGCCCGAGGAGAGGGCGCGCAGGCGCCTGCTTCAGGACGGGCGCGATGCCACCCCGGAGGCCATCGAGCGCGAGGTAGCCGAGTTGGAGCGGCGCGACCACCTGGACTCGACGCGAGCCGTGGCGCCGCTCACCCGGGCGCCGGATGCGGTGCCGCTGGACACCTCCGACCTGACGTTCGAGGACCAGGTCGAGGCCATCGTGTCACGGGCGCGGAACACCTTCTCCTAGCTTGACATAGCCCCTCTCGCCGTCTAGCCTTAGAGGCTTCCCGCTCTCACGGTGAGGGCGGCGTTCGCTTATAGCGGACGTTTGGTCTCAAACGCTAACGCGGTAGTTGTTGCTTTGGTCATGGTCGATTCGTCAACCGAACCCACTAATCCCCCCTCAGCTGTGCCGACTCCTCCAACAGAAGCCGACGCAGCCTTCCCAGTCCGATACGATCTCTACGACGAAGGGTACTCCGACGAGGAGTACCAGCAGATGCTCGAGCTGTACGAGGGTACGCTGCAGAGCATTCAGGAAGGAGAGATCGTCAAGTCCAAGGTGCTTCGGGTGACCGAGAGCCACGTCATCCTGGACGTCGGATTCAAGTCCGAGGGCGCAGTCTCCATCGACGAGTTCAAGGATCCCCAGTCCATTACGGCGGGGGACGAGGTCGATGTCCTGCTCGAGCGGCTCGAGGACGAGGACGGTTCGATCGTCCTCTCGAAGAAGAAGGCCGACTTCATGCGCGTGTGGGAGAAGATCCGACAGGCGTACGAGGACGACGAGCCCGTCGAGGGGATGCTGCAGAAGAAGATCAAGGGTGGAGTGGTCGTGGACCTGATGGGCGTCGATGCGTTCCTGCCGGGCAGTCAGATCGCTCTGAGGCGGGTGCCCAACATCGACGAGCTTCTGGGACAGGTCTACAGGTTCAAGATCATCAAGCTCAACAAACGGCGCCGCAACATCGTGGTGTCGCGCCGCGTGATTCTGGAAGCCGAGCGGGCCGACAAGCGCGAGTTCCTGATGAAGGAGCTCGAGGTCGGCCAGGCCCGAAAGGGCATCGTCAAGAACGTGACCGACTTCGGCGCGTTCATCGACCTCGGCGGAGTCGACGGCCTGCTGCACATCACCGACATGAGCTGGGGCCGCGTGTCGCACCCGTCCGAGATGGTCGAGCTGGGGCAGGAAATCGAGGTCAAGGTGCTCGACATCGATTGGGAACGGGAGCGCATATCGCTGGGCCTGAAGCAGCTGAACGAGTACCCGTGGGAGAACGTCGCCGAGAAGTATCCTGTCGGCGCGCGCGTCCAGGGGAAGGTCGTCAGCATTACCAACTACGGCGCATTCGTGGAGCTGGAGCCGGGCATCGAGGGTCTGGTGCACATCAGTGAGATGAGCTGGACCCGCAACGTGCGGCATCCCTCCAAGGTCGTTTCCATCGGCGAGACCATCGAAGCGGTCGTCCTCAAGGTCGATCCCCAGGAGGAGAAGATCTCCCTCGGGATGAAGCAGACCGAGCAGGACCCCTGGATGATGCTGCCGATGAAGTACCCCGTGGGCACGCGCATCACGGGCAAGGTTCGCAACCTCACGTCGTTCGGCGCGTTCGTGGAGATCGAGCCTGGTATCGACGGCCTGATCCACATCTCCGACATGTCCTGGACCAAGCGGGTGCAGCACCCGTCGGAGATCGTGAAGAAGGGCGACACGGTCGAGGTCTCGATCCTGAACATCGACCCTGAGAACAAGCGCATCTCGCTGGGCCTCAAGCAGCTGCAGGAGGATCCCTGGCTCAAGATCGCTGAAACGCATCCGGTTGGGATGGAGCTCGAGGGCACGATCGCGCGCTACCAGGACAACGGTATCGTCGTGGATCTGGGTGGAGACCTGGAGGGGTTCGTTCCCCAATCCCAGCTACCGCTCCCGAGCGGTAAGTCGGCAGAGCAGGTGACCGTTACCGGTCAGCCCGCCGCGCTCAAGGTCCTCGAGGTGGATCCGATCCACCACCGGATCATCCTGGCGGCGACCGAATTCATGGAAAAGCCGCCCGAGCCGGAGACCCCGGACGAACCGGAGGCAGAGGCAGACAGCGCACCGGAAGCCGAGGCGGCCGAAGCCACCGAGGAGCCGGTCGAGGCGAGTGCCGAGGCGGAGGAGACAGCCGCCGAAGCCGTGGCGGAAGCGCAGCCGGAGGAGGCTCCCGAGGAGCCGGCCGAGGCGAAGGCGGAGCAGGACAAGGCCGAGAAGTCCTCCGAGTGAGCGCGAGGCGTCCGGAGGCTCTTGGACTGACCCCGTGACGATACAGAACAAGCTCGACACTCTCCATCGCCTCCGATCCGAATCGGAGCAGGGCGGGGGTGAGGAGAGGGTCAAGCAGCAACACGCGAAGGGCAAGCTCACCGCACGCGAGCGGCTGGATCTCCTCCTGGACCCCGAGTCGTTCGTGGAGCTGGACCGCTTCGTCACCCACCGATCGACCGACTTCGGTCTCGCCGACAAGAAATTCCTGGGCGACGGCGTCGTAACCGGCTACGGCCGGATCGACGGCCGGCTGGTGTACGTGTTCTCCCAGGACTTTACCGTGTTCGGCGGCTCGCTCGCCGAGGCGCACGCCGAGAAGATCTGCAAGGTGATGGACCTGGCCGTGCAAAACGGTGCGCCGTTGGTCGGCCTCAACGACTCGGGTGGCGCCCGCATTCAGGAGGGCGTGGTCTCACTGGGTGGGTACGCCGACATCTTCCTGCGCAACACGCAGACTTCTGGTGTGGTGCCGCAGATCAGTGCGGTGCTCGGTCCCTGTGCCGGCGGTGCGGTGTACAGCCCGGCCATCACCGATTTCGTGTTCATGGTGCGGGGAATCTCCTACATGTTCGTGACCGGACCCAACGTGGTCAAAACGGTCACGCACGAGGAGGTCACACCCGAGGAGCTGGGCGGCGCCGACGTTCACGCCTCCGTATCGGGCGTGGCGCACTTCGCCCACGACTCCGAGATGGAGTGCCTGGCCGAGGTGCGCAGGCTGCTCGGCTTCGTACCGTCCAACAACGTCGACAGTCCACCCGTCACCCCGACTGACGACCCGGCCGACCGGATGGACGAAGAACTGCTCTCGTTGGTGCCCGACAACCCGAACAAACCCTACGACATGCACGAGGTGATCCGCCGGGTCGTCGACGACGGAGAGCTCCTCGAAGTGCATCGCGACTTCGCGACCAACATCATCGTGGGGTTCGCGCGCCTGGGCGGGCACCCGGTCGGCGTGATCGCCAACCAACCGGCGGTGCTGGCAGGCGTTCTCGACATCAGCGCGTCGGGCAAGGGCGCGCGCTTCATCCGGTTCTGCGACGCATTCAACATCCCGTTGCTCACGTTCGAGGACGTGCCCGGATTCCTGCCGGGCGTGGACCAGGAGCACGGCGGGATCATTAAGCAGGGTGCGAAGCTGCTGTACGCCTACGCCGAGGCGACGGTGCCGAAGCTCACCGTGATAACGCGCAAGGCGTACGGCGGAGCCTACGACGTGATGAGCTCGCGCCACGTACGCGGCGACTTCAACGTGGGCTGGCCGACCGCGGAGATCGCGGTGATGGGACCGAAGGGGGCCGCAGAGATCCTGTTCAAGCGCGACATCGCAGCGGCGAAGGACTCCGAGGCGAAGATCGACGAGCTGGTCAACGACTACCGCGAGAAGTTCGCCAACCCGTACCTGGCGGCGGCGCGTGGCTTCCTGGACGACGTGATCGATCCGCGGGAGACCCGGCCACGGCTCATCTCGGCCCTGCAGTCGCTGCTTACCAAGCGGCAGGGGCAGCCGCCGAAGAAGCATGGCAACATTCCGCTCTGAGTGCGGCACAGCCGCTCGCGGCTTTGGCCCGCTTCCGCGAACTGCAGTTGGCTACTGAGCAGCTCCGCCGGACGATCACCTCCGCGAATTGCGGTTCGCGCGCGACGGTCTCCGCCAACGCTCAAAGCTCTACCTGCGCGCTTCACCGACATTCGCTCCGGCGACAGTCCGGCCTCGCTGCTAGCCTACTTCTTGACGTTCGCTCTGGCGAGCACCCGGCCTCGCCGCACGCTTTCCATGTTTCCTCGCCGCCCCATGCTCCATAGTCCTTTGAAGGCCTCCGCGTGAAGCGCGTTCTCGTAGCCAACCGCGGCGAGATTGCCCTGCGCATCATCCGGGGCTGTCACGAGGAGGGGCTGGAGGCGGTGGCGGTGTACTCCGAGGCCGACCGGCTGAGTCCGCATGCCATGGCGGCGGATACGGCGGTGGAGCTCGGGCCACCGGCTGCCAGCGAATCGTACCTGAATGTCGAGAGGTTGCTCGGGGCGGCGCGAGCGACGAAGGCGGACGCGGTCCACCCGGGATACGGCTTCCTCGCGGAGCAGGCGCACTTCGCGGAGGCGGTCGAGCAGGCCGGGCTCATCTGGATCGGGCCACCGCCCGACGCCATCCGGATGATGGGCGAGAAGACCGAGGCTAGGCGGCGCATGACGAAGGCAGGCGTGCCGATCGTGCCGGGCGCCACCGAGGCGGCGAGCGATGCCGAAGCGGCGGTGGCGGCAGCAGACGAGGTCGGCTATCCGGTGCTGCTCAAGGCGGCCTCGGGCGGCGGCGGCAAGGGGATGCGCGTCGCCCGCGACGCCGACGAGGTGCGAAAGGGCTTCCCACAGGCTGCATCCGAGGCCAAGTCCGCGTTCGGCGACGACTCCGTTTATGTGGAGCACTTCGTGGATCGGCCGCGCCACGTGGAGATTCAGGTGCTGGCAGACCGGTTCGGCAACACGATCCACCTCGGCGAGCGCGAGTGCTCGGTGCAACGGCGGCATCAGAAGCTGATCGAGGAATCTCCCTCGCCGGCCGTGGATCTGGATCTCAGATTGCGCATGGGCGAGGCGGCGGTGAAGGCGGCCCAGTCTGTGGGGTACTTGAGTGCGGGCACGGTGGAGTTCCTGCTCGACCCGCAGGGGAAGTTCTACTTCCTCGAGATGAACACGCGGCTTCAGGTCGAGCACCCGGTCACGGAGATGGTGTACGGAGTGGACATCGTGCGCGAGCAGTTGCGCATCGCGGCCGGCGAGCCGATGACCCTGCCCGGCCGGCCGATGCGTCCGCGCGGTCACGCCATCGAGTGCCGCATCACCGCGGAGGACCCCTTCGCCAACTTCCTTCCCGCCACCGGGCGCGTCGACTACCTGCACGTGCCGACCGGTCCCGGAGTGCGCTGGGACGCCGGGATCGAGACCGGGAGTGAGGTCGGCCTGTTCTACGACTCGCTGCTCGGGAAGCTGATCGTTTGGGGCGAGAACCGGGAGCGCGCAATCCGGCGTATGCGCCGCGCGCTCGACGAGATGGTGATCGTCGGCCTTCCCACTTCGCAGCCGTTCCATCGACGGGTCATGGACGAGCCCGGCTTCGCGGCCGGCGAGTACGACATCGGATACCTGGAGCAGGTGGGTGGCGACCTCCTGGAGCGAGATACTCCGGAGACCGATTTGTGGCAGATAGCGGTGGCCGCTGCCCTCGCGGAGGACGAGGCTCGCGCTGCCCGAGTGCCGACCTCGGAAACGGCGGCCGAAGGGACCGGGCCGAGCGCTTGGGTGAGGGTCGCCCGCGATGAAGGGCTGAGACGCCCGTGACCGCCGTGACGATCGAGCGCATTGCCGCCGGTGGCGATGGCGTCGGCCGGCTGGAGGACGGGATGACCGTCTTCGTGCCGCGTACGGCTCCCGGCGATCAGGTGGAGCTCGAGGCCCTCGAGCGCCGCCGCCGCTTTGCCCGGGCCCGAGTGCACAGCCGGACTGCGGAGGGCCCCGCTCGCGTGGAGCCGTCATGCCCGCATTACATCGGGGATGCGTGCGGCGGCTGCCAGCTCCAGCACCTCGCCCCGGGAGCACAGCTGGATGCCAAGCGCCGCATTGTGGGAGATGCGTTGCGCCGGATCGGGGGGCTGGACGTGCCCGATCCCGAGATCGTGCCCAGCCCTCTGCCGTGGCGCTACCGGAGCCGGATCACTCTGGCCGCTGCTGGCGGCCGGATCGGACTGCACCGGTTCGACGATCCCGATGCGGTCTTCGAGCTCGAGGACTGTTCCATCACGAGGGAGCGTGTGGTCCAGTTGTGGCACGGGCTGCGGGAGCATCGCTCGCTGCTGCCTCACTCCCTGGTCGGCCTGATGCTGCGCGAGGACCGGGAGGGCGGACTGCACGCCGTTGCGGAGGGGGGTGACCAGCGGGCCTGGGACGCGGCGCCGCTCGCCGCGGCGCTTGGTGATCCCGCGCTGCACATCTGGTGGCGGCCGCATCACGGCGCGGCCCGCGTGGTGGCGGGCCCTCAGCGGGGCTTTCCGGCGGTTGCGTTCGAGCAGGTCTACCCGGAGTTCGGGCAGAGAATCCGCGAGGATGCCGTGGCCGCGCTGGGCGACCTGGACGGCAAGGTCGTTTGGGACCTGTACTCCGGCGTCGGAGACACCGCCGAGCTACTGGCTGCGGGAGGAGCGCGCGTCTGGAGCGTGGACGCCGACCGACAGGCGGTGGAGTGGGCACGCGAGCGCCGGGGCCCAAGCGGCGCCGGCGGGCCGATCGAGCGCATTGCGGGACGGGTCGAAACGGTTCTCCACCGGCTCCCGACGCCGTACGCTGTGGTTGCCAACCCGCCGCGTGGTGGGCTGGCCAGGAGCGTCTCGCGGTCGCTCGCGGAGTGGGCGAAGGCCCAGCCGGGAGCGCTCCTGAGCTACGTCTCGTGCGATCCGGCCACTCTCGCGCGGGACATTGCGCGGATGCCTGCCCTCTCGATGCGGGCCGCGACCGCCTACGATCTGTTCCCGCAAACGAGCCACGTCGAGACGCTCGCAGTCCTGGAGGCCACCGCGTGAAGTACACGGTCACGGTGGGTGGGCGCGCCGTCCAGGTAGAGGTGAGCGGCGACTCCGTACGGCTCGACGGAGAGCGGGTGCACGCCACGCTCAGCGGCATCCCGCAGACTCCGCTCAGGACGCTCGTGCTGAATGGCCATGCCCGCACCTTCGCCATGCTGCGCTCCGACGGAGGTTGGAGCGTGCAGGCGGGCGGCCGTGCCTGGCCGGTGGCGGTAGTGGACGAGCGCACCCAGCAGCTCAGGGAGCTCACGGGGCAACGGACGGGCCACTCCGCCGGTGGTCTCATCCGCGCCCCGATGCCGGGCCTCGTGGTCCGCGTCGAGGTGGAGCCGGGGCAGCGGCTCGACGAGGGGGCCGGAGTCGTGGTGCTGGAGGCCATGAAGATGGAGAACGAGATAGCGACCCCGGGCCCCGGAGTGGTCAGGACCGTTCACGTGAAGGAGGGGCAGGCAGTGGAAAAAGGCGCCCCGCTGGTAGAGGTAGTCGAGGAGCCTGAGGGTTGACCTCTCGAATGGCCCCCGCTAGCATTCGTGTCTGTCTTAATTTGGGAATCCATACGGGGTTACGAGGTTGCCCGCAGTGATGAAGACGTATTCGCCAAAGCTCGCCGATCTGGAGCACCGCTGGTTCGTGGTGGACGCCGAAGGCGCCGTGTTGGGCCGTCTGGCCAGCCAGGTGGCGCAGCTGATTCGTGGCAAACACAAGCCGACGTTCAGTCCCCACGCCGACGGCGGCGACTACGTAGTGGTCCTCAACGCGGAGAAGGTGCGGCTGACCGGCCGGAAGATGGAGCAGAAGCGCTACTTCCGGCACACTGGCTACATGGGGAACGAGAAGTTCATTCCCGTGGCCAGGGAGCTCGAGAAGCACCCCGAGCGGGTGATCGAGCGGGCGGTTTTCGGCATGCTGCCGAAGGGCACTCTGGGCAAGCAGGTGCTGCGCAAGAAGCTCAAGGTCTACGCAGGATCGGAGCACCCGCACCAGGGACAGAACCCCACACCGATAGACGTGAGGTAGAGCGACCGAGATGACGACCGCAGCACAGCCCGAACTCCGGTGGCACGCCGTTGGCCGTCGCAAGACGTCAGTGGCGCGCGTGTACCTGACCCCTGGGTCGGGCAAGTGGGACGTCAATGGGCGCACGCTGGGCGATTTCTTCCCGCGGCGCTCACTGGTGCAGCACATTCAGCAGCCGTTCACCGTGACCGACACGCTGGGCGCCTTCGACGTGAAGGCCCGGCTGGCCGGCGGCGGCAGCACGGGGCAGGCGGGAGCGCTCCGGCTGGCGATCGCGCGAGCGTTGGTAGAGGCCGACGACACGCACCGGCGCAAGCTGCGCGAGCACGGGCTGCTGACGCGCGACCCGCGTGCGGTCGAGCGCCAGAAGCCGGGTCAGCCTGGAGCCCGCAAACGGTTCCAGTTCTCGAAGCGCTAGGATATCAACGACTCACACCGCTGGATCCCGCGGTGGGTGTTCGCCTGACGGCGAATCGGCGTGGGACGTGAAGGCGGTGGACGCACAACCCAGGGAATAACTGAAATGACACAACCGCAGTTGCAGGACCTCCTCGAGGCGGGGGTACACTTCGGCCACCAGACGCGGCGCTGGAACCCGAAGATGCGCCGCTTCATCTTCGCCGAACGCTCCGGCATCTACCTGATCGATCTGCAGAAGACCCTGCGCCAGCTCCAGACGGCTCAGGACCTCCTGCGTGATGTCGTGATGAAGGGCGAGAACATCCTGTTCGTGTGCACCAAGCGGCAGCTCAACCAGATCATGAAGGGCGAAGCCGAGCGGTGCGGTGCCTACTGGGTCACCGAGCGGTGGCTGGGTGGTACGCTCACGAACTTCCAGACCATCAAACGCCAGATCCGGCGCCTGAAGGAGCTGGAGCAGGGGCAGGACGAGGGCACGTTCGAGTTCTTCACGAAGAAGGAACAGCTGCACTTCGAGCGGGAGCGGCAGAAGCTGAACCGCAACCTCGAAGGCATCAAGCATATGGCCAGGCTGCCTGGCGCGATGTTCGTCGTGGACGCGAAGAAGGAGCGCATCGCGATCGCCGAGGCGAACAAGCTGGGCATTCCGGTGGTCGCCATCGTCGACACCAACGCAGACCCGGATCTCATCTCGGTGCCGATCCCGGGCAACGATGACGCGATCCGGTCGGTATCACTGATCACGGGCGCGCTCGTGGACGTGGTTGCCGAGGCACGCAGCCAGGTCCCCGTGCGGGAAGCCGCGGCGGAGTCGGAGTCCTACTCCACGTACTCCACCGAGTCCGAGGAGGCCGACGAGGAGGATTCGAAGCGGCGTCGCCGGACCAAACGCAAGCGGCGTCCGAAGCCCGAGGCCATCGCTGCGCGGCTCAAGGTGGGCGAGCCTGGTGCGGGGCCAGCGGACGGGCCGGCAGCTGAGGCACCGGCAACGGAAGGCGAGCAGGTGGCGGCCGAGGCGCCCGCCGAGGGCGCGGCCAAGGACGAGGGCCAGGTCTAAGACGGCGGCTTTGACTTTCGCCGAATTTGCCGCCGCCGTTCGGGCTGACCGACAGTCACGAGGCGGCGGTTTTCACATCGAGAAGCACAGGCAAGGGACATGACGACGACGATTTCAGCAAAAGAGGTGAGTGAGCTCCGCAGCCGCACGGGCGCGGGGATGATGGATTGCAAGAAGGCGTTGCAGGACACCGATGGCGACCTGGACAAGGCGGTTCAGCTGCTGCGCCAGAAGGGCATCGCGAAGGCCGGAAAGCGGGCGGGCCGGAGTGCCAGGGAAGGCGCGATCGGCAGCTACCTCCACTTCAACGGCCGCGTAGCCGTGCTCGTGGAGCTGAACTGCGAGACGGACTTCGTCGCGCGCACCGATGACTTCCAGAACCTCGCGCGTGACCTGGCGATGCACGTCGCCTCGGCCAAGCCCCTCGCTGTGAGCACCGAGGAAGTCCCGGCCGACGTCGTGGAGCGTGAGCGTGCGATCTTCGAGGCCCAGGTTGCGGATTCCGGCAAGCCGGAACAGGTTCGGCCGAAGATCGTCGAGGGCAAGCTGAAGAAGTTCTATCAGGAGAGCGTGCTGTTGCAGCAGCCCTTCGTGAAGGATGACAAGAAGACCGTCGACGACCTGGTGAAGGAAGTCTCCGGTAAGGTCGGCGAGAACATCGTCGTGCGGCGGTTCGTGCGCTACGAGCTGGGAGACGCGTGATGGCGGAGCTCGCCTACCGGCGGGCGCTGCTCAAGCTGTCCGGCGAGGCGCTGGCCGGGGAGCGGGAGTTCGGCACCGATTTCAGCGTAGTCGAACGGCTCGCGGACGAGGTGAAGCAGGTTCACTCCCTGGGCGTCGACCTCGGCCTGGTGATCGGCGGGGGCAACATCATCCGTGGTGCAGTCGCCAGCCAGGAGGGTCTGGACCGCGTCTCCGCAGATTACATGGGGATGTTGGCCACCGTCATCAACGCCCTGGCGCTGCAGGACGTACTGGAGCGCAAGGGTGTTGAGACCCGCGTCATGACGGCCATCCGGATGGAGGAGCTGGCGGAGCCGTACATTCGACGCCGTGCCCAACGGCACCTCGCGAAGGGCCGAGTAGTGCTGTTCGCCGGCGGGACCGGCAACCCGTATTTTTCCACCGATACGGCGGCCGTGCTGCGTGCGCTGGAGATCGAGGCCGACGTATTGATCAAGGCCACGAACGTTGAAGGTGTATTCTCTGCAGACCCGAAGAAGAATGAGTCGGCGGAGTTCATCCCGGAGCTCACGTATCAGGAGGCGCTGGTCAGGGGCCTGCGCGTAATGGACGCCAACGCGTTCGGCCTGTGTCAGGAGAACGGCCTCCCGATCGTCGTCATGAACGTCAACAAGAGCGGCGCCGCCGCCCGTGTGCTGCAGGGCGAGCGCGTCGGGACAATCGTGCGATGACCACCTTGCCAGACAACCTGCCCGAGATCCAGAAGCAAACCAAGCAGCTCATGCTGAAGGCGGTGGATAATACGAAGCGTGAGCTGGCCACGATCCGCAGCGGAAAGGCCACCACGAGCCTGCTGGACACGGTGCGCGTTGACGCGTACGACCAGCAGATGCCGCTCAATCAGGTGGCGACGGTGAGCGCGCCGGAGGCCCGACTGCTCACGGTCCAGCCGTGGGACAAGGGACTCATAGGGGCTGTCGAGAAGGCGATCCTCACCGCCGACCTCGGCCTCAATCCGGCCAACGATGGCACGATCATCAGGATCCCGCTGCCGCTTCTCACCGAGGAGCGTCGTAAGGAGCTGGTGAAGGTCGTGCACAAGCTCGCCGAGGAAGGTCGCATCGCCGTGCGGCACGCCCGCGAAGAGGCGCGCAGCGCGATCAAGAAGGTGGAGCACGTCTCGGACGACGACAAACGCCGCTCCGAAGGCGACATCCAGAAGCTCCACGACGACGCGATGGCTGGGCTGGACGGCATCGTCAAATCCAAGGAAGAGGAGATCATGGAGGTCTGAGCAGACCTCCTCCTCCGATGTCCCCCAACATGGTGCGCCGAGTAACGGTGGCGGCTCTGGGAATCCCGGCCGCGCTGGGGATCGTGTATCTGGGCGGCTGGGTGCTGTCCGCGCTGCTCGCCCTGCTCGCGGTGGCCGGCGCAGCCGAGTTCTACGCCCTCGCCAATCGGGGCGGTGTGCGGCCCGTGGCCCTTGCCGGCTACGTAGGCGCCCTCGCCATCCCGCTGGTGGCGTACGCCACGTACGCAGGGGGGATCGACCTGGGAATGCGGTGGATCGCGCTGGGAGCGGCGCTGTGGCTCATCGTGACGACCGCGGCGGTAATGGCCTCGCGCGCACCGACTGAGCGGCCGCTCGAGGCAACCGCGATCACGATCTTCGGGGCGCTCTATACCGGCGTCCTGCTGTCGTTCATTCTGACGATCCGCCACTCCGACAGCCTGCCGTCGGCGGGCGCGGCCACGTGGCTCGTCTTCCTGCCGCTCGTGGTCACTTGGGCTAGCGATTCACTGGCGATGGCCGGGGGGTCGGCGTTCCGCGGGCCGAGGCTGGCTCCGGTGCTGAGCCCCAACAAGACGTGGTCTGGAGCGGTGACCGGCGCTGTCGGGGCCTTCGTGCTGGCGCCCGCCTACGGAGCGCTCGTGTTGGCGCCTGTCGGCGTCACCATTCACCCCTGGCGGCTGGCCCTGTTCGGCCTGGCCATATCGGTGGTCGGACAGCTGGGCGACCTCGCGGAGTCGCTGTTCAAGCGCCAGGTCGGAGTCAAGGACTCCGGCAAGTTCTTCCCCGGGCACGGCGGCGTGCTCGACCGCTTCGACTCGCTCTACTGGGTCATCCCCACGGCGGCCTTGTTGCTCACGGTCTTCGGCACGATATGAGCCGGGGAGTAGCCGTCCTGGGCTCGACCGGCTCCATCGGGCGCAGCACACTGCAGGTCCTCCAGCGACACTCCGAAGAGTTCCGCGTGGTCGCGCTCACCGCCTACGGCTCGGGCGACCTCCTGTGCGAGCAAGCGGCGGCGGTCGGTGCCCTCTACGCCGGGCTGGTGGACGGCTCCAAGGCCGACTGCGAGCGGGGGGGAGTGCCGTTGGCGGCCGGCCCCGAGTGCCTCATCGAGGCGGCGACACATCCGGGCGCCGACGTTGTGCTGAACGCAGTAGTGGGCGCAGCCGGCCTGCAGGCCACGCTGGCCGCGCTCAGGGCGGGGAAGCGGGTAGCGCTCGCCAACAAGGAGACCCTGGTGATGGCGGGCGAGCTGGTGCTGGCCGCGGCCGAGGCAGGGGGCGGCGAGATCGTACCGGTCGACTCCGAGCACAGTGCCGTGCTGCAGTGCCTCAGCGGCGCGCGGCGCGCTGACCTGAGGCGACTCATCCTCACGGCTTCGGGCGGGCCGTTCCGCGAGTGGACGGCCGCGCAGCTGCAGGACGCCACTCTGGACGAGGCGCTGCGTCACCCGACGTGGGATATGGGACCCAAGATCACGGTGGACAGCGCCACGCTCGCCAACAAGGCCCTCGAGGTGATCGAGGCGCACCACTTGTTCGGGTTGGGGTATGACGCCATCGAAGTGGTCGTTCACCCCCAGTCCATCGTGCACGCCTTCACCGAGTTCGTGGACGGGTCGGTGCTGGCTCAGGTGGGGTTCCCAACCATGGAGCTTCCGATACTCTACGCGCTGACCCATCCGGAGCGTGCTCCCGACGCTGGTGCGCAGTGGTTTGATCCGGTAGCCGCCGGGCCGCTCACGTTCGAGACCCTGAGGAAGGGCGACTTTCCGGCCTTCCGTCTGGGAGTGGAGGCCGGAGCCGCCGGGGGGACCGCTCCCGCCGTTTACAATGCGAGCAACGAGGTGGCGGTGGAAGCGTTCCTGGATGGCCGGATCAGCTTTGGAATGATCGGAGAGATGATCGAGACCGTGTTGCAGAGCCACGATGTGAAGCCGGCCGGCGACCTCGAAACTGTGTTGGCGGCGGACAGCTGGGCCCGGGACCGGGGGGAGGCGCTATGCTACTCACGCTAGCCTCCTTTGTATTCGTCCTCGGCGTCCTGATCTTCGTTCACGAGCTGGGACACTTCATCGCGGCGAAGGCCGTGGGTATCGGCGTGCCCCGCTTCTCCATCGGGTTCGGTCCCGCGACTCCGTTCCGTTTCAAACGGGGCGAGACGGAGTACGTGATCGCTTGGTTCCCGCTCGGCGGCTACGTGAAGATGGCGAGCCGCGAGGAGCAGGACGCGATGGCCTCGGTCGAGGGCGGAGAGACACCCGAGGAGTATCCGGAAGATCAGCTGTTCGAGAACAAGCCTCTCGCCGCCCGGATCCTGGTCATCAGTGCCGGCGTGGCGATGAACTTCCTGTTCGCGTGGCTCACCTACAGTGCAGTGGCCGCGGTTGGACGGCCGGAGGATCCCACGACCAGCGTCGGACGTGTGGTGGTCGACCGGCTGCCCGACGCGGCCGCGCCGCTCGCCGAGGTGCCGGGCGGCACCCAGATCCTGCGCATCAACGGGGACACTGTGGCGTCGTGGCAGCAGATCTTTCTCGCCATCGCCGATCCGACTTCGGAGCGGCTGCGCTTCGACTTCGCGGGCGGTGTGGACCCGGTGATCATCCCGATCCCCGGTATTGACGTGGAAGATCGCATCGCCGTGTTCACGAGCCTCGTGGCCGACTGGGAGCCCGTGGTGGGCCGGGTGTCGCCCGGCACGCCGGCAGAGGAGGCGGGGGTCGAGGTGGGCGACCGCATCATCGGCATAGGCGGCGATACCGTCGAGTTGTGGGACGACATCGCGGCCCTGGCGGGTCCGCGCCCGGGCGAATCCCTGTCGCTGGTGGTTCAGCGAGGGGACACGGTGGTCTCGCTCTCGATCGTGCCGGAAGGCACCGCGGTTCAGGGAGCGGATGGTGAGATCGAGGAGGTCGGGAAGCTGGGGGTCTGGATTGCTGACCTGGAGCCCGTCACGGTGCGCTACGGAGTGTTCGGGTCCATCGTGCAGGGAGCGAGGCTCACCTGGCACGATACCAGGCTCGTTCTGTTCACTCTGAGGGGTATTGTCACCGGTCAGATCTCGAGCCGCGAGATCGGCGGTCCGGTGCTGATCGGCCAGATGTCGGGAGAGTTCGCGCGGCGCGGCTTCGTCGCTCTGCTGATGTTCATGGCACTGTTGTCGGTCAACCTGGCCATCATCAACCTGCTGCCGATCCCGGTGCTGGACGGCGGGCACCTGGTCTTCCTCGCCATCGAGGGCGTACGCGGCAAGCCGCTGTCGCTGAACGCCCGGTTGCGGCTCACGCAGGTCGGATTGGTGTTGATCATGCTGCTCGTGGTGTTGGTGTTCACCAACGACATCCTGCGGATATTCGGCGGCTGACGCTCGGCTGCGGTCTGGCTTCGAGACGGGCGGGGGGGCGGTCGCGCATCCCTGCCCGTCGCCGCATCCGGACGGTTATCTCCCCACGACGACGACCAACACCGCGACCAGCAATACCACCAGGGTGCCCAGCAGCACTAGCGCCCACTTGGGGAGCCCCCGCTCTCCTCTGACCGCGGCCAGGAACTCCGATGTCCTCGTCGGTGGGGTGCCGAAGGTCGAGGTGGCGCGCTCCCGATCGGCCAGGTGCTCGAGATCCTGACGCAGCACCTGTGCCGACGCGTAGCGGTCGTCGGGGTGTTTTGCGAGGCACTTGAGGATCACGCGCTCCAGCCGGGCGGTGAGGTCGGGCCGTCTCTTGCGGGGTGGATCGGGGGACTCCTCAACGTGCATCCGGGCCAGCTCGAACCAGTCGGATGAGCGAAACGGCGCCTCGCCGGTGGCCGCGCGGTAGAGGGTCACCCCCAACGCATAGAGGTCGCTGCGGCCGTCCAGCGTCCGCCCCTGGGCCTGCTCCGGCGAGATGTACTGCGGCGTACCGATCGTCATGTTGACGCCCGTGGCCGAGACGTAGCCGGAAACCGCGCGTGCAATGCCGAAGTCGGCGATCACGGCAGTGCCCTTCTCGTCGAACAGCACGTTGTGCGGCTTGATGTCCCGGTGCACGAACCCGGCCTCATGGGCGAAGGACAGCCCGGCCGCCAGGTCGGTGGCGATCCGGATCAGGTCCGCCTCCGGGAGGGTGCCCTCCCGATCCAGCCGGGCGGCCAGGGAGTCGGGGTACAGGTCCATGGCGAAGAAGGTGAACCCATCCGCCTGCGCCACCTCCCGGATCCGGATGACGTTGGGGTGGTCCAGCTCGGAGGCCACCTCGGACTCGTTGCGGAACCGGTGTTCGAACTGCTCGTCGCCACCGTAGCGGGGCTTCAGGACCTTGAGGGCGACCCGTTCCTGGGACTTCGAATCCCGGCCCGCGAAGACCCACGCGAAGCCACCCTGGCCGATGAGCTCGTCCAGTGCATAGCGGCCGACGCTGCGGCCGACCAGACTCTGTGGATCGTTTGTCACGGGTGGACTTTACAGCCCTCTGAAGGTCGGCTAAATTGGTGTGCTATTGTAAAATACGGGCATGACGACAACCGTCTGGCCCGCGCTTTGGAGGATACACTTTTCATGAGCTTTGACAAGCAAGCCGTAGTCCAGAAGCACGCCATGCATCCCACGGACACGGGGTCGACCCGGGTCCAGATTGCGATCCTCACCGAGCGGATCAACACGCTCACGGAGCACTTCCGCACCCACAACAAGGATCACCACGGGCGGCAGGGGCTGATGATGATGGTGAGCAAGCGGCGTCGCCTGCTGGACTACCTCAAGCGCACCGATCTGGAAGGGTACCGCAAGCTCATCGAAGAGCTCGGCCTCCGCCACTAGACGACGGCGCGGGTATGGGGCGTCCGGGACGAGCACCTCGGGCGCCTTGCCGCATTGGCTGGTGCTCAGCAAGGAACAGTATTGTGCAGCATGTGGAACAGCTGGTCGGCGGTCGGAAGTTCAGACTCGAGACCGGACGACTGGCGAAACAAGCGGCGGCGAGTGCCGTCGTGCAATATGGCGAGACGATGGTGCTGGCGGCGATAACCGTCTCCGATTCCGAGTCTTCCCTCCCTTTCTTCCCCCTCACCGTCGAGTACCGCGAGAAGAGCTACGCTGCCGGGAAGATCCCGGGCGGCTTCTTCAAGCGTGAAGGTCGACCGGGAGAAGAAGAGATCCTGGCGGCGCGACTCATAGACCGCTCGCTCAGGCCGCTCTTTCCGAAGGGATTCAAGAACGAGGTCCAGGTGTTCGTGTACGTCCTCTCGGCAGATCAGGAGAACGACGCGGACGTCCTGGGTATCACGGCGGCATCGCTTGCGCTGTCGATCTCGAAGGTGCCGTGGGACGGGCCCATCGCGGGCGTCCGGGTTGGACGCGTGGAAGGCGAATGGGTGCTCAACCCGACCTTCGAGCAGCTCGAGCTGAGCGATCTCGACCTGGTCGCATCGGGACACTCCGACTCCATCGTGATGGTGGAGGGCGGCGCGCTCGAGGTTGGCGAGAATGAGATCGCCGACGCGCTCGTGTTCGCGCAGCAGGGAATCGCCGACATCGTGGGCATGCAGGGTGAGATCGTTGCGGCGGTCGGGACTCCCAAGATGGAGTGGACCAAGTGGGAGCCGCTCCCGGAAGTCGTGGCACGCGTTCAGGAGCTGGCGAAGGGACGGGTCGAGGAGGCGCTCAATCTGAAGGAAAAGACCGAGCGAATTCAGGCCCTGGCGTCGGTGCGCTCAGACGTCGCCGATGAGCTGGCAGAGGAGTTCCCCGACAACGGATCCGACATCAAGCGAGCGGTGAACGACGTCGAGTCGGCCACGATGCGCGAGCAGGTCCTGGAGCGCGGCGAGCGGGTGGACGGTCGCGACCTGAGCACAGTGCGTCCCATCAGCTGTGAGGTGGGGCTGCTGCCCCGCGCCCACGGTTCGTCCTTGTTTACGCGGGGCCAGACGCAGGCTCTCGTGAGCACCACGCTGGGGACGGTCCGCGACGAGCAGCGCATCGACAACATCGACGTGGCGCAAGAGACGACCAAGAGCTTCATGCTGCACTACAACTTCCCGCCGTTCTCGGTGGGTGAGGTGCGGCCGGTGCGTGGCGTGTCACGCCGTGAGATCGGGCATGGGCACCTGGCCGAGAGGGCGCTGCAGGCGCTGCTTCCGCCCTACGACGAGTTCCCCTACACGATCCGCCTGGTGTCTGACATCCTGGAGTCGAACGGCTCCTCCTCGATGGCGACGGTGTGTGGCGGTTCCCTGGCGATGATGGATGCGGGTGTGCCGCTCAAGGCGCCCTGCGCGGGTGTCGCGATGGGGCTCATCAAGGAGGGCGAGCAGGTAGCGGTGCTGACCGACATCCTGGGCGCCGAAGACCACCTGGGCGACATGGACTTCAAGATCGCCGGGACCCGTGATGGCGTCACCGCGATTCAGATGGACATCAAGATCGGCGGCCTTTCTCACGAGATCCTGCAGGACGCCCTGGGCAAGGCGCGCGACGCGAGGGTGCACATCCTCGACGTGATGTCGCAGACCTTGGACAAGGAGCGCAGCGATCTCTCCAAGTACGCGCCGCGCATCATCACGATCCAGATCGACCCCGAGAAGATCGGCGACATCATCGGACCGAAGGGCAAGATCATACGCGGCATTCAGGACGAGACGGGCGCAGAAGTGAACGTGGATGATTCCGGGCTGGTCACGGTCTCGTCGGTCGACGGTGACGCAGGCGAGCGCGCACGCCAGATCATCGAGGGGATAGTGAAGGATCCCGAGGTCGGTCAGGTGTACGAAGGGACCGTCAAGTCGACGACTGCCTTCGGCGCATTCGTGGAGATCCTGCCGGGCAAGGAGGGGCTCCTGCACATCTCGGAACTGCAGCACAAGCGCACCGAGAAGACGGAAGACGTGGTGAAGAAGGGCGACACGGTGCGCGTCAAGCTCCTCGAGATTGACGATCGCGGCAAGATGCGCCTTTCGCGAAAGGCGCTGATGGAGAAGACCGAAGCCGCCACGAGCTGACGTTGCGATGCAGACGGTCAAGCTCGATGAGCGGTTGTATCGCACCAGCGGAGACAATGGTGTAACGGTCATTTCGGAAGTCCTGCCCGGCGTGCGGTCCGTCGCCGTCGGGATCTGGGTGCGGACGGCCTCGGTTCATGAGGACCGCGCCCAGATGGGACTCTCCCATCTGCTGGAACACATGGTATTCAAGGGCACCGAGCGGCGCAGCGCGCGCGACATTGCGCTGGAGCTGGAAGTCCGCGGCGGTGCCCTCGATGCGTTCACCTCCCGGGAGTACACCTCCTATCAGGCACGCGTGCTGGACGAGGATCTGCCGCGGGCCCTCGACGTGCTGACCGACCTGGTGTGCAACCCGATGCTACGCTCCACAGACCTCGAGCTCGAGCGCAAGGTCGTGTTGGAGGAGATCAGCACCGTCGAGGACACACCCGACGACCTGGTCTTCGAGCTACACTCACAGACACTGTGGCCCGATCACCCGTACGGGTACTCCATACTCGGCACCCGGGAGACGGTCACGGGCCTGAGCGCGGACGACCTCAAGGGGTTGCACGGGAGAGCCTACCACCCGCGCCAGGTGGTGATCACGGCTGCGGGGAATCTGAATCACGATCTCCTGCTCAAGCTCGCGGCGAAGTGTGGCTGGTTCAACTGCCAGTCGGGACCGGAGCCCCTCGAGGTGGAGCCGGCGCCGCCGGCGTCGCGCACGACGCGCCACGTGCACCGCGACACCGTGCAAACTCACGTCGTGCTCGGCACCGACACGTTCGCGCACCGGGACGAACGGCGGGAGCCGCTGTTGCTGCTCAACACCGTGTTGGGTGGAGGCATGTCTTCGCGCCTGTTCCAGCGCGTGCGCGAGGAGCTGGGGCTGGCCTACGCCGTGATGACGTACCAGTCGTTCTATCAGCAGACCGGGGTGACTGGCGTATACGTAGGTACTCATCCCTCCACCGCCGAGCAGGCGGTGGATGTGATTTTGGCGGAGTTGAAGGACCTGGCGGCGAAGGGGCTGTCGGGCAGCGCGTTGGCGGAGGCGAAGCAGCAGCTCAAGGGGCAGGTTACCTTGTCGCTGGAGAGCCCTGCGGCGCGCATGTACAGGCTGGCTACGGTCGAGTTGTACAGCGAGCCGTATCGAACGATCGACCAGGTGCTGGCTCAGGTCGATGCCATCCGCGCCGAAGACGTTGGAGGGGTGGCTGAGGAGTTCTTCGACCCGGCGCGGCAAACCGTTGTCTGGCTGGGGCCGAACTAGCCCGGCCAACGAACCGAAGAGGCTTGCGATGATCATAGGTGTGCCGAAGGAGATCAAGACCGCTGAGAACCGGATCGCCTTGGTGCCCGCCGGTGCCGAAGCTCTGGTTGCGCAGGGTCACACCGTGTTGATCGAGGGTGGAGCGGGTGTGGGGAGTGGGTTCGCAGACGACCTCTACCAGTCGGTCGGAGCGAGCGTCGTTCCCGACGTCAACGACGTGTGGGCAAAGGCGGACATGATCGTGAAGGTGAAGGAGCCGATCGAGCCTGAGTGGCCACGTATGCGCTCGAAGCAGGTCGTGTTCACGTACTACCACTTCGCCGCCGCCGAGGAGTTGACGCGCGCCGTGATGGACACCGGAGCGATCGCCATCGCCTACGAGACCGTTCAACTGGATTCGGGCGAGCTGCCGCTGCTGACGCCGATGAGTGAGGTCGCCGGCCGCATGGCGGTTCAGGAGGGTGCGAAGTACCTGGAGCGCTACTACGGGGGTCGCGGGATGCTGCTGGGCGGTGTGCCCGGCGTGCTGCCCGCCGAGGTGGTGATTCTGGGAGGCGGGGTCGTCGGCACCAACGCGGCCAAGATGGCGGCCGGGCTCGGCGCCCACGTGACGATCCTGGACCTCTCGCTGGAGCGGCTGCGCTACCTGTCCGACGTGATGCCGGCCAACGTGGACCTCGTGTACTCGAATCGGCACAACATCCTCGAGGCGGTGGAGCGGGCCGACCTGTTGGTGGGCGCGGTCCTGCTGCCGGGCGCCAAGGCGCCGCACCTGGTGACGCGCGCTGACCTCAAGGTCATGAAGGCCGGGGCGGTGATCGTGGACGTGGCGGTGGACCAGGGCGGTTGCGTGGAGACCATCGAGCCGACGACCCACGAGGAGCCGACGTACATAGTGGACGACGTGGTGCACTACGCGGTGGCGAACATGCCGGGCGGGGTGCCGCGCACCTCTACGCTCGCGCTGACCAACGCGACTTTCCCCTACATGATCAAGCTCGCCGCCCACGGCTGGAAGAAGGCCTGCAAGGACGACCACTCCCTTTTCCTCGGGCTCAACGTGATCGAGGGCAAGGTGGTCTATCCGGGCGTTGCGGAGGCGTTCGACCTGAAGCTGCACGATCCGGCCAAGCTGGTCTGAGCCGAGGTCGGTCAAAAGGGGGCTGGGCCGCGCGGTAAGTCCCCAACTTGTCATAACTTAGGGCGACCATTATGTTTGTTCGCCCTGGATAATCGGGGGGTGCGCGGCCCCGCGCCCCCCTTTCCTAATCACTCGATGCGAGACCGATGCGCTGGGGTAAGCTACGCTTAGGTAACTTCTTGCCCGCCAACGAGATCGCCGTTGATCTCGGGACCTCGAACACGCTCATCTACGTGCGTGGCGAGGGCATCGTGCTGAACGAGCCCTCCGTCGTGGCGGTCGAGAAGTCGACCGGCAAGGTGAAGGGGATCGGTCTCGAGGCGAAGCGGATGCTCGGCCGCACGCCGGAGGGAATCGTCGCCGTCCGGCCGCTGAAGGACGGTGTGATCGCCGACTTCGACGTGACCGAGAAGATGCTGCGCTACTTCCTCTCGACGATCATCCAGAAACACTTCTTCCGGGTGAAGCCGCTGGTGATAGTGTGCGTGCCGAGCGGCATCACCGAGGTGGAGCGGCGCGCGGTGCGCGACAGCGCGCACTCCGCGGGCGCGAAGGAAGTGTACATGGTGGCCGAGCCGATGGCGGCCGCGATCGGCGTCGGATTGCCGGTCGAGACGCCGACCGGCAACATGGCCATCGACATCGGCGGTGGCACCACCGAGATCGCCGTGATAGCCCTGTCGGGGATCGTCAGCGACACCTCGATCCGCACCGGCGGCGATGAGATGGACCAGGCCATCGTGCAGTTCATGCGCAAGAACTACAACCTGCTGATCGGTGAGCCTACTGCGGAGGCGATCAAGATCCAGATCGGCAGTGCTGTGCCGATGACGGATGAGAAGGAGATGGAGGCCAAGGGCCGCGACCTCGTGTCGGGCATTCCAAAGGTCGTCAGGGTCCACTCCAGCGAAATCCGCGAGGCGATGCAGGAGCCGATCCAGCAGATCATAGACGCTGTGCGCCGGGCGCTGGAGATCACACCGCCCGAGCTGGCCAGCGACATCGTGGACCGCGGCATAGTGATGGCGGGGGGCGGCTCCCTGATCCGGGGACTCGACGTCGCGCTCTCCCAGGAAACGGGACTCCCCGTTCGCGTGGACGAGGATCCCCTCACGTGCGTCGTGCGGGGCACCGGCCGGATCCTCGAGGATCCGGAGAAGTACCGGTCCGTGCTCGCCACCTAATCGGTCGTGAGTTTCAAGCCGGACCGTTTCTCTACACGGCGCGACACCCTCGCTTTCATCATCTGCCTGTTGCTCTCCGTCTCGGCGCGCGTAGCGCCACCGCCGGTGCAGGATTCCCTCGCGCGGGCGATCTCCTCTACGGTGCTGGCGCCGTTTCTATGGGTGCAGGAACAGGCTGAGCTGATTCGGGCGTCCCGCGGGCGCTATGCCCTGGTGGTGGAGTCGCGCGACGCGGCGTTGGTCACCGCATTCACGGCCCGGGCGCTCGAGGAGGAGAACGAGCGCCTGCGCGAACTGTTGGCGCTGTCTGCCCGACTCCCGATGGAACACGTGTCGGCGGAGGTTCTGCACCAGGCAGCGCCCACCACCGGCCTCATGGTGGTGCTGGCTGCGGGGCGGCAGGACGGCGTCGTGCCGCGCGCCCCGGTGATCGCGCCCGGAGGCCTGATGGGGGTCGTGCAGAGCGTGACCGCCAGGTCCTCCGTCGCCTTGATCTGGACCCACCCGGACTTCCGGGTGAGCGCCATGACGCTCGACGGCTCGGTCTTCGGCATCGTGGCGCCGCGCGGGGCGGAGGGTCCCAACACCCCGCTGCTCGAGCTCAGCGGCGTGCCCTACCAGGATCGGCTGCAACCCGGCACGCAGATCTACACGTCGGGGCTCGGAGGGCCGAGTGGTGTCTATCCGCGCGGCATTCCCATTGGCGAAATCCTGGCGGTGGCCGAGGAGCTGGAAGGGTGGTCGCGCACGTACGTGGTGCGCCCGGCGGTACATCCCGCCGCCGTCTCGCACGTCGTCGTGCTGACGGGACCCGGCGTGGATCTTCGGGCCGCCTTCAGCAGGCAGGAGCCATGAGTTCGCGCGGGGATGGGCTGCGGCTGGTTGCGGTCCTCCTGCTCCTGGCGGTGCTGCAGTTCGCGCTGCGCCCGTTCCTGGGAGACTTCCGCAGCGCCCCTGACCTCCTGCTGCTGGCTCTGCTGGTGTTTGCCATCCGCGCCCGCCCCGGCGAGGCCGCTGTCGCCGGATTCACGGTTGGGCTGATGGTCGACTCGCTGACGCCGGTCGCGTTTGGAGCAGGGGCATTGGCGCACACGTGCGTCGGGTACCTCGCCGCATGGGGCAAGGCGGTCTTCTTCGCCGAGAACCTCCTTGTCAACGCGGGGTTCTTCTTCGTCGGAACCTGGCTCCGGGATCTACTCGTCCTCGTGGCGGGACGCCACATGGACCAGACGACGATGATGTGGCAGCTGTTCTTCTGGTCGCCTATCAAGGCGTTGACCACGGCGCTGGTCGGGGTGGTGGTCCTGGTCGTGTTCCGGCGCTGGCTTCGGATTAGGATTACCGAGTGAGCTGGCTTCACCCATACGATCTCGCGCGCCGCTCGGGCTCCGTACGCAACGTGACGCTGTTGCTGTTCGGCGTCTTGGCACTGGCGTTCTTCCGGGTCCAGGTCGTGGCCGGGGGGCGCTACGAGGTGCAGTCGCAGGAGAACCGGCTGCGCCCGGCTGCGCTTCCGGCTCCCCGAGGCCTAGTCACCGACCGCAACGGCGTGGTGTTGGCGGAGAACGTGCCGGGATACTCGGTGGCGCTGATCGCGCCGTCCGTCGAGATCTTCCGCAGCACCCTGGAGCGGCTCGTCCCACTCGTGCCACTCGACTCCCAACGGATCGAGCAGTTGGTTCAGCGCTACGTCCGCGCTCCGACGGAGCTGGTGGTGATTCTGCGCGACGCTTCGTTCGAGGTCGTATCCGCGCTCGAAGAGCAGCGTCCATGGAATCCGGGCCTGGTGATCCAGGCCGATCCAAAGCGACGCTACCCGTTCGGTGACATGCTGGCGCACGTGGTGGGTTACGTGGGAGAGGTGGCCGAGAACGAGCTGCAGGAGGGGGTCTACCCCGGGGCGCGCCTTGGGACGGTGGTGGGTCGGGATGGACTGGAGCAGCGCTACGACGCGTTGTTGCGCGGCAAGGACGGACAGAAATTCGTGGAGGTGGACGCGCTGGGCCGGACGGTGCGCCAGGCCGGGGAGGTCACGACGCTCGAACCCGAGCCGGGAGTCACCATCCGCACATCGATAGACCTGGAGCTGCAGCGCTACATACAGGAGAGCTTTCCCGAAGGGCGCCGTGGTTCAGTCATCGCGATGGACCCGCGAACGGGTGAAGTGATTGCCCTCTACTCTTCACCGAGTTTCGATCCCAACCCGTTCATCGGTGGTTACGACCCCGAACAGTGGCGTGCGCTCGCCGAGTCCGAGGACTTTCCCCTGTTCAATCGCGCGACCCAGGCGCGGTACGCGCCCGCGTCGCCCTGGAAGCTCGCGGTCGCCGCGATGGCGCTGGAGCGGGGAATCGTGGAGATGGAATCTCACATGAGCATGCCGTGCGCCGGCGGCATGCGCTACTACAACCGTTACTTCCGCTGCTGGCGCTCGGAGGGACACGGCGACCTGTCGCTGTTCGAAGCGATCCAGCAGTCGTGCGACGTCTACTTCTATCAGCTGGGCCTCAAGCTCGGTCTGACGAACATGCTGCAGGACGCAGGCGCCCTCGGTTTCCGCGAGCAGTCCGGCATCGATCTGCCCAACGAGTACCGCCCTCTGTTCCCTCCATCCACAGAGTACTACAACGAGCGCTACGGTCGCAGCGGGTGGACCAATGCCGTGACGCTCAACCTGGCAATTGGCCAGGGAGAGAACGCGCAAACGCTGATCAACATGCTCAGGTTCTACGGCATGATCGCCAGCGAGGACGGTGAAGCTCCCGAGCCGCGTCTCGTGCCGGGGGACGGCGGGAACTCGCGCAGCCTGGGGCTGTCCCGATCCCACCGCCAGGAGCTGCGCGCTGCGTTGCTGGCGGTGGTGGACAGCGGCACGGCGGTGGGTGCACGCATCGCGAATCTGCGGATCGCCGGGAAGACCGGGACCGCGCAGAACCCGCAGGGCTTGGATCACGGTTGGTTCATCGCGTTCGCTCCCGTCGACTCCCCCACGGTCGTGGTGGGGTCCATCATCGAGTTTGCCGAGCACGGATCCTCCGTTGCGCGGCTGGTGACCGCGGTCATCGCCCATTGGCTGTTGGGGCCCGAGGCGGTCCCGGAGGGAACGCCCGTTCCGTGGCTGGAGATCCCGGCCGACTCGGCTCCCGAACCGGTGCCGATTCTGCCCGACACTGCGCTGCTCAACCAAAGACCGGGCCAGGCAGGGACGCGTGCGGGGACGCGGACTCGATAAGCCGCTGATCGCGGTCACGGGCATCCTGCTCGTGCTCGGGCTGCTCACGCTGTACTCGGCTGGGCAGACCGACTTCCCCACGGCCGTAGCACACATCTGGAAGCGGCAGTTGGTGTGGGTTGGGATCGGTACGGTCGCTGCGGGGCTCGCGTTTCGCTTCTCGCCGCGCATGCTCGAGTGGGTGACCCCCTTCGCATATGTCGTTGCCGTGTTGTTGCTCGTGCTCACCTTGTTCTTCGGAGTAGGGGTGGGTACGGCGGCCGGCACGAACTCGTGGCTCGCGATAGGAGGCGTGCGCATTGGCCAACCAGCGGAAGTCGCCAAGTTCGCGACGATCCTGATGCTGGCGCGCTACCTGGGTGTCAAGCGAGAGCCGCCGCAGAGCCTGGTAGAGCTGATGCCTGCGCTCGCCATAGTGAGCATTCCCTTCGTGCTCGTGGGGCTGCAACCCGACCTGGGGAGCGCGATGGTGTTCCTCGGCATTCTCTTCGCGGGCCTGTTCTGGGTGGGAGTCAAGGCGCGGCTGCTGGTGCTTCTGGCCTCACCCCTCATCAGCCTGCTGCTCGCGTTCTCCACCGTCTCGTGGGGTGCGTGGATCGTCGTCCTGACCCTTCTGGTGCTCTGGTCCCGGCCGTACCTCCTCGAGGGACTCACCGTGTGGCTCACGAACGTGGCCATGGGTGTCGTAGCCCTCGAGCTGTGGCAGAGGCTCGCTCCCTATCAGCAGAACCGCGTCCTTTCATTCCTGAATCCGGAGCTCGATCCGCGTGCCACGGGGTGGAACATCATCCAGTCGAGGGTGGCGATCGGTTCGGGCGGGATCCTGGGAAAGGGCTTCACCGAGGGCACTCAGAAGCGACTCGCGTTTCTCCCGGAGCAGCACACCGATTTCATCTTCTCGGTGGTGGGTGAGGAGTTCGGCTTCCTGGGCGTGCTCGTCGTATTGAGCCTCTTCGCCGGCCTGTTGATGGTGCTACTGCGCATTGCCCGCCGTGCAACCGATCCGTACTCGTCGGCGATGGTGATCGGCGTCGGTGGCATGATCCTCACGCACGTTCTCGTGAACGTCGGAATGACCGTGGGTCTGATGCCAATAGTGGGCATCCCACTGCCGTTCTTCTCCTACGGTGGCTCCTTCATGCTCACGTGCCTCATTGCGTTGGGGCTGTGCCTCAGAGTCGCCTGGGAATCCCGCCTGTCCGGTTATTCGGACGTGTCAGGAGAGTGGCGCAGGGCCTAGCGCCGCCGCCCCGCCCCGGCGAGATTGTCCCATGGCTTGGTTCCGAAAAGACCGCAGGTCGCGCACGGCGTCTCGCGAGCGTCTCGAGATACCGCCCGACACATGGGTCAAGTGTGAGAGCTGCGGGCACGTCGACATCCGCGACAACTTCGAGAAGAACCTCCAGGTGTGTCCGGACTGCGGCTTCCACCGCCGCATTCCGGCACGCGCGTACATCGAAATCCTCACTGACCAGGGGAGTTTCGAAGAGCTCTATGGCGACCTGCGTTCGGACGACGCGCTCGGGTTCGAGGGTTATCCGGAACGGCTGACGGCTGCGCACCGAAAGACCGGCTCCTCGGAAGCGATGGTGGCGGGCCACGCCACGATCACCGGTGACGAGCTCAATCTCGGCGTGATGGAGTTCGGGTTCATGGGCGGCTCGATGGGCGCGGTCGTGGGAGAGAAGGTCGCGCGCCTCTCCGACCGCAGCCTGGAGCGCAACGTGCCGTTGGTGTTGGTGTCGGCGTCGGGCGGCGCCCGCATGCAGGAAGGCGTCCTGAGTCTGATGCAGATGGCCAAGACGTCGGCTCTGATGGCGCAATTGAGGGCTAGGGGGATCCCATACCTCTCGGTGCTGACGAACCCCACGACCGGCGGCGTATCGGCGTCATACGCGATGCAGGGCGACGTGAACATCGCGGAGCCCGGCGCGGTCATCGGGTTCGCAGGCCCGCGCGTGATCAAGCAGACCATCGGTCAGGACCTTCCGAAGGGGTTTCAGACGGCGGAGTTCCTGTTGGAGAAGGGCATGGTTGATGTCGTGGCCCCGCGCGGCGAATTGCGCGAAACCGTGGCGCGCCTGCTGCGGCTGATGCAGGGGCACGAGGCCGTGGAGGCAGGGAGCTGACGCTCACCTACGAGGAGGCAGTCCGCTTCCTCTTTCCCAGAACGGCAGGTGGAGGCAAATGGTCGCTGGGGCCCACCCGGGCGCTGTTGGAGCGTCTGGGACACCCCGAACGCCATTTCAGCGCGATCCACGTCGGCGGAACGAACGGCAAGGGGTCGGTCGCCGTACTGGTGCACGCGGCGCTGCACACGGCGGGACTCCGCGCTGCACTGTATACGTCGCCACACCTCGTGGACGTGCGTGAGCGCATGATCGTGGGGGGGCGTCCCATACCGGCGGATGCCTTCGCGCAGTGGACCACGGTGCTGCAGGATGCAGTGGTCGAAACCGGGGCGAGCTTCTTCGAGGCGACCACCGCGATCGCGTTCGCCGACTTTGCGGCGCGTGGCGCAGACGTGGCCGTAGTGGAGGTCGGGCTCGGTGGCCGGCTCGACAGCACCAACGTCCTGGAACCAGTGGCCTGTGCCGTGACCCACGTGGCGCAGGATCACGCCGACTACCTGGGTGAGTCACTCGAGGGTATCGCTCGCGAGAAGGCGGGCATCGCGAAGAGAGGCGTACCATTCGTGCTGGGTGAGACGGACGCGGAGTTGGCATCCGTCCTGCGGAGCTGTGCCGAGGAGGCCGGCGCGCTCGTGATTCCAGTGCCGCCCGACGCCACATATGCCGGTCCGCTCGCGCTTGCCGGAGCGCACCAGCGGCGAAACGCAGCCGTGGCGGAGGCGCTCCTCGGAGCGCTGCCGGAGGCGATGCGCCCCTCCGCGAAAGCAGTTCGCAGCGGGTTCCGCACCGCGAGTCTGCCGGGCAGGTTCGAGGCGCGCGGGAAATGGGTGTTCGACGTGGCTCACAACCCGGGCGGAATGGCCGCGCTGGTGGCCGAGCTCCGGACGCAGCGCCCGCCGGCGCCCGTGCACGCGTTGGTCGGGATCCTCAACGACAAGGACTGGTCCGGGATGATCGAGGCGCTGGCGGGTACCGTGGACCGCGTGTGGGCGTGCGCGCCCCCGAGCGCACCGCCCGAGCGGGCCTGGGATCTGGCTGCGGTCTCGCGGCGCTTCCCGGCGGTGGTGGTGGAGCCGGATTTCGACAGGGCGCTCGCCGCAGTGCAGGACGGTGCCCGGACCGTGGTGGTAGCAGGGTCGTTTCACACCGTTGGCGACGCGATGGCGCGCTTGCCCGGATTTGCTCCGCTCCGGTAGATTGCTCCGATGCAATCCCAGTCACTGCCCGGGTTTAGGGATTTCTATCCCGACGAGGCGGCCCTCCGCAATCACATATTTGCTGTTTGGCGCGCCGTAGCTGCGCGCTACGGCTTCGAGGAGTACGACGGGCCCCCGCTGGAACCGCTCGAGCTGTACGTCGCAAAGAGCGGTCCCGAGATCGTCGAGCAGCTCTACAACTTCGAGGACAAGGGCGGGCGGCAGGTTTCGCTGCGGCCGGAGATGACGCCCACGCTGGCGCGGATGGTGACGGCGCGGGCGCGCGCGCTCAAGAAGCCGATCCGCTGGTTCACGATCGGGCAGATGTACCGCTACGAGCGCCAGCAGCGGGGAAGGCTCAGAGAGCACTACCAGATCAACATGGACCTCATCGGCGAGCCGGGACCGCTGGCCGATGCGGAGCTCATCGCGGCGGCCATCGACCTGCTGCGGGGCTTCGGCCTCACCGCTGGGGACGTGCGCGCGCGCGTTTCCGACCGCGGCCTGGCGCACGCTCTGCTCGAGAGCCAGGGGCTGTCCGAGGAGCAGATCGTCCAGGCCTACGCGCACATCGACAAGTCGGGGCGGGAGCCACGCGAAGCGCTGGTGAAGAGCCTCGCAGAACGCGCCGGCCTCTCTGAGGAAGCCGCCCAGCGCGCGCTCGACATCGGTGAGATCAGGTCGCTCGAGGCGGTGCGCGATGCTCTCGCTGGGACCGGACGCGAGGAGGCGGGCGCGCCGCTCACCGAGGCCGTCGCCATGCTGAATGCGATGGGGTTCGGCGACTTCGTGGACGTGGATCTCTCCATCGTGCGGGGACTCGCCTATTACACGGGCATCGTGTTCGAGTTGTTCGACGCGGGGCGCTCGCTGCGCGCCATCTGCGGCGGTGGACGCTACGACGGGTTGCTGCAGGCTCTGGGGGGCGTGGACCTGCCCGCGACGGGATTCGCGATGGGCGACGTCGTTCTGGGCGAACTGCTGAAGGAACACGATGTAGCGCCGGGAGGCCGCGGCAGACTGGACGCGTTCCTGGTGGCCGTGACGGGAGAGGACATCGAACCCGTCCTGCGGCTGGCGTCCGAACTGAGGCAAGCGGGGCTCAGCGTCGAGTTTGCCCTCAAGCAGCAGTCAGTGGGAAAGCAGCTCAAGCTCGCCGCTGCGCGACCGGCCAGGTTGGCGGTCGTGGTCGGGCCCGACGAGCGCGCGGCGGGCACCGCACTGGTGCGTGACCTCGAGAGCGGCAGTGAGGCGCAGGTGTCCTTCACGGATCTCGCCGCGTACTGTGCCGCCGGCGAGTGAGCGGAACTGAACCGGAACCAGGAGAAAGACAGAGGGAATGGGTAACGAGCAAGGCATAACGCCCCGGGCTGACGACTTCAGCGCTTGGTACAACGATGTGATCATGCGGGCCGAGCTGGCGGACTACTCGCCGGTGCGCGGATGCATGGTGATCCGGCCGCATGGCTACGCGATCTGGGAGCTGATGCAGGGTGCGCTGGATGCCATGTTCAAGCAGACGGGGCACAAGAACGCCTACTTCCCGCTGTTCATTCCGCAGAGCTTCCTCGCGAAGGAAGCGGAACACGTGGAGGGCTTCGCACCCCAGACCGCCGTCGTGACGCGGGGTGGTGGAAAGGAGCTCGAGGAGCCGCTCGTGGTTCGGCCCACGTCCGAGACGATCATCTACGCGATGCTCGCGAAGTGGATCCAGAGCTATCGCGACATGCCGGTGCTGCTCAATCAGTGGGCGAACATCGTCCGCTGGGAGATGCGCACGCGGCTGTTCCTGCGCACCACGGAGTTCCTGTGGCAGGAGGGGCACACCGCGCACGCCACGCAGCCGGAGGCGGAGGAGGAGACCCAGCTGATCCTCAAGCTGTACCGCAGCTTCATGGAAGAGTGGATGGCCCTCCCGGTCCTGACCGGTGTGAAGACGGACTCCGAGAAGTTCGCTGGGGCCGTGCGCACCTACGCCTGCGAGGGACTGATGCAGGACAACAAGGCCCTGCAGGCGGGTACGTCCCATTACCTGGGCCAGAACTTCGCGAAGGCGTTCGGCACACAGTACCAGACGCAGGACGGAGAGTTGGAATACGTATGGAGCACGTCCTGGGGCGTCTCCACCCGTCTCGTCGGCGGCCTGATAATGGCGCACAGCGACGACGTGGGACTGGTCTGCCCGCCGAAGTTGGCGCCGGTTCAGGTCGTGATCGTCCCGATCTGGAGGACGGACTCCGAACGGGACACGGTGCTGACGTCGGCCGGTGCGCTGCTCGAGCAACTGCGCGCAGCGGGGCTCAGGGTGGAGCTGGACGACCGCGAGGGCATGAAGCCTGGGGCCAAGTACTACGAGTGGGAGGGCCGCGGCGTGCCGGTGCGGCTCGAGGTGGGCCCGCGCGACGTGAAGCAGGAACAGGCGATGCTGGCGCGGCGCACGGGCGGAAAGACCCCGGTGCAGGTGTCGGGTGTGCGCGAAGCGGTCGAGACTGCGTTGGTCGAGATCCAGGACCAGCTGCTCGCCGCCGCGCTCCAGCGACGTGAGGAGAACTCGCTGCGCGGAGTGACCAAGGAGCAGTTGATCGAGCTGATGGACGGCGCCGGCGGGTTCGCCTACGGAGGCTACTGTGGGGGCGAGGAGTGTGAAGAGGCCATCAAGCAGGAGACCAAGGCGACGATCCGGGTCTTGCCGGACGAGGAGTTCCGGTCGAGCCCGACCCCGGCGGTATGCGTGTGGTGCGGCAATAAGGCCGTGACCGAGGCGGTGTGGGCGCGGGCGTACTGACCGAGCGCGGCGCTCTCCTCGCGGAGATTGCGCGACAGGTCGGCACGCCGCTCTACGTATACGACGCGGCCGCAGTCGAACGCCAGTACCGGGCGCTGAGCGAAGCGCTGGACCCCACGCCGCACAGCATCTTTTACTCGGTCAAAGCCAACAGCAACCTGGCCGTCCTTGGCCTGCTGCGCCGGCTCGGGGCGGGCGCCGACATCGTATCGGCCGGGGAGCTCGCCCGGGCGCTTCGGGCGGGCTTTGCGCCGGCCGACGTCGTGTTCAGTGGAGTCGGCAAGACCGCAGCCGAGCTCGAGGCCGCTCTCGAAGCGGGCGTAGGGGTGATCAACGTGGAGTCGCGGGCGGAGCTCGAGCACCTCGAGCAGATGGCGCGAGGCCGCGCCACGGTGGCCCGATTCGGCATCCGCGTGAACCCGGACGTGGAACCGGTCACTCACCCGTACACGCAGACCGGAACCAGGGACCACAAGTTCGGCGTGCCGCACGACCAGGTCATTCCTCTGATCGAGTGGGCGCTGGAGCGGCCGGCGCTCGAGCTGGTGGGTGTGGGAATGCACATCGGCTCGCAGATTGCTGACGCGGCACCCTACCGGGCCGGTGCCAGGAGATTGGCCGACTTGGTGGCTGCCGCCCGGGAAGCAGGGGTGACCACGCTACGGCATGTGGACGTCGGCGGCGGCATCGGCATCCGTTACACGAACGAGCACGCTCTGGAGGCGGACGCCTTCGCCGAGGCAGTGAGTCAGGTCGCGAAGGAGACGGGACTGCCGCTGGCAGTGGAGCCGGGTCGGTTCCTGCTCGGGAATGCGGGTCTGCTCCTGGCGCGGTGCCTGTACCGCAAGGAAGCAGGCGACAAGGACTTCGTCATCGTGGACGCCGCGATGAACGATCTGCTGAGGCCGAGCCTGTACGGAGCGGCGCACGAGGTTCGCGTCATAGATGGCCCGGACCAGGGCGTCGAGGGCAGGGTGGACGTCGTCGGGCCGGTGTGCGAGAGCGGAGACTTCCTGGCGCTGGATCGGGAGCTCCCCGGGGCGGTCCCGGGAGCGCTGCTTGCGATCCTCGGTGCCGGAGCCTACGGGTTCACGATGAGCTCGAGCTACAACTCGCGGCCGCGCGCCGCCGAAGTGTTGCTGGACGGAGAGCGCTGGGCCGTGGTGCGCGAACGGGAGACGGCCGACGATCTGATGCGCGGTGAGCACACGATGGACGACCTGGACGCCGGGGGATGGAGGGAACGAGAGTGACAACGCTGGCGAACGGCATCCTGATTCTCGACTACGGCTCGCAGTACACGCAGCTCATCGCGCGGCGGGTTCGGGAGTCGCATGTCTACTGTGAGATCCACCGGGCGCCGGACTCACTCGAAGAGATCACGCGGCACTCCCCGAAGGGGATCATCCTCTCGGGCGGGCCGAACTCGGTCTACGAGGAAGGCGCGCCGCAGCTGGACCCGGGAGCGCTCGAGCTGGGCATCCCGATCCTCGGAGTGTGCTACGGCATGAACCTGGTGGCGCTGGCGGTGGGCGGCACCATCGAGAAGGCAGGCAAGCGGGAGTACGGGCGCGCCGAGATGGAGGTGCGCGATCCCGGGCATTTGTTTTCCGGATTCACAACCGGGGAGCGGCTCCAGGTCTGGATGAGTCACGGTGATCACCTGACTGCACTGCCGGAGGGCGCCCTGCTGCTGGGCTCGAGTGACAACAGTCCGATAGCGGCTTTCTCGTTGCCGGAGCGCCAGCTCTACGCGGTCCAGTTCCATCCCGAGGTGCACCACACGCCGCGTGGCGGGGAGGTGCTCAGCAACTTCCTGTTCGAGATCTGCCGCTGCACGCCGGACTGGACTGCGGGGCACTTCATAGCCGAGCAGGTGGAGCTGATCCGCGAGCGGGTCGGCCCGACCACCCGCGCCATATGCGGCTTGTCAGGTGGGGTGGACTCCGCTGTCGCAGCGGTGCTGGTACACCGTGCCCTGGGCGACCGGCTCACCTGCATCTTTGTGGATCACGGCCTGCTCAGGTTGCATGAAGGGGAGTGGGTCGAGCGGGTGTTCCGCTCTCACCTCGGCATCGATCTCAGGGTCGTCAACGCGGCCGACCAGTTCATCGATCGGCTCGAGGGCGTGGACGAACCGGAGGAGAAGCGGCGCATCATCGGACACACGTTCATCGACGTGTTCGAGGAGGCGGCAAAGGCCGTGGGCGACGACGTGGGATACCTCGTGCAAGGGACGCTCTACCCTGACGTCATCGAGTCGTTCTCGCCACGCGGGGGGCCGTCGGTCACGATCAAGACGCACCACAACGTGGGTGGACTGAGACCCGACCTTCCGTTCGAGCTCATCGAGCCGCTGCGGGAGCTGTTCAAGGACGAAGTGCGACAGGTGGGCCGCGAGCTCGGCCTCACCGAGGAGATCGTGGGCCGCCACCCGTTCCCCGGTCCGGGCCTCGCGGTGCGCATCCTCGGCCCCGTGGACAGGGAGCGGCTGCGGGTGCTTCAGGAAGCCGACGCGATCTATATGGAGGAGATCCGTGAGGCCGGATTGTACGACGACATCTGGCAGGCGTTTGCGGTGCTGTTGCCCGTCCAGGCGGTCGGAGTGATGGGTGACTTCAGGACCTACGAGAACGTGGTGGCGCTCAGGGCGGTCACCAGCGTAGACGGGATGACAGCCGACTGGTTCCCGTTCCCGCCCGAGGTCATAGGACGCGCTGCGAACCGGATCATCAACGAGGTGAAGGGCGTGAATCGGGTGGTATACGACGTGAGCTCGAAGCCCCCCGCCACCATCGAGTGGGAGTGACGCCCAGCCTCACATAGCGCTGCCGGAGACGGGGACGGCCGTCCCCGTTCCACAGCGTGCGCTCAGTTTGTCTCCATCGCCTACGAGCCGCCTAGACGCCCTTCTCCTCGAGCAACGCCAGGAACTGCTCCGGCGACTCGAGTTGTCCCAGTCGCTCCGGCACGTCTGGCTCCTTCGCGAACTGTGCGATCTTGCCGAGCACCGGGAGATACTGGTTGGACACCTCCAGGGGAGGCGCCACGATGAGAAAGAAGTCGAAGACAGGCTTGTCGTCGATGGCCTTGAAGTCGACACCGTCGTGTTTGCGGCCGAAGGCTACGCGCAGGCGGTTCACCACGAGTGAGCGGCAGTGCGGGATCGCGATCCCGCGTCCGATACCCGTGGACCCCAGGTTCTCCCTGCGCTTGAGCATCTTGTACAGCATCGCTTCGGACTTCTCGTCCAGCGCGAGCAGCCCGATGAGCTCTTTCAAGATCTCGTCCTTCTCCGTGCCTTTCAGCTGCAACGCGACGGCGTCTGCGGAGAAAAACTCTTGGAGATTCATGATTCGGTATTGAACTCAGTGTCGTGAGTTGGCGAAACGTAACGGAGCGTCGTGGAGCGTGTCAAACTCCAGTTGCCGGTCTCACCGGCCTCCGTTAAGTTCGCCTTACGATGGAGTTTCCGTATCCGACGCGGCATCGCGTGCCGCTCTTTCTGGCCCCAATGGCGGGTATCTCCGAACCGCCGTTCAGGCGTCTCTGCCGCTCGTTCGGCGCCGACGTGGTCGTGTCGGAGTTCCTCTCCTCCGAGGGCCTGCGTCGCGGCATCAGGTCGGTGCACGACGGCGCGTACTTCACGGAAGAAGAGCGTCCGATCGGCATCCAAATCTACGGGGCCGAGCCGGATGCCATGGCGGAGGCCGCAGCCCTGGTCGCAGAGCACGCGGCTCCCGACTTCATCGACATCAACTTCGGGTGTCCGGTCAAGAAGGTGGTCAAGCGCAACGGCGGCTCTGGCTGTCTCAAGGACCTCGACTTGGTGCAGGAGATCATCCGCGCCGTCCGGCAGGCGGTGGAGGTCCCCGTCACGGTCAAGGTCCGCAGCGGGTGGGACGAGCCGACGCGCGACCCGGTCGCGATCGCGCTACGCTGCCAGGATGCCGGCGCCCAGGCGCTGGCGCTCCACCCCCGTACCCGCAGCCAGATGTACGACGGGAGCGCGGACTGGAGCGAGATCTCCCAGGTGAAGGCGGCGCTCGATATCCCGGTCATCGGAAACGGTGACGTGAGGACGGCTGATGACGTGGTTCGCATCGCGGACGAGACCGGCTGCGACGGGGTAATGATCGGGCGTGGCTCGTTCGGCAACCCGTGGCTGTTCCAGCAGGCGCGCGCGCTGTTGGAGGGGCGGGAGCCGAGACCCAAGCCGGGCGCAGCCGAGCGTTTCGCGGTGGCGCTGCGGCACGCCAAGCTGCAACTGGAGATCCAGGGTGACGACCGCCGTACCGCGCTCGAATTCCGCAAGCATCTGGGTTGGTACACGCGGGGGCTCCCCGGAGCGGCGGCACTGAGGGCACGGCTGCACCAGATCGAATCGATGGCCGAGATCGAGCGGATCTTCGAGGAGTATCTGGCGCCGTCGCAGGCGGTCGGGTGACGAAGCAGCAGCTCTCGGAGCTCCTGGCTGAGGTGGCAGCCGGGGCGCTGACTCCCACCGCCGCGCTCGAACGGCTGCGCCACTTCCCGGTCGAAGAGCTCCAGTACGCGAACGTGGATCACCTGCGGCCGCTGACCCAGGGGTTCCCGGAGGTCGTTCTGTGCGAGGGCAAGACCACCGAACAGGTGCTGGGAATCTGTGAGGCGCTGGAGAGCTCTGGTGGCACCTTCCTGGCCACGCGGGCCGATGAGCGGGTGCGGCAGGCCCTGATGGAGCGGTTCCCACGCTGCGAAGCCAATGCGCTGGGGCGCACCGTGTACCTGGCGCCGGATCCTCCGGGTCCGGTGACCGGCAGGGGAACGGTCCTGGTGGTCACGGCGGGCACGAGCGATCTGCCGGTGGCCGAGGAGGCGGCGGCCGTTGGACGGGCAATGGGGAACCAGGTCGAGCTGCTTGCGGACGTGGGGGTGGCGGGGATTCATCGCCTACTGAAGCATTCGGAGTTGCTCAATAAAGCCTCGGTGCTCATTGTTGTCGCAGGCATGGACGGCGCCCTCGCCAGCGTGATCGGGGGGATGGTCCAAATCCCGGTTGTGGCGGTGCCTACAAGCGTGGGGTACGGGGCCTCCTTCGGGGGGATCTCGGCTCTACTGGCAATGCTCAACTCGTGCGCATCGGGGGTCGTGGTCGTGAACATCGACAACGGTTTCGGAGCCGCGGTGGCGGCGTCGCGAATCAACCACCTGCCGACATGAGTGCCTGGCTTGCAGTGATCGGATTGCTGGTCGGCCTCGTGCTCGGGGCCGGCGCAGTGGCCTGGTGGGCGAGGCACCGGCTGCGTCAGTTGGGGCCGGAGCTACTCCCGGCCGATACAGCCCACGTCATAGACCTGCTACGCCGCGCCCACGGGGCGACCGCCGCGTGTCTCGTGCTTCCCGAAGGTGAGCCACTCGTCTCCGTGGGAGATCCACGTCCCTCGAACAGCCTGATCGAGCGCGCGGTGGCGTCCGCCAACCTGGCGTTGGGGGACAGCCGCGAGCACGTGATGCGCGAGGGCAACGTCATCGTCGCTGTGGGTGACGGGCACATGGGAAGCGCCGTGGTGCTGGCGTTCGACGAGGTGGGTCCCGAGGACGTGCAGGTGGTGGCGGCCGATCTGCGCCGCTTCCTAGCCGAGCTCAGCGTGGAGCGGCGCCGCGAGTTCGGGGCCCTAGCGGACCCGACATCGGCGCCTGATTGGATCACCGCCGGTTCGGAGTCCGTGGAGGCCATCGGCTTCGCGCTGTGCGAGTCGGTGCGGGCCGTGGCGGGCAGGGCGACGGCGGTCGTCGTACGGGATCCCTCGGCGCTGACTTGTTCGGTGGCTGCGGTCTCCCACACGGCCGACCGCAGGCTCCTGGGGTTACCGGTGACGACCGACTCGGCGGCCGGCCGGGCCTGCGCCGGCGACATACCCGTAGCTGGTGGCTCTCCGGCCGACCTGTTCGGCAGCGCCCGGACGGACCGGCGGCGCCGCACCGAAATCGGTCTGGCATTCCCCCTCCGGGACGGACCCGAGGGAGTGGGTGCTCTGATAGTGTTCGGTCCCGCCGATACGCTTGACCCGGCTGTCAGGGAGCGGGTCATGGGGTATGCGGTGGACGCCGGCCCCCGCCTTTCGAACGCGATCCAGGTGAGGGTGGCCGAAAACAGGGCCATGACGGACGAGCTCACCCGGCTGCCCAACCGCCGGGCTCTGGACCGGGCTCTGAGTGACTGGGGAGACGAGCAGGAAGGTGCGCTGCTCTGCGTGGATATCGACCTGTTCAAGAAGGTGAACGACGACTTGGGGCATGCGGCGGGGGACGCCGCGCTCAAGCACATAGCCCGCATCTTCCGCCAGGCGCTGCGAGAGGGCGACGTCGCGGCCCGCATGGGCGGGGAGGAGTTTGCCATCTGGCTGCCGCACACGCCCTTGGCGCACGCCGTGGACGTAGCCGAGCGGATCAGAAAGTCCGTGGAGACGTCTGTGATGCACTGGGGCGGGTCGGACGTCAAGATGACCTGCTCGGTGGGAGTCAGCGGCATACCCGAGACTGTGACACAGGTGGCGAACCTGTTCCCGACAGCCGATTCGGCCCTGTACCGGGCCAAATCCAGCGGGCGCAACCGCGTGGAGACGGCCGAGGGGACGGGTAGCCAGGCCTCTCACTGAGCCGGTGGCGGGCGGCTTGCCCATAAATCCGTGCCACGGATATATTTAGCTACACAGAGAAAGGGGGCGACTGGCTTCGACGGGTCTAGTGAAGATTCTGCTGCGTGTCCAGGACCCCGGTGCCCTGGTCAAAACACTGGGAAACACACAATTGCCAATACTGACTTGGCTCTGGCTGCGTAAGCACTGCGCTTAACGCACCTGCCCGCGTTGCAGCTCGCCTGAGGCGGCGCGCGGGTATCGGAAAATCGGGCTGGCGCGGCGCGCTGCATCCCCGCGACGTGCGAGATTTGAAGGGACGCTTGTCCGCCGATTTGGCTGGCCGAACGCCAGTCGGTGGAGACCTCAAGAGCGGCCTACGCACGTAGACGCAGTTTTGGATCGAGGCTCGGACCGGGGTTCGATTCCCCGCGCCTCCATGCTGCCGGATTGGCTCCACAGGTAACCCTGTGGGGCCTTTTCTTATCCATGTGGAAACCTGCAAAGGTGCCGCTTGAGCTATGGGAGGTACGTCAGCAGGGATAGGATAACCAGCTATAGGGCAACGGTATACAGCCGTGCCATGAAGTAGGTTGTAACCTGCGGTGTGGCTCGTCAGAAGCACTACGAGGGATGTGGAAAACGGAAACGGTCCCGCCATTCCCGCCACATTCGCCCGTCGCCACGCTCAACCTGCTGGGCTACCAGCGAGCAGAATCCGGTGCCCGCCGGCCGCCGGCCTAGGCCTCTGAGAGGGCTGCCTGAGCGGCAGCCAGCCGCGCGATGGGGACCCTGAACGGGGAGCAGGACACGTAGTTGAGGCCCACGTTATGACAGAAGACCACTGAGCGAGGGTCGCCGCCGTGCTCTCCGCAGATCCCGATCTTGAGCCCGGGCTTAGTAGCCCGCCCACCCTCGACGGCTGCCTGAATGAGCTGGCCGACCCCGATCTGGTCCAGCGTCTGGAACGGGTCGTCCGAGAGGATACCCATTTCGACGTAGAGGGGCAGGAAGCGGCCCGCGTCGTCGCGTGAGATGCCGAGAGTGGTCTGCGTGAGGTCGTTGGTGCCGAAGGAGAAGAACTCGGCCACCCCGGCGATCTCACCCGCGGTCACGCAGGCCCGGGGAATTTCGATCATGGTGCCGACCAGGTACTCGACCCGGCGGCCCTGCTCCTCGAAAACCTGTTCGGCCACGTTCCGGACCAACTGGGCCTGATTCCTGAGCTCCGCCACGTTCCCGACGAGCGGAATCATGATCTCGGGGTGTACCTCCACGCCCTCTGCCGCCACGCCGCATGCGGCCTCCAGGATGGCGCGCGCCTGCATCTCGGTGATCTCAGGGTATGCGATGCCGAGCCGGCAGCCGCGGTGCCCCAGCATCGGGTTCGCCTCGGAGAGGGAGTCCACCGCGCGGCCCAGCTGCTCCACCAACAGGCCCGCAGAATGGGCCAGATCGGCGATCTCGGCGTCCTCATGCGGCAGGAACTCGTGCAGGGGCGGGTCCAGGGTGCGAATAGTGACCGGATAGCCGTCCATCGCGCGGAAGATCCCCTCGAAGTCGCCGCGCTGCATCGGAAGCAGCTTGGCCAGCGCCGCGCGCCGCTCCTCGAGCGTCTCGGCCAGGATCATCTCGCGCATCGCGAGGATGCGGTCGCTCTCGAAGAACATGTGCTCGGTGCGGCACAGCCCGATCCCCTCGGCCCCGAACTCCCGCGCGCGCTGGGCGTCGTGGGGTGTATCGGCGTTGGTGCGCACGCGCAGTCGGCGGAAGCCGTCGGCCCACCCCATGAGGAGCAAGAAATCATCGCCCGGCGTGGGCTGGACCAGAGGTGTTCTGCCCAGAATCACGCGCCCGGTGCTCCCATCCAGGGTGAGCCAGTCGCCCTCCCGGACGGTCGAGCCGTTCACCTGGAACGTGCCGGCCACCTCGTCCACGGTCAGCTCCTTAGCGCCCGCTACGCAGCACTTGCCCATTCCCCGAGCCACCACTGCCGCGTGGCTAGTCATCCCGCCCCGGGCGGTGAGGATTCCCCGCGCCACAGCCATGCCGTGAAAGTCGTCGGGACTGGTTTCCCGCCGCACCAGGACGATCTGCTCCCCTGCGTTGGCTCGCTCGGCCGCCCGGTCCGCGTCGAAGACGGCCTGTCCCACGGCCGCGCCCGGCGATGCCGGCAACCCGGTGGTGAGCACCTTGACCTCGGCGCTGGGGTCCACCGTGGGGTGGAGCAGTTGGTCGAGCTGGTGCGGGTCCACCCGCGTGACCGCGGTCCGCTCGTCGATCAGACCCTCGGCTGCCATGTCCACGGCCATCTTCACGGCTGCCTTGGCCGTTCGCTTCCCGGTGCGGGTCTGGAGCAGATACAGCGCCCCTCGCTCGACAGTGAACTCGACGTCCTGCATGTCGCGGTAGTGCTGCTCGAGGGCGAAGCATATGCGCTCGAATTCGGCATGCACCTCGGGCCGCCACTCGTTCATTCCGGCGATCGGCTCCGGGTCGCGGATTCCGGCTACCACGTCCTCGCCCTGGGCGTTGGTGAGGAACTCTCCGAAGATCTCGTTTTCGCCCGTGGACGGGTTACGGGTGAACGCGACTCCCGTGCCCGAGTCCTCACCCACGTTGCCGAACACCATCGCCTGCACGTTGACGGCCGTTCCCATGTCGTCCGGGATGCGATGCACCCGGCGGTAGTCGACTGCCCGGCGACCGTTCCAGCTGCGGAAAACGGCCTCGATCGCGCCCCACAGCTGCTCCCAGGGGTCGTCAGGGAAGGGACGCCCGGTCTCGCGCTCGACTATCTGTTTGAAGGTGGCGACCAGCGCCTCGAGGTCGGCGGCCGAGAGGTCCACGTCCCGCTCGACGCCTCGCTCGCGCTTCAGCGCCTCGAGGGCCTGTTCGAACGGGTCCCCCGTCTCACCGGTCACACCGTACACCACGTCGCCGTACATCTGCACGAGGCGGCGGTAGGAGTCGTACGCAAAGCGGGGGTTGCCGGCTTCATCGGCGAGCGCCCGGGCGCTCTCGTCGTTGAGCCCGAGGTTGAGGATCGTCTCCATCATGCCCGGCATCGAGAACTTCCCTCCCGAGCGCACCGATACGAGCAGCGGCCGCTCGGAGTCGCCGAAGCGCCGTCCCATCAGCTTCTCCACGTCTTGCATCGCGGCTTCCACCTCGGCCTTCAGGCCCGACGGGAGCTCGCTTCCGTCGAGGTACGCGATACAGACTCTGGTGGATATGGTAAAGCCGGGTGGGACGGGGATTCCGAGGTTGGTCATCTCGGCGAGGTTGGCGCCCTTGCCGCCGAGCAGGTCCTTCATTCCCGCGTGCCCGGCGGCCTTCCCGCCGCCGAACAGATACACGTCCGTCATTGTGCCTCTCCGACCGGGTCTACAAGCCCTTCATACTGCGCACCGGGTGTGAAGTCGCTATGAAGATTCAATCAATCAGCGCTGGCTCTTTGGCCCTCTTCGGGCGCCCGGGGATGGGCGTGGGGTAGTCGCCCGAAAAGCACGCGTGGCAGAAACGCGAGGGGTCCCCGCCGGCAGCCGCGAGGGTGCCTTCGAGGGAAAGGTATCCCAGCGAGTCGACGGTGAGATGCTCTCGGATCTCGTCCACGGTGTGATTGGCTCCGATGAGCTCATCCCAGGTTGGCGTGTCGATCCCGTAAAGGCACGGGCCCGTGATGGGCGGTGACGCTATGCGCATGTGCACCTCACGCGCGCCGGCCTGCCGAATCATCTGGATCAGCAGGCGGGACGTGGTGCCGCGAACGATCGAGTCATCCACGACGACGACCTTCTGCCCCTCGATGACCTCGCGCACGGTGTTGAACTTGATGCGTACCTTCGCCATGCGGTTCGTCTGGCCGGGGTTGATGAACGTTCGGCCCACGTAGTGATTCCGGATCAGACCGTGCTCTAGAGGGAGCCCGCTCTCCTCGGCAAACCCTAGAGCCATGGCGTTGGACGAGTCGGGTACCGAGAACACGCAGTCGGCGTCCGGCGCAGGATGCTCCCGGGCCAGCTGGCGTCCCAACTCGCGGCGCACGCGGTCCACCGACTCGCCGAACACGATGCTGTCGGGCCTGGAGAAGTAGATCAGCTCGAACACGCAGCGCCGGTGCTCCTTCGGTGCCAGGTCCGGGAGGTCAACGACCTTCCCGTCCTCGATCTTGAGCCACTGGCCGGGTTCGATCTCCCGCGCCGGGGTGGCCCCGACGATGTCCAGTGCGCAGGTCTCCGAGCCCAGCACCCATCCGTCACCCAGCTTGCCCATGACGAGGGGCCTGAAGCCGCGGGGGTCCACGATCGCGTACAGGGTCTTCCCGACGCTGAGCAGCAGGGTGTAGGCGCCCTCGGCCCGCTCGATCGCGTCCAGGATCTGGTCCTCGACGTTGCGCGCGTCGGAGCGCGCGATGAGGTGGATCAGCGCCTCAGAATCCGAGGACGATTGGAAGATCGAGCCCTTCCGGACCAGGTCGTCGCGCAGCTCCCGGGCGTTGGTGAGGTTGCCGTTGTGAGCGAGGACGAGCGGGCCCCCGTGGTAGTTGACCACGGCGGGTTGGGCGTTGGCCAGCACCGAGCTGCCGGCGGTGGAGTAGCGTGTGTGTCCTATGGCCAGCGAGCCGGGGAGTCCGCGCAGGGCGTCGGGTGTGAAGATCTCCGAGACGAGCCCCATCTCGCGCTTGGCGTGTGTGGCGCCCGCCTCGTCGATGCTGACGATTCCGGCCGATTCCTGGCCGCGGTGCTGCAACGAGTAGAGGCCGAGGTACGTGAGCTCGGCCGCGTTCTCGAGTCCGGTGACACCGAATATGCCGCACATGGCTAGACGACCGGGGGCAGCCGCCGCGAGCGGCGGTGTGATGAGTGGAGGGGCGGGAGGCCGGGAGTCAGGTACATCGCGGGCGCCGGGGCCTCAGCTTCCGACGCCGCGCATTATCGATTTGAAGATGTTGATGACTCCCGCGTCTTCACGCCGCAAGAGATCCTCGGCCTCACCGGCATCCAGCCACATGCCCTTGCACTCGGGGCAGTTGTCGACCTGGATGCCGTTGTAATCCTCCGTGACGAGATCGGCGCCGCACTTGGGGCACTTCATGTAGTGCTCCCGGCGCGAGGCGTCCTGGGTCTCGCGCTCGGCGCGCTGGCGGCGCGCCTTGATCAGCTCGGCCGACTGCTTGGCGAAGTACTCGTCTTCGTTCTTGCTGGGCTTCTCTGGCATCAGTTGACTCCGGCGCCCCCTCCTTCGGTGCCCGGCGGCGTGAACTCGGCCTCGCGCTCCGGTGGCGACGACGACATCCCGGCATAGGTGTGGCCCGGCCCGCGGACGATGGCGTCCACGACCTGGTCGCCCTCGAGGAACACTACGTCGAAGGTGCCGCAGGTTACCTCGCAGCCGTTGCGATAGTACATGTAGGTCCGGTTGGCGGACATGCGCTCGGTGACGGGCTCGCCCCACACCGCGACCACCTCGATGCGGGTCATGCCGGGCCGCACGGTGCCGGTGTCGATCGGGAACCAGGGCTCATCCACCATCATCTGGTACCCGGCCTGACCCCGCGGTTCATAGGCCGGCTCGATTTCCGGCTCCGGCTCAGGCATTAGAGCCGTGGTGTCGAGGGTCTCGGATCCCGCCAGGGCGGTCGTGTCCTCGGTCATCGGCGCCTGCGCAGTATCCTCGGCGACCGCCTCGTCATCTCCGCCACCGATGAAGGGCAGGGAGGACAGTCGGTCGCAGCCGGTGGCGGTGATACCAAACGCCACGACTGCCAGGATAGGCCATTTCATCGCGTCCCTCCTCAGAAGGCCTCTGCGAACATTCAAAGATAGCAACTTCGTAAACCCCATCACATACCCCGCTTGCGGCGGCGCCGTCCGAGCTCGCCGTCGCGCACCAGGAAGGGGACATCCTCGTCCGGCTCGTTCTCGTCCTCTTCGGGCTCTTCGGCTCGTTCCTGGATCCCTACGACGGCGGACCGCACGATGCCGTACACCACGTACGTAATGCCGAACGGGAAGAAGAAGATGTCGCGGCTCCAGATCGCGAAGCCGATCAGCGTCAGGTGAGTGGCCAGTCCCAGCAGCCCGCGCCGCGTCCGAATTCCGATGCGCGGCACCTTGGCGTACTGGATGTTGCTGACCATCGCGAGACCGAGCGCGATCACCAGGAAGATCAGAATCTGGTTCCAGGGCAACCCAGTGAGCTGGGTCTGGTAGAACTGGGTCTGCGTGAACGGGTAGTAGGTGGCCAGCGCCATCCCCGCTGCGGTGGTGGGGAGGCCCGAGAACGCGTTCTTGGGTGCGTCGCCCGACTGGACGTTGTAGCGGGCGAGCCTGAGCGCGACGCACACGACGAATCCGTACAGGAACACCCACGCGAACGGGCCCTGCGCGCTGAAGTGCAGGAAGTACATCAGCACTGCCGGAGCCACCCCGAAACTCACGATGTCCACCAAGGAGTCGAGCTCCCCGCCGAACCGGGTGCCGGTCTTGGAAACCCTGGCGAGCAGGCCGTCGAGCATGTCCAGCACGCCAGCGATCACGATCCACCAGCTGGCGAGGTAGAACTCTCCCTGTGCCGCCAGCACCATGGACCAGAAGCCGAAGAACAGGTTGGCCAGTGTGAACAGGCTCGGGACGACGATGATCGCGCGTCCCACCCGCCGCCTCCGCCGCGCTCCGCGCCTCATGACGCCCACTCCGCCAGCACCGTGGTACCCGCAGTGGTGTGGTCGCCCGGTTGCACCATCACCCTGGTCCCCGGCGGGACGAATGTGTCCACCCGGGATCCGAAGCGAATGAGCCCCAGGCGCTCGCCCTGGCGCACCGCGTCGCCCACCTGGGCGTCGGTGACGATGCGGCGGGCGACGAGCCCCGCGATCTGGCGGACCATTAGCGCCCCGCTCCTGGACTGTATGCCGATGGACATCTGCTCGTTGTCCTCGCTCGCCTTCTCAAGGGTCGCGTTGACGAACTGCCCAGCACGGTAGTTGCGGTACTCGACCGTGCCGTCGACCGGATGCCGGTTCACATGAACGCTGAAGACGTTCATGAATACCGATACCCTCGTTGCCGGGCCGCGCAGGAAGTCGGGCTCCTCCACCTCGACCACCGATACGACCTTTCCGTCTGCCGGCGCCACCAGTATGTGGTCTCCCCGGGGGCCGCTCCGATCGGGGTCCCTGAAGAACCAGGGGACCCAAAGCGCCACCGGGAGCCAGCCCAGCGCCGGCCAGAGCCACCATCCTCCCAGCCACGCCGCCAGCGCCAGCAACAGCGCCAGAATGCCCAGGCCCCCCGCAATGAAGGGAAGCCCCTCCGGCGCCACCCTCACAGATCGGCCGGCAGCGCGTCGCCGGTGACCCGAAGGTACGCATCCTGGTACCGGGTGCTTGTGGCCTGGATCACTTCCGGTGGCAGGGGCGGGGGCGGCGGGTTGCCGTCCCATTCGCCGCGCTCCCGGTACCCGTCCAGGAAATCCCGCAGCGGCTGCTTGTCGAAGCTCTGCTGGCCGCGGCCCGGCTCGTAGCGATCGGCGGGCCAGAAGCGGGACGAGTCGGGAGTCAGGATCTCGTCGATCACGAGGAGCTCGCCGCTGCTTGTGTGACCGAACTCGAACTTCGTGTCGGCGATGATGATCCCTCTCTCGATGCTCTGCTCTGCCGCTGTCGTGTACAGCTTCAGGCTGATCTGCTTGAGCCGCTCGGCGAGGTCGGGCCCGAGGGCCTCGCTCATCTGCGAGAACGTGATGTTCTCGTCGTGGCCGCTCTCGGCTTTTGTGGCCGGCGAGAAGATAGGCGGCTCGAGCTTGGAGCTCTCCACGAGCCCGGCCGGGAGCGGCTCGCCCGCGAGCGTTCCCGACTCGCGGTACTCCTTCCACGCCGATCCGGCGACGTACCCGCGTACCACGCACTCGAACGGCACCGGCGCCGTGCGCCAGGCCAGGGTGGTGCGGCCGGTGATGCTGTCCCTGTGGTCTGCCAGTGCAGGTACCCGCTGGATAATCTCGTCCGCGTCGGCCGAGATGAAGTGACTCGGCGTCACCGAAGCCAGCTCCCTGAACCAGTAGGCGCTCGTCTGGGTGAGGACGGCTCCCTTGCGGGGGATCGGCTCGTCCATCACGACGTCGAACGCGCTCACACGGTCGCTCGCCACGAGCAGCAGGGTGTCGGCGTCGACTTCGTAGACCTCGCGGACCTTGCCGCGGCGGAGAATCGGAAGTGGCAGGGTGCTCTCTGTGAGTGGTGCCGAGCTCATACGCTTATCGTCGCCTCGTCTGTGACCTCGTAGGGGGTGAGAGATTCGAGGACCTGGGCAACCGGACCCTCGAGGAACTCCGTAACCTGCTGCGGCGCACGGCCGATGTAGCGAACTGGGTCCATCTCGGCCTTGAGCTGGTCCGCCGACAACGCGGCGAAGGCCTTGTCATCGGACAGCCGTTCGAGGAGATCGTTTGGCGCGCCCTCGGCTACCGCGGAGCTCACTTCGCGGCTGTGCTGGCGCATTACCTCGTGCAGCGCCTGCCGATCGCCCCCCGCCTCCACGCCCAGCATGAGCCAGCGCTCGATCGCCATGAACGGCATGACGCGCTCCACGTTGCGCCGGATCGTGGCCTCGCTGTACTCGAGACCGGCGCTCACGTTGCTGCACAGCACCAGCACGGCGTCGGCGGCAAGGAAGCTGTCAGCCAGAGCTAGCCGCCGGATCGCGGAGTCATCGAGCGTACGCTCCAACCACTGCGTGGCGGCGGTGTAATGTGCAGTCTCCTGCTGCGCCAACACGTACCGCGCCAACGAGCAGATGCGCTCCGCGCGCATCGGGTTGCGCTTGTGGGGCATCGCGCTCGAGCCGATCTGATCCGCCTCGCTGGGCTCCAGCACCTCTCCTTCATGCTGCAGCAGCCTGAGGTCTGTCCCGAACTTGGCGGCCGATTGGCCGATGCCGCCGAGGGCGTCGACCACCCGGCTGTCGATCTTGCGAGTGTAGGTCTGGCCGGACACCGGAACCGTCGCGTCGAAGCCGAAGGCCTTGCCCACCGCGCGATCCAGCTCCAGCACCTTCAGGTGGTCCCCATGGAACAGCTCGAGGTACGTCGCCTGCGTACCGGTCACGCCTTTGCAGCCGCGGAAGGGTAGCGTTCCTACCAGGTCCCGCAGCGCTTCGGCGTCGAGCAGGAAGTCCTGGAGCCAGAGGGCGGCGCGCTTGCCGACCGTCGTGAGCTGCGCCGGCTGGAAGTGTGTATAGGCCACCGTCGGGATCTCGCGCGTGCGCTCGGCGAAGTCGGCGAGCGACCGGGCGACCACGGCAAGACGACCCAGCAGGATGCGCAGCGCCTCGCGCATCACGACGAGCTCTGCGTTGTCGGTCACGTAGCAGCTCGTCGCGCCCAGGTGTAGGAACGAGCGAGCGGCCGGTGCCTGGTCTCCGAAGTGGTGCACGTGGGCCATCACGTCGTGGCGGAAGCGGCGCTCGTAGCGGCGCACCGCCTCGAGGTCGGCATCGTCGAGGTGGGCCCGCATCTCGTCGATCGCCGCATCGGGAATGTCGAGGCCGAGGCGGCGCTGCTCCTCGGCGAGGGCCAGCCAGAGGCGGCGCCAGATGCCGGCACGCTGCTGCGCGCTCCACAGCCGCTGCATCGCGGGTGAAGCGTAGCGCGTGCCGAGCGGGGACTCGTAGCGTTGCGGCTCGGTCATCGCACGTAGAAGTCGGTGTAAGCGAGCGCTCCGGAGCGCTCGAAGTAGACGCGGATGGCTCCACGGCCGGCCGCGTTGCGGATGATCTCCTGCACGTCCTCGGCCCGCGTCACCGGGCTGCGGTTGATTTGCAGGATCACGTCACCCTCGCGAAGGCGCGTGCTGCGCTGTGCCGCCGGGCCGATCTCGTATACCAGAGCACCTTGTTCACTCTGGAGCCCGCGCTCCTGCCGGATGGCGGCGTCGAGCGTGATGAGCTGAAGCGCGCCGAGGATCTCGACCTTCTCCGCCTGCGCTGTGGGGAGGTCCGTGACCCCGATGCTCACGGTGCGCTCTACGCCTTCGCGCAGAAAGGCCACCGAGATCCTGTCAGAGGGACCCACGTCCAGCTTGACCGCCTCCCAGTCCAGGAACGTCCGGAGCCGACGCCCGGCTGCAGAGATCAGCACGTCGCCCGGGGCGATCCCAGCATGCTCGGCCGGACTCCCCGGCGCGACACCCGTCACGGCGAGCCCGCCGGTGCGCTTCCACTCGCGCAGCCTCTCGCTCCCCGCGACGCTGAGTCCGACCCAGGAGCGCCGCACGGTGCCGTAGAGCTGAAGCTCTCCCGCCACCCGGAGGGCGCGCTCGATCGGGATGGCGAATCCGATTCCGATCGACCCGCCGCTCTCGGAGAAGATCGAGCTGTTGACGCCGACCACCTCGCCGACGGCGTTGACCAGTGGGCCTCCACTGTTGCCGGGGTTGATGGCGGCGTCGGTCTGAATCATGCCCACGTAGATGCTGCGGTCCCCTCCCGAGGGGATGAGATTGCGGCCGACCGCGCTCACCACTCCGGCCGTAACCGAAGGCTCGAAGTTCCCCAGCAGGTAACCGTAGGGGTTGCCGATCGCCACCACCCACTCACCGATCATCAGGTCCGCGCTGGAACCGATGGTCGCAGTGGGCAGTCTCTCTCCTTCGATCTTGAGCACGGCGATGTCGGTGAGGGGGTCGTCGCCCAGCAGCGTCGCCTCGTAATCCACCCCGTCCCGGGTGGTTACCACTATCTCCTCCGCGTCGGCGGTCACGTGTTGGTTGGTGATGACTATGCCGTCGGCCGAGACCACGAATCCGGATCCGAGCCCGGGCACCTCCCGCTCGTAGCCGCGCGGAACAAAGAACCAGTCGAAGGCACTGCGCGGGCGGGCCCGCACCACGCGCACCACGTTGACGCTGACCACGGCCGGTGCGACCCGCTCGGCGGCCACTGCGATCGCCGAGCGACGCTCGGCCGCGATGCCGTCGCTGACGGCGGCACGCTGCGCCGGCTCTTGTGGGGCGGGGAGGGCCGCTACGTCACTCCTGGCCGGTTGGGCGGAGGCGGGCGGGGCGTCACCGCACGCCAGGCAGAACCCGGCGACCAGACAGAGCCAAGCCCTCAAGCGTTCACCTTGCTGCGGGCGACGAGCTTGCTCCAGTCGTTCAGGAACTGGTCCAGCCCGCGGTCGGTGAGCGGGTGGAGCAGCAGCTTCTTGAGGACCGCTGTGGGCATCGTGGCCACGTCGGCCCCGACCATGGCGGCTTCGGCCACGTGCCGCGGATGGCGGATCGAGGCGGCCAGGATCTCGGTCTCCAGCCCGTAGTTGTCGAACATCAGGCGGGTCTCCCGCACGATGTCCATCGAGTCGTGCCCGATGTCGTCGAGCCGTCCCAGGAACGGGGACACGTATGTCGCCCCTGCCTTTGCGGCAAGGAGGCACTGCACGGAGCTGAAAGCCAGCGTCACGTTAACGTTGATCCCGTCGGACACCAGGCGTTGCGTGGCCACCATTCCGTCTTCCAACATCGGGATCTTGATCACGATGTTGTCCGCCAGCTTCGCGAGCACTTTCCCCTCCGAGTACATCCCATCGGCGTCCACCGCTACCACCTCGGCACTCACGGGCCCGTCCACCAGAGAGCAGATCTCCTTGAGCACATCGGTCGGCTCGACGTCGCCCGCGCTCTTCGAGAGCAGAGTCGGGTTGGTCGTCACGCCGTCGATGAGTCCCGCCTGGGACGCCCACCGAATGTCGCTCAGATCCGCCGTGTCGAGGAAGAATTTCATCGTTGTGTCGCCTCTTCGAGTTGTGGGTAGCGTGCGCCTACGAGATAAAGTCCTTCCGGTGGAGCTGGCGGGCTCGCATCGCTGTTGGTGCGGCTCTCGAGGATGCGGGCCACATCTTCGAGCGGGCGCCGGTCGCGAGCCACGTCCACCATCATGCCGACCAGGAAGCGCACCATGCGGTGCAGAAAACGATCGGCTTCGACGGTAAAGATAAAACCTTGCTGGTTCGGGCGCGCCTGCCACTCGGACAGGGCTATCCGGCAACGGTAGTGCGGCTTGGTCTGACCGGTAGCTGAGTAGGCCTGGAAATCGTGCTCGCCGAGGAACAATGCCGCGGCGGCCTCCAGCTTGGCGCCGTCCAGCGGTATGCCGAGCGCCCACTCGTAGGGGCTGCGGAACGGGGACGCGGCTTCGGGATCGCACCCCACCACGTAACGGTAGCGGCGCGCCGTGGCGTGACGCCGGGCGCTGAACCCCTCCGGGGCCGGCCCAAGTCGGGCCACCCACATGTCTCGCGGGGTGAGCGCGCGCAGCGCGCGCAGCAGTTCGGACGGCTTCCACTCCCGGGGCAGGCAGAAGCTCACTACTTGGCCCAACGCGTGGACGCCGGAGTCCGTGCGGCCAGCGGCGTGGGTCGCGACGCGGCCCCCCGCGAGGCGCTCCAGGGCCGCCTCGAACTCACCCTGCGCGGTGCGGTCGGAGGCCTGGCGCTGCCAGCCGGCAAAGTCGTGGCCAGAGTACTGGAGGACGGCGAAGAAGGGGACGCCCTTCATGCGCGGCAAAGATAGGGTGGGGTGGGGCTAGCAGCAAGCGAGACAATAACTTGCACGGATTGACAACGGCGGGGGGTGAGCCGAACCTTGAAGGCCCCGTCCCACACTTCACGAGGAGCACTCTTGGCACAGCCGTCATCGGATAGCGCAGTCGAGCGCGCGCTGGCCGCGCTCGCGGCCGGCGAGCCTCTGGGTGAATCGCTTACGCGGCAGGCCTTTGAACAGGTCATGCTCGGTGCGGCGACTCCCGCCCAGGTAGGTGCGCTACTGATGGGCCTGCGGGTCCGCGGTGAGGTGGCCGAGGAGCTTGCGGGGGCGGTGCTTGCGCTGCGGGAGGCCATGGTGCGCGTGGACGTCGGACGGCGCGAGCACCTGGTGGACACCTGCGGCACTGGGGGCGGATCGGTAGGCACCTTCAACATCTCGACGGCTGCCGCGCTCGTGGCTGCCGGCGCGGGGGCGGTCGTTGCGAAGCACGGCAACCGCTCATACACGTCCAAGTGCGGGTCGGCCGACGTGCTGGAGGCCCTGGGCGTGACGATCGAGGCTGATGCCGCGAGTGCGGCGTCGTCGCTCGAGCGGGCCGGCTTCGTGTTCCTGTTCGCGCCGGCGTTCCACCCGGCGATGCGTCACGTGGCCCCCGTGCGGCGTGAAATAGCCGTGGCGACCATCATGAACGTGATCGGACCGCTGGCGAATCCAGCCGGAGTCGAGCGTCAGCTTGTCGGAGTGGCCGACGCCGCCCGGGGGCAGCTCATGGCGGAGGTGCTGTTGCGGCTCGGAGCGAAGCACGCCCTGGTGGTGCACGGGGATGTTGGCATGGACGAAATCGCGCCCGCGGGGGAGACGACATACTGGGAGGTGCGGGAGGGAGCGCTGACCTCGGGATCGATCGATCCGGCGCAGTACGGGCTCGAGGTGAACGATCTGGACGCATTGGCAGGCGGCGAACCCGAAGAGAATGCCGCGAGGGTGGTGCGGCTCCTGGAGGATCCCGGCGCCGACGCTGCAGGGCGGGCGGCAGTCGGTCTCAACGCGGGCGCGGCGGTCTACGTGGCGGGACTCGCCCCAAGTCTGGAGCAGGGGATAGAGAGGGCCCTCCAGGCCCTGGACGACGGCTCCGGGGCAGCCGCTCTGGCGCGGCTGCGGGAGGGTGGGACGGTCAGTACTTCCGGATGACCCCGACCACGACTCCCTGGATCAGCACGTTGTCCTCGTGGACCCGGATCGGACGCACGTTGTCATTGGACGGCTGGAGGCGAATCCACCCACCGGCTTCTCGATAGAGTCGCTTGACGGTAGCCGAGGTCCCGTCCACCAGGGCGACCACCATCTCGCCGTTGTCCGCGCTCTCCCTTCCGTGCACGACGACGAAGTCGCCGCTCTCGATGTGCTCGTCGATCATCGACTCACCGCGCACGCGCAGCACGTAACAGGCGCCGCGGCGGGGAAGCAGGTCGTTCGGAACCGAAATCGTCTCGGGCGTTATCGTGGCCTCGATCGGCTCGCCGGCGGCAACCTGACCCAGCAGGGGGAGCTCGGTGGCTCCGGCCTGGCCCGGCGGAGGGACCATCTCAATGGCCCGGCTCTCGTTGTGGCCCCGTTGGATGTAGCCCTTGCGCTCCAGGTTGGTCAGGTGCTCGTGCACCGTGGCCAGGGACCGGAACGAGAAGTACTCGGCGATCTCCTCGAACGAAGGCGCATAACCGTTGTCGGATATGTAGTTTTGCAGGAAATCGAGGATTTCCTTTTGCCGGCGCGTGAGTGGCATGCTGGGCTCCTGTCCAACCGTGACCGAAAAAAGGCCGAAATGAATATACCCGAACACACCCCGAACTGCAAATCCAGCCGGTGAAGGCGACTCTGCACCAGATCCTGGACGACACCAGGGAGAGGGTCCGGCGCCTGGCCCCGCGGGCGGGAGAGCTGGAGGCCGCCGCGCGGGCGGCAGCGCCGGCGCCGGTATGGAGTGAGGCTCTGACGGGGCCCGACGTAGCCGTGATTGGCGAGGTGAAGCGGCGCTCTCCCTCCGCGGGTGTCATCGCTCCGGACCTCGAGCCGGGACGGCTCGCCGCCGCGTACGAGACGGGAGGGGCGCGCGCCGTCTCGGTGCTCACCGACGAGATCCACTTCGGGGGCTCGCTCCGGGATCTGAGAGAGGTGAGGGGGGCGATCCGGATCCCGGTGCTGAGAAAGGACTTCATCGTCGCTCCAATCCAGCTGTTGGAGGCAAGGGCCGCGGGCGCCAGCGCCGTGCTGCTGATCGTGCGGGCGCTGGATGACGGTGAGCTGAGGGAGCTCTCTGCGGCCGCAGTGGAGCTCGGGCTGGGCCGACTGGTCGAGGTGCACGGGGCAGGGGAGCTTGATCGGGCGCTCGCCCTGGATCCGGAGTCGGTGGGCGTGAACAGCCGGGATCTGGACACGTTCGCGGTGGATTTGACTACAATTGAGGCGACGTTGGGCGAGGTTCCATCAGGTGTCGTGGCGGTGGCCGAGAGTGGCCTCGGTTGTAGGGAAGACGTGTTACGGGTGGCGGGCTGGGGTGCCGACGCAGTGCTGGTCGGCACGGCCTTGGCTGGCGCCCCGAATCCAAAGGGCGCAGTGGCGGATCTGACCGGTGTCGAGCGAAGGGGACGTGATGGCTGAGCAGGGGCGCTTCGGACCGTACGGCGGCCGCTACGTGCCGGAAACACTCGTGGCGGCGCTGGACGAGCTGGCGCGCGTGTACGCACAGGCCACGGCGGACCCGGGGCACCGGGTGGAGCTGGAGAGCCTGCTGACCAACTACGCCGGGCGGCCCACGCCGCTTTCCGAGGCGCCGCGGCTATCGGAGAGGGTCGGCTGCCGAGTACTGCTCAAGCGCGAGGACCTCACCCACACCGGGGCCCACAAGATCAACAACACGCTGGGGCAGGTCCTGCTCGCGCGCCGCATGGGGAAACAGCGCATCATAGCTGAGACCGGAGCCGGTCAGCACGGCGTGGCGACGGCGACTGCCTGCGCGCACTTCGGGTTGGAGTGCGTCGTGTACATGGGCGAAGAGGACATGGCGCGCCAGCACCTCAACGTGTTCCGGATGGAGCTGCTCGGCGCGACGGTCGTGCCGGTGAGCTCGGGCACGCGCACTCTCAAGGACGCCACCAACGAGGCGCTGCGCGACTGGGTCACCAACGTCACGACGACGCATTACGTTATCGGCTCCGTGGTGGGGCCCGATCCGTTCCCCCGCATGGTGCGTGATTTCCAGAGCGTGATCGGGCGCGAGGCACGCGCCCAGGTATTGGACCGGGTCGGCAAGCTCCCCGAGTGGGTGGTGGCTTGCGTTGGCGGGGGATCGAACGCGATCGGCATGTTCCACGCGTTCCTGGACGACGCGGATGTCATGCTAGTGGGGGTGGAGGCCGGCGGCAGCGGCCTCGATGGCGGACGCCACTCGGCGTCGCTGACCGCGGGCACCCCCGGCGTGCTGCACGGCAGCCTGAGCTATGTGCTCCAGGACACGGATGGCCAGGTCTTGCCGGCCCATTCTATTGCGGCTGGGCTCGACTATCCCGGTGTCGGGCCTGAACATGCATACTTGCGTGATTCCGAGAGAGTGCAGTATTACACGGTGACTGACCGACAGGCGATAGAGGCGTTCTATGCCCTCGGGCACACAGAGGGCATTCTCCCGGCGCTGGAGAGCGCGCACGCTCTGGCTTGGGTGCTCGACTCAGCCGACCGATGGTCGACGTCGGACGTCGTACTGTTCACTCTGAGCGGGCGTGGGGATAAGGACGTCGCCCACGTAGCCGAACAAGCGGGGCAGAGCGCGTGACGGAACCCACCGCGCAGCCGGAACAGGAAGCCAAGCAGGACGCCACCAGCGTCATGCAGTTGCTGCAGTTCCTGCTGAAGGCGCTGCGGGCTGTCCAGTTGTATCTGCCCAACAACCCCGTATACCAGCGTGCCGTCGAGAACCTGAAGCGGGGGTTTGAGCCGGTGTGGGAGGAATTCCTCGAGTTGGACTTGGGGGTACACGACACCGACCTCATGTGGGAAGGCGAGAGTGTGCTCTCGCAGCCGGACAAGGGAGACAGCATTGGCTGGATCCTGTACAAGGACGGGGTGCGATCCCTGACCCTCATGCCGGGTGTGGAGGAAGAGGAGATCGTCCGGTTCCTGAATACGATCCACAAGACGCGCACGCTGCCTGCCGATGCCTCCGACGACCTGCTGACCCTGCTATGGGACCAGGATTTCCAGTACATTCGGTACCACGCGGTCGAGTTGGCGATGGACGACACTCCCGTCGTCGAGAAGGACGAAGGGGCGTCGGGTTTGGGCTCTGTTGCTGCGCCTTCGCCGGAGTCCATACAGCAGCAGGTCGCGGAGGATGCCAAGCCCCCAGCGGAGGGGGCTGCCGCCGCGGAGGAGGAGGAACAGCCCCAGGGCCTCGTCAGGGTCGAGGACTTCGACTCCACTCTCTACTTCCTGGATGACAAGGAGATCGAGTACCTCAAGGGCGAGATAGACAGGGAGTACAAGCAGGACCTGCGGGTGAACGTGTTGGCCATGCTGTTCGATCTGCTCGAGCTGCAGACGTACAGCACGGTGCGCGCCGAGCTGATATCGATACTCGAGAACTTCATCCCGTATCTGTTGGCGGGCGGCGATTTCGGGTCGGTGGCGTACGTCCTGCGGGAGATCCGCGCGTTGCTCGAGCGGGCCCGGGAGATGCTACCCGAACACCGTGAGAATCTGGAGAACGTGCCGTCCCGGCTTTCCGAAGCTGATACGCTGGGACAGCTGCTACAATCCCTGGACGAGTCGCTGGTCCATCCGTCGGAAGAAGAGCTGACCGGCCTGTTCCGGGAGCTGAGGCCCCAGGCGCTCGAAGGGGTGCTGGGTTGGCTGCCCAAGCTCACCAACGAGCGGGTACGCTCGCTCCTGGACACGGCGGCGCAACGGCTGGCACAAGCGCACCCGCAGGTGATGGTGGAGGCTCTCAAGACGCCGGACGACGTGATCCTGCTGGAGGCCATTCGGTTGGTCAGCATGGCGAAGCTGCTACCGGTCGTGCCGGCGCTTGGGCTGCTGGTTGGGGGTGGGAGTCCGCAGGTGAAACGCGCCGCAGTGGATGCCCTGGCCGTGATCGGGACGACCGGTGCGATGCAGCAGCTGGAGCGCGCGATCGACGACCCGGACCGGGACGTTCGCGTGAACGCGGTCCGTGCCATGGCCAGCCAGAACTACCGTGGCGCCTTCGCGGCCGTCGAGGCGGCGGTCACCGGCAAGACGCTGAAGGAGGCGGATCTTACCGAGAAGACCGTGTTCTTCGAGGCCTTTGGCATCCTGGCCGGAGAGTCGGGGCTGGCGACCCTGGAGCCGATGCTGCAGACCAAGGGGTTCATGAAGCGCAAGCAGGACCCGCAGACCCGGGCATGCGTGGCGATGGCGCTCGGGAAGATCGGTACGCCGCAGGCGAAGAAGATCCTGCAGAACGCGGCCAGCGACAAGGATCCGCTGGTGCGCAACGCGGTGACCAAGGCGCTTCGGGAGATCCGTTGAGATGAGCGAGACCGGCGGCTCCGAGCGTGCGGCGCGTCCATCGTTGGTCGACACGATGGCGACCACGGACGGTGTGCTGCGCCAGGCGGGGCGGGACTTCCTGATCTCCTTTTACGCTGCGCTGCGCAGCTTCAAGCTGTATCCCATCGAGAATGAGCAGGTGCAACGCTCGCTTGACGATCTAATCACGCGGGCGAAGACCATTCTCGATGCCGAACAAGAGATCGAAGTGAGGGCGGCCGCGGAGTTCCTGTTCGTCAACGCCACTCGGTTGCGACTCGACCTCGACAACTTCGCGTCGTTCTCGCATGTGTTGACGACCCTGCGGCAGGCCGGCGTCGGGACGTTGCAGGTGGAGGCCGACGTCGAACGGAAGGAGTGGCAGGTGGTGCTTTCGCTGCTGCTCGCGTTCGCCACGCGTGAATCGGTTCCGAACAAGCTCTACGAGCTGCAGCAGAAGATGATCCAGGGTGGTGTGACCAACATCATGGTCGCGCCGCCGATCGAGGCCGACGACGATCTGGAAGACGAGGAGAAGGCGAAGGAGATAGCGAAGCGCACGTACGAGCGCACGGTGGCGGTCACCAAGGAGGTGGTGAACTCGGTGCGCATGGGGCGTAGCGCTTCGGTGAAGAAGGTGAAGCGTGCGGTACAGAGCATCGTGGACCAGGTGTTGAAGAACGAGGTGTCGCTCGTCGGCCTCACGACCATTCGCCACTACGACGAGTACACTTTTACGCACTCCGTGAACGTCACGATCTTCAGCGTGTCGATCGGGAAGCGCCTGGGCCTCTCCAAGCTTCAGCTCTACGACCTGGGTCTGGCGGCGCTGTTCCACGACGTCGGAAAGAGCCGCGTACCCATCGAGGTGCTCAACAAGGAGGGGCCGCTCTCCGACGACGAGTGGCGCATCATGCAGGCGCACCCCTGGCTCGGGGTGCTGACGCTGTTCGGCCTCCGCGGCTACGGCGAGATTCCGTATCGCGCCATCATCACGGCGTACGAGCACCATATGAAGATCGACCTGACGGGCTACCCGAAGACGATTCGCCCGCGGGAGCTGTCGGTGTACTCCAAGATCGTGGCGGTTGCAGATGCGTTCGATGCAGCCACTACGAGGCGCTCCTATCAGACGACACCGCTGCAGCCCGACCAGGTGCTGCGCGAGATGTGGGAGAACCCGCGGCGGGGCCAGGACCCGGTCCTGGTGAAGGCGCTGATCAACCTCACCGGGGTTTATCCGGTCGGCACCTGCGTCGTTCTGGATTCGTACGAGGTGGGAGTCGTGCACTCCGCCAATCCCGACGCGATGCAGCTGCATCGCCCGATAGTGCGGGTCGTGCTCACCGCCCAGGGAGTGAAGCTCGAGGACGGCTACCTGGCGGACATGGCGGAAACGGGCCCGGACGGGAACTTCAGGCGAACGGTCATCAAGGTTGTGAATCCGGACAGGTACGGCATCGTTCCGTCCGACTATTTTGTCTGACGCCGCGATTCGGACGCGCTGGCAGCAGCTCAGAGAGCGGCGCCGCACAGCACTGATCCCCTACCTCACAGCCGGATACCCGACGCTCGAAGCCAGTTTGTCTGCGTTGCGGATGGTGGCAGACTGTGGAGCCGACTTCGTGGAGGTGGGGATGCCGTTCACCGACCCCCTCGCCGACGGCCCGGTGATCCAGCGCTCCTCGTACGTGGCGCTGCAGCAGGGAATGAGCGTGAGGGGAGTGCTGGAGCTCGTGCGCGAGGCAGCGCTCGAGATCCCCGTCATCGCCTTTGGATATCTCAATCCCGTGCTGGCGTACGGCCTTCCGCGCTTTCTCGAGGAGGCGGCCGCCGCAGGCGTGGCCGGGCTGTTGATCACGGACCTTCCGCGCGGTGAGGACACGCGGCTGGAGCACCAGGTGCGGGAGAGCGACCTCGCGCTGATCCCCCTTGTGGCTCCGACTACGTCAGATGGGCGCCTGCCGCGAGTACTGGAGGATGCGGAGGGGTTCGTGTACGTGATTTCCAGACTGGGGGTGACGGGAGCGGCAACTTCCCTCGATGGGGCGGTGGAGTCTGCGGTCGGTCGGGTGCGCCGGGCCACGAGCCTCCCGGTAGCGGTGGGCTTCGGGATCGGAAGCGGCGAGCAGGCGGCGACTGCGGCGCGCTACGCCGATGGAGTCGTGGTCGGAAGCGCGTTGGTGCGCAGGCTCGACGATGGGGTCGATGCAGCGCAGGATCTCATGAAAGAGCTGCGCGGCGCCCTTAAGGATGGAGTTGCTCCGGCACAGGCGGTGCGAAATGAGGCCCGCTGAGAACAGCCTGATCGACGCGTTTCCACGCTGGCTTGCCATTGTGGGCGGCGCAGTGCTGGCAGGGGTTCTGCTGTGGCAGCCGGTCCCTCTCGCCGAGTGGCGCGAATTGTCGGTGCTGGTCGTCGCGGCGGGCGTGCTACGGGTCACGCACCTCCGGCTCGGGAAGTACGCGTACGTCTCCCAGGTGGGGATCGTCGCGCTGGCGGGGTCCCTGCTGGCGGGGCCGAGCCAAACCATGATCGCGCTTGCTGTGGGCGTGTTCGCGTCGGACAGGACCATCCTGCGCAAGCGCCGCTTCGCAGCATGGATCAATGCGTCGCGCGAAGTCGTCTCGATGGTTGCCGCGTTCGGCTTCTATGCGCTGACGTTCTCCAAGGCGGGGGCGGCCAGCCCGATTTCGTACGAGGGCGTGCCGGCCATCGCCGTGCTGACCGTCTCCTACTTCGTGTTCACGCGTGCCCTGTCCTACTTCACGCTGCTTGTACGCGGCAAGCTGAGCATGGTGGAGCGGATGTTCATCCTGCGTTACGAGCTCGTGGCATATGGTCTCACCGTGGCCTCGGCGGCGTTGATCGTGTTCGCGGTGACCGAGCTCCCGCCGCTGGCATGGGCGCTGGTCATCCTCCCGCTGGTCCTGGGGTCGGTGCTGTTCAAGCAGATTCTCGGCGACGCAATTCAGGCCGAGGAGCTGACGAAGATCCAGGGAATGGAGCTGGTGATCACCAGCAACATTCGGCTCGAAGAGGCGCTGGTGGAGATCGAGGTGCTGGCGCACCGCATACTCGATTGGCGCAGCTTTCGGATCTACAGCAAGGACGATGACGGCCTCCACCTGGCCTACCGGGGGAGCCTTGGCCCCGGGGCGGCCGACGAGGTTCCAGGTGACCTGGACGATCTCAGGGAGGTGGTGCGCAGTGCGCGACGGGCCGTCGTCATTCACGACGCGCAGCGTGATCCGCGCACACTCGGCCTCCCGGCCACGAAGCAGAGCGTCGTGATACAGCCGCTGCTCTTCGCCGACGAGTTCCTGGGCACGCTCGAAGTGGACCACCACAAGCGGCACGCTTACCGCAAGGGTCAGCTGGAGCTCATCGGGACGTGTGCGCGACGTATCGCCACGGTCGTGCACATCGCGAACCTGAGAAAGCCCCTGCTTGACACCGTGCGCCGCGTCGGGGACCAGGTCGAGGAGTTGGGCGGCCTGGCGGAGGGACTCCGTTCCGCAGTCAAGGTGATGCGAGAATCCTCCGAGGCGATCGCCGGCGGACTGACCGAGCAGGACTCGGTGGTGAGCGGCGGTCTCGAGGCGACGGAAGAGCTCGGACGCACGACGGTCGGAGTCGTGAGCGACAGCTCCGATGCGGCGAGCGCGTCGGGGACGGCCAGCGACATGGCGGAGCAGCACCGCCGCACGATAGGAGAGGCCATGGAGCGACTGGTGTCGCTCGAGTCATTCGTGAGGGAGAGTTCGGAGCGGGTGCGAGACCTGGGTGTGACGACCAAGGCCATCATCAAGTTCCTGTCGTCCATAAGGGAGCTAGCCGACCTCACGAACCTGCTTGCGTTGAACGCGGCGATCGAGGCGGCGCGAGCGGGCAAGCACGGGCTGGGATTCGCGGAGGTCGCTGCCGAGGTTCGCAGCCTCGCCGAGCAGAGCGCCGGAGCGGCAAGCGAGGCCGGTCAACTCGTGGAGGAGATGCAGGCCCGGCTCTCCGAGGTCACCGAACAGATGCGGCGCGGCCAGGTCGCGGTGGGAGGTGTGGAGGCGCTGAGCTCCCAAGGTCTCGAAGGCCTCGCGGCAATCGTCGAATCGACCCACGAGGCCACGGGGCACGCCCAGCGGATTGCCCAGACCGCCCGGACGCAGAACGAGGCCCTGACCCGGCTCGGGGAGCGGATTGGAAGTGTGGCCCACCTCTCGGCGCGCAATCGGGAGGACGCGAAATCGGTGCGAGAGCGGGCGCAGGTGGTGGGCCAAGGCGTCGAGCAGATGAGTGCTGCGGCACGGGAGCTGGATGCCATCGCCACGATGTTGGCCGACATAACGCACCGCTTCGCGTCCGGGAACTCGGCCGGGAGCTTTGACAGCTAGCGACGGACCGCGGTACCATTCCGCTGTGCCTGCACGAGACTGCATCACCCTGAAAGGCATGAGGTTCCACACCCTCGTCGGCGTGCTGCCGCACGAGGAGTCGGTTCCGCAGCCGCTCGAGCTCGACCTCACCGTCTGGCTCTCATTGGCCAACGTAGGCGAGACCGACTCCGCTCGCGATCTCCTGGACTACCGCGATCTGTACCGGCTCGTGGCGGAGACGGTAGGCACCAGCCATCACCGGCTGCTCGAGGCGCTGTGCGCCAAGGTGGCGGAGGGCGCGTTAGAGCTTCAGGGCGTGCGGCGCGCCCGGGTTGCCGCGCGCAAGCCGCACGCCCCGATCGAGGGGCCGCTCGACCACGTGGAAGTGGTGCTGGAGCGCTCGCTGGGCGATGACGCCTGAGTGGGCGTTCGTCGCCCTCGGCTCCAATCTCGGCGACCGCAACGCGAGTCTCGAGCTTGCGCGCAAACGGCTGGCTACGCTCCCGGGAACTTCGGTGGCTGCTGCAAGCAGCGTAGAGGAAACCGAGCCGCTGGGACCCGTGCGGCAGGGTGCGTACCTCAACCAGATGGTGCTGCTCCGCACCGAACTGGCGCCGCGTGAGCTGCTCGACGCGTGCCTGACGATCGAGAGGGACGCGGGCCGTGAGCGCACAGAGCGGTGGGGGCCGCGCGTGCTGGACCTGGACATCGTTCGCTACGGCGACCGCGACGTGCGGGAGCCAGGGCTGAGAATCCCACATCCGGAATTGCGCAACCGACCCTTCTGGCTGCGTGAACTCGCGGAGCTCGAGTCCTATGTCGAATGAAACGAAACCGGTGACGGTGCTCGACCTCGTGCGGATGAAGCGCGAGGGGCGCCGCATCGTGATGCTGACGGCTTACGACGCACTGTTCGCCGCTCTGGTGGACGAAGCCGGAGTGGACGTCGTGCTGGTGGGGGATTCCCTCAATACCGTTCTGTGTGGTGAGGAGACGACGCTGTCGGCTACGCTGGACCAGATGATCTATCACGGCAGCATCGTCCGCGCCGGCGTGCAGCGCGCGCTGGTAGCGGTGGACATGCCGTTCCTCAGTTACCAGGTGTCGGTGGAGGACGCGAAGCGAAGCGCCGGGCGCGTGCTGAAGGAGACGGGCGTCGAGGCCGTGAAGCTGGAGGGCGGAGCAAGCATGGCGCCCACGGTCCGCGCGCTCGTCGAGATCGGAATTCCCGTCATGGGTCACCTCGGTTTCACTCCGCAGTCGATGCACGCGTTGGGTGGCTACAGAGTGCAGGGAAGGGGGGACGAGGCCTTGAAGCGCCTAGTCGCCGACGCGAAGGCCCTGGAGGATGCCGGCGCGTTCTCGATCGTGCTCGAGTTGATGCCATCGGAAGTAGCGGCCCGGATATCGGAGGCGGTGAGCATCCCGACGATCGGCATCGGCTCGGGACCGCGCTGCGACGGCCAGGTGCTCGTGCTGCACGATATGCTCGGGTTGAACGAGGGGTTCGAGCCCAAATTCCTCAAGCGTTATGCCGAGCTGGCTGACAGCGTCAAGCAGGCCGTGAGCGCCTTCGGGGCGGAGGTGCGCGACGGGCGCTATCCGGACGAGAGCCACAGCTACGACGAATGATAGAGATCGCCGACCCTGACGCGATGCGCGCCTGGTCGCGCGCTGAGCGGAAGAGCGGTCGGACCATCGCGCTGGTGCCTACCATGGGCTTCCTGCACGAGGGTCATCTGCGTCTCATCGACGGCGTCAGGGAGCGTGCGGACCGCGTCGTGGTGAGCATCTTCGTCAATCCGATCCAGTTCGGGCCCGCGGAGGATCTGGCTGCCTACCCGCGCGACCTGGAGCGCGACCGAGCCGCGGCGCTTGGACGCGGAACGGACTGCCTGTTCGTCCCCACGGCAGATTTGATGTATCCCGATCCGGCGGTCGTCCGTGTGATTCCGGGCGCGCTGGGCGACCACCTGTGCGGAGCCTCCCGGCCGGGACACTTCGAGGGTGTCCTGACAGTCGTGATGAAGTTGTTCAACATCGTGGAGCCCGACCTGGCGTCGTTCGGGCGCAAGGATGTGCAGCAGGCGGTTGTGATTCGGCGCATGGTGGCGGACCTCAGCCTCCCGGTCGAGATCGACGTCGTGCCGACGGTGCGCGAGCACGACGGGCTGGCGATGAGCTCCCGCAACGCATACCTGAGCGAATCAGAGCGGCGCGTGGCGCCTACCGTGGTGCGCGCGCTCGATGCGGCGCACGACGCCTACGTGGGCGGTGAGCGCGCGGTGGAGCGACTCGTGGCCGTGGCGCGGGCCGAGATCGACGCGGAGGCCGCCCTCCAGCTCGAATATCTCGAGATCGTGGACCCCGCGTCGTTGGCGCCGGCTCGGGCGGCGGAGCCCGAGAGCATCGTGGCCGTCGCCGCGCGCCTCGGCGCGGCACGCCTGATCGACAACATCGCGCTTGCCGAGGGGACGGGCGCCGATCCGCGGGTGGAGCGATGAGTGCCGGCGACGCATCCGCGACTGTCGTGGCGCTGCCCCCGTGGGCCAGGGTCAGCGACGAGCGCCGCGGCCACGTGGAGCGGGTGGGACGGCTCATCTCTCAGTGGGCTGATCTGATGGACGTAACCGCGGTCGAGCGCGAGCGGTGGCTCAGGGCGGTGAGCATACACGACGCCCTCAAGGATGCGCCGCGTCGGCAGCTGCTCGAGCTGGCGCCCGAGGCGTGGGACGACGACTCGCTCCGGCACGGGCCTGCAGCGGCGGCACTGGCCGAGCGCGAGGGGGAACGGGACCAAGGTGTGTTGGACGCGGTGCGCTACCACTCCATCGGCTTCGCCGGTTGGGACGATGTGGGGCGCATGCTCTATCTCGCCGACTACCTCGAGCCGGGCCGCCGCGGAGCCGGCGAGGAGCGCGCGCGGCGGGCGGCGCTGGTGCCCGGGAACCCGGCCGGGGTCCTCAGGGAGGTGGCCGCCGAGCGCCTCGGCCTGACGATCGCCGCGGGGTACCCGCTGCTGCCCGAGACGGTCGATTTCTGGAATGGATTGACGTGCGACGCCTCCTGATCGCGGTGGGCGCTGCCGCTGCCGTGGCCGGTGGAGCGTGGCTCGCCTGGCGCGGTGCTGCGGGAGAACGGGGTCAGTTCGCCATTCCCGGCGAGGGTGAGCGCATTACCGTCGAGGTGCTAAACGCGACGGGCGTCGACGGGCTGGCGCGCGCCACCACTCGGCAGCTGCGGCGCACGGGGATCGATGTCGTCTACTTCGGCACGGCCTCGGCGGACACTCTGGCCGAGACCTACATCGCTGTGCGCCGCGGGGACACCACGGCTGCGGTGCGCATCCGGGCAGCGCTGGGAGTGGGGCGAATCGTCGTGGAGCCCGATTCCCGATTACTGCTCGACGCCAGCGTGTTCCTCGGGCGGGACATCACGCCGCTGATCTACCTCGGTCCGTAGCTGGCCGCATGCGGCGCTGATGTCCAGGCCGCGGCTCCTGCGAAGCGTGGCGTTCACTCCCTGATCCCTGAGCAGCTTGGCGAAGCGACGCGCCTCACGAGGCGCAGTCGGTTCCAATCCCGGCGCGCCGCCAGGGTGCAGCCGGAGCAGGTTAACCAACGCGCCCAGTGACAGGGCGTGCCGCGCCAGGTCGCGAGCATCTTGCTCTGTGTCGTTCAGATCCCGGATCAGAACGTACTCGAACGTGACTCGCTTGTGGAAACGGCGGAGCGCCTCGAGAACGCTCGAGAGCGGGTACTTCGCTTCGACCGGCATGATGGCACGCCGCGTCGTGGTGGTGGGGGCGTGCAAGGAGAGCGCCACGCGGAACTGCTCCGGTCTCGCCGCCAGCAGCGCCAGCTTCGGCACGATCCCGACGGTACTCACGGTGATGTGGCGGGCTCCGATTCCGAGCCCGAGCGGATCGTTGAGGATCGTGAGAGCCCGGTCCACCGCCTCCCAGTTGTGAAGCGGTTCGCCCATTCCCATGAACACGACGTTGGTGGGCCTGCCGTACGAGTCGTCGAGCGCGAGTTCGCGCACCTGCGCTGCGATCTCCCAGGCGGCCAGGTGCCGGATGAACCCCATCCGTCCGGTGGCGCAGAAGACGCACCCGTACGCGCAGCCGGCCTGCGACGAGATACACAGGGTGCGGCGCCGTCCCTCGGGGATCAGCACCGATTCGACGGCGCCGCGATCCGGGAACTCGAGAAGGAACTTGACCGTCCCGTCTGCGGAAACCTGCTCCGTTCTGCCTCCGGGCCGGGGCAGTGGAAAGGCGCTCTCGAGTGCGGACCGGAGGTCTTGCGGCAGGTCCGTGGCGTCAGACCAGGCTGCTACCGGCCGCTGCCACAGTCGCGGCAGGATCTGGCGGGCGCGATAAGCTGCCTCTCCGCGTTCGGCTACCCAGCTCTCGATGGCGCGGGCCGCTTCGGCGGGCGCGAGGTCGAGCAGGTTCATTGCAGGATCTGGGCGTCGATGCCCACGCGGAAGGTGGCGCCCAGATCGTTGCTGCCGCTCCCCGCGGCGAGCCCGATCTCGTAGCGCCCTATGTACAGCCCCACTCCCAGCCCGAAGCGCACGACCCGCTCGGTATATCCGCCTTCACTCGTGACGGCGAATTCGACGCGCACGGTGTTGTCCATCGTGATGCCGGTGGCCAGCATGTGATCCCAGAACCTGGTCCCCCCATACGTCGCTCCGTATCGGAACACCAACCGGCTGGCAGTGCCGACGAACGGCACCGAGTCGCCCGCCACGACCTCGGCTCCGAGGTAGTAATCCGTAGTCTCCTGCCGCGTGAGATCGATGGGAAAGAAGTGGGTGGAGGCGGCGAGATTGATCCGCTTGTGGGGCGCGACACGGATTCCGGCGTCCAGGGTGAACCCGTGCTGGTCGAGAATATCGAACTGAGCGTCCTGATAGGCGAGGAGCAGGCCGGCCTGCAAAAAGCCAAACCGCGCTCCCACGTTGGCGCCGACCAGCTGCTCGTATACCGGAATCGTGCTGCCGGTGCTGGCGGGCGACGTCGTGGTGCGCACGAGGCCCCGTACCTGCATCCGGCCATAGAGCAGCCCCAGCTGCAACCGTTCGCCCAGCGAGTAGCCCGCCCCGGCGAGCAACCCGGAGAGGCCCACTATTTCCGACGTGCGGAGCATCTCCAGTCCGAGGCTGAACCCGGTTGGATCGGCGGTGGGGGCGGGGTTCCAGAAGATCCCTGTCGTACCCATCTCGAACGCGGGGGGCTTGCTGAGCGTGGTGGCGGTGACCCGCCACAAGTCGGCGGCCGGTGGCGCCTGGGCTTGCAGGGGGGCCGCGACCAGCGTGGCGGCGAGGATGGCGGTGGCGCCGGTTGATCGCACGGGTGAAGGTTTGCGGGCCCCCGTGGGGGTGTCAAGGAGCAGCTTGCTGCCCCTACCGGTGATCATTATGTTCAATCAACATCATGACTTGGGCAACCTGGTGGTTGCGCAGGCTGACGAATTGCCGATCACGAAAGCGATAACCGCTCTCATCGATATCCGACCCCAGGCGGGCGACTCCAGTGCCCGGCATCCAGCGGCGGGCCCGGCCGGCGGCCGGGATGGAGAGGTAATCCGCCCCATTCCGTGCCACGCCGCGATCCTCTAGTCTGAGAGACGAATGACCGCCACTGCGATGCGCACGCACCGCTGCGGCGCACTCCGCGCGGACCACATCGGCGCGCGAGTACGGCTCGGCGGTTGGGTCCACCGACGCCGCGATCTCGGGGGGTTCATCTTCCTCGACCTGCGCGACCGCGACGGGATGGTTCAGTGCACGTTCAGTCCGGATTGGGCGCCGCCGGCCGTGATGGAGCTCGTCTCCCAGGTCACGACGGAATCGGTAGTGCTTGTCGGCGGGGAAGTGGTGGATCGCGGTGAAGACCGCAATCCCGAGATGGCTACCGGCGACATCGAGGTCCATGCGGACGCGCTCGAGGTCGTGGGACCGGCCAAGCTGGAGGCGCTTCCGATCCCGGTTTGGCGCACCAAGGGGGAGGATCTGCCGGGCGAAGAGTTGCGTCTGCTGCACCGGCACCTGGATCTCAGGCGACCGGAGCTGCTGCGGAACTTTGCCCTGCGTCACCGGCTGCTGCAGCGCGCGCGAGCCACGCTCACCGAGCTCGACTTCTACGAGGTTGAGACGCCGGTGCTCACGAAGCCGACTCCCGAGGGCGCGCGTGATTACCTGGTTCCGTCGCGCGTCCACAAGGGGCAGTTCTACGCACTGCCGCAGTCACCACAGCTTTACAAGCAGCTGCTGATGGTCTCGGGTTTCGACCGCTACTTCCAGCTCGCCAGGTGCTTCCGCGACGAGGACCTGCGGGCGGACAGGCAGCCGGAGTTCACGCAGATCGACATCGAGGCCTCGTTCGTTTCGGCGGAGGACGTGTACGAGGTGCTGGAGACGCTGCACGTCGGGCTGTGGGACGAGGCGGGCTTCTCCGTGAAGGCCCCGTTCCCGCGGCTGGCTTTCGCCGACGCGATGGAGCGCTACGGCAGCGACAAGCCCGACCTGCGCTTCGGTCTGGAGCTCAGTGATCTCACGGGCCTGGTGGGTGGGCGTCGCTTCCGCGCCTTCGACGAGGCCATTCAGGGCGGTGGGCGCGTGCGAGGGCTGCGCATTCCCGGCGGTGCCGCTCTTTCGCGCAAGCAGGTGGATGCGCTGGCCGAGCTGGCGAAGGGCGCGGGCGCGGGAGGTCTTGCGACGCTGAAACACAACGACGGCAAGCTGACCGGACCGCTCGCCAAGCTGGAGGGAATGACCGCCGAGCTGGCCGGGCTGGAGGAAGGGGGGCTGCTGCTCGCGGCCGCGGGGACCGATCATGTGACGTCCAAGGCGCTCGACGCGGTTCGGCGCGGGGCGATTCGCGCCCTCGCGCTGGAGCCCAGCCAGGCGCATGCCTTCTGCTGGATCGAGCAGTTCCCGCTGTTCGAACGGGAACCGGACAGCGGGAATTGGGCCGTGGCCCACCACCCCTTCACCGCGCCCCATCCCGACGACGTCGAATCGCTGCGGGCGGGCGAGCGCGGTGGTGTGCGGGCGCTCCACTACGATCTGGTCTACAACGGCAACGAGCTGGGTAGCGGGTCCATCCGGATCACCGATCCCGAGATCCAACTGTTGGTGTTCGAGATGTTGGGCATATCGGCCGAGGAGGCCGACCGTCGATTCGGCTTCCTGCTGCGGTCGCTCCAGGCGGGCGCGCCGCCGCACGGAGGCTTCGCTGTCGGGTTCGACCGCGTGGTCATGCTCCTCGCCGGCGTGGAGAGCCTGCGTGATGTGATCGCGTTCCCCAAGACGACCGCGGCGCGGGCGCTGTTCGAGGATGCTCCCACAGCGCTGGATCAGGCTGACATGAGCGATCTCGCGATCCGGGTGGACGACGCATGAGCAAACAGGTCACACACCGGATATCCATGGAAGGGGCCGATCCGCTGGCGCTCTCCGGAGTGAACGACAGCAACCTGCTGGAGTTGGAGCAGGCCATGGGCGTTCGCGTAACGATGCGGGGAGAGCAGTTTAGTGTGGCGGGCGAACTAGAGGCCGTGGAGCAGGCGACGCGCGTCGCCAACGCGATGGTAGATCTGGCTCGCATGGGCGAGGTGGTGAATCCCGAGGACGTTCGCCGGCTCGTGGCGGACGGGGGCAGTGACGCTCAGATGGCCAACGGCGACTACAAGATCCTGTTGCCCGGCGCGCGCCGAGTGGTTCAGCCGAAGTCGCAGGGCCAGCGTGAGTACGTAGCCGCGATGCGGGACAACGAGATAGTGGTGAGCATTGGTCCGGCGGGTACGGGCAAGACCTACCTCGCCGTGGCGATGGGCGTCGAGGCTCTCACCCGAAAGCGGGTGCGCCGTCTGGTGCTGGCCCGGCCGGCGGTCGAGGCCGGAGAGCGCCTCGGGTTCCTTCCGGGCGACCTGCAGGCCAAGGTGGATCCCTACCTGCGGCCGCTGTACGACGCCCTCGAGGACATGATGACTATGGACAGGATGCAGCGGGCGCTGGAGACGCGAACGATCGAGATCGCCCCGCTCGGGTACATGCGGGGCCGCACGCTGCAGGACGCTTTCGTGATCCTGGATGAAGCCCAGAACGTCAGCGGCATGCAGATGAAGATGTTCCTCACGCGGCTGGGTCTGAACTCGCGCGCCGTGGTCGCCGGTGACAAGACGCAGGTGGACCTCCCCAGCCGGGAGGAGTCGGGACTGCTGCAGGTGGAGCGCATACTTCCGGGGATCGATGGCGTATCGTTCTGCTACCTGGAAGAAGACGACGTGGTGCGCCATCGCCTGGTTCGGGAAATCATCCGCGCCTACAGGGAGGACGAGAACGCATGAGCCGGCGATCTCGACACTCACTCAATCTGGAGCTGGCACCGAGCCGCCTCCCCGGCGCGATTGCGTTCCACGCGGCGCGTTGGGGCCTCCTGCTCGGGCTGGCAGTCCTGACCTACCTGCTGTTCCCGGTCGCCGCCGGCTTCGAGGGCCAGGTGCCGGATGTGGGAGACGTCTCGCAGCAGGAGGTCATCGCCCCGTACGCGTTCGAAGTCCGCAAGTCGGCAGCCGAAGTGGAGCGGGAAGCGCTGCAACTCGAGGCTACGGCGCGGCCGATCTACGAGTACAGGGGTGAGGTTCTGGACAGCGTGCTTGCCGCGACGGATTCGATGTTCACGGCGCTCGTGGCCGTGGCGGATCCCGACACGTTCGTGGCGGTCGCCCAGGAGTCGGGTGTGGCGCTAACGACGGAAGAAGCGCAGTACCTGCAGGAGAGTGGGCGGCTGGCGGAGTACCGCCGTGCGCTGCGCACCCTGTTCCGGCGCCAGCTGCCGCGCGGTGTGGCCGGGATAGGCTCACTGGAGGAGGAAACCTCGCCCGAGGTCGTGGTGCGGCGCGGCGAGCGGGAACGGGTGGCCCAGCGCGACACACTGATGACGTGGGAGCGGTTCCTGGAATCCCGCGAAGCGCTGCAGCCCGACGGGGACGCGACGCTCTCGAACCAGGTGTTCGTGAAACTCATACACGGGTTGTTCCGCCCGACGCTGGTCGCCAACACGGCGGAGTACGAACAGCGCCTGCGGGAACTGCGTGAGAGCGTCGTGCTGGTGAAGGACGAGGTGCGCGAGAATGAACGCATCATCGACGCCAACGAGGTTGTCACCGAGTTCTCGCGCGACCGCCTCGCGGCGCTCAGAGCGGTGCAATTCCAGCTCGGCGCGGGCGGAAGGAGCCTGTCCGGCAGCATCGGACAGATCCTGGCCAACGCGCTGGTGCTCGGCGTGTTCTGGCTGCTGATCATGCTGTACCGGCCAGACACCTACGGTGCTCTGCGGCACATGCTCGCGCTGACTCTGCTGTTGGCCGTCGTGATAGTGGGCGCGTCGCTGAACTTGAGGTTCATATCGGACGCCCCGGAGCTGATTCCGATTCCGTTCGCCGGGATGCTGATAACGGTGCTCTTCCGTGGGCGCGTTGCCATGGTGGCCGCGATAGTGCTGGCGGTGCTCATCGCCTCGCAGGCCGTCTACAACGACGTGGATGCGCTGCTCATCGCTCTCGTGGGCGGCGTCGCGGCAGCGGTGTCGGTTCGCTCCATCCGGAGGCGCAATCAGTTCCTCGCGGCGACGCTCGCGACGGCGGGTGCCTACCTTTTGGCGGGAGTCGCGGTGGGGCTCAGGGCCGACTGGTCGTGGGTGGACCTGGGGCTGACCGGGATGCGCGGTGGACTGAACGCGCTCGCGTCGGCTGCGCTCGCGTCCACCCTGCTTCCGGTAGTGGAGTCGATCACCGGGGTCACGACCAACCTGACGCTGCTCGAGCTCTCGGACCCGAACCGACCTCTCGTCAGGCGGCTCGCCACTGAGACGCCGGGTACGTACGCACACAGCATAGCAATGGCGAACCTGAGCGAGGCTGCCTGCAACGCTATCGGAGCGAACGGGCTCCTGGCCCGCGTCGGTTGCTACTACCACGACGTCGGGAAGCTCAAGAAGCCACAGTTCTTCGTCGAGAACCAGAGCGCGGGAGCGAACCCGCACGACAAGCTGAAACCGGAAGTGTCCGCCGGAATCATCCGGAACCACGTGCGGGACGGCATCGCTCTGGCCGAGGAGGCCAAGCTGCCTCCGGTCGTGAAGTCGTTCATACCGGAGCATCACGGCACCATGGACATCACGTACTTCATGGAACGGGCCCGCAAGCGAGAGCCCGACGCCGAGATCGATCCGGAGGACTACCGCTACCCCGGCCCGAAGCCGCGCTCGGTCGAGACGGCAGTCGCGATGTTGGCCGATGGTGTCGAAGCAGCGGTGAGGGTGCTGGACGATCCGTCACCAGAGAAGCTGAGCGACGCGATCGACCACATCATCCGCCAGCGGATCGACGCGGGTCAGCTCGATGAAGCACCCCTCACCCTCGTGCAGTTGGCGCAGCTTCGCGACGAGTTCGTGCGAGTGCTCGGGGGCGCCCACCACAACCGCATCGACTATCCGGCGGGTAGTGGCGGCATTGGCTCGGACTGGGAAGCGTCGTCCACCCCGGCGTGATCTCCGGGTGGCGGACACCGGAGTGGCGGGTACTCCGGCGGCCGCGACGGTGCGCCAATGGGCGAACTCCGTGCTGGACGGTGAGGGCGTCGCCGCCGCGGCAATCAGCATCACGTTCCTCTCGGGTCCGCGCATGCGCGGCCTCAATCGAAGGGCATTGGGCCGCGACAGGGCGACGGACGTGATCGCGTTCCCTCTGGACCATGTGGGAAGCGTGGCCGGTGACGTCTACGTCTGTCCCAGTGTCGCGCGGAGGTCTGCTCGCGACGCCGGCATCACCGAGCGTGAGGAGGTCCTGCGGCTCGTGGTCCACGGCGTCCTTCACGTCCTCGGTCACGAGCACCCGGAGGGGAGGGGCAGAACGGAATCGGCCATGTGGAGTGCCCAGGAGCGATACGTGCGCGAGATCTCCAGCGGGAGCGCTCGATGAGTGCCACGGCGATGACGTACGCGGCGCTGCTCATTTCGCTCATGGCCGCGCTGTGGGCCGGACTTCTCGTCCTTGCGGAGGAGGCCCCGACCCTGGTGCGCGCCCTCGGCGACCCCCCAACCGCCCCGGGCCAGGCCGTGCCCCTGTACCGGGCGATCGAGGTGAGCCGGCTGGCCCTGTTGATGGTGGCAGGCGTGTCGGCGGCCCATGCGGTGGGATGGTGGCTTCGACCGCCGCTGGAGGCGGCGCTGACGGTAACAGTGACGGGCGCGCTGCTGTACGTGCTCGCCGACGCGCTGCCTCGTGGGGCCGGAGTGCTGCTGCCGCAACTGGCGGCCGCGGCAGCCCCGGTGGCGCGCCGCAGCCTGGTGCCGTTCAAGCCCTTGCTGGGTCTCGTCGCTGCGCTGGAGCGGGGCCTGGAGCTCTTGTTCCCCCCACAGGTGCCGCGCGACGAGCCGCTCGGGTCGGATGAGCGTGACATGCTCGCCGGCGTCGTGTCGCTGCGGGATGCAGACGTCGCCGAGGTCATGACGCCCAGACTGGACGTGGTGGCAGTAGATGCCGAGGCCGAATGGGGTGAGATGGTGGACCTGCTGCGGCGTAGCGAGCATGCGCGCCTGCCGGTCTATGGCGAGGATCTAGACGAAATTGTCGGGGTGCTCTACGCCAAGGACCTCACCCCGGCGGTGGCAGGCGTGGAGCCGCGACCGGAGCGGTGGCAGGATCTGGTGCGCCCCGCGGCGTTCGTACCGGAGTCCAAGTCGTTGGTCGCGCAGCTGAGGGACTTCCAGCGCGGCCCTACCCACATGGCGATCGTGGTCGACGAGTTCGGCGGCACGTCGGGCCTGCTCACGCTCGAGGACGTCCTCGAGGAAGTGGTGGGCGAGATCCACGGCGAATACGACCGGGAGGAGGAGCCTCCGGTCACGTCGGAAGGTGACGACCGCTTCTGGGTGGACGGCACCGTCTCGCTCGACACGCTTTCCGACGCACTGCACACGGACATCGATCACGAGGAAGTCACGACCGTCGGAGGCTTGATCTACTCGGAGCTGGGCAGGGTGCCGCGCCCCGGTGAGGAGCTGCGCGTGGGCGAGTTCCGCGTGGTGGTGGAGCAGGTGGTGCGGCGCCGCATCAGGCGCGTCTACTTCGAGCGCCGCGCCGAAGGCGCCGAGGCGGTGCGGGAGGAAGGCTCTTGATCGGCTGGGCTCTCGTCGCGGCGGGCACGCTGCTGGCCGGCGCGGGCGTCCTGGCGGGCGTGAGCGCGGCCGCGGTGCGCAGGGTGCACCTGTACCGTTGGGCGACGGGGGGGCTCCCCGGAGCCGGGGTGGCGGCAGTCCTTCTCGCGGCGCCCGGACGGGTCCTCCGTGCGGCTCACGGGCTCACGACGGGCGGTGTGATCCTGAGTGGGCTCGGCGTCGCTGAGATCGTGCACGGACTGCCGCCCATCCTGGGGGTCGGAGCGGTTTTGCTTATTGCGTTGCCCGCGCTGCTGGCCGTGGTTTACGCGGTGCCGCGCGCGATGGGACGGCGCTGGCCCCAGCGGATCGTGCGCAGGGCGGTTCCGTGGTTGCGCCGCCTCGCGGTGGTGTTCGCACCGTTCTTCCCGCGTGCGCTGCAGCCCCGGGCCCGCGCGGCCCTGGACGCGCGGCTGCGCAGCGGTGAGGCGGACGAGAATCTGGACCGAGAGGAGCTGCCGGTATTGGCGGGGGTGCTGGCGTTCAGCGAGCGTCCCATTAGAGAGATAATGACGCCCCGGACGGAGATCGTGGCCGTGCGCGAGGGGGCCCCGCTGGACGAGGTAGGGCGCCTGTTCTCCGAATCAGGCTACTCACGGATGCCGCTGTACCGGGAGTCGCTCGACAACATAGTCGGGATGATCTACGCGTTCGACCTTCTCAAGGTGACGCCCGGAGGCGAGCTGCCCCTCAGGCCCGTGACCTCCGCACCCGGATCGAAACCGTGCGCAGACCTTCTCTTCGAGATGCAACGCGAGCGGCGTCAGTTCGCGGTCGTGTTGGACGAGTACGGGGGCACTGCGGGCATAGTTACCTTCGAGGATCTCCTGGAAGAGCTGGTGGGAGAGATCTTCGAGGAGTACGATTGGCGCACCTACTCCGTTGGGTCCACGGACCTGGTGGAGGCGACCGGCGCCACTCCCATCGAGGAGATCGTGGCCCGGTTCGAGGTGTCCCTGCCCGAGGATGCGGAGACTATCGCAGGGCTCCTGGCGCGGGCGGCCGGCCGCATCCCACAGACCGGTGAGCGTTACGGGCTCGGAGGTTTGGAGTTCGACATCCTGGCAGCAACGCCGGTTCGATTGGAGCGGGTACTGGTGCGGCGCGGACCGGTGCCGAGCATCTCGTTGGAGCGGCCCGAGCGGAGTGAGACGGCATGACGCCCACGGGCGAGCGGATCAAGGATTACCTGACGGGGGAATTCCCCAACCTCCAGCCACCGGAGGTGAAGAAGCGGGCGAAGCGGCTACGACGCTACTTCCTCACCGGGTTGGTCGTGCTGGCGCCGGTCGGTGTGACGGTGGTGGTCCTGGTGTGGATGTTCCGCACCATAGACAACATCCTGGGCGATCCGCTGCGGGCGTGGATCGGCTTCCGCATCCCGGGGTTGGGCTTCCTGCTTCTTCTGATGGCCGTGCTCCTGGTTGGATGGGCGGTGCACCTCGCGGCGGGGCGTCAGCTTTTGCACTGGTGGAACGAGGCGTTGTCGCGCTTCCCCCTGACCGGCCGCATCTACACGGCCATGAGTCAGATCGTGCAGACCGTCGTCGGGGAGCAGCGCTCCTTCTTCCGGCGCGTGGTCCTTATTCCGTATCCGACGAACGACTCGTGGGCGGTCGCGTTCGTGACCAACGAGGAAGCCCCGGTGATGGCGGAGCTGGTGGGCCAGCCGTGTGTGAGCGTCTTCGTCCCCACGACGCCCAATCCGACGTCCGGCATGATGCTCGTAGTGCCGCGGGCCAGGGCGAAGGACGTGCCGATCACGATAGACGAAGCGATAAAGCTGATCATATCGGCGGGCGCGGTCAGCCCGCACGGTGAGGTGCCCTCGCTCAAGAGGCGCGGGCTGGATCTGGATTCGCTGCTCAAGGACCGGTGATGGCTGAGCAGGACGTCGTCAACGAAGAGCTGCAGCAGCTCGCCGAATCCGGCGACGTGGGGCGCATCCTGGCGCGCGCGCGGGAGCTGCACCCGTCGGATCTGTCCGACATCCTGGCGGCGCTCGACGAGGGAGTGCGCCTCAAGCTGGTGCACAGACTCCCGCCGGAGATCGTCTCTGAGGCCCTCGCCGAGATGGAGGAGGAGGAGCACCCGGAGCAGGTGCTGGCGGCGCTGCGGCCGGAGAAGGCGGCGGACATCGTCGAGGAGCTCGAGGACGACGACGCCGTAGACCTGATCGCGGAGCTGCCGCCGGAGACCGCGGCTCGCATTCTCACGTACGTCGCCGGCCGTGCCGACATCGAGCGGCTGCTCTCGTACGACGAGGAGACCGCTGGCGGCAGGATGACGGCGCACGTGGTGGCCGTCCCGGAGGATGCCACTGCGGGTGAGGCGATCGCGGAGGTGCGGCGCCAGGCCGAGGAGGTGGAGGAGTTCTACCAGGTATTCTGCGTGGACGACCAACACCGGCTCGTAGGCATCCTCTCGCTGCAGCAGTTGGTCGTCGCTAATCCGGAACGACGGGTCGGTGAGATCATGGAGGCGCCGCCCGTGGTAGCTACCCCCGACCTGGACCAGGAAGAGGTCGCGCGGATGATGAGCCGGTACAATGTGCCGGCGGTTCCGGTCGTGAGCGATGAGGGAAAGCTGCTGGGCCGCGTCACGTTCGATGACGTAATCGACGTCGTGGAGGCCGAGCAGACCGAGGACCTGCTCAAATTCGGCGGCGGCGCTGGCGACGAGCAGCTGGCGGGCACCTGGCAGCAGGCGGTGCGCAGCCGGCTTCCGTGGCTCTACGTAAACCTGTTCACGGCGTTCTTCGCCGGAGCGGTGGTGCTGGCGTTCGAGGAGACGATCGGACAGATAGTGGTGCTGGCCGCGATCATGCCGATCGTGGCGGGGCTGGGTGGAAGCGCGGGCACACAGGCGCTGGCCGTTACGGTACGAAGGATCGCCTTGGGGCTGATTCCGGCGCGCAGCGGTCTGGCGCTGGTGGGCAAGGAGATGCTCGTGGGCGTGATCAACGGGCTCGCGATTGGTGTCGTGGTCGGTTTGGTGACCGTGGCGACCGGACGCCCCTGGGAGCTGGGTGCGGTGGTGACCCTGGCGATGTGGGGCAGCCTGATCGTGGCCGCCACCGTAGGCGCCGCGGTGCCGCTGGTGCTGCAGCGCGCGGGGGTGGACCCGGCCGTAGCCAGCTCGGGGTTCGTCACGGCGGTGACCGACATAGTGGGCTTCTTCATTCTGCTGGGGCTCGCCGCCACGTTCCTGCTGCCCGGTTGAGCGGCGCGACGGGTTGCGGTGCGAACCGAACAGCGGCGAAGTTACACTCAATGACCGACGGCCTCGTCGAAGGCATCAGACAAGGTCAGATTCCCGCCCTGGCGCGTGCCATCTCGCTGGTGGAGAACGGCCGGGATGGCTACGAGCGTCTCCTGTCTGCGCTCCACCCCCTGGTGGGGCAGGCGCACCGTGTTGGCATCACCGGACCACCAGGAGCCGGCAAGTCGACACTGATAGAGCGACTGGTGCGGGCGTACCGGGAGCGAGACGTCACGGTCGCCGTGGTTGCGGTGGATCCGACCAGCCCGTTCAGCGGGGGTGCGCTCCTGGGCGATCGCATCCGGATGGACTCGCTCACGCTGGATCCAGGCGTGTATATCCGGTCCATGGCCTCGCGCGGCGCGCACGGTGGCCTCGCGATCACGACGCGTGAGGTATGCGACGTACTCGACGCGTTCGGCTTCGAGCGCATCATCATCGAGACCGTGGGTGTGGGGCAGTCAGAGCTGGCGATAGCCGCGAGCGCCGATACGACTGCTTTGGTGCTGGTGCCGGAGTCAGGCGACGGCGTCCAGGTGCTCAAGGCAGGCGTGATGGAGATTGCGGACCTCTACCTCGTCAACAAGGCGGACCGTCCCGGTGCGGACCGCCTCGTGCAGGAGGTGGAGATCATGCTGGGAATCAGGCGAGGCAACGCATTCCGCCACGTCGGTCCGCACCACGGTCCCGCTGCCGGGGGCGCAGGAGTGGAAACCGAGGAAGCGAGCGAGTGGGCCCCGCCGGTGCTCACGTCCGTGGCAGTAAAGGGGGACGGAGTCCCCGAGCTGGTCGCTGCGTTCGACGCGCATCGAGAGCACCTGGAACAAAGCGGTGAGCTGGAGCGGTTGCGACGGGAGAGGCTGGCGCGACATACGCGCGACGTGGTGGATCGGGCGCTCAGCAACCTGGCCTGGCAGGAGCGGGACGGCGCGGAAATGCTCGCAAGCAGAATGGACGAGCTGGCGAGCGGCCGTGTGAGTCCCTACAAGATCGCGCACGACATCGTAGCACACCTGCAGGAGGCTCCCGAGTAATGGCGGATCGCGGCTCACACGACAAATGGCGCCAGCGGTTCGACGAAGCGCCCAAGCGGCACGACGTCGATTTCGTGACCCAGAGCTCGGCGGAGGTCGAGCCCCTCTACACGGCTGATGACCTCGGCGCGTTCGACTACGAACGGCAGCTGGGAGACCCCGGCGAGTACCCGTTCACTCGCGGTATCCATCCCACGATGTACCGGGGCCGTCTCTGGACCATGCGTCAGTTCTCCGGGTTCGGCACGGCAGAGGACACCAACAGACGCTACAAGTTCCTGCTCGAGCGCGGCCAGACCGGGCTCTCGGTGGCGTTCGACTTCCCGACCCTCATGGGGTATGACTCGGATCACTCACGCAGCGAGGGAGAAGTCGGCAAGTGCGGCGTAGCAATCAGCTCGCTCGCGGACATGGAGACGCTGTTCGACGGGATCCCGATGGAGAGGGTCTCCACCTCCATGACCATCAACGGCCCGGCAGCGCTGCTGTTCTGCTTCTACGTCGCTGCCGCCGAGCGTCAGGGCGCCGACATCTCCAAGCTCCGGGGGACCGTTCAGAACGACATTCTGAAGGAGTACATGGCACAACATGCGTGGGTGTTTCCAGTCGAGCCCGCGCTGAAGATCATCGTGGACATGTTCGAGTGGGCCACCGAGCACACGCCGCAGTGGAACACGATCTCGATTAGCGGCTACCACATCCGTGAAGCGGGTGCGACAGCGGTGCAGGAGCTCGCATTCACGCTGGCAAACGGGTTCGAGTACGTAGAACACGGGTTGGCGCGCGGGCTCGACGTCGACGACTTCGCTCCGCGATTGTCGTTCTTCTGGGATGTCCACAACGACTTCTTCGAGGAGATCGCAAAGATGCGGGCCGCTCGCCGCATCTGGGCGCGCCACATGCGCGAGCGCTACGGTGCGAAGAACCCACGCTCGTGGATGATGCGGTTCCACTGCCAGACGGCCGGGGTGTCGCTCACCGCGCAGCAGCCCATGAATAACGTGGTGCGGGTGGCGTACCAGGGTCTGGCCGCGACTTTGGGGGGCACGCAGTCGCTGCACACCAACTCGCTGGACGAGACTCTGGCGCTCCCTACCGAGGACGCCGTCAAGCTGGCGTTGCGCACGCAACAGATCCTCGCCTACGAGACGGGGGTGCCCAATGTGATCGACCCTCTGGCCGGCTCTTACTACGTCGAGGCGCTTACGGATCGGATGGAGAGCGAAGCCGAGGCCGCGTTCGCGGAGATCGAGCGCATGGGCGGAGTAGTGAAGGGGATCGAGAACGGTTGGTTCCAGCGCCAGATTCACCAGAGTGCGCTGCGCTACCAACACGAGGTAGAGCAGAAGCGGCGCATCGTCGTCGGCGTGAACGAGTTCGAGGACAGCGACGAGGCGGAGTTGGAGATCCTCACAGTGAGCGAGGGCCCCGCCGACTTCCAGCGACGCCGGCTCTCCGAGCTCAAGGAGAGACGCGACGAGTCGCGGGTGGAGCAGTGCCTCACTGCGCTGCGTGGCGCTGCGGTGGCGGACGACAACGTGATTCCTGCCATGCTCGATTGCGCCCGGGCGTACTGCACGCTGTTCGAAATCAGACATGCGCTAGAGGAGGTCTACGGTGCATACCGCGAACCCGTCTTCTTCTAGGAGCGCCGCCGCGCGCGGTGCCCCTCGACGGCCGGTGACGGACCAGGGTCCGGCGGCCACGCTTCAGCCGATCGTGGATTGGCTCGCCGAGCATGGTGCGACCGAACACTGGGTAGTGTCGTGCTATCTCAAGCTCGAGCCGCGCGACCGGAGCCGCGGGAAGTACCTGATCAAGCTCAAGAACCGCATCAAGGACCGTATGGCGTGGCTCGACGCGCAGGGCGCACCGCGCGCGGAACGGGAGACGGTGGAGCGCGACCTCGACCGCATTCGGGAGTACCTCGAGCACCCCGGAAACGTGTCGTCCGGTGCGGGGATAGCTCTGTTCGCGTGCGAGCCGTTGGGCCTGTTCGAAGTGGTGTCGCTGCCGAGAGTGTTCCGCTCCCGGTTGTCGATCGACCACACGCCGCTGATTCGTGAGGCGGCCGCCCTCAACGACGAGTTCGGGTTGGTCCTGAGCGTGGTGTACGACCGCACGAATGCGAGGTTCTTCACGGTTACCGCGTTCGGGGCGGAGGAGCTTACCAGCCTCGACGCGGGTGACACGACCCGCCCCGGACGGTTTCGCGGGCTGGGATCGGCGGGCGAGCACAAGTACCATCAGCGAATCCGCGAGGAGAAGCAGCGTCACTACGCGCATATCGCGCAGCGGCTGTTCGACGCCTCACGTGAGTACCCGGTGCGGGGGATCGTCCTGGCGGGAATGGGCGCTGACGCGGATGCGGTCGAGCCACATCTCCACCCGTACCTGTCGAAGCTGATGCTGGGGACAGCAAAGCTGAATCCCAAGACGGCGACCGAAGCCGAGGTGAGAGAGGCGGTTCTCGGCGTGCGGCGCGACACCGAGCGAGTGTGGGAAGCCGAACACGTCGCCTCGCTCAGGGAGCGGCTGGGAACCGGTTGGGCAGTGAACGGCATCGAGCCGGTCCTGCAGGTTCTGTCTCAGGGCCAGGTGCGCACGTTGCTGGTGGACCCAACGGTAGCCGAGGCGGGGTTCCGCTGTGCGACGACCGGGCATCTGACGACGACGGCCGAGGGCTGCGACGGTGAGGGTAAGGCCGAATCCGTGCCCGACGTCGTGGACGAGGCCATCGAGGAGGCGCTGCGGCAGGGGAGCCATGTCGAGGTGGTCGAGGACGGCGACGCCCGCACACGAGTGGACGGGCTGGCGGCGCTGCTTCGGTTCCGGAGGCACTGATCCAATGCCGCCTCGAGCGCTTGTTTCCACTCTCTCGGCACCTTAGGTTCCGCGCACCATGGCGAAGAAAGCGGATCGTCCCGTCCGCGTACTCGTTGGCAAGCCGGGACTGGACGGCCACGACCGGGGTGCCAAGGTCGTAGCGGCAGCGCTGCGCGACGCCGGCATGGAGGTCATCTACACGGGGCTGCATCAGACGCCCGAGATGATCGCCACGGCCGCCGTCCAGGAAGACGTGGACGTGGTAGGCCTCTCCATCCTGTCGGGCGCCCACATGACTCTCTTCCCACGGGTTCGCGAACTCCTCACCGAAGCCGGCCGCTCCGACGTTCTCGTCATCGGCGGGGGGATCATTCCCGAGGAGGACGCCGAGAGTCTGGAGGGGAAGGGTATCGCCAAGCTCTTCGGACCGGGCACCGCCTCGCAGGAGATCGTGGAGTACATCGCATCCTGGGCGGAGAGTCGCAGCGAGTGACGAGCAGCGACCAGCTCACCCACGAGTCCCGGCTCCGAGAACTCACCGAAGAGTACCGTGAGTTGGCGTTCCGCCTCGAGCAGGGAGGCGGTCCCAAGAAGATCGAGAAGCAGCACGGCCAGGGAAAGCTGACGGCGCGCGAGAGGATCGAGCGGCTGCTCGATCCCGACACCCCGTGGCTCGAGATCGGCCTGCTTGTGGCCTACGACCGCTATGACGGTCAGGCCCCGTCGGCGGGAGTTGTCACCGGGGTCGGCATGGTATCGGGGCGCCACGTCGTGATAATCGCCAACGACGCTACGGTCAAAGCCGGGTCGTGGTGGCCCGAGACGATCAAGAAGATGCTGAGGGCCCAGGAGGTCGCGATGCGCGAGCGCATCCCGATCATCTACCTGGTGGACTCGGCCGGCGTGAACCTGCCGTATCAGGAGGGCGTGTTCCCCGGGCAGTACGGCGCGGCGCGGATCTTCTACTACAACTCCCTGATGCGGCGCTACCTCCACGTGCCGCAGATCAGCGCTGTGATGGGTCCCTGCGTGGCGGGTGGAGCGTACCTGCCGGCGCTCTCCGACGTGATCTACATGGTCGAGGGCTCATCGTTCATGGGGCTCGGCGGCCCGAATCTCGTGAAAGGCGCCACCGGCCAGACCGTGGACGGAGAGATGCTCGGCGGAGCCGTGACTCACACCTCGGTCTCGGCCGTTGCGCACTACCGGGCCAAGGACGACGTCGACTGCATCGAGCAGATGCGCGACTACGTAGCGCGGCTACCCGATGCCGAGTACGCAAGCACGCGCGTCCAGGTCGGGGCGGGATCACCCTCGAAGCGGCCGCCTGCGGAGCTGTACGACATCCTGCCGCCCGACCACCGCATGGCGTACGACATGCACGACGTTCTGCACTGCATACTCGACGACGGCAAGCTGGACGAGTTTCAGCCCGACGTCGCGCGGGAGATGATCTGCGGCCACGGTGCGATCGAGGGTCACACGGTGGCCGTCATTGCGAACCAGCGCGGCCTGATCAAGAGCAAGGACAGCAGCGCCCCGCGCGTGGGCGGCATCGTGTATGCCGAGAGCGCCGAGAAGGTGGCGTACTTCATCGACACGGCCAGCCGCGAGCGCATTCCGCTGCTCTTCGTACAGGACGTGAGCGGGTTCATGGTGGGGCCGGAGGCGGAGCACTCCGGAATCATCCGCGCCGGCGCCATGTTCGTCGAGGCGATGGCAGCCGCGGTGGTGCCCAAGCTGGTGCTCACCGTGAACCACGCTTCCGGCGCCGGCTACTATGCAATGGCCGGGCAGGGATTCGATCCGGACTTCATCCTCTCGCTGCCGACCGGCCGGATGGGCGTCATGGAAGGCGAGTCGGCGGTGAACGCGGTGTTCGGAGACCGCGTGGCCGATCCTGAGTCAGCCGACGCGGTCGAGAAGATGCGCGCGGACTACGAGCACAACCTCGATGCCAAGTACGCCGCTGCACGCGGTTACGTGGATGCGATTGTGCCGCCGGAGGAGATCCGCCGGATGCTGGCGTTCACCCTCGGGGCCACCCGCTACTATCGCGGTCCTCACCTCGGAGCGTTCGTACTACCTCCTCTGGATTTCGTGAACTCGTGAGATCAGGCGACCTGTGGCGTCGGCTGACGTGGATTCCCGTGGCCGTCGCGGCAGTGGGGTGTGCCGGAGGCTCGGCCCAGCAACAGGCGGTCGAGCCTGACCCCTCCGTCCTGGTGCCGGCCGATCTGACCGGTGTGGAGTCCACTCCGGGGACCGCCGCCGAGCCTGTCCTGCCACCCCGCTACGCCATGCTCGCCGGGCTCATGCCGGTTCGCTCGCTGGGAGTCGACTCGTTCCGGCTCGCCTACCCGGACTTCGACGGCCGCAACGTTCTGATTGCGATTCTGGACAGCGGCCTCGATCCGAACCTGCCGGGCTTCAGCGCCACCACCACAGGATTCCGCAAGATCCTCGACTTGCGCGATTTCTCCGGTGAGGGACGCGTGGCGCTGGAGCAGATCGAGCCGGGACCGAACGGGGTCGTCGAAGTCCAGGGACACACCCTGGGTGGATTCGGGCGCGTTGCGCGAATCGCGGCGGGTCCGTTCTACGGTGGGATCTTCCGTGAGATAGATCTGGGAGCGGCGCCGGCCGCCGACGTGAACGGAAACGGCCACGTGGGTGATGAGTTCGCTTTGGTGGTGGGGCGCGCCAGCGACGGATGGGTGGTGGTCACGGACACCGACGGAGACGGAACGCTCGACGACGAGCGCCCAGTGCGCGACTTCCTCGTCGGGTCGGAGACATTCACGTACCGCAGCGGGCTCGCCGACCGCGGACCGATGACGATTGCCGTGAACTTCTCGCAGCAGGATGAGCGGCCCCGCCTCGACCTGTTCCTGGACAACTCGGGCCACGGCTCCCACGTGGCAGGGATCGCCGCCGGACACGACATGTTCGGCATCGAGGGATTCGACGGCGTAGCCCCCGGGGCACAGCTGCTCGGGCTCAAGATCTCGAACAACGCCAGGGGTGGAATCTCGGTCACCGGCAGCATGGTCCGCGCGATGAACTACGCGGCGGATTTCGCCGCGAGGCGCGCGCTCCCCCTTGTGCTGAACATGAGCTTCGGCGTGGGCAACGAGCTCGAGGGCTCGGCGGCTATCGACTCGCTGATCAACGATTTCGCGCTCAAGCATCCGGACGTCCTGTTCGTGATCAGCGCCGGCAACGACGGCCCCGGAATATCCAGCCTCGGATTCCCCGGCTCCTCGGACTACGCAATCTCGGTCTGCGCGCTCTTCCCAGGTGTGTTCGCACGTCCGCCGCAGCCCGGCGTGCCACCGGAGAAGGACGTCATGGGTTGGTGGAGCGCGCGCGGCGGGGAGGTCGGAAAGCCCGACGTGTGTGCCCCGGGCGTTGCGTTCTCCAACGTCCCGTCGTGGCAGACGGGCGAGGAGATCTCCGGGGGAACGAGCATGGCGGCCCCGCAGGTGGCCGGCCTCGCAGCCCTGCTCCTGTCCGGCGCGCGACAGAACGGTGGCACGCTGCGCGCGATCGATCTCAAGCAGTCGCTGAAGGGCAGCGCCCGGCCCATGGCGGGCGCTACGGTCCTCGACCAGGGTGCGGGCGTGCCCGATGCGAGGGCCGCCTACCAGTGGCTCGAAGCGGCGCACCAGGCAGGCGTGTATCACGTGCGATCGGTTCCCGACGGCGCAAACACGTCTACCGGCTCGGCGGCATACCGTCGCGGAGGCATAGGGGCGCCCGGTGACACCATACAGCGTTTCGTCGTCACTTCGGTGGGTGGACAGCCGGCAGCGCGTCTGCTTCTCACATCAGACGCTCCGTGGATCCGCGCGCCGAGAGTGATCGAGCCCGCCGGCGGGCCGGTTACGGTGAACCTCAATTACGACGCGTCTCAGCTCACCGACCCGGGGATATACGTCGGAACCGTGTGGGCCCGCCCAGCAAGCGACACGCTGGCCGGACCGTCGTTTGGACTGACGAACACGGTCATCGTGCCGTACTCGCTGCAGCAGCCCCTGGAGGCGACGGGGATGCTGACTCCGGGCGCCGTCGCCCGCTACTTCCTGGACGTGCCCGAAGGCAGTGGCGGCCTCGCCGTGGAGGTGAGACTCCCGCGTCTGGGACAGGAAGCCACGCTCTACCTGTTCGAGCCCAACGGGCAGCCGTACCGCGGAGGCAGCTCAGCCATGGCGGGTGGGGGAGAGCCGGTCGCGAGCATCGTCGTGCCCGGCGAGGACCTTCGAATTGGCGTGTACGAGGCCGTGGTGGTTGCCCCGCCGCTCGACGCGGCGAACTACGGATTCGCGGCGCGGCTGCCGGCCGTGACGATCACTTCCGTCGGCACCGGGCCGTCGGCGTCGTTTCGCTCCACTGCGGGAAGGCCCGTCGCCACCAAGGTGGGTGCCGAGATCATCGGCGCCGCTCGGCGCGAGCTCATCGAAGGTGGCGGCAACGCGCGGCACGTGGTTCGCACGACGGTTCCGGCGTGGGCCGACGAGATGATCGTGGACGTGACGCTTACCCCCGAACTGTGGAATCAGCTCACCGACTTCGGCGTGACCGTGTTCGACGCGTCCGGCCACAGGCTGGGTGACGGCCCGCTCGACTACGCGTTCGGCCGCCTCGGCGTCGCGCTCGACTCTCTCACTGCAGGCACGGATCTCGAGATCGAGCTCTATCCCGCGTTTGCCCACCTGGAAACGGGCGCCTGGAGCGCGGAGTTGCAGATCACCTACCTTGGGATGGAGCGGATTCCGCTGCCGGCTCTGGGCGACAGTCTGGCCGGCAACGTCGAGGTGATCCCGGGAGAGATGACGGGCCTGCAGTTCAGTCCGGTGCCTACGGAGATGCAGCTGCCGGAGGGGTTCGAGCCGTACGTCGAGATCGTCGCCGAGACCGCAGAAGGTCCCGCCGCAATGCGGCGGGCACCCGTGCGGCGCTAGCGGCCGGCCGAGGAGCGCACGCAGGTGACACGAACGATCCGCATCGCTTCCGGACAGGGGTTCTGGGGAGACTGGCTCGAGGCCCCGCGGCGCCAGGTCGAGGGAGGGCCGATCGACTACCTCATGATGGACTACCTCGCAGAGGTGACGATGTCCATCATGCAGAAGCAACGCGCGCGCGACGCCGCAGTCGGATACGCCAAGGACTTCGTGCCGTTGATGGAGCGCCTCCTTCCGGCGCTCGCGGAGAAGGGAATCAAGGTCACCTCGAACGCGGGCGGCGTGAACCCGTGCGCCTGCGCCGAAGCGGTCGTGGAGGCGGCGCAACGCCAGGGTCTCGGCGGCCGCGTGAAGATCGGCGTGGTGACGGGCGACGACATCCTGGAGCGGCTCGAGGAGCTGGAGTCACACGGACATCCTCTCTCCAACATGGACACCGGTGAGCCGTTGGCCAGCGTGCGCGACCGGGTTCAGAGCGCCAACGTGTACATCGGTGCGTGGCCAGTCGTGGAGGCCCTGCAGCGCGGGGCCGACGTGGTCATCACGGGGCGAGTCACCGACACCGGCCTCACGCTCGGCCCGATGCTGCACGAGTTCGGATGGGCACCGGACGACTGGGACCGGATTGCGGCAGGCACCATAGCGGGGCACATCAACGAATGCGGCGCGCAGTGTACGGGAGGAAACTGCCTGGTGGACTGGCAGCACATCCCGAACATGGCGGATCCCGGCTACCCGATCGTGGAGGCCGCCGCGGACGGCAGCTTCCACGTGACGAAGCACCCGGGGACAGGTGGTCGCGTGACTGTAGCCAGCGTGGCGGAACAGCTGCTGTATGAGATGGGTGACCCCACGAACTACATCACACCCGACGGAGTGGTGGACTTTACCACCATCCAGCTCGAGCAAGCCGGAGAGGACGTCGTGAACGTGTCCGGCGTGAGAGGCCGGCCGGCCACCGACTCACTCAAGGTCTCTATCTCCTACCTTTATGGCTTCAAGGCGGTCGGAACCCTGGTGTACGCCTGGCCGGACGCGTACGAGAAGGCAAAGGCGGCGGACCGCATTCTGCGGGAGCGCCTCGACCGGCTGGGGCTCGAGTTCGAGGAGATACTCACCGAGTACGTCGGAGTGAACGCGACCCACGGTCCGCTTGCCGGCGAGCCCGATCCAAACATCGCCGAGGTGCAGCTGCGAATCGGAGTGCGGGCACAGGAAGCGGCGCCGGTGAGGCGCTTCACCCGGGAGATCGCTCCTCTCATCCTGAACGGGCCGCCGAGCGTGACCGGATTCGCGGGCGGGCGTCCCAAGGTCGAGGAGATCGTTGCCTTCTGGCCCGCGCTGATTTCGAAGTCGGAAGTGCAGCCCCAGGTGGAGATCTTCGAGGCGTGAGCGACAGGAAGGTGATGCTGCTGCAGCTCGCGCATGCGCGAAGCGGCGACAAGGGGGACACCGCCAACATCGGCCTCATCGCGCTCAAGCCCGAGTACTACCCGATTCTCGAGAAGGCCGTGACAGTCGAGCGGGTCGCGAAGCACTTCGAGGGTATGATCGAGGGGAGGGTAGAGCGTTTCGAGCTGCCCAACCTCAACGCGCTCAACTTCCTGCTGCACGGCGCGCTCGGCGGGGGCGGCACGCTCTCGCTCAAGACCGACGCCCAGGGGAAGGTCTTCTCTACTGCGCTGCTTCGGATGGAGATTTCGGTGCCGGGAGGACTCGATGTCGACTGACCGGGTGCTCACTGAGCTGAAGGAGGGGGTGCTGGAACTGACCCTCAACCGTCCCGACAAGCGCAATGCGCTGGACACGCCGACGGTGGACGCATTGCTGGCCGGCCTGGAGCGCGCCGATCTGGATGCCGCGGTGCGGGTCGTGGCTGTCCGCGGGTCCGGAAAGGACTTCTGCGCCGGCGCCGATCTCGCGGAGTTGCTGCGGTCGGCGGACCAGTCGGCCGCCGACAACGAGGCGGGTGCAATGCATCTCGGCGAGGTCTTCATACGGATGCGCAGGCTCCCGAAGCCGGTCGTGGCCGTGGTTCAAGGCCGTGCACTGGCCGGCGGCTGCGGGCTCGCCACCGCCTGCGATCTGGTGCTGGCTCACGCCGATGCGACCTTCGGTTACCCCGAGGTGCGGCGCGGGTTCGTGCCGGCCATGGTCATGGCGATGTTGGCGCGCGCGGTGGGCGAGAAAGTGGCGTTCGATTTGGTCGCTACGGGGCGTATGCTGACCGCCGAAGAGGCGCGGCAAGCTGGACTGGTGGCGCGCGTGTACCCGGGGGCGTCGTTCGAGAACGATGCGGCCGCCATGCTCGGGGAGCTGGCGGGCGCCAGCGGATCTGCCCTCGCATTCATCAAGCAGCAGCTCTACGAGATCGACGGCCGCAGCTTCGAGGACGCGATAGCGCTGGGTGCGAAGGTGAATGCGGTTGCCCGCAGTACGCCCGACTTCAAGGCCGCCGTGGCGAAGTTCCTCGAGAAGTGACCGACAAGGACGGAGGCAGCCGTGTCTAGGCGACTGGCATTGACTGTGATAGCGGCCGCGACTGTCGCAGCGTGCGGCGGCGGCACGACCGAGCCGGGGCCCCAGGGCTCGTTCCAGGCCAGTGTGACGGGTGACCTCAGCCTCAGCCTTGGCGGCACGGCAGTGTTCGGCCAACAGGAGGGGGGTGGTTTCGTCATCGCCATGGAGCAGGGGACCGTCGGAGGGAGCAGCGCCGAACTCGTCATGATCGGTCGCGACAACCCGGCGCGGCCCGCCGCCGGCACCTACGAAATCGTCAGCGGCACGTGCACCACCTGCACGGCCGACGACTTTTCGGGCCTGTATCTGCACCAGGTCACTGCGCTGGATCTGGGGTTCTACGTGTCGGTGAGCGGCTCGTTCACGATTGACACGTCGACGGATGAGCGGGTCGCCGGGTCCTTTGATTTCTCGGCGTCGTCGTTCATTCTCTCGGGCGACGTTACGGCGACCGACGTGAGCCTCCAGGGGACGTTCTCCGCGGTGCCCGGGACCATCCCTTCACCCATCTGATTCGTGCGGCATCGCGCACGAGCTTCGCACGACTGATAAGATGCCCCTCGCAACCCTCCACACCGAGCGGCTCGAGCTCCGGCCGCCGAGCATGGAGGACGCGGACGCCATCTATCACGGGTACGCCACGGATCCCGAGGTGGCCCGCTACGTGATATGGACCCCGCACGAGTCCATCGAGCGGACGCGTGCGTTCCTCGAGCACTTCATGCAGGATCACGGTGGCGACACAAGCTATCCGTGGGCGATCACGCTGCGGCAGGGCGGGGAGCTCATAGGCGCGATGCACCTGCGCGTGAGCGTCCCGTGGGCAGAGTTCGGGTTCAACCTGGCGCGGGCGCACTGGGGTGCGGGGTATGGGAGCGAGGCCGTCAGGGCCGTCGTGGAGTTCGGGTTGGCGCTGCCCGGGGTGCACCGCGTCCAGGCCACGTGCCACGTGGACAACGGTGCCTCCGCCAGGGCAATGGAGAAGGGTGGAATGATCCGCGAGGGCGTGCTGTGCCGTTACATGCTGTTTCCCAACCTCGGGGAGGATCCGCAGGATGTTTACATGTATGCCGCGACGCGGTGACGGGATCGGCGTGATTCCGCCTCGGGCCCTGACCTGGCTGTTGGCGTGCTTCTTGGCCGCGGCATGCGGCGGGGCCGGCGCGGGTAACGAAGAGGAGTCCCTCGAGGACTACTCGGTTGGGGCTCACGTGGTCCTGCTCGGGACTGGCACTCCGAACGCGGAGCCGGATCGGGCCGGAGCGGGGCTGGCGGTGATCGTGAACGGGGAGGCTTACCTCGTGGACGCGGGACCGGGGGTCGTGCGCCGTGCGAGCGCTGCCCGCGAACGGGGTGTGGAGGCGCTGGACCCGGCCCGGCTCGAGACCGTATTCCTGACGCACCTCCATTCAGACCACACGGTGGGACTCCCCGACGTGATCTTCACGCCGTGGGTCCTGGAGCGGAGCGCACCGCTTGCGGTGTATGGTCCCCCGGGCACTGCGGCCATGACCCGGCACCTGACGGCGGCCTACGAGGACGATGTCCGCACGCGTCTGGACGGCCTCGAACCTGCGAATCCGACGGGTCACCGCGTTGAGGTTCACGAGATCGAGCCCGGCGTGGTGTTCGAGAATGAGGACGTGCGCGTGACTGCGTTTCCCGTGCGTCATGGCGCGTGGGAGGTCTCCTTCGGGTTCCGCTTCGAGACCGCGGACCGCACGGTGGTCGTATCCGGCGATGCCGCGCCCAGCGAGACAATCGTGGAATACTGCGCCGGCTGCGACGTGCTGGTGCACGAGGTCTACTCCCAGGCCGGATTCGAACGACGCGATCCGGTGTGGCAGGCGTATCACTCGCGCTCCCACACGTCCTCGCTCGAGCTCGCCGAGCTGGCGGGGCGCGCCGAGCCCGGGCTGTTGGTGCTCACGCACCAGCTTCTGTGGGGCTCCACCCCCGAGGAGCTCGTGGCCGAGATCGAGGCTGCCTGGTCGGGTGACGTGAGATACGGCAGGGATCTGGACGTGTACTGACATTCGGGGTGCATTGGCGGCGCGTCCGATTCAGGGGCTATTCTTGTTGTGACGGCCTCCCTTTGCGCTCTCTGTGGGTCCGCAGAATACCAGTTCGACGGGGTCGAGTATGGCGGGAGACAAGAAGAAGGTCGATCGACGCGAAGACGACCGGCGTGCCTCGGGTGATCGCAGGTCCGGGCGCGACCGTAGGGCGGGTCAGGATCGGCGCAAGAAGGACGTCGGCCCCCCAGCCGGGACGCGCGAGCGGCGCACCGGATGGGAACGGCGCATCGCGCAGCAGCGAAGCGGTGGTGATCGGCGCTCCGGCCTGGATCGGCGGGCGGTCACGGCCGAGGCGGCACTGCTTGCGGTAGCTGTCCAGACACTGAGGCAGTTGGTGAGCCGCCTCTACTTTCAGGCATCGCGCGCCGAGAGACAGTCGGAGCGAGCGCTCGATCTCCTGGCGCAGGCCCGCGCCGAGCTGCTGACCAGCAAGCCCAACCTCGACGCCGTCAGGGATTTCCTCGCCGGTCTCAAGGGGTCCAGCGTATCCAAGCTGCCGGAGTACCGTCTTTCCCGGGATCTGTTGAGTCAGGTGGCTCCGGCCTCGAAGGGGGGCAAGAAGGCGGCGCCCAAGAAGGCTCCGTTCAAGCGCAGGGACTCGCTCGAGTTGTTGCGTGAGACGCTCTCCGCGCCGCTCAACCCCACGCGGCCGGCGTCCCGCGCCGGCGCCTCCAAGTCGACCGCCAAGGGCACGAAGAAGCCCGCGGCCAAGAAGGCAACGAAGAAGACCGCGAAGAAGGCCCCCAAGAAGGCAACCAAGGGGCGAGCAAAGCGAAAGAAGAGCTGACGCGCTTGCCGCGTTTCTCTGCGGCGGCGAGCGCTCGCTAGATACTCGTAGCAGCCGCAGCCCGCAGTAGAGTGATGCCGTGTCCCTCCCACACGGCGCCCGATCCGACTCCCCCCGGCCCACGCTGAGCGACTCTCGCCGCGTGCTTCGCGCCGTCTGGCGCTACGACGACTTCCGCTACCACCAGCGCCGTGCGGTGCTGGCCGCGCTCGGAGGCCGCGACTGCCTGGCCGTCCTGCCGACCGGGGGCGGCAAGTCACTCTGCTTCCAGGTGCCGGCTCTGACGCTCCCCGGGCTCACGGTCGTCGTCTCGCCGCTGATCTCCTTGATGGCGGATCAGGTCGGCGCGCTCAGGGCTCGCGGCGTGGCGGCCGCGTACTTGAGCAGCACCCAGACGCGGGAAGGCCAGGCGGCGGTTGGGGCCGCGCTGGCAGAGGGTCGTCTCAAGCTGCTCTACGTGGCGCCCGAACGCATGGAGCGGCTCGCCGCGGAGTTGGCGCGCCACCCGATCCCGCTGCTTGCGATCGACGAGGCCCACTGCATCAGCGAATGGGGCCACGACTTCAGGCCCCACTACCGAGCACTGGGAAGGCACAGGGTCACGCTCGGATCCCCTGCGGCGATGGCCGTCACGGCTACCGCGACTCCCGAGACGCAGCGCGACATAATCCGCGTGCTGGGCCTGAAGCGCCCGGTGCGAATCGGCCAGTCGTTCGACCGGCCCAACCTGTTCTTCTCGGTGGTCCGCTTCCGCGACAATCCCGGGCGCCTCGGCGTGCTGGCTCACCTCCTGAGGGGGGTTCGCGACAGCGCCATCGTATATGTGCCCACGCGGGATCAGACCGACGGCGTGGCCACGATCCTCAAGCGCTGGGGCTTCGGTGCCCTGCCGTACCACGCGGGCCTGCCCGGAACCGCGCGCCAGAGGCTGTTGGAGCGGTTCCTGGAGGGGAGGGTGAGGGTGATGGTCGCGACCAATGCCTTTGGAATGGGGATCGACAAGCCGGACGTGCGGCTGGTAGCCCATTTCGGAGTGCCACCCCGGCCGGAGGCGTACTTCCAGGAAGCGGGGCGCGCGGGGAGAGACGGTCGGCCGGGCCGGTGCGAGATGTTGTGGATTCCTGGTGACCTGGTCTTGGCGCGCCGGTTCTCGCAGTCGAATGGCCCCGGTGGCCGCGGCTCGAACGTGCAGCGCGAGGCGCGGCGTCGCGCTCTGCTGACGATGCGGCGCTACGTCGCTACCCGGGGGTGTCGGCGCCGCGTGCTGCTGGATTACCTCGGAGAGCGTCTAGGGAAGTGCTCCGGATGCGACAGGTGCGGCCCCGAGCGGGTGTCCCAAATCGCGAACAGCCGTGCGAAATCGCGGTCAGTCGGCACTGGATGGAAGCTGGAGCGAAGCCAGTAACACTATGAATGACACTTCATTAGGGGTTTTCGCCTCCTTGGCACGAATCTTCCTACTATTTCCTGGCAGAACGACACTGCGGTTTGCTGAGCAACCTGCCGCCAGGCTAGGGATCTCGTCGGGAGGGGACGAGCGGGACCACGCAAGCCCGAGCTCAGCAAGCCGCAGCGTTTTCTTCCCGAGAAGGGTCTCGCTTCCCCGCGCACACCCCCGTACCTAACTTCCAATACGACCTCATACGTGTAATACGACCTCTTACGTGGGGGATGCCGTGTCACGTTGGCGTATCGTGATGGCCGCTGCCGTCCTCGCCGCACCGCCGACCGCGGCTGAGGCCCAGCAGCCGCTCATCTATCGCATACCGGTAACCGGGACGATCGAGCTCGGACTGGCACCCTACATAGCGCGCGGGATACAGGAAGCAGCCGAGATCGGCGCAGTCGCCGTGCTGCTCGACATAGACACGCCGGGGGGCCGGATCGACGCCGCCCAGCAGATCGTGAAGGCGGTCGCCGCGAGCGAGATTCCGATCTATTCACTCGTGAACACGCACGCGTGGAGCGCGGGTGCGATCATAGCGCTCGCGACCGACTCGATCTTCATGGTGCCGGCCTCATCCATCGGGGCGGCGACTCCGGTCACCGGAGGCGGTCAGAAGGCGCCGGAGAAGATCGTGAGCGCGATGCGGAGCGAGATGCGGGCGCTCGCGGAGCGGCGTGGTCTGGATCCGCGCATCGCCGAGTCGATGGTGGACGAGGAGATAGAGATCGAGGGCGTCATCGCGGAAGGGAAGCTGCTGACGCTCACGGCCGGGGAGGCGGTGGAGCTGGAAGTGGCGACGGCCGAGGTGGAGAACCTCGACGCGCTGCTCGAGCGACACGGGATGGCGAGTGCCGAGGTGGTCACGGTCGGCATCAACTGGGCCGAGCAGTTGGTGCGGTTCCTGTCCAACCCGTTCGTGGCTCCGCTGCTGCTGTCCATCGGCACGTTGGGGCTCCTGATCGAGATCAAGACGCCTTCGTTCGGGATCGCCGGTGCGGTCGGGCTCGTCTCGTTGGCCGCGTTCTTCGGCAGCCACCTGATAGTCGGGCTGGCGGGCATGGAGGAAGTGATCCTGCTGGGCGCGGGGCTGGTGGCGCTCGGCATCGAGGTCTTCGTGGTGCCGGGCTTCGGGATCGCCGGCGCGATCTCGATCCTGTGCATCGGATCGGCGATCTTCCTCGCCCTGATAGGCAACCTTCCGACCTGGCCGGACGTGGCGCGGGCGAGCGGGATTCTGTTTGCGGCGGCGATGATCGTCGTGGCCGCGATCTACGTTCTCGTGCGCAAGCTACCCAGCGCGAATCGCGCCCGCGGGGTCTTCCTGCGGGCCGCCACCGACCGGGAGCACGGTTACATCGCGGGTGACAACAGGGACGACCTGGTCGGGCTCGAGGGCGTCGCCATCACCGACCTCAGGCCGGCGGGAACGATCAGGGTGGGCGACGAGAGACTAGACGTCGTATCCGACGTAGGATTCGTTGCCCAGGGAAGGCACGTACGCATTATCAGTTCCGAGAGCTACCGGCACGTCGTTGAGCCGATCGGCGAAGAGCCAACTGAATAACCGTGAAGTGAGGAACACCTGATGAACGAATTGGCTGAATTGGGAACGTTGATGCTCGTCGTGGCCGTCGTGGTCGTGGCGATCGGGCTGGCCATGCTGTTCTCCTTCATCCCGGTCCGGCTGTGGATCGAGGCTTGGTTCTCCGGTGTGCGGATCGGATTGGGAACCCTGGTCGGCATGCGGCTGCGCAAGGTGAGTCCGCCGGCGGTGGTCCGGCCGCTGATCGCCGCCACCAAGGCTGGGCTCATTCTCCACGCCAACGAGCTCGAGGCGCACTATCTGGCCGGCGGCAACGTGCAGAACGTCGTGCGCGCGCTGATCTCGGCCGACAAGGCGGGGATCGAACTCTCGTTCCAGAAGGGCGCCGCGATCGATCTGGCGGGACGGGACGTGCACGAGGCGGTGCAGGTATCGGTGAACCCGAAGGTGATCCAGACGCCGAAGGTCGCCGCTATGGCGAAGGACGGCATCCAGCTGATCGCGCTGTCGCGTGTGACCGTGCGCGCGAACATTGATCGCCTCGTCGGTGGCGCGGGCGAGGAGACGATTCTGGCGCGCGTTGGCGAGGGCATCGTTTCGACCATCGGCTCCGCGCAGTCGCACAAGGCGGTGCTGGAGAATCCGGACGAGATCTCGAAGACGGTCCTGGCCAAGGGGCTGGACAGCGGCACGGCGTTCGAGATCCTCTCGATCGACATTGCCGACGTGGACGTGGGCAAGAACATCGGCGCGGAGCTGCAAACCGACCAGGCCGAGGCCGACAAGAGGATCGCGCAGGCCAAGGCGGAGGAGCGGCGCGCCATGGCCGTGGCCGAGGAGCAGGAGATGGTCGCGCGCACCCAGGAGATGCGCGCCAAGGTCGTGGAGTCGGAAGCGCAGGTCCCACTCGCGATCGCCGAGGCGTTCCGCGGCGGCAATCTGGGCGTGATGGACTTCGTGCGCTACAAGAACGTGGAGAGCGACACCGCGATGCGGCGCAGCATCGCCAAGGGCGAAGAAGAGTCAACCGGCTGAGGCGAACGTGGATGACATCGTCCAGCTCATAATCTTCCTGGCTATCGTCTTCTTCAGCCTGATGGTAGGCGGCAGCAAGAAGAAGCGGCAGCAACAGCAGCGGCGTGCGCAGCGGTCGAGGCATCCGGCGCAGTCGGTGGGCGAGGGTACGGGCGCTCAGGCCCCGGAGCGAATGGCGGAGCGCAAGCCGTTCGCGCAGGAGATCCTGGATCTCCTGCAGGCGCAGCTCCCGGAGCCTCCGGCCGAGGAGCATGCGCCGCCCGAACGGCCCCTACGTGAGGCCGTGGCGCTGGATGCCTTCGTGCGGGAGGCGAAGTCGCTGGAGACACTCGAGGCGGCAGGCGGTAAGAGTCACGAGGTGTTCCACGAGCGCTACATGGACGGACCGGTATCGGAGTCGAAGAAGTCGCGACCGTCGCAGTTCCGGCGCATAAACCCAAGAACAGCACGGGAGGCGGTGATCTGGAGTACGATCTTCTCACCGCCCAAGGGCCTCGAATAGATGAGCAACAACCCGTACCTCACCGAGGAGCATCATCAGGTTCGCGAGATAGTCAGCGACTTTGCCGACCGGGAGATCCGTCCCATCGCACGGGACCACGATCTGGCAGCCGAGTTCCCGTGGGAGACAGTGAAGCAGATGGGCGAGCTAGGGTTCATGGGCGCCCCCTGGTCCACGGACCTGAGAGGCGCAGGCATGGACTACCTCTCGTACATCATCGTGGTCGAAGAGCTGGCCAGGGTGGACGCCAGCCACGCGATCACAGTCTCCGCGCACACGACGCTCGGTACGTCACCGATAGTCTACTTCGGCAGCGACGAGCAGAAGCAGCGCTACGTGCCGCTGCTGGCCACCGGCCAGGTGCTGGGTGGCTTCGGGCTCACGGAGCCGGGCGCGGGCTCCGATGCCGGCGGGACCGCCACCAGCGCGGTCGAGAACGGCGACCACTTCATCGTGAACGGCTCCAAGATCTTCATCACGCACGCCGGGGTAGGGGAGATCTTCTCGATCACGGCCCGCACCGATCCCAACCCCAAGAAGCGCAACTCGGGGATCACGTCGTTCATCGTCACGAAGGACACCGTGGACCTGGACCGGTGCCGGGAAGTGGGGGTCGGGCACGACGACGAGCTGCCGAAGATGGCCGGCGTCACCGCCGGCAAGAAGGAGGACAAACTCGGGTGGCGCGCATCTGACACGCGCGAGCTGATCCTCGAGGATGCGATCGTCCCGAAGGAGAACATGCTGGGGGAGCGGGGTAGGGGATTCATCAACTTCCTGAAGACGCTGGACGACGGCCGAATCGGAGTGGCCGCGCTCTCCCTGGGGCTCGCCGAGGGGGCGCTCGACGAGTGCCTCAAGTACACGACCGAGCGCAAGCAGTTCGGGCGCGCGATCGCCTCGTTCCAGGGGGTGCACTTCCAGATAGCCGACATCGCGACCGAGATCGAGGCTGCGCGCCATTTGGTGTACCACGCCGCCTGGCTGCGGCAGAACGGGCAGCCGTACAAGAAGGAGGCGGCGATGGCCAAGCTGTTCGCCTCCGAGCTCGCGATGCGGGTCACCACGAAGGCGGTCCAGCTGCACGGCGGGTACGGCTACACGACCGAGTACCCGGTGGAGCGGATGATCCGCGACGCCAAGGTGGGTGAGATCGGGGAGGGAACCAGCGAGATTCTGCGCATCGTGATCGCTCGGGAGCTGTTGGGAGACCTGATCGAGGTCACGGGCTAGGGCGCCTCGCCCCGCGCTGGTGCGGGGTGTCGCGGTCTTTCGAGAGACGCTGCCTAACGGCGGCGTCTCTTTTCTGTTCTGCCGGTATGGTCCGTTTTGCCTCAGCTATCGATCGCTTCTTGTGACGCGCGTCACAGTCCCCGACCGAACTTGGCGGGATTGGCTCATTTTGCGCCAAATACCGCCGGCTACTGTGTTTACGGTCACAATAACTCTGACGGTGGCGTGACGGTCCCCTACTAGTATCACGCAAGCGCCAGGCGTCTTCTCGGCGCCGTGAACCAAGGACCTGATGTCGGAGAGAGTCATATGCGAAATCGATTTACACGCTGGATTGCCCCTCTAGCCGTCGTGGCGCTGGCCCTGACGGCTTGCGAGGATGGCGGTCCGACCGAGGTGGCAGACGGCGACCTGTCCATCGAGCTCAAGGTCGTGAGCGGGAGCGACCAGAGCGCGATTGCGGGCACCGAGCTGAGCGACCCCCTGGTCGTGAAGGTGGAGAGGATGAGCGGGTGGGGGCGCAGGAAGCGCTGGGTCCCCAAGCCGCACCAGCTGGTGAACTTCGTGGTCGTCGAGGGCGGCGGTACCGTTTTTGCCGGTGCTTCGATGACAAACTGGAAGGGCATCGCCCAGGAGTACTGGACGCTTGGACCTGAGCCGGGCCTGAACGTGCTCGAGGTACGCGCGGTCAATCCGTACACGGGCGAGAAGCAGGTGTTCGCCACGTTCGAGGCGTGGGGGCTGTGTGAGCCCGTGGCTACCGTGACGGTGGCTCCTGCCGATGCGGGCGACGACCTCCTGCTCCAGGTCGGTGAGACGGTGCAGCTCTCAGCGCTGCTCCAGAACGAAGCTGATGAGACGCTCACCGGATGCGAGGTGGAGTGGAAGTCGAGCACCGTCTCGGACGACGGGTTGGTGACGGCAGTGGACCTGGGAGACGCGACGATCACGGCGACGAGCCAGGGCACGCCCGGCTCGGCCGACGTTACGGTGCAGCCGGTGCCGGTGTTCAGTGTCGAGATCCTGAGCCCGGACGGGGTGCCAATAGACCAATATGCTATCGACGAGGAGACCGTTCTGGAGCTCACGGCCAAGCTCGAAGACGTGGATGGGAACGAGCTGTTCGGCCGAGACGTCGTTTGGACGTCGAGCGATCTGAATGGAGACGTCGTGACCCTGTCCCCGAAGGGCACCGTGACCCAAGTGGCACCGGGCGGGCCGGTTACGATCACGGCCACCAGCGAGGGTGTTTCGGATGCGGTAACGGTGACGGTGAACGAGCCACCGCCGACGGGGCCGGTACCGGACGAGTGGGAGTTCAACGACTCGGACAACCCGGCGGACTTCGGTCAGGTTAGTATCGATGACGACCCACTGGTCTTCCGAGCCAACTTCCACAGTGGTGGCGCCAAGCCGCAGGACTGGTACAAGATCGAGGCGCTCCTCACACCCAGCCCGTCGTGCGTCGTCGGAGTTGGTGAGATCTTCGACATAACCGTCGTGCTCGATGACATCCCTGGTCCGGTTCCCGGAAACCCGGAGGGGAGCGAATACGACATGTGGTTGATGGACGAGTTCGGTAACGTACTGAGTTACAACTGGGAGTTTTGGCAGACTCCCGAGACGAATTTCTCTGCAGTGGTCAACGCGAGCTGCGCTGCGGATGATTCGGAGGTCTTCCAGATCATGGTGCAGCTGTTCAATCCCAGTCCCCCGACCAACGAGATGTACAGCCTCACCGTGACTCTCGCGCGCCGGTAGCAAACAGCACTCTCCGACAGGTCGGCCCCGGACGCCAGCGCGTTCGGGGCCGTTTCACTTCCGGGACCTGCACGCGGGCGTCAGCCGAAATCGATGAGCCTTGCGGGGTGCCCT
>JBDHIS010000056.1:0-8687 GCA_039587315.1 Gemmatimonadota bacterium | reverse complement strand
GGTCGGGGCGTTCCCGCTGTGGAGTCTCGGCTCGACCTCGATGACGGCGCTGAAGGCGTTTCTGAGGGGCGAGTATGCATTCAGGCGCACGGACTGGGACTCGGCGCGCGCCTATTACGAACAGGCACTGGAGATCGACAGCGGAATCGTCATGGCACAGTTCCGCCTCGGGTTCGTCTACTCCTTGGGCGAGGGGGACGCGGGCCGTGCTTACGCCCAGTTCCACCGTGCCGGCGAGCTCAACCGGGGAATGTCGGAACACGACAGCCTGATCATCGAATCGGCCGCCAAGATGGCCGCCCTCAAGTTGGGGCTGGTTCCCGACTCAGTGGAAGAGGATGAGGTGGACGACGGTTTCGGAAACGCGCTCCGAGCAGCCACGCGCTTTCCCGAAGATGCCGAAGCCTGGTACATGGTCGGTCTCCATCGCGACTACCAGCAGAAGCGCATAAACTCGACCCCGGCCACGACACTCGAGGCTTACCTCCTGGCAGTGGAGCTGGACTCCGGCTTCGGACCGGTGTACCAGCGCGCCGCCCAGATCGCGGTTCTGGACGGGCAGTTGGAGCTCGCGCAGCGGTTGGCCGCGCAGTACCTGACGCTGGACCCGCCGGTGCGAGAGATGGGGTACATGCTGGTGATCGCGAAGGCGCTCGACCCGGCGGTTCCGGAGGCCGAGGTCGAGAGCCTGCTGGACTCGCTCCCGGACGAGGTGCTGGCCGAGACGTTCAACAACGTGATGGGGATCGCCGACTCCAGAGAAACGGCGATACGGATAGCTCGCGAGGGGCTCTCGCGACCGCACGATCAGCGGTTCTTCTTCACGACCGACCTGGTGCTGCGGCGGAGCCTGGCGGGGATGCTGGCCTACCGCGGTCACATGCGTGAGGCGTACGAGATCACGGGCACAGAGGAGGAGAGCTGGTTCCCGACCATATTCGCCGAACTGGCGGTCTGGGGCCACGTGCCGGAGGACGTGGCCGACTCGACTTTCCAGGCGTGGCTCACGGCCGATCCGTACTATCCGCGCTACGGGATCGCCACCGCCCACTGGTGGCTGGCAGCTCGGGGCGACACCGCTGCCATCCAGACGATCATCCGCAAGAACGCGGATGTTGCGCGCGAGTTGAGCCCATATGTAGCCCTTGCTCGGCGCGACACGGCTGAGGCGCTGCAGCGATTCACGGAGCTGAGAGACGCCGAAAAGATGGGGTTCTGGGATCCTCTTGCCCTCTCGAGGCTGCTGGTTGCCCAGGGCCGTGATAGCGTGGCACTCGAGGTGCTGAAGGGTTCCTACACGTCTCAGTGGCCGGTGCCGACGCGTGGCTACTGGGCGCTGGAGCGTGCACGCCTCGCGGACCGGATGGGAGATCTCGAGACCGCAATTGACTCTTATCAATTCGTAGCGGACGTGTGGCTCCATGCGGATGAGGAGCTGCAACCCCACGTCACAGAAGCGCGGGAGGCGCTGCGGCGTCTGACGGTCGAGCCGGAGGGCACGTAGGCGCGGAGGCGGCGCCTAACCCACGCGCCTCGTCTTCCTCCGCATGAAGTCCATCAGGATGTACTGCCCGAGGGTCATCGTGTTGGTGAAGTAGGCCTTCCCGCGCGCGATCTCACACACCTTCTTCACGAACTCCACCAGCGCGCGCTCCCGCGCGAGCATGAACGTGTTGATCATGATCCCCGAGCGCTTGCAGATGGAGACCTCGCGGTAGGTCTGCTTCAGGATCCTGGGGTCGAGGCCCATCGAGTTGACGTAGACGCGGCCGTCCGGCTGGGTGAGTGCGGACGGCTTGCCGTCGGTGATCATGATGATCTGGCGCATGTCCTTCTTCTGGGAGAGGAGGATGCGGCGCGCCAGCTTGAGCCCCTCGGCGGTATTGGTGTGGTATGGCCCGACCTGGGCGCGGGCCAGCTTGGCGAGCGGAATCTCCTCGGCCGTGTCGTGAAACAGCACCACGCGGATCGAGTCGCCCGGAAACTGCGTGCGGATCAGGTGCGTGAGCGCCAGCGCCACCTTCTTGGCCGGCGTGAACCTGTCCTCGCCGTACAGGATCATCGAGTGGGAGCAGTCGAGCATCAGCACCGTGGCTGCGCTCGATCGGTACTCGGATTGGTGCACCATCAGGTCGGGGTAGTCGAGGTCCATGGGGACGTCGAGTCCATTCCTCGCGATGGCGTTCGTGAGCGTTGCCGGCACGTCCAGGTTCAACGTGTCGCCGAACTCGTACGGCTTCGAGCTCGCCTCGGCTTCGACTCCGGTGGAGAGGTGCGAGGTGTCGTGCGCGCCGAAGCTCGACTTGCCGACGCTCCCCAGCAGGTGTCTGAGAGCCCGGTATCCGAGAAAGTCGAGCGCCTTGTCGGTCAGGTTGAACTCCACGTTCTGGGCAGCCGATTTGGCCTGCCCGCCCGGCCCGAACATCTGCTGCTGGCTCGACGGCATCTGAGGTGGGGCATCGCTCACGTTGAGGTAGCCCTTGTCCACCAGGCGCTGCACGACCTGGTCTATCAGGTCCGCGAGCTGCTGCTGAATCTCCGCGTCGCGCTGCTCGTCGCCCGTGGACTCGCCGCGCAGCGCCTCGAGCATCTCGGGAGTGAGCTGCCCCGACTCCATCAGGGCCTGCACGATGGCCTGCTTTAGCGCGTCGAGCGACTGGTCGCCGTCACCCTCGTTGCCGAAGTCCCCCCAGAAGGGATGGTAGGCTGGACCACCCGCGAAACCAGACTGGAGCAGGAAGTCGCTCAGCTGGTCCAGCAGGTCCTCGAGGTTGATCGCGTCGAGGAGCTGGGGGAGATACTTCGAGTACGTGGTGATGCGCATAGTATTCAGGTGCCCTCTATACCTGTTAAACTGAAACCCACACGAAGTTCTCGCAATGACCGAGGGACCCACGATCCGCCCGCCGGCCCAACGCGCTGTCGCGTTCGGCGCCCTGCGGCACCGCAACTTCCGGTTGTTCTTCGCCGGAATGGTGGTGTCGCTGATCGGGATGTGGATGCACCGGGTCGCCCAGTCGTGGCTCGTGCTGGAGCTCACCGACTCGCCGTTCTACGTGGGGTTGGTGGACTCGCTCAGCTACCTGCCGGTCCTGCTGTTCTCACTCTACGCCGGAGCGCTGGCGGACCGCGTGTCCAAGCGGCGCGTGGTGATGGCTACCCAGAGCGGCGCCATGGTGCTCGCGTTCGCGCTGGCCGCGTTCGTGTTCACCGACACAGTGACGATCTGGCACATCATGGTCGTAGCGGGGGGTATCGGCATCGCGCTGGCGTTCGACATTCCGGCGCGGCAGGCGTTCATCGTGGAGATGGTGGGCAAGGAGGATCTCACCAATGCCATCGCGCTCAACTCGTCCGCGTTCAACGGTACGCGCGTGATCGGTCCCGCGATCGCGGGGGCGCTCATAGCCGCGGTGGGGATCGGGGCCTGCTTCCTCGTGAATGGAGTGACTTACATCCCGATGATCGCTGCGCTGGCGCTAATACGCCTTCCCGAGCACCGGCCTTCCGCTGAGCGAAAATCCACATGGTCCACCATCCGGGAGGGCTTCCGTTACGTCATGTCCGACAGGCGAATCCGGGTCGTAATGGTGAACATCGCGATGCTCTCGGTCTTCGGGCTGCCCGTGTTGGTGCTGCTGCCGGTGGTGATCCGCGACGAACTCGGTCTCGGGGCGGTGGAGTTCGGCTGGACGATGTCGGCGGTCGGGATCGGTGCGCTCACGGGAGCCTTGGCGCTAGCCGGCTTTGGCCACCGCCTGCCGCGTGGTCGCGTGCTGGCATATTCCTCTCTGGCCTTCGGCGTGCTGGTGATCCTGTTCGCGCTGTCGCGCTCGTACGCCGTGACGCTCTCGCTGCTCGTTCTCATCGGCCTCTCCTTCGTCACCACTACCGCGCTCAGCAACACGCTGCTGCAGACGATCGCCCCGGACGAGTTGAGGGGCCGGGTGATCTCGTTCTACGCCTTTGCCTTCGTGGGGTTCGCGCCGTTCGGGGCGCTGGTCGCGGGAGCGATCGCGGAGCGGTTCGGGACTACGCCGGCGCTGGTCCTGGGAGGTTCGGTGAGTATGGTAGCAGTGTTGCTGGGAGTGATGCGCTCTCAGGGTTTGCGCGAGACCCGCTAGCCGGCTAGCTGCACCATCCGCGCGCTCGCGCGGCCTCGATGATCAAGTCGGCGCACTGCTCGTAGCTGAAGATCCCGGTATTGAGCGACAGGTGATAGTTGCCGGCGTCCTCCCAATGCCGATCGTAGTAGGTCTTCACGTAACGGCGCCGGCCGTTGTCGATCTCGTCCACGGCCTCATCCGCGTCACCTGTCTCGACCTTCAGGCGGCGCGCCGCCGCGGCGACACGCAACTCGCGGGGCGCCACCACATACACGTGCAGAGTATCCTCATGCTGCGCGAGGTGCGCCTGCGCTCCACGGCCTACCAGGATCAACTGATGCTCCGTCTGCACCGCCTCGTTGATCACAGCCTCTGTAGCGCGCACGAGCTCGGCCTCGCTGCCGAAACGGGGCTCCGGTGGCTCGCCCGTCGCGACGAATACCTCGGGAGAGGAGATGGCAAGCGCGCGAGCCAGACGTTCCGCCAATCCGGGAACCCTCTCCTCGCGCTCCGCCACCTCGTCCGGCGTGATGCCGGCTCTCTCCGCCACACGGTCCACGAACTCGTTGTCCACGAGTTGCCAGCCCAGACGCTCGGCCACCAGCCGTGCTATGTCGGAGCCGCCCGAAGCGTACTGGCGGGAAATAGTGATTACGGGCATCAGAGGGCCACGTTTCCACCCAGGCCCGTACCGTAGCCCGGTGGCCGGTCGATGCGCACGCGCGAATACCCCAGCTCGTCGCTGCGTGAGATGCGGCGGTGAGCGACGAGCCCCTCGAGAATCAGCTCGCACGCCGCGACGACGGTCGCCGGGTCCCCGCCGGGCGCCAGTCCGGCCAGCTTCACGGCGTCCAGCAGCCCCGGCACGCTGGTGAAGCCCTTCAGCACGAGGTCGGAGCGTTCGTTGGGCGCGATCTTGAGGGCGCCGCCCTCGTCGAACCACTCGATGACGGAGTCGCAGTCCAGCCCGCCTAGCCGCGCGTCGAAGGTTTCACCGGCCGCGCGCCGCACAAGGTCCCTGGCGATCGTCTCGGCGCCCTGCAGCTCTCCCTCGTACTCCAACTCGATCTTGCCGGTGATCGCCGGAAGCGCGCCGTAGATGTCCGAGATGCGTGGAACGACATGCTTCTCCTTGGTCGTTATGGCGCGTTGCTCCGCGCTCGAGATCACGTTCTCCAACACCGAGATGGGCAGGCGCTGGCTGACCCCGGACGTGCCGTCCACTCGCTTGTCACTGCGCGCCTCGAACGCGATGCGCTCTACGACCTCCTTGATGAAGTCCGGCACGTCGAGGGGCCTGGCCTCCCGCTCGGTCCATGCCTCCTGCTCCGTGATCTCCATGCCGTGCTCGACGGTGGGCGGGTAGTGCGTGAGGATCTCGCTTCCGACCCTGTCCTTGAGCGGCGTGATGATCTTGCCGCGCGCGGTGTAATCCTCAGGGTTCGCGGAGAAGACCAGAAGCACGTCCAGCGCGAGGCGGATGGGGTAACCTTTGATCTGGACGTCGCCTTCCTGCATGATGTTGAACAACCCCACCTGGATCTTGCCGGCGAGGTCGGGCAGCTCGTTGATGGCGAAGATGCCGCGGTTCGAGCGCGGCAACAGCCCATAGTGGATCGTGAGCTCGTCGGACAGGAGGTGGCCACCACGCGCCGCCTTGATCGGGTCCACGTCACCGATCATGTCGGCGATGGTGACGTCGGGCGTGGCCAGCTTCTCCACGTAGCGGCGATGGCGCGGGATCCACTCTATCGGTGTCCGGTCTCCGTGCTCCTCCAACATCTGACGGCCGTACTTCGAGATGGGATGGAACGGGCTGTCGTTGACCTCGCTCCCGGCGAGGATCGGAATCTCCTCGTCGAGCAACTCCGCCAGCGAGCGCAGGATGCGGCTCTTCGCCTGACCCCTCAGTCCGAGCAGGATGAAGTTGTGCCGCGCCAGCACCGCATTGATCACCTGCGGCACGACGGAATCCTCGAACCCGATTATGCCGGGGAAGATCTCCTGCTCCGCCTCGAGCATGCAGATGAGGTTGTGGCGCATCTCGTCCTTGACGGAGCGGAGATGCATCCGGGGCTCGCCCCATTCGGTGTTCTTGAGGTCGGCCAGAGTAGCGGGTCGGTTCACGGTGCTCCCTGTCTGAGTCTTGTCGGTTGGCCAATCAGCTGGTGTGGGCTCGCCAGAACGAGAACGCGGTGGCAAGCGGACCCACACCGGCCACGAACAGGCCGTAGTAGAACAGTGTCACTCCCAGCTCATAGTTGGTCGTATGCACAGCGTAGACGGCCGCGAACACGCCGCCGGCGTACCACGCCGCGCAACGCGCACCCAAACCAGCCAGCTTGTGGCGCCAAACGCGCTCGTCCTCATCCGCCTGGCGCGCGCGCTTGATCTCGTCGGCTATCCGCCGGTCGCTGAGGGTCAGCAGGGGATTGGCCACGGATTCCTCGCTCGTGGCTGCCTACAACTACGATATACCCCCCGTGCCGCCCCCCGTTCAACCCCCCAACCCGATGTCCACCAGACGCACGGCGGTTACCCCCCAGGCCGCGAGCGGGACCAGCACACCCTGCGGGATAGTGCGTGCCTCGTTCCCGGTGTCACGCTCGAGGAAGTCCACGATGCGCCCAGCGCCGAACGTGAGCAGGCCGGTACCGAGCGAGACATAGCGGCTCGAGCCCATCAACTCCTGCACGTAGGCGACGACGCCGTCTCCGTCGTCGGCTCCCTTGACCCCGATGATGGCCACGCCTGGCTGATCCACGTACAGCAGCGCGTCGTGGCGCGGAAGGGGCCCGTCGTCGTTGGCGCGCACGGGCGTGGTCACGAACCCGTCCGCACCCCACCCGAAGCGCGTCGCCGACGGCGGTCCAACTGGATCCACGGTGACCTCGAAGCGGTACCGCGAGCGGCCGCTTGGAGCGTAGCTCACGACTGTGCCGTCGGCGTGAACAGACGTATACGGAGCGTCGTGGCCCCGGAACAGAACGTTGCCTACCCGGGACGATAGCGTGATCCAGCGCAGGTGAGTGAAGCGTTCCACCGGAGCGTTCGCCTCCTCGTGGCCGGCTGGTACCTCCCAGGCGACCCGTGCATCGGGCGCGTCGAAACCAAACACGTACTCCATCGGGTGTTGGCCCAGAACGGCCGCCTCGTTCTCGACGTCGACCCAGGGCAGGTCGTCGTACAGCGTGACGGTAGTAGTGAAGTCGCCCCGCGACGGCGACCAGCGCCGCGCGATCAAGCGCGTTCCCACTCCGGGAATGCTCTGGCGCGAGAGCCTCTCCGCGATCGCCCCCGGGACGGCGTTGAGGCCGTCACCGGAGGAGCGCACCCACTCGTGTCCGTCTTCGCGGGTGACCAGGGAAGCGATCGCGCCCGAGCGTGGGTCCAGCGCGAGGCGCAGATGGTCGCTCGTGAGCTCCGTGTGCGGCGGCGCGGTCGGCACCGGATCGATGCTGGCCACCGTGCCACGGTGGTCCGGCGCGTCCACAAGGAACGCATAGCCCCATCCAGGTACGTCAGTCACCAAGCGCTCCGATCCGTCGGGCAGCGTCGCGACTCCGGTACGGTGAAACGGCGTGGGGTTGAAGACCAGCGCTCCCGGCAGCGCAGTCGTGATGTGGCGCGCTACGGTTTCGAGTCCGCTCACCGCGGCGAATCCGGGATCCAGCAGGCCGGCGACCGGACGCGTTGCCGCAGCGAGGCGGGCATCGCACTCCGCCCTGCGCGACTCCGCGACTGCGGTAAGCGCGTCGAGGTCGGGCAAACGGGGCACGGTGCGGAAGATGGGGCGGTTCCCGCGGGAGGCGAGGTCGCGCACCCGGTTCAACACCTCGGGCAGGTCCTCCGCGGGACCGATCACGATCCGCGGGTACGCAAACCGCTGGTTCCACTCCCGCACGGAGGCGAGCATCGTGGCGAGCGGCGCGGCCGTATCCGTCTCCAGCACGAACGTCACCCCCTCCTCGCCTCCGGGAGAAACATGGAGGGGGGTCGTCTCGAGCCAGCGCTCCACCCTGCGCGTCATCTCTGCCTGTGATTCGGTGAAGCCGAGCGAGCGCGGCTCGCCTCCGGGTGGGATCGCAACCGAAATGATGCGGGAGCCGTCCGGCCCACCCAGCCATCCCGCCACGTCGTCGCCACTCTCCCATGGCCGTGCCACGTAGCGCACACCCGAACCCGTGAGGGCGAGCACCGACGTGGAGGTCATTCCCTCCCGCGCGCGATCCACCGCAACCGGGCTGACTGCGACACCGAGCCGCGTCTCGAGCGACCTTGCCGGGATGGCCATGCGCAGGAAGGGCAGGTGGTCGTCCGTCGCCAGCGACGCTGCATCCGCCAGCGGATTGCCCACGACTCCCGCATCGGAGAGCATTGTCGACCGGACGGCGCGTTCCAGGGGCGCCAACGCATCCAGCTCATGCGATAGAAGCCGCGGGTCCGCCACCGTGAGCCAGTAGATGCTCCAGCGCCGCTTGGGTCGCAGGCTATGGCTCGAGCGGAAGACGCCGCGCACACCCGGAGACTCCAGTTCGCACTCCACGCGGGTCTGGCGCTCGACGGGGAGCCAGAGCTCGC
>JBDHIS010000055.1:0-9059 GCA_039587315.1 Gemmatimonadota bacterium | reverse complement strand
GGTGGCACAGGGCGTCTCGGGCGTCTACAGGGTGAGTTGGAGCGCGGACGGGGAGTCGGTTCGGTTCTGGACATTGGACGGCGTCGAGTTGACGTGGCGCGCGGTCTCGAGGCTCGGAGGCCCGGTTCGAACCCTCGACCTGCCCAAGTTCACTGGGGGGCTTTCACCGGACGGCTCCTACGCCGTGTATGCGTCGGGTGACAGCGTGTTCAAATACTCGATCGCAGATGACACGAGCACGCTCCTCTTCATCTGGGAGAGAGTCGCACATTCACCCGACTTGTCGCCGGATGGCCGGCGCTCTGCCTTCGTATCCGGAAACTCCGCCTGGCTCTACGGCTTCAACGTGTCCGCGTCATCGATCTGGATCCGGGTGACGGGTGATGCGTTCATGGATATCAGTCCGGCCTGGCTCGACGGCGACCACCTGCTGTTCGTGTCCAATCGCGACGGCCCGCGAGAGGTCTACGTCGTCGAAGTGGGATCCACGGGCCCGCGCGGGGAGCCACAGAAGGTACCGGGGATTGTCGACCCCAGCTCGATCTCCTACTCCGTGGCGGGAGGGAACCTCGCCTTCATCAAAGCCATCGTACGCCAGAACATCTGGTCCTTTCCCATCGGGTCGGCCGCGGTGTCGATCACCCAGGGTCATCCGGTGACCAGGGAGAACGCCGTCATCGAGGAGCACGACGTCTCGCCAGACGGCGAGTCGATCGCCTACTGCTCGACCCTCCGGGGTGACATGGACATCTACGTGCGGCCCCTCGAGGGCGGGGCAGCGATGCGGATCACCGACCTTCCGGGCGACGAGTTTGCGCCCAAGTGGTCACCCGACGGGAGCGAGATTGCGTTCTACGTCGGTCCGGGTAGCCTGCCCGATGGTGATGGCGCGGTGATGGTTGTTGAAGCCGATGGAGGCACCCCGTCGCTGATTGCCAGTGGTCCGGGATGGAACCAGGATCCCAGGTGGTCTCCGAGCGGGTTGGAGATTGCGTTCTATTCAGGTCGAACTGGGCAGGGAGAGGTGTGGCTCGTGTCGCGCGAGTTCGTTGGCGGAGCTTGGGGCGAGGCGACTCAGCTCACCGACTTCGGGTGTCGTCCCTACGATTGGGCACCGGACGGAAGCGGTGTGTTGTGCGCCTGGGGCGGAGAGCTGCGACTGGTATCACGGGAGGGTGAAGTCCTGTGGCGCTACCGCCCCTCGGTGGACGGGCTGCGGGAGATCGGTCGGTCCGCCTATTCGAGGGACGGCTCGGCGGTCTATCTGTGGGGAGAACACGAGGCCGGCTCTGAAGGGATTTGGGCCATTCCAGCGCGAGGCGGCGAGCCGAGGCTCGTGGTGGCGTTCGACGACCTCGAACTCGGCGGTACGTCCATGTTCTCGGTCGGCCCCGACCACCTGTACGTCACGGCCGGCGAGTACGAGACTGACGTCTGGGTGGCGGACTTGGAGGTGAGGTGATAGTCATGGTCTAGGTTGTTGGGATAATGTCCCGGAGAAGGAGATGAGGCATGAGCACCCACCGCGCTCTACCCCCGCTGTTTCCGCTGCCTGCCGTGCTGTTGTTACCCGCTCTGATTCTCTTGGTCGCCGGGTGCTCTCCCAGCGCATCGCCGCACGACGAAGTGCGCTTCGTTCTCCCCGGGAGTCTGATCGACAACGCCGAGTATGCCGCGCGCAGGGCGAGGCTGATGGATGAGATCCCCGACGGGGTCGCCATCATCCCGGGGGCCACCTCGCCCGTCGCGAGCTTCCAGTTCTTCCAGAACAACGACTTCTTCTACTTCACCGGGGTCGAGGCGCCGAACGCATGGCTGGTGGTCGACGGTGTCAACCGGGTGAGCACCCTCTTCCTTACTCTAGAAGAGCATGACGCCCGAGGGGAGGGCATTCCTCCGGAGCTCGCGCTGAACCCGGCGGCGTATACGGGGATCGAACGGGCGCTACCGGTCGAGGAGATGGACGCGTTCCTGGCGGACGCCGGCCGGCGGGTCGGGGTCTTCTATCTCTCCCAACGTCCGGAGGAACTTCGCCGCATGAACACCAACGAAGTGTTCAGGGCCTTTCAGCGGACGGTGACGGAGAATCCCATGGATGGCCGCCTGACCCGGGAGCTGCAACTGGTCGAGCGTTTGGAGCAGCGTTACCCGGGCGTCGAGGTGCGCGACTGCTTCCGCACGATCCAGGTATTGCGGAAGGTCAAGTCGCCGGCGGAGGTGGCGCTGGTTCGGGAAGCGGGCCGGATTGGAGTGGAGGCACATCTCGAGTTCATGCGTTCTACCGAGGTCGGGATGCCGGAGCGGGCGCTGGCCGCGTTGTTCGAGTTCGTCAGCAAACGCGAGGGTGCCCAGGACCTGGCCTACGAGACGATCATAATGGCGGGGGACCACCATCCCTGGGGACACTACCACAAGCACGACCACACACTCGAGGACGGCGACTTCATCATCCTCGATGCCGGCCCCGAATACGCGTACTACAACGTCGACATCTCCACCACCTTCCCGGCCAACGGCAGGTTCACGCCCGAGCAACGAGAACTGTATGAGCTGGGTCTCGGCATTCGGCAGGTCTGCCTCGACAACTACCGCGCCGGGACCACCTTCGCGGAGGTCGGCGAGAAGGTGCGGGAGTGGCTCGTCGCTAATGGGCACGACGCCACCGAGCCCAGATTCCGCGGGCTCATCAGGTGGGGCTGCTACAACCACCCCATCGGGCTGGCGACGCACGACGTGATGGCGTCGATCACCGGCCCCGACGAGCCGCTCGAGCCCGGTTTCGTCTTCGCCTGTGACATCAACATGCCCGAGACCGAGACCATGGGGATCCGGATCGAGGACACGGTGGTGATCACCGAGGACGGATACGTGAATCTCTCGGACGGCCTTCCCCGCACGGTGGAGGAGATCGAGACCTTCATGCGTGAGCCCGGCATCCTGCAGAGAGTGGGGAGGTGAGCAATGGCCGGTACCCTCGTCCGGCGCGCGTACTGGCTGGCCGGCGGTCTCTCCATATGCTGCCTCTCCCCCCTGGCCGCCCAGCAGGTGGACGTGTGGAGTCGACCGGTCCAGGTGGAGCGGAGCCGCAGCATCGACTTCATTCATTACCGGGTGAGCCTCACCTTCGATCTCGATGCCAAGGTCTTCGAGGGTGAGAACCGGATCACCCTGACACCGCTCGCCGATGGAGTCGATCGCTTCGAGCTGGATGCCGAGGAGATCGTCGTGGTCGGCGCCGTTGACGCAGCGGGGCGTGAGCTCTCTTTCGTCCAGGGCGACACGAGCGTCACCATCGCGTTTCCCGATGCGATTCCGTACGGTGACACCGTCACGTTCACCGTCGCCTATCGCGGCGAGGACCCGCAGGAGGGGTTCTTCTTCGACGATGCGAGCGACGACCACCCGCAGATGGTCTCCACCGATTCCTGGCCCGATGAAGCTCACCACTGGATCCCCTTGTACGACTACCCGAACGACAAGGTGACCAACGAGCTCATCGTCACCGTGCCCAACGGCAACAAGGTGCTCTCCAATGGGCGGCTCGTCGGCGTCACCGAGGACGCGGGAGCGGGAACCACGACGTGGCACTGGTCGCAGGAGTGGCCGCACGCGACGTACCTCTTCATGCTGGCGATCGGCCCCTTCACGGTGATCGAAGATTCGCTGGGCAGCCTGCCGGTCAACTACTGGGTCTATCCGGGGGCGGAGGAGAACGCGCGCTGGATCTTCGCCAAGACACCGCGCATGATCGAGTTCTACGCCGACCTGTTCGACTACCCCTACCCCTGGGCCAAGTACGACCAGGTGACCACGCCGCATGTCGGCGGTGGGGCCGAGGCCACGTCGGCCACGATCCTCGGCCAGCGCGTCATCCACGACCGGCGGGCCGAGCAGGACTTCTCGTGGGAGCGGGTTATCGCCCACGAGGTTGCGCACCAGTGGTGGGGCGACTTGATCACTTTGCGCGAGTGGTCTCACACCTGGCTGAACGAGAGCTTCGGTACCTACTCGGACTACATCTGGACCCGGCACGAGTTCGGTGAGGACGAAGGCGCATGGGCGCTGTTGGGCAAGAAGAACGCGTACCTGCGGGAGGCCCACACACGCTATGTGCGGCCCATCGTGTTCAACCGATACGAGAGACCACACGACAATTTCGATTCGCACACGTACCCGAAGGGTGCCTGCATTCTCCATCAACTCCGTTTCGTGCTCGGTGACGAAGCATTCTTCCGAGTCCTAAGCGCCTTTCTGCACGAGCATGCGTTCGAGCCGGTAGACACGTACGACTTCATGAAGACCGTGAACGATGTAACCGGCCAGAACATGGACTGGTTCTTCGAGCAGTACTTCTTCAGTCCGGGTCACCCCGTCTTCGATATCAGCTCGAGGTGGGACGCCGGCGAGGGACAGATCCGACTGCGCGTGGCGCAACTGCAAGATCGGGATCACGGAGTCCCCATCTACCGGACGCCGGTGCGGATCGGAATCGTCACCGCGTCGGGGAAGACGGTGGAGACGGTGTGGCTGGAGAACGAGGAGGACATCTTCGTCTTCGAGAGCGCTGAGGAACCCCTGCTGGTGCGCTTCGACGAAGGCAACTGGCTCGTAAAGGAATGGGCATACGACAAGAGCGTCGAGGAACTGCTCTACCAGGCTCGCCATGACGACGTCATTGGCAGGGAGTGGGCGGCGCGGGAGTTGGGACGCTCAACGAGTGAGGCGGGGGTCGCGGAGGAACTGGCCGTGATCGGCACTGACGACGCTTTTTGGGCGGTTCGCCTCGCCGCCATCGAGACCCTTGCGGCCGCAGACGGGCGCGCGGCGATCGAGCTTTTCCAGGCCGCGGCAACCGATGCCAACTCCCGGGTCAGGCGGGCGGCGGTACGCGCTCTCGGTGAAATGGGTGACCGGGCCATGGTGCCGTTCTTCCGCAGCCGCTTCGAAGCTGACGACTCTTATCAAGTGCAGGCCGAGGCCCTCAGGGCAATCGGACTCAGTGGAGGCCGGAGCCAGCTCGAGTTCCTGCGGCAGGCCTCCGAGATGCCGTCGTATCGCGACGTCGTCCGGCGTGCCGCTCTGGGTGCTATCGAGGAGCTCGAAGGAGCTCAATGAGGCCCCCGACTCCGTGGCGCACACGGGCTGCCCTGCGCACGTACGTGTCGGCGGCTCTCTGGCTGCTCGGCACGGCCATGGCGTTTGCAGCCGGCGAGCCCGACGTAGCGGGATGGCTCCGCGTGCGTCTGGACCCGGCCGGGTCCGTGCTGCTTGCGGCCGCACTCATCGGGGGTTGGAACTTCTTCCCGGCGGGAATCAGGGCCGTCCGACGCCTCCGGCTGGACATGAACTTCCTGATGACCGTCGCCATCGTAGGGGCGGTGCTGATCGGCGAGCCGATTGAAGCAGCTGCAATCGCGGCCCTGTTCTCGTTCGCGGAGCTCCTTGAGGCATCGGCGGTCGCGCGCGCGCGGCGGTCCGTCGAGGAGCTGGTGCGCCTGACTCCCGAGCGGGCCAACGTGGTCCGTGACGACGGCTCCGAGGAGAGCGTCCCTACGGCCGAGCTGCGAGAAGGGCACCGGGTGCGAGTCCGTCCCGGCGAGAAGATTCCGATCGATGGGACGGTGATCGACGGGGAGTCCACGGTCAACGAGGCTACCGTAACCGGTGAGTCGGTGCCCGTGGCGAAGACGCGGGGGAGTGCGGTGTTTGCCGGCACCCTCGCGGTCGAGGGGTACCTCGAGATAGAAGCGACCACCCATGCCGGGGACACGACGCTCGACCGGATCGTTCGCCTCGTGCGAGAGGCGCAGGCGCGCCGCGCCCCGATCGAGCAGTTCGTCGCGAGATTCGCGCGCTACTACACGCCCGCCGTCACCGCACTGGCGGCCGCAACGATGCTGTTTCCCCCTCTCCTCGGATTCGGCACGGGCCTGGAGTGGTTCACTCGCGGGCTGACCCTCCTGGTTATCGCCTGCCCATGCGCCCTCGTGATCGCCACTCCGGTCACGGTGGTGAGCGCCCTCACCGCCGCGACGAGACACGGGGTGCTCGTCAAAGGGGGTGAGTACCTGGAGGCGCTCGGCTCCACCTGCGCCATGGCCTTCGACAAGACCGGCACGCTCACCTTGGGTGAGCTCGGGGTGACACACGTAGAGGGGCTCGATGGGACCTCAGCGGGAGACGTGCTCAGTCTCGCCGTGCCGGTCGAAGTGCGATCGCAGCATCCGATCGGAGGTGCGATCGTCGAGCACGCGCGGTTCCTCGGGTACGATCGAGACGTGCCGGTGACGGATTTCGAGTCGCGCACCGGGCGCGGCGTACTGGCGAGGGTCGACGGGCGAGAGGTGCGGGTGGGGACTCCGGCGCTGTTTCCCGAGCACGAAATTCCTGCTCGCTTCGAGGAGCTCGAAGCTGAAGGGCAGACGGTGGTACTGGTCGGGGACGGCCGCCAACTGGTCGGCCTCATCGCTCTCGCGGACACGCTGAGGCCGGAGGCGGCGCACGTCCTGCATCGGCTCCGGCGGTTGGGAGTGCACGAGCAGGTGATTCTCACGGGCGACCACGAGACCGTGGCTCGCAGCATTGCCGGCGCCCTGGGCGTCAGCGACGTGAGGGCGGGCCTGCTGCCGGAGGAGAAGGTCCGCGCGGTCGAAGAGCTGAAGGCGCGCCATGAGGGCGTGGCGATGGTCGGGGACGGGGTGAACGACGCTCCGGCGCTGGCGGCCTCGAGCGTCGGGATCGCCATGGGGGGAGCCGGGTCGCCGGCCGCTATCGAGACGGCTGACGTGGCCCTCATGGCAGACGATCTCAAGGCACTTCCCTACGCAGTGCGGGTCGCGCGCATGGCGCGGCGGCTCGTGCGGCTCAACATCGGGCTCGCACTGGGCCTCAAGATGCTGTTGGCCGTTGGTGCCGTGGGCGGAGTGGTATCGCTCATGGTGGCGGTTCTGGTGGGCGACATGGGGGCATCCATCGCCGTTACGCTCAACGCGATGCGGCTGGCGCGGGTGCAGCAGTAGGGGGATTCTCGAAGGCGGGCGGCGCCACCTTCCGCGTCCGGATCTTTATGAGTGCACTCATGTTTCTTGACAATGCCTTAGGGGCGTGTTAATATGAGTACACTCATCTTTTGCGACCCCAAATTGGGCGGGCAATCATGGCCCCGCAAGCCAAACGCCGGGCAAGGAAGAAACCGGCATCCGGCCGCAGTGCGAAGAAGGCCCCGAAGAAGGTCCCCAAGAGGGCTGCCGGCAAGCGCGCCAGGAACAAGGAGCAAACCAAGGCGAGGATCCTGAAGGCTGCGCTGGAGCTGTTCCGGAAGAAGGGATTCCACAAGACCACCACCAAGGAGATATCCCGCAAGGCGCGAATCGCCGAGGGCACGCTCTTCAACTACTTCAAGACCAAGGAAGACCTGGCCCTCTATTTCTTCGAGACGGAACTCCAGAACTGCATCGACTGGTACCACCGGGACGACTACATCCAGTCAGCTCCGCTGCCTGAGAAGCTGTTCGGCCTCGTCCAGCACTATCTGGACCGCGTCGAGCCCTACGAGGATTTCATCGGCGCGGTCTATCTGCGGGCTCTGCAGCCTCGGTCGAAGCTGAACCCACTCAGTCTGGACGTTCAAGAACTCCGCCTCCGTGAACTCATGTTCATCCGTGAGATTCTGGAGGAAGCCGAGGATAAGGAAGAAATCCCCCCGATGGGCGAGTTCGGAGTGTACGCGCTGGGTCTCGGCTTCCTGGCCGTCGTGACCTACTGGCTCAACGACGGGTCGGCCGGCAAGGAGAACACCATGGCGCTGCTGGACCGCGCCCTCACGATCGGCACCGGCTTCCTGAGCCGTGGAGGCTGGGAGTGGTGAAGCGGAGCCAGGCAACCAGCAAGGCCAACCGCGCACTGAAGGTGGGCGGACTGGGTGTTCGCATAGCCGGCAGCTACCTGGGCTACCAGATGCAGAACCTCTTCCTGGACGCTCCAGGCCGCGCTGATAACAGGACGAGCTTCCAGCAGAAGAGTGCGCAGCGGGTTCGCGAGGAGCTGGGGGAGCTGCGCGGACCGGTCATGAAGCTGGGCCAGACGCTCAGCATGCAGGGTCACCTGGTGCCGGAGGAGGTGCTGCAGGAGCTCGCCGAACTGCAGATGCATGCTCCGCCCATGCACACGACCCTGATGCGTACCCAGTTCAAGAAGTCGATGGGGAAGTACCCGGAGGAGGTCTTCGCGCGGTTCGAGATGGAGCCGTTCGCGGCTGCCTCCCTGGGCCAGGTGCACCTTGCCGTCACGCACCGCGGCGATGAGGTCGCCGTGAAGATCCAGTACCCGGGCATCCGGGAGGCGATTCGCAACGACTTCGCCCTGCTGCGCACGGTGACGTTGCCGGCCAGGTGGGCGAAGTACGTCAGCGACGAGATGATAGCGGAGGCCGAAAAGGGGTTCATGCTGGAAACCGACTACCGGAGCGAAGCCCGCAACATCGAGTTCTTCGGGGGCCACGCCGCGGATCTCCCCTTCCTGCGCGTACCCGACGTGCTTTCCGAGTTCTCCTCGGACAAGGTCCTGACGATGTCGTTCATGCGCGGGGAGTTCCTGGACCGGCGGCTCGAGCGTAACCCGAGCCAGGAATGGAGGGACCGCCTGGGGTCGCGTCTGTTCGAGCTGTTCGTGTATCAGCTATACAATCTGAAGGCCATCCATGCCGATCCCCATCCGGGGAATTACCTATACGACGACGACGGAACGATCGCACTGATTGACTATGGCTGCGTCAAGTACTTGCCCGAGAGCATCGTGCGCAGTGTTCACGCGATGGCAGACCACCTCTGGGAAGAGGACGAAACTGGGTTCGCTGAGGTCCTTCAGGCCCTGTTCAAAGGCAGGGTCGACTTCGGCAATCCGAAATCCCGGCCACTCCTGAGAGCGTTTGTGGAGTACCTGCAGTACTTCATGCCGACAAGGAGCCAGAAAGAGGCGGTCGACTTCGGTAAGACCACGGTGCTTGACTCGATGACGGAGCTGTGGGAGAAGGTGCTCAAGACTTGCCCGCCCAATCCGGA
>JBDHIS010000054.1:0-8894 GCA_039587315.1 Gemmatimonadota bacterium | reverse complement strand
GGCGCCCAAGGCGCTACTCGCTGTCGCCGCGCACGATCCGGAGGCCGCCGATTCCGCCCTGAGCCTGCTCGAGCGTGAGTATCCGGAGTCGCCCTACCGCCTGGCGCTGCTGGGTGGGGGCGGAGCCGAGTACCAGGCCGCCGAGGACTCACTGCGAGTGCTCATCGCGCTGGGGCTGGGTGGCGAGGTCGGGGCGGAGGGAGAGCGTGGGGTGGCCGACCGGGCAGAGGAGGGGCGGCCCGTACGCCGCCCGTAGCCGTGATAGAAGCGTTCGGAACCACCTTCCAGAATCCCATTCTCCTTGCGGCCGGAACGGCCGGGTTCGGCCGCGAGGTCGCCGGGGTGATCGATCTCGAGCGGCTGGGCGGGCTGGTGACCAAGGCCGTGAGTCCCGAGCCGCGCCACGGCAACACCGCGCCGCGGGTCGCAGAGTTCGACGGTGGGATGCTGAACGCCGTGGGCCTGGCAAACCCCGGATTGGAGCAGGTGGCGAGCGTCGAGCTCCCGTGGCTGGCTGAGCATCTCACCAGGGCCCGGGTGCTCGTGAACGTCGTGGGGTTCCAGCTCGATGACTATCCGAGGGTGGTAGAGCGGCTCACGGGGCAGTCGGTCATCACGGCGTTCGAGCTCAACGTCTCCTGTCCCAACACCGACCGCGGGGGTGAGGAGTTCGGCGCCGACGCGGAGGTGTTGGCCGACCTCGTGCGGCGCTGCAAGGCGGTGACCGAACGGCCGCTGGTCGTGAAGCTCTCCCCCACGCTCTCCAATGTGTCGCGCACGGCGGAGGCGGCCGCGCGGGCCGGCGTGGCCGGGTTCAGTCTGGTGAACACCATTCCGGGTACCCTCTTCCGGTTCGATGAGCCCGGGAGCGAGCCGCAGGCGCGGCTGGGCTACGGAAAGGGAGGAGTGAGCGGTCCGGCACTGCTGCCGGTCGGAGTGCTGACCACGCGCCAGGTCGTGGACGCAACCGGCCTCCCGGTGATCGGTGTGGGCGGGGTGCGCACGTTGGAGGACGTGGACCAGTACCTCGAGGCGGGGGCCAGCCTCGTGGCCGTGGGGACAGCCGCCCTGGCCGACCCGCGTGTGCCCGAGCGGCTGGCGGACCAGTGGAGGGCCCGTGGCTGAGGTGATAGTGGCCCTGGACGTGGGCTCGGCGCGCGAAGCGCTGGAGCTGGTGGACCTGCTGCCCGGCCTCCGGTGGGCCAAGGTGGGGCCGGTGCTCTTCGTGCGCGAAGGGCCACCACTCGTCCGGGAGCTACAGGAGCGGGGAGTCCAGGTCTTCCTGGATCTCAAGTGGCACGACATTCCCAACACCGTGGCGGAGGCTGCGCGCGGCGCCGAAGGGCTGGGGGTGAAGCTGGCCACCGTGCACGCGCTGGGCGGCGGCGCCATGATGGAGGCGGCCGCCCAGGCCGCCGGCCAGATGCGGCTCGCGGCGGTTACGGTCCTCACGTCGCACTCGCCCGGCGGCTACTGGGACACGGTGGGGCGCCCGGGCGAGCCGGACGTGGAGGCCGAGGTCCAGCGCCTGTCCCGACTGGCGGTGGACTCCGGCGTGGGGGCGGTGGTCACGTCGCCCCGCGAGGTGGCGGCGGTTCGGAAGATCGCCGGGCCCGATCGGTGGCTCGTGGTGCCGGGAATCCGGCCCGCAGGAGCGGCCGCCGACGACCAGCGCCGCACGGCAGACCCGGTAGCGGCCGTCCAGGCCGGCGCCACCCACCTGGTCGTGGGACGGCCCATCACGCGGGCCGAAGACCCGCGAGTGGTGTACGAGAGCATTGTGGAGACGGCATCGTGAACCCAATCCGCAGACTCGCCCCCGCTGCCGCGCTCGCCGCGGTCTTGCTTGCCGCGACTGACGCCACGGCCCAGGAGGAGCTGGGGCAGGCGGTGGGCCGGGCCCAGGCTGCCTGGATCCGGCACGACGTCCAGACCCTGGTCCAGCACAGCGACACCGTTCGCCTCAGGATCCCCGGGATTGCTGCCTCCGCCTCGGTCCAGCCCGAGCAGGCGGCTCGCTTGCTGGGCCGCTATCTGGACCCGGCCCAGGAGCGGACCTTCGATCTGGTGGACGTCCGGCACCTGGCGGACGACCACGCCTACGCCGAAGTGGCCCGCCGCTACGTGGTGAGGGGCACCGACGAGGAGCTGGAGGAGACCGTGTTCCTCGGCTTTCGTTTCCTGGAGGGAAGCTGGCGCCTGCGCGAGGTCAGAATCACTCCCTGACCCCTGGTTGCATCCCGACATCGCCCTTTCTATATTCCGAGGCTCGTTTCCAACTCATTGCAGGGAGCGACCTTGAAAGTCCGTTCGAGCGTGAAGCCAATTTGTGAGCATTGCAAGGTGATCCGCCGTCGTGGAGTCACGCGGGTGATCTGCAAGCGCAACCCTAAACACAAGCAGCGGCAGGGCTAACCAATGGCACGAATTGCCGGGGTGGACCTGCCCCGAGAGAAGCGCGTCGAGATAGCGCTCACATACATCTACGGTGTTGGCCGCAGTACGGCCCAGCAGGTGCTGGACGACACGGCGGTCAAGTCCGACACGCGGGTGCGCGACCTGAGCGACGCCGAAGTTGCGCGCCTCAGGCAGGCTATCGAGCGGCAGGTGAAGGTCGAGGGTGCTCTTCGCACCGAGATCGCGATGAACATCAAGCGCCTCATGGACATCGGCAGCTACCGCGGGCTGAGGCACCGCCGCGGGCTACCGGTCCGGGGGCAGCGCACGCATACGAACGCGCGGACCAAGAAGGGACCGCGCCGGCCCATCGCGGGCAAGAAGAAAGTGGTGAAGAAGTAGTATGGCGCAGGCACAGTCTTCCAGTAAGCGCAAGAAGGTCGTCGAGTCCGAGGGCATCGCCCACATCACGGCGACATTCAACAACACGCTGATAACGATCACGGATCTGCAGGGGAACGCCATCGTATGGGGTTCCGCCGGCAAGTCGGGATTCAAGGGATCCAAGAAGTCCACGTCCTTCGCGGCCACGGTGGCGGCGGAGAACTGCGCGCGCGAAGCCGCGAACATGGGAGTGCGGCGCGTGCACGTGCGGGTGCAGGGACCGGGCTCGGGTCGTGAGTCCGCGATTCAGGCGCTGGCCTCAGCGGGACTCGAGGTCAGGTCCATCCGCGACGTGACGCCCATCCCGCATAACGGCTGCCGGCCCCCGAAGAAGCGGCGGGTGTAGATATGGCTCGCTACGCTGGTCCCGCCTGCAGACTGTGCCGCCGTGAGGGCACCAAGCTCTTCTTGAAGGGCACCCGCTGCCTGACCGAGAAGTGCGCCATCGAGCGCCGCGCGTATCCGCCGGGCCAGCACGGCCAGGCGATGAGCCGGCGCCGCAAGTCGTCCGAGTACCAGAAGCAGCTGCGCGAGAAGCAGAAGGTGAAGCGGATCTACGGGCTGACCGAGAAGCAGTTCCGCAACATCTTCGACCGGGTCCGGCTGTGGCCGGGCCTCACGGGTGAGAACCTGTTGATCGCGCTCGAGACTCGACTCGACAACGTGGTGCACCGGATGGGCTTCGCGCCGAGCCGCAGGGCCGCGCGCCAGCTGGTGCGGCACCGCCACATCGAAGTGAACGGTCGCACCGTGGACATTCCGTCCTACGTGGTCAAGCCCAACGACACGGTTCAGGTTACCGAGAAGAGCCGTGAGTTGGTGATAGTACGCCAGTCGCTCGAAGCGCTGGCCCGGGTCACGCCGGTGTCGTGGCTCACCGTGGACGCAGACAAGGCCGTTGGCAAGCTAACCGAGCTGCCCACGCGCGACGCCATTCCGGTTGCCGCGCAGGAGCAGCTGATTGTGGAGCTCTACTCCAAGTAATCGATGATTGATCTGATTGGGTTGGTCCGACCGCACCTGGTCGAGATGACGAAGCGGGAAGACATCCCGAATGCGGCAGAGTTCAGACTCCAGCCGCTCGAGCGTGGTTACGGGTACACCCTGGGTAACGCGCTGCGGCGGATGCTGCTTTCCTCCCTGCGGGGCGCTGCCGTCTGGGCGTTCCGTCTCGAGGGTGTGGTGCACGAGCACCAGACCGTCCCCGGCGTGGTGGAGGACATCCACCAGATCATCCAGCGCCTCAAGGCCCTCACACTGACGATGGCCGAAGACGTGGACGAGGTGGTGCTGGAGATCAAGGTGGACAAGGCCGGTGCGGTGATGGCCAAGCACATCGTCCCCAACGCCTCCGTCGAGATCGTGCACCCCGACCACGTGCTGTTCACGCTGCAGGAGGACCGGGAGGTCACCGGCCAGCTGTACGTGAACAAGGGCCGCGGGTATGTCGAGGCCTCGCAGCACGACGTTGACCGCTCGCTGCCGGTGGATCTGGTGCGAATCGACGCCATCTACAATCCGGTGCGGCGCGCCAACTTCTCGGTGCACGAGACCCGCGTGGGTCAGCGCACGGACTTCGACAGCATGAACCTCGCGGTCGAGACCAACGGCGCGATCAGCCCCGAGGACGCCGTGTCGTACGCGGCGGCGCTGATCCAGGAGCACCTGCGCTACTTCCTCGACTTCGGCCGCCTGCCGATGGTGAGCGGCGAGCCGCAGGTCGGCGGAGTGTCGGAGAAGGACAGCGCCGAGCTACGCGACCTGCTCTCCAAGCCGATCGACGACTGCGGGCTGTCCGTGCGGTCGATAAACTCGCTCAAGAACTCCGGTATCAGCACGCTGGCAGACCTGGTGCGCTACTCGGACGACGAGCTGCTCAAGGTCAAGAACGTCGGTGAGAAGGCCTTGCACGAGATCGCCGACATGCTGCAGCGCGAAGGCCTCAGCTTCGGCATGAAGCTGGAGGAGGGCGAGGGCGAGGGCGAGGGCGAGGCGGCACCTCCGCAGGAGGCGGCAGCGGCAGCAGTGGCCCCCGCGGCCGAGGAAGCTGCCCCCAGCGAGGGAGGCGAGTAGGGCAATGCGCCATCGCGTAAAGGGACGCCAGCTGGGCCGGACGTCGTCGCACAGGAAGGCGATGCTCCGCAACATGGCGACCTCGCTGTTCAAGCACGAGCGGGTGGAGACCACCGAGGCCAAGGCCAAGGAGTTGAGGCCCTTCGCGGAGCGGCTCATCACCCTGGCGCGGCGCGGCGATTTGCACGCGCGGCGGCAGGTGGAGCGCTTCATCAAGGATCGGGACGTGAGCGGACGGCTGTTCAGCGAGATCGGCCCCCGCTTCGCGGCGCGGCCGGGCGGTTACACCAGAATCCTCAAGCTCGGACACCGCAGCGGCGATGGCGCCGAGCTGGCGCGAATCGAGCTGCTCGGTGAGTGAGTGGCGGGATCGTTGGCCTGGAAATAAAGACGGGGACCTGATGGTCCCCGTTTTCTTAGGTCGCCGGCAGTGTGGCCGCTCAGGAGGCCTGGGCGGCGGCTCCTCGAGGGGCCTTAGTGACGCGGCCGGACTTGATGCACTGGGTGCAGACGCGGATCCGCTTGGCCTCGCCATTCACGAGAGCGCGCACGCGCTGCAAATTGGGGTACCAGCGCCGATTGGTCTTGTTGTTGGCGTGGCTGACGTTGTGACCGAACGTCGGTCCTTTGCCACAGATATCGCAAACTCGGGCCATGGTGCTCAACTCACGGTGTCCGGAAGAGCACGAAGTCTAGCGACCCCTGGCACCTGCCGCAAGGCCTTTAACCCGTAGAGCTTATCCCATGCCTACTGCACTCATCACGGGGATCACGGGACAGGACGGCTCATATCTGGCCGAGTTTCTGTTGCAGAAGGGCTACGAGGTCGTGGGTGTGGTGCGACGCACCTCCCACGATTCCTACGAACGGATCGGGCACCTGTTGGACAAGGTCTCCATCCAGCCCGCGGACCTGCTGGACCAGCACTCGCTCACCACCGTGATCAGGGACGTGGAGCCCGACGAGATCTACAATCTGGCGGCGCAGAGCTTCGTGCCTACCAGTTGGACCCAGCCGGTGCTCACGGGTGAATTCACCGCGCTCGGTGTGACGAGAATACTGGAGGCTGTGAGGCTGGCGCACCCGAAGGCGCGTTTCTACCAGGCCAGCTCCTCGGAGATGTTCGGCGAGGTGCAGGAGACGCCGCAGACCGAGTCCACCCCGTTCTACCCGCGCTCGCCCTACGGTGTGGCCAAGGTGTACGGTCACTGGATAACGGTGAACTACAGGGAGTCGTACGGGCTGTACGCCACGAGCGGAATCCTGTTCAACCACGAGTCGCCCCGCCGCGGGCTCGAGTTCGTTACGCGGAAGGTCAGCCACGCGGTGGCCCGCATCAAACTGGGGCTCGCAAAGGAGCTGCGGCTCGGAAACCTGGAGGCGCGACGCGACTGGGGCTACGCGGGCGACTACGTTGACGCCATGTGGCGCATGCTGCAGCAGAACGAGCCCGACGACTACGTCGTCGGAACGGGCGTCACGCACTCGGTGCAGGACCTGGTGGAGGTGGCCTTCGGTCACGCGGGGCTGGACTGGAAGGAGTTCGTGAAGGAGGACCCGAAGTTCAGGCGGCCGGCCGAGGTAGAGCAGCTCCAGGCCGATCCGAGCAAGGCCAAGCGACAGCTGGATTGGGAGCCTACCGTGACGTTCGAGCAGCTCATCACGATGATGGTGGACGCGGATCTCGAGCGGTTGGGGAACCGCGGGTGAGGATCCTGGTAACCGGCGCCGACGGGTTCGTAGGATCGTGGCTCGTTCCGCGCCTGCGACGGGATCGCCACGAGGTAGTGGCGGCGGTGCGCCCCACACAGCCGTTGTTTGCCGAGGGAGCCCCGCCACCGTGGGACGGCGACGTGACTACGGTGCCGTTCGAGATCCTGGACGACCGTTCGGTGGAGGCGGTGCTGGCTCCCGGATACGACGCGGTGATTCACCTGGCCGCGGTGGCGTCCGGCGGCGACGCACGCCGCGACCCGGCGGATGCGTGGGCCATCAACGCGGGTGGCACGGCGCGGCTCGCGGAGCAGCTGGGTCGGAAGGCGACGGGCAACTCCGATACGCTGCTTATGCTGGCCTCGACCGCCGAAGTGTACGGCGCGGGCACGGAGCGGCCGTTGCGGGAGAGCGATGCCGTCGAGCCCTGTTCGCAGTACGCGGCGTCGAAGCTGGCGGCGGAGACGGCGGTCCTGGAGGCTCGCCGGCGCACGGGTCTGCGCGTCGTCGTATTGCGGGCATTCCCGCACACGGGTAGGGGACAGGATCTCCGCTTCGTAGTCCCGGCATTTGCCAAGCGCCTGCTCGAAGCCAAGCGGAACGGCGATCGCGCCGTGAAGGTAGGGAACCTGACTCCAGTACGGGAGTTCCTGCACGTGTCCGACGTGGTGGAGGCCTATGCTGCCCTGCTCGAGTCGGGGCAACCGGGCGAGACGTACAACGTTGCCTCGGGTCGGCCCGTGGAGCTGGGCGAGCTGTTCCGCATGCTTGCCGACATCGTCGGACACCCGGCCGAGCCGGAGGAGGATCCGGACCTCGTGCGCCCGGCCGACATCCCATATTTGGTGGGGGACGCGTCCAAGCTCTCCGAGGCGGTGGGCTGGCAACCGACCGTCTCGCTCGAGGACACGCTGGCCGAGGTAGTGAATGCCCAAGCGCACTGACATCGAGTCCATCCTCCTCGTAGGCTCCGGCCCGATCGTGATCGGGCAGGCCGCGGAGTTCGACTACTCCGGTACGCAGGCTGTGAAGGCCCTCAAGGAAGAGGGCTACCGGGTAATCCTGGTGAACTCCAACCCGGCCACCATAATGACCGACCCGGAGCTCGCCGACCGCACCTACGTGGAGCCGGTGACGCCCGAGTGGGTCGCGCAGGTGATCGAGCGCGAGAAGCCGGACGCCCTGTTGCCCACCATGGGAGGGCAGACGGCGCTCAACGTCGCGATGGTGTTGGCGCGCGACGGAACGTTGGAGCGCTTCGGGGTGGAGCTCATCGGGGCGAACGAGCGGGCGATCCACATGGCGGAGGACCGTCACGAGTTCGGCGAGGCGATGAAGCGAGTCGGGCTCGCGGTTCCACGGGGTGGGGTCGCGAACTCCCAAGAGGAGGCGATGCAGCTCGTGGAGAAGGTCGGCTATCCAGCGATCATCCGGCCCTCCTTCACGCTCGGCGGAACCGGTGGTGGCGTCGCGTACAACCTGGAAGAGTACGAGGACCAGGTCCGCCACGCGCTCGACCTCTCCCCCGTTAGCACTGCGCTCATCGAGCAGTCGGTGATCGGGTGGAAGGAATTCGAGTTGGAAGTGATGCGCGACGGCCGCGACAACGTAGTGATCGTCTGCTCGATCGAGAACTTCGATCCGATGGGAGTGCACACCGGTGACTCGATAACGGTGGCGCCGGCGATGACGCTCACCGACCGCGAGTACCAGGTGATGCGCGATGCCTCCATCGCGATCATCCGCGAGGTGGGGGTGGAAGCGGGCGGCTGCAACATCCAGTTCGCCTTGAACCCTGAGAACGGCGAGATGCTCGCCATCGAGATGAACCCGCGCGTGTCGCGCTCCTCCGCACTCGCGTCGAAGGCGACCGGCTTCCCGATTGCGCGCATTGGAGCCAAGCTCGCCGTCGGGTATACGCTGGACGAGCTTCCCAACGACATCACGAAGACCACTCCGGCCTCGTTCGAGCCCGTGCTCGACTACGTCGTAACCAAGTTCCCGCGCTTCGCGTTCGAGAAGTTTCCCACTGCGGACCATCGCCTCACGACGCAGATGAAGTCGGTGGGCGAGTCCATGGCCATCGGGCGCACGTTCAAGGAGGCGTTCCAGAAAGGCCTGCGCGCGCTGGAGATCGATCGTGCCGGCTGGGTTGCGGGCAAGACCGCCGAGGACGACCGCCTGGAGTCCGACGATCCTGCCGAGCTGAAGGTGTCGCTGCGCACCCCCAGCGCGGAACGGGTGTTCCAGATCAAGCGCGCCATCCT
>JBDHIS010000027.1:0-38437 GCA_039587315.1 Gemmatimonadota bacterium | reverse complement strand
TGCGGCGTGGGTGACGACGACCAGAGCATCTACTCGTGGCGCGGCGCGGACATCCGCAACATGCTCGAGTTCCAGCAGGACTTCCCCGAGACCGAGGTGGTCCTGCTGGAAGAGAACTACCGCTCGACCCAGGTGATCCTGGATGCGGCCAACGCGGTCATAGCCGAGAACCAGCTCCGCCTGGGCAAGACCCTCTACACATCCCGAGCCGGTGGCGACCCCGTCGTCACGGTCTCGGCAGCAGACGAACGGGACGAGGCCGAGTGGGCCGCGCGCGAGTTCCGGGAGCGAGCGGCGAGCGACCACCACGCATACGGGGAAATGGCCGTGCTGTACCGGACCAATGCGCAGTCTCGAGCGTTCGAGGAGGCCTTCCGCCGCGCTTCGATTCCGTATCGCGTGGTCGGTGCGGTGAGCTTCTACGAGCGCCGCGAGGTGAGGGACCTGCTCGCCTATCTGCGTTTGGTAGTGAACCCATCCGATGACCAGGCCTTCCTCCGGGCTGTGCAGGTCCCGAAGCGGGGAATCGGCGTTGCGACCCTGCGCACCCTGCAGGACGCGGCTTCACAGTGGAGCAAGCCGCTGCTGGCCGCCGCGGCGATTGCCGACCGAATATCGGAGCTGAGACCGCTGGCAAAGAAGGCGCTCCAGGACTTCGCGACCCTGATGGAAGGCCTCGGCCGGATGCTGCCCGACGCTCCGCCGGCGCCGATTCTGGAGCGCATCCTCGAGCTCACCGAGTACGAAGCGTATCTCCAGGACGAGGGGTTCGAGGGGATGGAGCGGATGGAGAACGTCAGAGAGCTGATTGCAGCAGCCGCCGAATGGTCCGAGGAGACACCCGGAGACGAGGCCGAGTCGATCGTCGAACAGTTCCTGCAGACGACGGCTCTGATGTCAGCCGACGACAAGACCGCCGGCGACGAGGAGGGCGTCACCATAATGACTGTGCACACGGCCAAGGGGCTCGAGTGGCCGGTGGTGCTCGTCGCCGGAATGGAGGACGGGCTCTTCCCGCTCAGCCGCGCGACGGAGACGCCGGAGGGGCTCGAGGAGGAACGACGCCTGGCGTACGTCGCCCTGACGCGTGCGCAGGACCGGGCGTACCTGAGCTGGGCTCGGGCGCGGCGGCGCGGCGGCCAACTCATGCCGGGTATTCCCTCGCGCTTCTTGCGCGCACTCCCTCCGGAAGACGTCGAGGAGCGACGTACCAGTGGGATGTTCGGCGGCGAGGGGTACCGCCGGCCGGCCGAGCCGTCTTCCTGGCTCGCCCTGGACCAGACCGACGAAGCCACGGCGTCGCAGGACACGCCGCGTTATGTGAAGGGCGAGCGTGTATACCACCGCAAGTTCGGCGCCGGGGTGATTCGCTCTCTCGCGGGACAGGGACGCGGCCTCAAGGTCACGGTGGAGTTCGATGACACGGAGGTCGGCTCCAAGCAGCTGATGGTGGAGTACGCAGGCCTGGAGCGCTCCTGGGAGGGAGCGTGAGCGACACCAGTCAAGCCGATCTGCAGCGCGCCGCCGCCTGGGTGGACGTAGCACTTGCCGCGCTTCCCGGCGAAGCACAGCGCTGCCGCGACGGGGAAACCGAGCTGCTGGAATCGTTGGTGCGGAAGGCGGTGGAGAGCTCGAGCGGACGGGCGGAGCCGGAGCTGGTTCGGCGGCTTCTCGAAGAGGCTCTGCTAGGCTGAGTCCGAACCGCCGTTCTTGCGGCGGTCCCACCACGGGCGCTGCGCGCTCGAAGTGTCCCAGAAGCCCAGGCCGTAACGCGGCAACCCGAAGTGCTCGCCAGCCATCTCGGCGAGCGACGTCTGGTCTCCGGGAATCTTGTTGCGCACGACGTCCAGCCGCATGCGCTTGGCCAGCCCGAGCGATGCCTCGCCCGACGGATCCAGCCTGCGCGCCATCCCATCCGACTCGCTCAGCATCTCCATAACGAACTGGAAGCTGAGCGCCATGTTGTCCTCTATCATCTGGTCAGCGAGATCCCAGCGGCTCTTCTCGGCCATGATCTGAAACGCGCGCTGCCAACTCTGCGTCTCCGTTATGCCGACCATGCCGCGGAACAGTCGCCGGCTCGTGCGCACGGAGAAGATCGTGGGCGCCAGGATCCGGTCGAGGTGTGCGTCCGCGACGGAGTGGTCGAACCTGATCACGTCCATCGCGGTGCGCGAATAGTGTTCACCGAGATGCGTCTCGAAGCGGCTCTCCCAGTAGGAGTGGCCCAGCGCGATCGTGGACGACGCAACGAGCAGCTGGCGCGGCACGAAGTAGTTGTGGGCGACCGAGTCGGCAGCCAGATGTGACAGGTAGCCGAGTGCGAACACCCGCAGCGGGTCGGTGTCCGCCCGCTCGAAGATCTCCTGGCCCACGTGCCAGGAGTGGCAGTGGCGGCCCACCGGAGCGTACTTCTTCGCGATCGACGTGTCGGCTGCGATGTTGCCGTAGAGGAAGTCGTAGGGAAAGGCCCGCAGCAGATCCGCCAATGCCGTGGGGAGCTGCGCCAGGTTGGCCAGGACCGATTCGCCGAGGAAGATGTGCGTGCCGGGGCTCCACGCCTGCGCGGCGGACGGCCACAGCACTAACCCCACAACGGCGATCGCGAGCGCGACCGCCAACCGACGCAGGACCACCCGCTAGCGGCCCCGGCCGAGGAAGGCCCGCTTCATCGCCCGCAGCACCGTGGTGCCGCGGCGCGTCGTCCGCATTGCCGCCGCCACGTCGAGAGCTGTCTCCTCTACCTCGTACTGCAGCACGTCGATCAGCGCATCCAGATCCTGCAGACGCTCTTCCACCCGAACGACGAGCCCGTTCACTCCCTCGCGCACGTCGCGCACGGTGTCAGTGAAGCCCTCGGCCTCGGACTTGATCGTGTCGACCACCCCGGTGGCATCCTCCACTACGTTGCGCACAGCCTTGAGCACAGGCTGTGCGTCGCGCTCCAGCGTGTCGGCCACACGCTCGATCACGCGGGTGAGGCCCCGGATCTCGCGGAGCAAGAACAGCAGGCCCCCACCCACCGCAAGCACCATCAAGGCGATGATCGCCGTCGAGACTGCGGTGACCACTTCCGGCCAGCCCATGTTCTCCTCCTACTGCGGACGTGTGTGCTTCGAGTCGGTGAATCTACTGCGGACATGTGCAATACGCTGCCCGCCGCTCGCTCCCAGCCGTGATCTACGCCACCGACCGGCCTAACTCTCGCCGGGGCTCCACTTGTCCGCCAGCCCAGTTACGTGATTCAACGGAACCGTGAACACTATCCCCGTGCCCGGGTGGTGCAGGTCACCCAAGGTGCCCTCGATCAGATCGACCGCGGCCGAGACCGTCTCGCCGTTCTCGATCACCGAGAACACAGTGATGTTGGACGGGCGCGAGCGCGACCCCAGTGACTGGAGACCAGCCATTACCGGTAGTCCCTGGCTCACGAGGCGACCCATTCCCTCGCTTCGGATGATCGTCGCACCCGTGACGCCCAATTCCAGGAAGCCCGACATGATGGTGTCGAGCTTCTCTTCATCATTTATGACGCAAACGAGCAGTTCCATGTATTCACAATCGCTGGAGATGGCGCGCCTCGGGCGCGCACCGCCCAAGATAACCGCCCGGCCGAGGCGAGTGTCAAGCTGACCGCCTTGCGTCCGAGTCAGGCGAACCGTATGGTACGCCGCACGATGTCAGAATGCTTCCGCGTCATCGGCGGCACGCCCCTCAAAGGCTCGGTGCGACCCGCGGGAAACAAGAACGCGGCTCTCCCGATCATCGCCGCATCCCTACTGGCCGACGGGCCAAGCGAGCTGGTGAACGTGCCGCGCATCCGCGACGTGGAGGCGCTCCTCCACCTGATCGCCGACCTCGGCGCAGACGTGAGCTGGACCGGCGACCACACGCTAACGATCGACCCGGGTGCGGTCGAGCCCAAGCGCCTCGATCCCGACCTCTGCTCCAAGATCAGAGCCTCGATCCTGTTGGCGGGACCGCTGCTCGGACGCTTCGGGCGCGTCACGCTCCCCCCACCGGGCGGGGATGTGATCGGGCGTCGCCGCCTCGATACCCACTTCATCGCGTTCGAGCAGCTCGGCGCGACCGTTGAGATCGGCGCCGACTACCAGTTGGAGGCCAAGGAACTCACGGGCGCGGACATCTTCCTCGACGAGCCCAGCGTGACCGCCACCGAGAACGCCTTGATGGCCGCGGTGCGGGCGGGCGGGCGCACAGTATTGCGCAACGCTGCGAGCGAGCCGCACGTGCAGGATCTGGTCCGGGCGCTGGCCGCGATGGGGGCGGCGATCGAGGGAATCGGCACCAACGTGCTCACCGTCGACGGCGGCGGCGAGCTCAAGGGCGCCCGGCTCGAGATCGGTCCCGACCACGTGGAAATCGGCAGCTTCATAGGCCTCGCGGCGGTAACGAACGGAGAGATCGCGATCGAGGACACCCGGCCCGACGACCTGCGCGCCATCCTGCTCAACTTCGAGCGGCTCGGGGTGCGCCCGCGCCTGGACGGCAGCAGCCTCGTCATCGACGCGCATCAGGAGCGGCGCGTCAAACCGGACCTGGGCGGGCACATTCCCAAGATCGAGGATGGCCCGTGGCCCGCATTCCCGGCCGACCTCATGTCGATCGCCGTGGTGGCCGCCACGCAGTGCGACGGCATGGTGCTGATCTTCGAGAAGATGTTCGAGTCTCGCCTCTTCTTCGTCGACAAGCTGGTGGGCCTCGGAGCGCGGCTCCTGCTGTGCGACCCGCACCGCGTGGTCATATCGGGGCCGTCTGGACTCACAGGAGGAGTCGTGGAGAGCCCAGACATCCGGGCGGGAATGGCGATGCTACTGGCAGCCCTGGCAGCCGAAGGGGAGAGCATCATTCACAATATCGGCCAGATAGACCGCGGCTACGAGCGGATCGACGAGCGCCTGCGCGAGCTGGGCGCCGACATCGAACGGGTGGACCGGGAACGCAGGTGACCGGCCCAGCCACCCACCTCCAGGAACAGCACACCAATTCCGGGGGCCTCGAGCGCTACGAGCTCGACGCCTGGCTGAGCGCGTACGGCGTCACGGCGGGCGTCACCGCTCGCGCACCAGACCCCGACATGAGCGTGGCCGCCGAGCCACTCCCCGACTCGGTGCGGGAGCGCTGGCTCCTGCTGACGCGCGTCGTGGGAGACGGCTTTCGCGCCGTGGTCGTGGGCCGCCAGGTGCACGGGGCGCGCCTCCAGGTGACGCGGGAGGCAGAGGCGGGGATCCACGTGCTCGACGAAATCGACGGGCACCTCACCGACGGGCCCGGCCTGCTGCTGGCCGTGACCCTGGCCGACTGCGTGCCGGTGTACCTGCTCGAGGCGGAGCGCGGAACCATGGGGCTAGTTCACGCCGGGTGGCGCGGCATAGCCGGCGGTGTCTTCGAGACCGGAGTTGGCGCGCTCTGTGAGCTGGCGGAGTGCTCACCTGCCTCGATCGTAATGCATTGTGGCGTCAGCGTTTGCGGTGACTGCTATGAAGTTGGCCCGGAGGTCTTCGAGGCAGTCGCCGGCGAGCGGCCGGCCGCTCCGGGCAGGCTGGATCTGCGCGACGTGCTGCGGATCCGGGCCGAGGCTCTGGGGATCGGGCAACTGACGGCGAGCCCCTGGTGCTCGGTTCACGACCACGACCGGTTCCACTCACACAGGGCCTCGGGGGGCGCGCCGGGCCGGATGGCTGCCTATCTGGGAAGACCGACGGCTTGAGCCCCTAGCCGGAACCGAGTAGATTGTGGCGGACGATGTGCGGGCGTAGTGGGCCCGCGTTTTTTTTTGGACGCTAATGACGGATGACACGGCTGCTCTGACGGCCGAGATCCGAACGCGGGTGGCCGCGCTCGGATTCGAGTTGGTGGACCTGCGCCGGCGCGGGACCGCCCGACGGGTGGTGCTGCAGGTGCGGGTGGACCGAGCCGACGCCGAGCCCGGACACGGGATCAGCGTCGACGAATGCGCCACCGTCAGCCGCGCGCTGGAGGCCTGGATCGATGAGGAGGGCCTCCTGGGCCCGAAGTACGTGCTCGAGGTCTCGTCTCCGGGAATCGAGCGGCCCATACGGTGGAGAGAGCACTGGGAGCGTTTCACCGGCCGGGACGTGCACGTGCGCGTCGCCGGCCGTCCACGACTCAGGGCGACCATCGTCGGCCTGGTCGAGGGATCAGACGCCGTGATCCTGCGGCCCGTCGACGGGTCGGAAGAGATCACGATCGAGATCGGCGAGATGCGCGACGCGACGCTCGCCGTGGACTGGTCCCGGATCGAAGGGTCGAGAGACGGCCGAAAAGGAAACTGAGAGGGATAAAGGAGTATCGATGACGACGCCCGCCGAGATCATCACCGCGCTGCGGGAGCTGGCGAACCAAAAGCAGCTAGACCGCGATGAGCTGGTCGACTTGCTGCGGGACGGTATCCACGCGGCCCTGGTGAAGCGCCATGGGCCCAACGTCCGCGCGGAGATCGAGGTCGATGACGCCGAAGGGACGATCCACGTGACCGTCCTGAAGGACGTCGTCGAGGAAGTCGAGGATCCGAGCTCCCAGGTCACCGTCGAGGAAGCTCGCTGGGAAGACGCCGGCTTCGAGGTCGGCGATGTGCTCGAGGAAGAGGTGCCGTTCGAGGCCTTTGGACGCCTCGCGGTGCAAGCGGCCAAACAGCGCATCATTCAACGCGTGCGAGAGGGAGAACGCAGCCGCATCCGGGACGAGTTCGGCCACAAGGTCGGCGAGCTGGTCTCGGGAGAGGTACAGCAGATCGAGCGCGGCCGTCTGGTGATCATGCTGAACCAGTTCCGGGAAGCGGAAGCCATCATTCCGTACCGGGAGCAGAACCCACGGGAGCATTTCCACCAGGGCGACCCGATCAGAGCCGTTCTCAAGCGCCTCGAGGAGACGCCGAAGGGACCGCGCCTGATCCTGTCTCGCGCAGACCCGCTGTTCGTACAGGCCCTGTTCAAGCTCGAGGTCCCGGAGATACAGCAGGGTATCGTCGAGATCCGGGTTGCGGCGCGGGAGGTTGCCAGCCGCACCAAGATCGCGGTGGCCAGCCGGGACGACTCGATCGATCCGGTGGGCGCCTGCGTGGGCATGAAGGGAAGCCGGGTGCAGGCTGTCGTCAACGAGCTCGGCGGCGAGCGCATCGACATCGTTCCCTGGTCCCCGGACCCGGAGCGCTTCGCCAAGCTGGCGCTCGCGCCGGCACGGGTCTCCCGCGTGTTTTCGGACGCCGATTCCAAGACGATCCAGGCCATCGTGGACGAGGACCAGCTCTCGCTGGCGATCGGACGCAACGGGCAGAACGTCCGGCTGGCATCGGAGCTGACGGGCTGGAAGATCGACCTGTACTCCAGCCGCGAGTGGCTGGAGCGGGGCGGCGAAGGCCCGCTGTTCGCCCCGATGGAGCCCGAAGACGAGCTCGTGGCAGACGTTCTGCTGAACGAACTGAAGGGGATGCCGCCCGATCTGGTCGAGACCCTCGAAGCCACCGGTCGAAAGTCCCTGCGGGACATCCTCGACCTCGAGCGCGAGGACGTCATGAAGATCGAGGGGATGACAGACGAGCAGGCCGACATGCTCATGACGTTCCTGAGCGAGCTCACCGAGGAGAACACCGAGGCGGGCAGCCAGGAGGGCGATGCGGCTCAGAGCGAGCAGAAGCAAGACAGCGAGCCGGAGACGACGTCGGCGGCTTGATGACCAAGGAGAAGTGGGGCTTGTTGGGGCTGGGAGCCCGGGCTGGCACGCTGGTGGTTGGCACCAACGGGGTGCGAGCGGCTCTGCAGCGTGACGAGCTCGAGTTGGTGGTGGTCGCTGGTGACCACGGCCAGCGCACGGAAGAGAAGGTGATGCGCCTGGCACAGGCGCGGGGCGTCGCTACGGTCGTCGGGCCGTCGGCGAACCAGCTTGGCCGGCAACTGGGGCGGAGCAGTGTGCAGTCGGTAGGCGTGCGTGACCGGCGACTCGCCGCGGGAATCCTGGGCGGGGACGGACCACAGCACGCGAGGAGGAAGTAGTGGGCAAGACGCGGATCCACGATCTCGCGGCGGAATTCGGGATGGAGAGCGGGCAGTTGATCAAAATGCTCGCCGACATGGGCATTCACGTGCGCAGCCATCTGTCGGGGCTGGACGAGGGGCAGGTCGCCCGCGTTCGGACCCGCTGGGAGCGGGAGAAGCGGCGCGCACAGGAGCCCGAGGACAAGCCCCGGACCCGGCGGCGCAAGAAGACCACCAAGACCGAGCCCGAGAAGCCGGTGCCGGAGGCCAGGCCTCGCCGGCGCCGGCGCACGGCAGCCGAGGTAGCCGCACGAGCGCACGCCGAGGAGGAGGAGCGGGCCAAGGCAGAGGCAGAGGCAGCCGAAGCGGCCGCCCTCGCGGAGCAGGTGGAGGTCGAGGAGAAGCAGTCGTTCGAGGAGCGGGCGGCAGCTCTGTTCCGCGAACCCGCCGAGGCAGAGGCCGAGGCGCCCGAACTCGAAGACGAGGTGGAACAGGAGCCGGACGAGGAAGTGGCGGAGGAGGCAGCGGCAGCTGTCGCAGAGGAAGCGGTCGCTCTGGACGAAGATGACACCGCCGAAGTGGCGGAGCCCGAGGCTCCCGCTGCCCCGGCCGAGCCACCCAGGCCCAAGCCCAAGCGGGTGGAGCGGGTCATGCCCGCGCCGCGCACGCCGGCGGCTCGGCCGGCGGCGAAGGCCGGACCCCGTCCGGTGGCGTCTGCGGCGCCCGGTGAGGTCGCCGAGGAGCGCCGCCGCGACAAGAAGCGGCGCCGCAAAGGCAAGCGCTCGACCGTCGACAAGCAGGCGGTGAAGGCCAACATCAACCGCACGATGGCCTCGATAAAGGGACCCGCACCGCGAAAGACGCGGCGCCGGGACGACGAGCCCAGCGCGCGCGAGCTCGCCGCGCAGGCCAAGATCGAGGAGCAGGAGCGCGAGAAGACACTGGTCCGGGTGACCGAGTTCATCACGGTCTCCGAGCTGTCCAACACTCTCAGCGTGACCCCCACCGAGGTCGTGACCTTCTGCTTCAAGGAACTGGGGTTGATGGTCACGGTGAACCAGCGCCTCGACTTCGATCAGATCGATCTCATCGCCGGTGCGTTCGGTTTCCAGGCGGCTCGGGAAGAGGAGTACGTGCCGACCGCGGCCATTGTGGACGATGTGGTGGACGAGGACGAGGATCTCGTCTCGCGTCCCCCCGTCGTGACCGTGATGGGCCACGTGGACCACGGGAAGACGTCGCTGCTCGACTACATCCGCAAGACCAACGTGATCGCAGGTGAGTCCGGTGGCATCACGCAGCACATCGGCGCATACCACGCGGAGTTGCCGCACGGAAAGGTCGTCACGTTCCTGGATACCCCGGGACACGAGGCCTTCACCGCGATGCGGGCGCGCGGCGCCCAGATCACAGACATCGTGGTGTTGGTGGTGGCGGCGGACGACCAGGTTATGCCGCAGACCGTCGAGGCCATCAGTCACGCCAGGAATGCCGGCGTACCCCTCGTGGTGGCGGTCAACAAGATCGACCTGCCGGCGGCGAACCCGGAGAAGGTGAAGCAGGACCTGCTGCAGCACGAGGTGGTGCTGGAGGAGTTCGGCGGCGACACGATGGCCCAGGCCATCTCGGCCAAGTCGGGCCAGGGCGTGGATGAGCTGTTGGAAAAGATCCTGCTCCAGGCCGACATACTCGACAAGAAGGCCAATCCCGATCGCCTGGCGCGCGGTGCGGTGCTCGAGGGAGCGCTGGATCCGGGCAAGGGGCCCGTGGCCACCGTGTTGGTCGAGGCAGGCACCCTCGAGGTTGGTCAGGACTTCATCTGCGGCAACCTGGCGGGTCGCGTGCGCGCGCTGTTCGACGAACGGGGCCAGCGCGTGAAGTCTGCCGGGCCGTCGATCCCGGTTCAGATCCTCGGATTCGACGGCGTGCCTGAAGCGGGCGACACCTTTATGGCCGTACCCCGCGAGGCCGACGCGAGGGAGATCGCGCAGAAGCGGCAGCGGCTGGAGCGCGAGGCGACGCACCGGCGCAGCCTGCGCGGCGTGTCACTCGAGGAAATCTCCAAGCAGATCGAGGAGGGCGCGGTCCAGGCTCTCAAGATCATCATCAAGGCGGACCAGGGCGGACCGGCCGAGGCGCTGGCCGACGGCTTTGCCAGGCTTTCCACCGATGAGGTCAAGGTGGAGGTCATCCACCGCGGCGTTGGAGCGATCACCGAGAGTGACGTCATCTTCGCGAAGGCATCGGACGCCATCGTGGTCGGATTCAACGTTCGTCCCGACGCCAATGCACGAGCGGCGGCGGAGCGCGAAAAGGTGGACCTGAGGACGTACCGCGTGATCTATGACGCCGTGGAGGAAATGAAGGCGGCGCTGGAAGGCATGCTCGCCCCGGAGAAGAAGGAAGTCGTGATGGGCGAGGCCGAGGTACTCCAGATCTTCAAGATCTCCAGCATCGGCACGATCGCCGGTTGCCTGGTGCGCCACGGCCTGCTGAAACGGAGCGCGAGCATTCGCGTAATCCGCGACGGCGTCGTCATCTACGACGGACAGATGTCCAGCCTGAAGCGGTTCAAGGACGACGTTCGCGAGGTGAAGGAAGGGCTCGAGTGCGGCATCGGGGTCGAGAACTTCAACGACATCAAGGTGGGCGACGTCCTCGAGACGTACCAGATCGAGGAAATCGCGCGCTCGCTGGAATCGGCGGGGGCGGCGAAGGACGCTTGACGTGGTTTTCGCCATCGTGACCTGGGAGCTGCATCTGAGCGGGTGCCAATCCCTCAAAGACAAGCGACGGATTCTGAAGAGCCTGAAGGACAGGCTCCACAACCAGTTCAACGTGTCGGTGGCCGAGACGGGGCATCAGGATCTGTGGCAGCGGGCTGAGCTCGCTTGCGGGGTGGTGGCCACGGACAAGAGCCAGGCAATGTCCGTGTTGAGCCAGGCCGACAAGCTCGTCGAGAGCAACGGCCAGGTGCGGATCATGGATTCCGCCACTTCGGTGATGTAATGGCATCCGGCCGACATCGTCCCGAGCGCGTCGCCGCCCTCATCCACGAGACACTCGCCGCGGCAGTCTCCAGCCTCCTCAAGGACCCCCGCGTGGGATTCGTGACGGTCACGGGTGTGACTGTCACGCCCGACATCGCGCACGCTGAGGTGCGGGTCAGCGTGCTGGGTAGTGACGAGGAGAAAGCCGAAGCAATGGTCGGCCTGGGGAGCGCCACGGGATTCCTGCGCACCCATCTGGCACGTACCCTGACGCTGCGTACGGCGCCCGAACTCCACTTTGTGCTGGACCGCGGCATCGAACATGCGCAACGCATCGATCGGCTGCTCAACGATATCAAACGGGGGACGGAGTCCTGAACGACGGCTTCCTGTTGCTCGACAAGCCCGAGGGCCCCACGTCACACGACGCCGTAGACAGAGTGCGCCGGGCCCTTCGCGTGCGGCGAGTGGGACACGCCGGTACGCTGGATCCGTTCGCCTCGGGACTCCTCCTGGTGTTGGTCGGTCGCGCCACGCGCCTGTCCCGGTTCCTCGTGGGGCTGCCCAAGTCGTACACCGGCGAAATCCGGCTCGGCGTCGAGACCGACACGGACGACCACTCGGGGACGGTCCTCAAGGAGGATGAATCGTGGCGGTCGGTCAGCGACGCTGCCGTCACCGCCGCAATGGAGCAACTCACCGGCCGATTCGAGCAACGGCCCCCGGCCTATTCCGCGAAGTACGACGGTGGGCAGCGCGCCCACCGACTCGCCCGGCGCGGCCAGCAGGTTGATCTGGCTCCGCAGGAGATCGAAGTGACCGAGTTCGAGCTGACCCGGCGCAACGGTTCACGGGTCGGCTTCACAGCCGACGTCGGTAGCGGCACCTACGTGCGAGCACTGGCGCGAGACCTGGGACGTGCTCTGGGTTGCGGCGCACACCTCGGCGAACTGAGGCGAACCGCCGTCGGCCCGTTCCGGGTGGAGGACGCAGCCCGGCTGGACGCACTCGGAGACGAAGCACCGGCGCTGAGGCCGCCGCTGGAGGCGGTGGCGCACCTTCCGAGCCGCGAACTCGATGATGAGCAGCGCGCCAGGGCCGCCCATGGACAGCCGCTCGACGGCTTCGACCAGCCCGGCGACTTCGTTGCCCTGGTGGCCGGGGGTGAGCTGATCGCCGTGGCTGAGCCGTTCGGAGACATACTCAAGCCGCGCGTGGTGTTCGAGGGATGATCCCGGGCCTCGCGCTCCCCAACGACGGCCGCGGCAGCGTGGTCACCGTCGGCACCTTCGACGGCGTGCACCTGGGGCACCGGCAGGTGCTGGACGAGATCGCACTCAGGGCCCGCCGCGCCGGTAGGCGCAGCCTTCTAGTCACGTTCGACCCCCACCCGCTCGAGATCGTGAATCCCCAAGCCGCACCGTCGCTGCTGACTCTCGCCGACGAGCGCCGCGAGTTTCTGGCGCAATCCGAGCTGGACGTCGTGGTGTTTCTGAGCTTCACCGAAGAGTTGTCCCACCTCACACCCGAGGCCTTCGTGCGGCTGCTGTTGGACCGCTTCGACATGCGTGAGTTGGTGATCGGTTACGACCACGGTTTCGGCAGGGGCAGGACCGGTGACGTGGCTCTGCTGGAGAGCCTCGGAAGCGAGCTCGGCTTCGCAGTGGACGTCGTCGACCAGGTCCAGGTCGGCGGACGGCCGGTCTCGTCGACCCTGGTCCGGCGCGCGGTGGCCGGCGGCGATCTGGAGACGGCCGGCCAGCTCCTGGGGCGCCCCTACTCGCTTTCGGCCGCGGTGGTCAGAGGTGCGCGCCGTGGTCGCGGGCTGGGCTATCCAACGATCAACCTCGCGTTGCCTGACGAGCGCAAGTTGCTGCCCCCCGACGGCGTTTACGCCGTGCAGGTTGAGTGGGGGGAGGGAAGCGCGGGCGGGATGATGCACCAAGGGCCGCGCCCCACGTTCGACGACACAACGCGCACTCTGGAGGCGCACGTTTTCGACGCCGAGCTCGACCTGTACGGCGAGCCGGTCAAGCTGTCATGGATCACCCGGTTGCGGGATGTGCAGCGGTTCGATTCGGCCGCGGCGCTCAAGGCGCAGCTCGACAAGGACTTGGCGACCGCGCGGGCCGCGTTGACACGGTGACCCCGCTACGGTAGTTATAACGCCCTAACTGCACGTGATATCATGCTTTCGACTATAAGAAACCGCCTGATTGTAATCGCCCTCCTGGTACTGGGGAGCGTCGTCTCGCTGGTCCCGCGCGACGTCACGATCCGCGAGCGCGGGCCCGACGGCCGCATGCGGGACACGACGATCAAACGGGTGCCGATCAAGCGCGGCCTCGACCTGCTCGGCGGCATTCACCTCGCGCTGGAGCTGGACGAGGGCCACGGTCCCGTGGCGGACCCCTCAGGAGCCCTGGAGCGCGCGCTCACGGTGATCCGCTCCCGCGTAGACGAATTTGGCGTGGCCGAGCCGCTGATCCAGCGCGTGGGTGCCGACCGTATCGTGGTCGAGCTGGCCGGGATCACCGACCCGGGACGCGCGAAGCAGATCGTCGAGCGCTCGGCTTACCTGGAGTGGCGCATTACGGACATGCAGAACCTGGTCCGCGACGCGCTCCCCACCATCGACGCCGCGTTGGTCAGGGCGGGAGTGACGGGAGGGGGAGGAGCCGCCGCGCAGGCTCCGGGGTTGGAGCAGCTCCTGGGTGGCGATTCCGCCGCGGCCGGAGCCGACAGCGCCGTCGGGCTCGATCAGCCGGGACCGCTCAGCGCTCGGCTCTACCAGGGCAGCATGCCGGGCGAGTTCCTCGTCCCCGAGGAAGAGTTCCTGCTGGTGGACAGCCTGATACGCCTGCCCGAGGTGGAACGGGCGCTGCCGCGCGGACGCGAGCTCGTGTGGGCCGCCGAGCCTATTTCACAGGGCGCGCGCTCTTACAGACCGCTCTACGCCGTCGACCGCCGTGCGGTTCTAACCGGTACCGAGTTGCAGGACGCCAGGGCCACGATCGACCCGGCGACCAACCAGGCCATCGTGCTGTTCGACCTGAACCGCTCGGGCGGGCGCCGCTTCCGCCAGGAGACGAGGCAGCACATCGGCGACTTCATGGCGATCATGCTCGATGGGCGGGTGTTCAGGCAGCCCCCGGTCATCCGCGGCGAGATCGGTCGTACCGGGCAGATCGAGCTGGGGAACACCAGCCTGCAAGAAGCCCAGGACCTGGCCCTGATACTGCGGGCGGGGGCGCTTCCGGCGCCTCTCATCATCGTCGAACAGCGCACCGTCGGCCCCAGCCTGGGGCGTGACTCCATCCGCCAGGGACAGCGCGCCGCGATGGCGGCCGCCATTCTCGTGATCCTGGTGATGCTCGCCTACTACAGGGTGGCCGGCACAATGGCCGTCGTGGCCCTCGGATTCTACGTGTTGTTCACGCTGGGCGGCCTCGCGAGCTTCGGGGCTACCCTCACCTTGCCCGGTCTGGCTGGCTTCGTGCTGTCGTTGGGCATGGCGGTGGACGCCAACGTGCTGATCTTCGAGCGCATTCGAGAAGAAGTGAAGCTGGGCAAGACACCCCGGGCGGCCGTTGACCAGGGCTTCGAGCACGCCATGCCGGCGATCATAGACGCCAACGTCACCACGGTGATCACCGCGGCCTTCCTGTTCCAGTTCGGCACCGGGCCGGTTCGCGGCTTCGCGGTGACGCTGATCGTGGGTATCATCGCCTCGCTGGTGACCGCGGTATTCGTTACCAAGACGCTGTTCCTCATCTGGTTGCAGCGCCGATCCGCCACCAAGGAGCTGACAATCTGATGCGCCTGTTCGACAACGCCAATTACGACCTCCTGTCCAGGTGGAGGGTCTCGTTCACGATCTCCGCGGTGTTCGTGCTAGCGGGCCTCACGTTGCTGGCCGTGCGCGGCTTGAACAGCAGCATCGAGTTCACGGGCGGGACCGCGATCCAGATACACGCGATCGACCCCGACCTCAGGACGGCAGAGATCCGCACGACGCTGCAGGCTGCAGGCATCGAGGGTGCCGAGATCCAGACCTTCGGCGCGGACGACGAGTTCATCATCCGGGCCCGCCTGGACCCGCGTATCGAGGTCAGCGAGGAAACCGCACAGGAGACGGCCGCCGCGGTGCGGTCGGCCCTGGACGAGGCGTACGGATCGGACGCCTACGAGGTGCGGCGGTTCGACGGGGTGGGGCCCAAGGTCGGGAGTGAGCTGAGGGAGCGCACCGTGCTGGCGCTGCTGATGGCAGCCGGCGCGATCTTCCTGGTGATCTGGTTCCGCTACGAGTGGCGCTTCAGCCTGGCGGCCGTGCTGGCCACGGTACACGACGTCGTCACGACGATCGCGTTCATCTCGTTCCTCAACCTCGAGGTTTCGCTCGTCGTGGTCGCGGCGCTACTCACCATCCTGGGTTACTCGCTCAACGACACGATCGTGACCTTCGACCGGGTGCGCGAGAACCTCAAGAAATACAAGCGGCAGAACATCTACGACATCCTCAACCGGAGCATCAACGAGACGCTCCCCCGGACGGTGCTCACGTCGGGCACCACGCTCGGTGCGTTGATTGCGCTGCTGATCCTCGGCGGCCCGATCATTCGGCCGTTCGCCTGGGTGATGACGTTCGGAGTCATCACGGGCACGTTTTCGTCGATCTTCATCGCGTCGCCGGTACTGTGGGCGGTCGAGCGCCGCTGGCCCGGTGAGGATGTGCGCGGCGCGCGGACCATCTCGCCCAAGGGAGCCCCCGCCGCCACCTGAGGCGGCGCCGGGCACGGGGGGCTGGGTGCTGGTCGACACGCATTGCCACCTCGGCGACCCGCGTTTCGACTCCGATTTGAATGACGTGGTGTCCCGCGCCCGCGATGCGGGCGTGGGACATTTCATAATCATCGCGGACTCGGCGGACGCGACCGATCGCGCCATCGAGCTCGCCGGCCGCTTCGACCTCTCGGCAACCTCCGGCGTACACCCGCACGAAGCGTCGAGCTGGAGCGCCGACGTCGAGGCCCGCGTCGTGGCGGCACTGGACGATCCCTCCGTCGTAGCGGTAGGGGAAACCGGACTCGACTACCACTACGACCATTCGCCGCGCGACGTGCAGCGACGCGCGTTCCAGGCTCAACTCGCCATCGCCGCAGAGCGCCGCATGCCGGTGGTGGTCCACGCCCGGGAGGCGGACGACGACATGGCGGCCATCATCGCCGACATGGGCCCCGACGTGCCGGCGCTCGTGCTCCACTCGTTCAGCTCCGGGCCGGCTGTGTTCGAAGCCGGTTTGGAGGTCGGTGCCTACTTCGGCTTCTCCGGAATGGTGACGTTCAAGAACTGGAGGCAGACGGAGCAGGTCGCCGCCTGTCCGGCCGAGCGACTCCTCATCGAGACGGACGCACCGTATCTTTCGCCCGTACCGCATCGCGGCAAGCGCAACGAACCGGCGTACGTGATCCACGTCGCCGAACGGGTCGCGGAGTTGCGGGGCATGTCGCGCGAGGAGATCGGCGCGCTGACTACGACCAACGCGGAGCGCTGCTTCGGCGCTCGCGTGGCTCAACCATAGAGATGGGAAGACGGGAAATGACGAAGACCGTTCCAACCGACATCGCGATAGCGCAGGCAGCCAAGCCGCGACCGATCACCGAAGTCGCCGCCGACCTCGACCTGGGCCCGGATGAGCTCATTCTGTACGGCGCACACAAGGCAAAGGTGAAGCTCGAGAGTCTGGCCAACCGGAGGCGCAAGGGTCACCTCGTGCTGGTCACCGCCATAACCCCCACGGCCGCCGGGGAAGGGAAGTCCACCGTTACCGTCGGGCTCACCCAGGCGCTCCGAAAGATGGGCCGCAACGCAATAACGGCGATGCGCGAACCTAGCCTCGGGCCGGTCTTCGGCATCAAGGGCGGTGCGGCCGGCGGCGGGTACGCGCAGGTCGTGCCCATGGAGGACATCAACCTCCACTTCACGGGCGACTTCCACGCCATCTCGAGCGCTCACAACCTGCTGTCCGCTCTGCTGGACAATCACCTGCACCAGGGGAATGCTGCGGGAATCGATCAGCGCCGCATCACATGGCCCCGCACCATGGACATGAACGACCGGGCCCTGCGCTCGATCGTGGTCGGTCTGGGCGGTCCGCTGGGAGGGGTGCCGCGCGAGGATCGCTTCGTCATCACGCCCGCGAGCGAAATCCAGGCCATCATGTGCCTGGCGCGCAGCCTGGACGATCTCGAAGTGCGCTTGGGACGGATCATCGTCGGCATGACGCGGCAGCAGGAACCGGTGCGCGCCGAGCAGTTGAAGGGGCAAGGCGCAATGACGCTGCTCCTCAAGGACGCGCTCGACCCCAACCTGGTGCAGACGCTCGAGGGCGGGCCGGCGCTGGTGCACTGCGGACCGTTTGCCAACATCGCCCACGGATGCAACTCGGTCGTCGCAACCGAAGCGGCCCTGCGTGTAGCCGACATCGTCATCACCGAGGCGGGATTCGGAGCGGACCTCGGCGCCGAGAAGTTCTTCGACATCAAGTGCCGGATCGGCGAGTTCAAGCCGGAGGCCGCCGTGGTTGTGGCCACCGTTCGAGCGCTCAAGCTCCACGGAGGAGTCCCCAAGGACAAGCTCACGGAGCCGGACGCGGCGGCGGTCGAACGTGGCTTTGCCAACCTGAAGCAGCACGTCGAGAACGTCGCCAAGTACGGTGTCCCGGCGGTGGTCGCGATCAACCGCTTCATCACCGATAGCGACGCGGAAGTCGAGGCGGTGCGCGCCGGCTGCAAGGCCATCGGCGCCAAGGTCGCGCTGTGCGAAGTGTGGGAGAAGGGCGGCGACGGCGGAATCCAGCTGGGCGAGGCGGTGCTCGAGTTGCTCGAGGAGGGCAAGGCGGACTTCAAGCCGATCTACGACACGGCGCTCCCGATCCGCCAGAAGATCGAGATCGTCGCGAAGGAGATCTACCGCGCCGACGGCGTGACCTTCATGCCCGCCGCCGTGCGGGCCGCCGCTCGCCTCGAGAAGTGGGGCCTCGGAGACACGCCCGTCTGCATGGCGAAGACGCAGTACTCGTTCAGCGACAACGCATCCTTGCTCGCAGCACCGTCCGGGTTCAAGATCACTGTGCGGAATATCTATCCTTCGGCCGGCGCCGGGTTCGTCGTCGCTATGTGCGGCGATATCATGACCATGCCCGGGCTCGGCAAGACACCCGCCGCCGAGAAGATGCAGGTCTCGGCCGACGGCACCATCGAGGGGCTCTTCTAAGAGAGGATACCAGAGCGATGGAGTTCGTCACGACAAGGAATGCTCCGGCGGCGATCGGACCGTACACCCAGGCAGTCATCGTAGGTGATTTCGTGTACGCGTCGGGACAGATACCGCTGGATCCCGAGACGATGGAGATCGTCGGCGCAGACGTGAAGGAGCAGACCGACAGGGTGCTGAGAAACCTCGCGGCCGTGCTCGAGCAGGCCGGCGTGGGCCTCTCGAACGTGGTCAAGAGCACCGTCTACCTGGCCAACATCTCCGACTTCCAGGTAATGAACGAGGTATACGCCCGGCACTTTGGGGAACACCGGCCGGCACGGGCAGCCCTGCAGGCCGGGGCACTGCCCAAGGGCGCTCTCGTCGAGATCGAAGCGATCGCGGTCCGGAGCTGACCACGACAAGGGGGCGGATCGGGCCTGGTGGTCCGTACGGTCTTCAAAACCGCTGGGAGGCGCCTGAGGCGGCTCCGGTGGGTTCGATTCCCACACGCTCCCGCCAGCGCCCCGCTCTCCGATGAAGTCCGCGTTCTTCATCCTGAACGCCGCGGCCGGGCGCGGCCGCGGCCACAAGCTCCGGCCGCGCCTCACCCAAGCCACACGCGATCTGGGCTGGGACGCTCGCATCCACGAGACGACGCATAGCGGTCACGAGCGCGAGCTCGCCGCTCAGGCCCGCGAGGAGGGCTGGCCGATGGTCGTCGCCGTGGGAGGCGACGGCACGGTGCATCACACGGCCAACGGTTTGCTGGAGGGCGGTCCTACCGAGACCGCCCTGGGCCACGTGCCGATCGGCACCGGCAACGACTACGCCTACGCTCTCGGGCTGCGCAAGAAGCCGTTCGAACTGGCACTCCAGTCCGCGCTCGGCGGCACGGTGCGCCACCTCGACGTGGGCCGTGCGCTGGGCCAGTACTTCGTGAACGCCCTCGGCGCCGGCTTCGACGCCGAGGCCACCCGCCAGACCCTCAGCATGAAGCACCTGCGGGGCTTTCCACTCTACCTCGCGGCGGTCTTTCGCACCTTCGTCAAGTTCGACCCACCGGAGCTGGAGGTGTTGACTCCGGAGCACAGCGAGCGGGGTCGCGTGATGATGATGGAGGTTGCCATCGGGCCCTCGATTGGGGGCGGGTTCATGATCGCGCCGGACGCCGTCACCGACGACGGCCTGTTCGACGTGTGCGTGATCAGGCGCATCGGACTGCTCACGTTCCTGCGCTACGTGCCGCGCGTGATCAAGGGAACGCACGGCAACCTGCCTCCAGTGGCTCTGTTCCGGAGCGCGCACGTGGAGCTCGCGGCCCCCTCCGCTCCGGTGCTGGTGCACCTGGATGGAGAGTTATACGAGCTGCCGGTGGGCGAGCCGCAGAAGGTGGAGATGCTCCCCAAGCATCTTCGTGTTGCATGCGCGCACTGATCGTCGCATCCGTCCTGTTGCTGGCCGGTGGCACGGCCAGCGCGCAGATAATCCCGGAGCGGCAGCCGACACAGCAACAGCAGCCCCAACCGGAAGACACGGTCAAGGTGCCCCAGTTCCGCAGGCAACCGCCCGTCTCCCCGGTGGGCGCGATGTGGCGCTCCCTGCTCGTCCCGGGGTGGGGGCAGTCCATTCTGGGCCGGCGCGTGACCGGAGCGTTCTTCATCGTGTTCGAGGGGATCTCCGTCACCATGATCGTGAAGTCCGCCAATCAGCTCGACTACTTCGAGCGGATCGACGATGGCAGCGACTTCATGGCCGAGAAGATCGATGGCAAGGAGCAGGAGCTGGAGGATTGGATCTTCCTGCTCATCTTCAACCACCTGATCTCGGCGGCTGAGGCGTTCGTATCGGGCGTGTTGTGGGACTTCCCGGCCGATCTGGACGTCGGGGCCTCACCCGACGGGGGCGTGCACGCGGGGGTCAGCCTCGAGTTCTGAGGCGACGGCCCGGGGCCTACTCTCCCGCCTCGAACCGCTCCAATCTGGGGCCGTCCCTATCGATGACGGCGTACCTCCACCCATCACACCACGCCCCGGGGTTGAGGTACCACCGTTTCGGACCCGCCTCGACGAGGGCCGCCCAGTGCGTGTGCCCCAGCACGAGCAGGTCCAGGTCCTTCCGATCGGCCAACAGGCCCTCCGCGTACTCGCGCTGCGAGACTGCCGCCCGCTTCATGACATCCTCGTCCCGGCTGCCGGCCAGCAGGGGAGCGAGCCGGCGCACGAGGGCGTAGCCCACGTCCGGATGCAGCATGTGGAACAGCTTCGCCGTGAGCGGCCAGCGGGTAATGCGGTGCAGAACGCGGGCTCCCAACTCGCCGTCCACCACGCCGTCTCCATGTGCAACCAGGCTGCGCAGCCCGGCAAGCTCGAGCTCTGCAGCCCCCTCGTGGAACTCCGCGCCGAGTTGCTCGCGCCAAAACGGCCCACCCCAACGGTCGTGGTTGCCACCCGTGAGCGTCAGCTCGACCCCGGCTCTCCGCACCGCCGCGAGCGCGTCCAGGGTGGGAAACGCGGCGCGCGGTATCACGGAGCGGTACTCGAACCAGAACTCGAACAGGTCGCCGTTGACCACCAGCTGATCGCACAGGTCCGGCACGGCCAGCAGGAAGCGGTGGAATGCGTCGGCAGCCTCGGGAGAAGCGGCGCCCAGATGGGCGTCGGAGACCACGATTGCGGTATGTGACGGCACGGCCGCAGTATAGCCTTAGATTGGTCGCCCAGTGAACCCCGGCACTTCCTTCGACCAGCGGGCACTCGATGCCCTGAGCGTCGACGAGCCCGCCATCGCCGCAGCCGTGGCGCGGGTGGAGGCGGCAGCGCAGGATCGGTCGCTGCGCGAGGGCCGACTGCTCTCGGCCGTGCGCTGCCTCGACCTCACGTCGCTAACCGGACACGAGACGGAAGCGGACGTGCGGCGCCTGTGCGATGCTGCCCGGAGCCCGATAGCGGGAAGAGACGGCCTGCACGCTGCCGCGGTATGCGTCTTTCCCTCGCTCGCGTCGCTGGCCGCACGAGAACTGCGCGGGACACCCGTGGCCGTGGCGGCGGCAGCGGGGGGCTTCCCGACCGGCCTCACGCCGATCGGCCGGCGCGTCGACCACATCCGGTCGGCGGTCCAGGGCGGGGCCGGCGAGATCGACCTCGTCATAGACCGGGCCCTGGCCACGGGCGGGCGCTGGGAGGAGCTCTACGATGAACTTTGCGCCTTGCGCGCCGCGTGCGGGACGGCACTCATGAAGGTGATCCTCGCAGCGGGTGACCTGGGGTCGTTGCAGCAGGTTGCGCGCGCCGGCCGCGTGGCGATGATGGCCGGGGCGGACTTCGTGAAGACTTCGACCGGAAGAGAGCGGGTGAACGCCACTCTGCCGGTGGGGGTAGTCCTGGCACGGACTGCGCGGACCCACGCGGAGGATACGGGGATCGCCGTAGGGCTCAAGGCGGCCGGCGGCATCGGCAGCGCGAGCGCGGCCTGCCGCTGGATCGCGCTGGCCGAGTCCGAGCTGGGAGATGCCGCGCCCGCCCGCTTCCGGCTGGGGGCATCGTCCCTGCTTTCGGAGTTGGTGCGGGACCTCTAATTCGGCGGTGAGAGAGGAGGGTGGAGCGAGTGCCCGAAGGCGCACAAAAGTCATCATACGGCCCGGATGTCTCCGCCACGGAGCTTCGGGTCCGCTACGCAGAGACCGACCAGATGGGCGTGGCACACCACGCCAACTACGTGGTCTGGTGCGAACAGGCCCGCACCGATCACATGCGCCGTCTCGGCGTGAGCTACAAAGAGCTGGAGAACCAGGGCCTGCTCCTTCCCGTGGTGGACGTCGGAGTGCGCTACCGCAGCGCGGCTCGCTACGACGACGTGGTCCGCGTGCACTGCTGGGTGCGGGAAGCCTCCAGCCGGAGGGTGGTATTCGGCTACGTGGTGGAGCTTGCGGCGGACGGCACCCTGCTGGCAACGGCACAAACGGCCCTTATCGCGGTAGATTCTAGGTATGCGCTCAGGACGATTCCCCGGGACGTGCGGCAGAAGATGGCCGTTGTCCCTGATCCCGTGCGTCTGTAGCGCGGTTCTCCTCACCGCCCTGCCCGGTGCGCTTCGCGCACAGGATGAGGCGGTCGTGGACGCGCTGGCCGACGTGCTGGCCGCCGCGGACGCCCGCCGCTGGGAGGGCGCCCTGTTCCAGGACGCGTCGAACGACACGGACCCGGTGGTCAGGCGCCATGCAGCGCTGGCCATCGGCCGGATCGGCAGTCCAGCCGGCGTCCCAATCCTGCTCGAGCTCCTCACCGACCCGGACAGTGTCGTGCAGGAGGATGCCGCATTCGCTCTGGGCCTGATCGCCGACCCCGCCACTCTACAGCATCTGCAGGACGTCCTGCTCCAAACCACCGAGGCCGAACGAAACGATGCCGACGCCGAGATAGTGACGGCGATCGCGAAGATCGGCGGTCCGGACGCGGCGCGGCTGTTCGACGAGCTGTTGCGGCGGTGGACGTCGCGCACTGAGGCGGGAGACGCGCCCTTCTTGATGGAGCGTCTGTTGGGCGAGTCCTGGCGTCTCGGAGCCGACGCTCCGATCCTGACCATTTCGCAGCTCACGGATGCTCCGTCGGAGCGAATCCGACGCGCGGCGGTCTACTCGCTGTCGCGGCTGCGGGCCGCCGGCGTCGCGCGCGAGCTCCTGGCGGCCAGCGACGATGAAGACGCCCTGGTGCGGGAGTGGGCGGCCCTGGCGCTGACGCGCGCCTTCGCCGACTCCGCGGGACTCGACCACAGTGCAGTGGCCACGCGGCTCTCCCAACTGGCCGTGGATCAGGAGCGCGGTGTCCGGGTGAACGCCCTGAGGGCGCTGGGCACCTTTGCCAACCCGGCCTATGCCGGAGTGGCTGTGGACGCCATCGGAGACCCCGAATCCCAAGTCCGGCTTCAGGCGCTGACCACCCTCGGACAGCTCGGTGGAGAGCTTGCGGCGACGGCGCTCACCGAGCGCCTCGACGACGGGTCGCTGGCCGAGCGGGGCGTGACGCTGACCAGCTTGGCCCGAGTGGACCGCGGCGTCGCCCTGACCGAGAGCGCGGCCTGGATCACGAACGACGACTGGTGGCGGCGATCGGTCGGGGCCCGGGCGCTGCGGCACATCGGGGGTGACACGGCGCTGTCGTGGCTGGAGCAGCTCGTCTCCGATGGCGACGGCAGGGTCGCGGCCACCGCGTACGACGCCCTCGCCGGCGGCGACAGCGGGTGGGCGCGCGAGCTCGCTCCCGAGCTGCTCTCCCATCCCGATCCGGTCGTGCGCACCCTCGCTGCGCAGCACACCGGATATAGGCCCCGGGTCACGGCGCTCGACCCGTTGGTGGCCAGTTACGGGATCGCCCAGAGCGACGCCATCTCGGACGCACGCATCGCGGTCGTGGAGGCGCTGGGGGCGATATCCGCACTGGGGTACAGGGAACAGATGGCCGTTCAGAGCAGGTTCCTGGCGCGCTATCCCTCGTGCGACGACTATCTCGTGCGGCGCGCCGCCTCCGAGAGCCTTCCCCCGGCAGCAATCCAGTGGGGGGCGGCCGAGCCCGTCGCTACCGGCCGCAACACTGAGGATTACAGGGACATCGCGCGACGGCTCGTGCTCCCGGCGGAGAGAGGGGAGGGCGTACCGCAACTCCACATCGAGACCGATCGTGGCACGATCACGGTCGAGCTCTTCGCGGCCGACGCGCCGCTTACGGTGAACGCTCTGTTGGAGCTGGCGGATCGGCACTACTTCGACGGAGGATCCTGGCACCGCGTCGTCCCCAACTTCGTGATACAGGATGGGGATCCGCGCGGTGACGGCTGGGGCGGCCCCGGGTTCGCCCTGCGCGACGAGTTGAACCGACACCGGTACGGACGCGGCACCGTCGGCATGGCGTTGTCCGGTCCGGACACGGGCGGCAGCCAGTTCTTCATCACGCACGCGCCTCAGCCTCACCTGGACGGCAGATACACCGTCTTCGGCCGCGTCAGGCGCGGACTCGACGTCGTCGACCGCACCGTGCCGGGCGATGGCATTCGATCGGTGCGCGGGAGTCGCTGATGCGCCGGCGGGCGACACTCGGCCTCTGCATCGTGGCGCTACTGGGCGCCGGCAGGCCGGCGCTCGCCCAGCTGCAGTACTTCGGCCAGAACAAGGTCCAGTACCGCGGGTTCGATTGGCAGGTGCTGCGCGGGCCGCACATCGACCTCTACTTCTATCCGGCCGAGGAAGAACTCGCCCGCGTGGCTCTCGACTACGCGGAGGAGAGCTTCTTCTACCTCGAGCAGAAGTTCGGCTACTCGCCCCCGCGCCGCATCCCACTCATCATCTACGCGTCGCACGCCGACTTCGAGCAAACGAACATCCTCCCCTTCATCCCGCCCGAGGGTGTTCTCGGAGTCACCGAGTTCCTCAAGCAGCGGGTGGCGGTGCCGTTCAACGGCAACTACGCGCAGTTTCGGCACACGATCCGACACGAGTTGGTGCACGCCTTTCAGTTGACGGTCGTCGGCGACACCTACCTCCGGCATCCCCGTGTCGGCCGCGTGTTCGTACCGCTGTGGTGGTCGGAGGGGTTGGCCGAGCATTGGTCCGAAGGGCAGGACGCGATGGATGAGATGGTGATGCGGGAGCTCACCGTCTCGGGCCGAATGCCCAGACTCAAACAGCTCGAGTACGTCTTCAGCGGAGTGGTGTACCCGCTGGGCGGTTCGATTCACGACTGGCTTGCGGATGAGTTCGGGGACTGGCGGGTGCAGGTCCTTTATCGCGATCTGTGGAAGTACAGCTCGTTTCACGAGGCGCTCTCCGGTGTGTACGGAATCCCGTTCCCTGAGTTGGAGAACAAGCTCCATTTCTACTTCCAGCAGACCTACTTCCCCGAGGTCGCGGAGCGGCAGCCGCTGACGGTGACTGCGCGCCCCCTGGCCAAGCTGGCTGCCAAGCCAGTCGCGTTCACGATGCCCGGCGACTCCGTCATCCAGTACTTGTACATGTCGCCCAAGACCGGCTACATGAACATTTACGGAGGGAGCTTCAACCGGCCCGGGAAGTCCCGCGTCGTGGTCAAAGGTGAGCGGTCGGCACAGTTCCAGTCGTTCCACGCGATGGCGTCCCGCATGGCGGTGCGGGAGGGCGTGGTCGCGTTCTCGAGCAAGTACCTGGACCGCGACGCGGTCTTCTTCTGGGACCTGAGCCGGCGCAAGGTCGTGGGCCGCTACCAGTTCGACGGGATAGTCTCGATCCTGTCGCCGAGCTGGGCACCCGACGGCAGGAGCCTCATCTTCAGCGGACTCACGCTGAGCGGGATGTCGGACCTCTACCGCCTGTGGGTACCCGAGGGCCGGCTCGAGCGCCTCACCAGCGACCGCTACCAGGACCTGGACCCCAGTATCAGCCCCGATGGGCACTCAGTGGTGTTCGCATCCGATCGAACGCCGTTCGGCCCTGACGGCGGCATGAACCTCTACGTGCTGGATCTCACCACGGGCATCATCCGCTACCTCACGTACGGCGGCTGGCGTGACCAACAGCCGTACTGGGCTCAGAACGATCGGGTCTACTTCTCGTCGGACCGGGACGGTGTGTTCGACATCTACTCGGTGGACCCGACGGGTCGCGGCCGGCGTGAGACACACACGCTCACGGGCGTGTTCGATCCGCAGTGGGTCGACTCCGAGCAGATCCTGGTCTTCGGAGGCTGGAACGAACTCTCGTTCAACATCTTTCATGGTTATCCCAACCCCGACACCACCGCCGCCGGGACGCACTTCGCGCTCGCCGAGGAGGTAGTCACGAACGGGCACGAAGCCAACGGCGAGTCGTGGCATTGGCCCGCGCTGGAGGAATCGCCGCACGTCCCCGAGAGCCCGTCGCCTTACCGGGCGCGGTTCAAGCTGGACTTCGCGGCGGGGGAGGTTCTCGTCATCCCCGGCACGGGCTCGGCGCAGGGAATCGTGTTCCAGTTCTCCGACTTGCTCAGCGATCAGCTCCTGTTTCTCGGAGCCACGACGTTCCAGAGCCGCGACCTTGGGAGCCTGGCCGAGAACATCAACGCGTCTGCGTTCTACCTGAACCGGAAGCGCCGCCTCAATTGGGGCCTCGGCGCGTTCCGCATAAGAGGCATCTTCGCGACCGGAGACATTCGCACCCAGTACGAGGAGACCTCCACCGGCGGTCTGATCGATCTGCGCTGGCCGTTCTCGCGGTTCAGCCGGATCGAGGGTCAGTTCCGCCTCGAGTACTCGCGCAGGTTCGATCCGATCCTGCTGCCGAGCGAAGAGGCGTTCCGCAACGGTCTGCTCGCCACGAACATCCTGATCTGGGTTCACGACAACACGCTGTGGATACCGTCGGGACCGATTGACGGGCAGCGCACCAACGTCTCGGGCAGCATCACCAACGACCTCACGAATGGCCGGTTCGACGCGTGGACGTTGTCGCTGGATCACCGGCGCTACCTGAGGGCGGGCACCTACTCGGCCTACGCCATCCGCGCGTTCGGCTACGTTGCCGGAGGCAGTCGCGCTCGACGCGTGGACATCGGCGGCACCTGGGGACTGCGCGGCTATCCCCGCTACGGCGGCGTCTCGGGCACCCGGGCGTTCCTGCTCAATCAGGAATTCCGGATGCCGCTACTCGAGTTCCTGAGCTTTGGCACGCCGATCGGGCAGATTAGGTTCCCCGGACTGCAGAGCGCCGTCTTTCTCGACTTCGGTGGAGCATGGAGCCACAACGACCCCGCCAACCGAGGCATTCTCGGAAGCGCTGGGTTCGGTCTTCGGATGGCGCTCGGTGGCGCTCTCGTGTTACGGCTCGACATGGGGTGGCGCTTCGACATGAAGGGCGGCCTCAGGGACGACATCGTGCGCGTGGGGTTCGACCCGGGGTGGTTCACCACATTCTTCTTTGGATTTAACTACTGATGTGGCAATGGCTTGCGTTGAGAGAGGGTGGCTATTATCACTTGTTCGTGCTTGCCCTGGGGTTGGCGAGCGCGTGTGCGCCCGGTCCGGCGCCCCTCGTACCCGAGGCGATGCCGGAGATACCTCGCGCTGAGGTCAGCCGTTGGGTGGGCGGGTACCGCCCGAGCCAGCCGCAGCGCTACGACCTGCGTTGGACGTACGAGACGCAGAAGGGGATGGCCAGGGGTCGAGCGGCGGTGGTCTTCGTGCCGCCGGACTCCTTCCGGTTCGATTACCGGGGGCCCTTCGGCCGCTCGGGCGCAGCCGTGGTAGTTGGAGACAGCATCGTGTGGGCTAGGCCTGATGACGAGGCGGGTGGGTTCATGGCGGCCGCGCCGCTCTTCTGGACCGCGATTGGCATCCCCGGGATGCCGCCCTCCGATGCAGCAGTCAGTGGCCGCACCGATTCGACGACACGGTCATGGCGCTACGAGCGCCAGCTGGACACGCTGACGTACCAGGCGACCGAAGGCTCTCCTGCGACGCTGGCTGCCGAGCTGCGGCGCGCGGGAGAGTTGCTCGGAACGGTTGAAGTGGAGCTGTCCGACACGACGGGGCAGCCTCGCAGCGCGACGATGCTGTTCCCGGGCTCGGCTACGATCGTCTACTTCACGGTTCAGGCTATTGAGCCGCTCACATCGGTGGAACAAGACATTTGGCAAAGGCCTTAGCGCCGCGAGAGCGGCGTCGGCGGCCAGCGTGGCGCTCGTGGCCGCATGCTATGGGTTCGCCGGAGGCGGCATGCCTAGCCACGTGCGAACCGTCGCAATCCTCCCGTTCGACAACCGAACCGCCGATCCATCACTCACGCTGGAAGTCGCGGACGCCGTGAGAATAGCCATGGAGGAACGGCTCGGTCTGCGTCCGGCCGCCGAGGCGTCGGCCGATGCGATCGTCAGGGGGACCATTACGCGCTACGAGCCGGACCTGCTCCTGGCTCACCAGACCGATCCGGAGGGCAACGTCACGGTCACCCGCCGGCGCGTCCAGATTACACTCAATGTCGAGATCTACGACCAGCAGGAGGGACGGCCCCTGTGGCAACGTTCCGGGTTGGTGGTGGACGGCCAGTACACGCCGCCGCTCGAGATCGACGGACGCAGGGTGGCGCTGGAGAAGCTGGTGAACGACATAGTCGACGGGGCACAATCCCAATGGTAGCCGGGACCCGCAGGCGTCTGGGCGATCGACGCGGGATTACCCGCCTCGGCTGCCTGTTTTCGCTGCTGCTGCTCGCCACAGGCGTGTACTACGGCGTGGCCCTCGGCGGCGTCTACATGAGTTACTACAGGGTACAGGACGAGATGCGCACACAGGCCAAGGTCGCGCCCAGCGTCGACGATGCGACCATCCGGCGGCGCATACTCCGCAAGATCGATCAACTGGCCCTCCCGGCCGAAGCACGCAGGGAACTCCAGGTCCAACGGACTTTGCGCCCACGCGAGATTCGGATTCACACAACCTACCAAGACACGCTCGTGCTCCCGTTCTACAAGTACGTAGTGACGCTGAAGCCCGAAGCAAGGCAACCTCTCTAACACATGAAGCCAACTGGACGCATCGTAGGGGCCACCCTGGTACTGCTCGCGGCGGCTCCGACCCCGTTGTGGGCCATGCTGCAGCACATGGAAGGCGATTCTCTCATCGTCCGCCTGTTCTTCGTGCTCGGCATCATGCTCGTGGTCGGGAAGTTCTCGGGGGAGTTGTTCGAGCGGCTCGGCCAACCGGCCGTGCTCGGCGAACTCATCGCGGGCATCTTCCTCGGAGCCAGCGCGCTCGGCGTCATTCCCACGGCAGCCGACGATCGACTGACGGAGATCATCACGATCTTCGCGGAGATCGGCGTCGTGATTCTGCTGTTCGAGATCGGCCTCGAGACAGATCTCAAACAGATGTTCAGGGTGGGGCCGGCATGTACTTCTGTTGCGACAGTGGGCGTAGTGTTGCCCATGCTGGGCGGCGTTCTCTTCTGGATGTCGCCGCTCGCGAACCCGGCGCTGTCCAACGGGGACCAGTTCACGACTGGCATCTTCATAGGTGCGACGCTCACCGCGACTTCCGTCGGGATCACCGCCAGGGTACTCAACGACCTGCGCGTGATGCACTCGATCGAGGCGCGGCTCATCATAGGCGCCGCGGTCGTGGACGACATCATGGGCATCATCTTGCTCGGCGTAGTCTCGTCGCTCGTGGCCGGGGCCGCAGTGTCGTTCCTCGCCGTGAGCCGCTCGGTAGCAGTAGCGATCGGGTTCCTGGTGATTGCGGTGGGAGCGGGACTGCTGCTGGCGCCTCGCGTCTTCGGGCTGCTGGACAGGATGCGCGTGCGCGGGGTGCTGCTGGTGTGCGCGTTCGCGTTCGTGCTGTTCATAGCGGCGTCGGCGAACGTCGCGGGTTCGGCTCTGATCATCGGCGCGTTCGCCGCGGGGATCATTCTCAGCGGCACCAACCAGTTCGACACGATCCACGACCGCATCAAGCCGGTCGCCGACATATTCACCCCGATCTTCTTCCTGAGCATCGGTGCGCAGTTCGACCTCAGCCTTCTGAACCCATTCGCGGACGGCAACCTGCAGATCCTCGGCCTCGGATTCGTGCTGCTCCTGATCGCCATCGTCGGGAAGATCGTGGCGGGGTGGGCGGTACCCTGGTCCAAGTTCAACAAGCAGGCGGTGGGGGTCGGGATGATCCCCCGCGGCGAGGTCGGGCTCATCTTCGCGAACATCGGGCTGACCTCGGGCCTGCTGACCCGTGAGCTGTTCAGCGCGATCCTCATCATGGTCATGGGCACCACATTCATGGCTCCTCCGCTCCTGAAGATCGCGTTCGGCCGAGGCGGCATGACGCACGGATCGGACGAACACACCGATCCGCTCCCGCCGTCCGAACCGGAGCAGTAGCGGTGGACCGACAGGACGGAAGGCGCGCGGATCAGCTTCGCCCCATCGTTCTGGAGCGGGGCTCCAACCCGCACGCTGAAGGGTCCTGTCTAGCGCGCTTCGGCGGCACCTTGGTCATGTGCACGGCCAGCGTGGAGCGGCGCGTGCCGGCCTGGCGCCGCGGCAGTGGGCTGGGGTGGCTGACGGCTGAGTACGCGATGCTGCCGCGCGCGACGACCGAGCGCAACGCCCGCGAACGGCGCGGCGCGGGAGGCCGGACCTCGGAGATTCAGCGCCTGATCGGGCGCTCGCTCCGGGCAGCTCTCACAGGATTCGATTTCGGCGAGCACACGGTCACCGTGGACTGCGACGTCCTGCAAGCCGACGGCGGCACGAGAACGGCTGCCATCACCGGTGCGGCGGTAGCGGTTTCGGACGCGTGCTCCTGGCTGGCCGACAACGCAGGCGTAGCCAACCCGTTCGGACGACTGGTGGCCGCGGTCTCGGTCGGCGTGGTGGGCGGGAAGCCGCTACTCGATCTGTCCTACGCCGAGGACGTCACGGCCGACGTGGACGCCAACATCGTCATGGCGGAGCCAGATCAATACGTGGAAGTGCAAGGCACCGCCGAGCAGGCCCCGTTCGACCGCGCAGCGCTGGATCGATTGCTCGGCCTCGCCGACGCTGGTCTGACACAGCTCTTCGCTGCTCAGCGCAGCGCCCTGGAACAATGAGCGAACAGCTGCTGATCGCCACTCGCAGCAAGGGGAAGAAGCGCGAGATCAGCGTGATCCTCGAGGACCTCCCCTACATGCTGCGCTTCCTCGACGAGACCGGCATCCTGGAGAGCCGCGAAGAGGCGCTACTGGAACACGCCGAGACCTTCGAGGGAAACGCGCGGCGTAAGGCCCAGTACTTCGCGACGCAGATCGGCGGAGCCGCGGTCGCGGACGATTCCGGACTGGAGGTCTTTGCCCTGGGAGGACTCCCGGGAGTCAGATCCCGCCGCTTCGCGATGGTGGACGCGCCCCCGGACGAGCAGGATCAGGCCAACAACAACGAGCTGTTGAAGCGCATGGACGGACTCCCCGAGGAGCGCCGCCGCGCCCGCTACCGTTGCGTGGTCGCGTTCGTGTCCCATCCGGACGCCCCGGCTGTCACGTTCGAGGGGACGTGCACCGGGAGAATCCTCGAGGCGCGAAAGGGCACGGGAGGATTCGGCTACGACCCGCTGTTCCACTCCGACGACCTGGGCAAAAGCTTCGGCGACACGTCCGCCGAGGAGAAGCACGCTGTGAGCCACCGGGGCAGGGCTTTCCGGGCGTTCGCGGAGTGGCTGAAGCAGAATCCCCTATAGCAACAACATGAGGTCCCGGGGCGCGGAGTCCATGGGGACTGTCTAGCGAGCCGCCACATCGGGCCGCATGTTACTCGTGGGACCCTCCCGGAGATTGCCCGATGCCCACGACCAAGGCCAGCGGCGAGATCGCCGCCCAGCGCAAACCCCGCGACGACGAGGTGGACTTCTATGGCGTGACGCACGCGGGAAACGTGCGCGAGGTCAATCAGGACCACTTTCTCATCTGCCAGCTGGAAAAGCGGGTGCGCATCTACCAGACGAGCCTCCCCAACGGCGACGCGTTCGCGCCGGTGGGTGAGCGGGTGGCGTTCCTGGCAATGGTGGCGGACGGAGTGGGGGGCGGCACGAAGGGCGAGGCGGCGGCGCGCCTGGCTCTACATGCCGTGACCGAGTACGTCGCGCTCAGCATGCGCTGCTACCACACGCTCGATGCGACCGACGACCAGGCGTTCCTCGATGCGTTGCAGGATGCGGCGTGGAAGGGTCACGCCCGGGTCGTGGCGGAAGCGGAAGGCGATCCAGAGCTGCGCGGCATGGCAACGACGCTGACCCTGTGGCTTGCGGTCTGGCCCCGCGCCTACCTGCTCCAGGTCGGCGATTCCCGGTTCTATAAATTCGCAGACGGAGAGCTGCTGCGCCTGTCACGCGACCAGACCATGGCACAGGAGTTGGTGGACCAGGGCGCGCTATCCCACTCGACCGCGTTCGAGACCCGGTGGGCGAACGTCCTGTCGAGCTCGATCGGCGGCGGGCAGACCGCGCCGGTCGTGACACGGATGGACCAGGACTGGAACACGGTCTACTTGCTGTGCAGCGACGGCCTCACCAAGCACGTGCCCGACGAGCGCATCGCGGAACGCCTCGGCGCCATGACCTCGGCCAAGCATGCGTGCGAAACTCTCCTGCAGGACGCTCTCGATGCAGGCGGCAGCGACAACATCTCGATCATCGTCGGGCGCGACGTCAAGAGGGACGACTGATTCCGTAGTGGGCTTGGCCCGGGAGACCCCGCGTGCCTAGGTTGTGTGGTGGAAACAACGCGGGGCGTGGCGCAGCCCGGTAGCGCGCCTGCTTTGGGAGCGGTTTAGCAAACCGCTCCCTTTCGCTTGCCCGCGTATTTCCTAGCCTCCGATACGCCGTGGAGCGAAGTCCGGAGACGGATTTCGCTCCGGTTCGTATCTCTACGTACCACCTCTAATTGTTTCCGCACGTCCCGGGACCGGTTTCGGCGAGATCACACGGCTTTGCACCGAGGCAGCAGTCGTCGTCGGTTTCGCAGACTTCACCGGTACTGGAACACGGTGCAACACCAATGCCCCCGCAGGCGCCAGCGGTGACCGGAACAGCCCCAAGGAGCATCAGCGGGAATGCGAGGGACAGGCCTCTAAAGCTCCATCTAAGAGCTTGGCGCGGCATCGAACCTCCCTTGCGAGATCCAACGAGAGCCAAGTTGCCGGTGTGCGAATCGAGCGTCAAGCGAGTGGGCGCAACTCCCTCCGAGAACAGGACGCTCGTAGAACAGGACGCTCCCGAGAGAGGTTTTCTATGTATGTCCTCGTACATAGGCACCCTCGCTGCGACGAACTCGTTTCGGGCTACTCTCTAAGGCGAAAGAAGTTGAAAGTCGGCCGCCCTATGGAGTAGGGAAGAACAAAGTTCGGTGAGGCCGTGGGGGGCGCTACAACGGTCCCGGAGGCCTTGCGTCACACCTTACGTCACCCCCCGACGACGGGGAGGACGTAAGTCGTTACATTGCAAGCGACGGGGCGTGGCGCAGCCCGGTAGCGCGCCTGCTTTGGGAGCAGGAAGTCGCCGGTTCAAATCCGGCCGCCCCGACTCGAGAGAGCCGACATCAGTCGGCTCTTCTGCTATCGGGACGCCTGCGACCCGATGGCTGTCACCCAACGCGACCTGTATATTTCGAGGAACCTCGCACGGCGGTGGGTGCGGCAATGGAGAATCTGCTCGGATCGCTGGTGGCAGGAGTCGTGGGCGGCGTCATCGTGCTCGTCTTCCAGGGCATCCATCGCAGGGTGCAGGCAGGAGGCGGCGCTCGAGCTCTTGCGACGCGCGCCAGGGAAGAGGTGGCCAAACGTCGCTTCATCATCCGCCTCACCAAGGAGCAGCGGGAAGAGTTGAAGATCGCCTCCGGCGTGGAGGCCGAGGCGCTCGAGTACACCGAGAGCGAACTCGAGACCAGACGGGCGCCCAAGCTCGCCAAGGAGCAGCACCTTCACGGGCTGTGGGTGGCCCTGGGCCTGGACGACTGACGCAACCGCTCGAGCCCGGAACGGCGCGGACGTCCGGCAGCTGCCGGGCGTCTTTTGTTTGTGACGGCGCCTCTTTGAGGAGCGCCGGCGCCATCGTAGATTGGCACGCGGAGGGATAAGCGCCCGTAGCTCAGGTGGATAGAGCATCGGCCTTCTAAGCCGAGGGTCCCAGGTTCGAGTCCTGGCGGGCGCACTCACCAAACAGTCATCTGCGGCGCGGGGGGCCGGTGACAGACTCGGCATTCAGCAAGGCTTTGGAGCAACTGGAGGGCGTGCTGGGCGAGGTGTCCAAGGAGTGGCACGCCCGCATCCGCCTCGCCATAGACTCGATCCCCGATCTTGGCAGCCGCGTCCGCCAAGATCCGTTCCTGCGTGACTGCCACGCCGTGCTCGCCGCCTCCCCGGAGCAGCTCAACGACTCGGTGCGCGGGCTGCGCGAGCGGTGGTTCCCGTTCCACCTGCTGCACGAGGACCAACGCAAGCGGCTCGAGTGGGTCGACGCGCTGCAGCAGGCGGCCGCGGAGGAGACCGCCACCGCCGGCCTAAGCGACGAGCAGACCAAACAGCTGCTGGATAATCAGGGGCTGTGGGCAGCCGTCATGCGCTGCCCGCTGAAGCTCACCGGTGACGCGGCGTGGCGCGAGGTCCGAAAGGGCCTGGCGGCGGAAGAGAGGGAGAACCCCTTCGGCACACACCTCGACCTGGACAGCCTCGGAGTGGAGGTGCGCCAGCGCCCGGAGGGATTGGCGCCGGAGGGCCCGCGGGAAAAAGCGATCGCGCGCCTGGTGGTGTACGAAGCCCTGGCCTCGGTAGTGGTGGCCGCCCTGGCGGCCCCAAACCTCTCGGACGCGCAGAAGAACATGCTGCAGTTCTTCTACGTTGGCGGCCTCACGGAGGACGAGGCTGCGGATCGAATGCTAGTGAGCCCAGACGCCGCCGCCCAACTCAAGCGGCGCGCGGTAGCCGCCCTTCGGGCTGCGTTGGCCCACCCCCAGTTCTAGACGCAGCGATCCGGCGCGGCCGGCACCCCGCTGGTGCGGCTGGCTACTCCAGCCCAATCATGTCGCGTACGGCCACGACCCCGCCGGTGTCGATCTCTACGCGCTTGTCACCGCCCGGCGTGTCAACGAACAGGGCTCCCCCCAACTCGTAGGAAACCGATCCTCGTGCGAGCAGCCCCCTCGCCGCCGCACCCACCCCTTCCCAGGTGAACTGCATCGGCACCTCGAGCGTTGTGTGGGCCTGGGGAGCCAGCTCGAACCCCCTCTCGAACAGGATCTCTCCGAACTGGGTGTCCTCGAGCTTGAGCCGGCCCGTGAAGGCGGAACCGCGCACCGCGTACTCGTTGGGGTTGTAAACGTCGAGCTCCAGCCGCAGCGAACCGCCGGACAGCCCGAGGCCCGTCACGGACACGGATTCGAGCTGGACGTGCGGCCGCTCGAATCCCGTGTACTTGAAGGTGGCGCACCCCACGAGTGCGGCGGCGCTCACCGCAGCGAGCAGGATCGCAGGAACGCGACGTGTGCTGCGAATCACAGAGTTGGGTCGGCGGTGCATTTCGACCCAAGTGTGTACCGAACGTCACGGTTCGTCCAGCGCCCGAGCGGTAACATGGGCTCGGACGTTGAGCGGAAGCGGCCCTGGCGACATCGCCGGGGACGCCAGGTTGGGCGCCTTAAGTGATTATTGTACAATGAGATAGCGGTGCATGCTGATGCGGGGCGGCGACTCCTTGTGTTAGGTTAGGTGCCCGCTTTGGACGAGCGACACCACGTTGCCCAAAAGAGATCACCGAACACCGGAACGGGATGATGGCCGACCACCAAAGCGACGCACCCCGCCCGGGCTCCGGCAAGGAGCGGCGGTTCGCGGCGCGCCCGGGCACGGACCTGGGCGCCCCGGTCAGCTATCCCCATCCAGATGCGACTTCGCCGGAATCTCCCCCGGCCCGAGAGGAGCCTGACGGCTTCATGAGTGCACCCTCGCCGCCCGAGGGGCAGCACGGATCCGAGCACCCCGCCGACGTAGTCTTCATCGTGCGGGCGGACGGTGAGATCCGCTTTGCGAACCGCCCCCACGGGGGCCTCAGCGAGGACGATCTGGTCGGCACCAGCATCTTCGAGTGGATCGCGCCATCACACCGGGACGTACTGCGACAAGGCCTCGAGGAGGTCTTCACTGCCGGACAGCCGCGGGCCCTGGATCTGTCCGGCCCCGGACCCACCGGAGGGGAAGCCTGGTACGAATGGCGCCTCAAGCCCAACCGGCGCGACGGCGCGGTGGTCTCCGCCACGCTAGTCGGCCACGACATCACGCGTCACATGCGGGCGGTCCACGAGCTCGAGCAGAAGGCCAACGAGCTCACCAGCCTGCTGGAGGACCGCTCGGCCGACCTGGCCCGCGCAAAGGCCGACCTGGCCAAGGAGACAGAGGAGCGCGAAGCGTCCCAGCTCGTGTGGCAGCGGTTTCGCGCGATCCTGGACGAGGCAGGGGAGGCCATCTTCATCACGGAGCCCGACAGCCGGCGGATCGTGGACGCCAACGAGACCGCGTGCCGCTGGCTGCGCCACAGCCGCGAGGAGCTGATCGGACACTCGATAGACGAGTTCAACATCGAGTTCCCGATTCAGCCCCCCGAGGAGGCAGAACTCACTTTCACCGAGACCCGCGACAGCCGCCGGCCCCTGGTGCTGAACCACTGTGTGCACAGGCGTTCCGACGGCAGCACCTTCCCGGTCGAGGTAGCAGTTGCCCGACACGAGCTGGCCGGCCGGGAGTACGTGCTGGCGGTGGTGCGCGACGTGAAGGGCCGCACCTTCACAGAGGAAACGCTGCAGCAGGCCGACGCTCAGTACAGACGCCTGTTCGAGCAGTCATGGGACGCGATCTACCTGACCTCGCGTGACGGCAAGATCGTCGACGCGAACGAAGCGGCGCTCACCCTGTTCGGCTACTCCCGGGAGGAGTTCGTCGGACTGGACGCCCGCCACCTGTTCCCGCGCGGCGACGACATTCGGGAGTTCAGGCGCACGATGAGCGCCGCTGGAGCCGTTGACGACCTCGAGGTCGAGATCCGCACCAAGGCGGGGCACTCGGCGCCCTGCCTCCTTTCGGCCAGCAGGCGCCTGGCCCCCGACGGCAGCATCAGCGGGTACCAGTGCCTGGTGCGCCAACGCGGCGCCCCCGATGAGCAGGTGGCTCCCGGTGCCAGCCGGGCGGGGAAGCGGAGAGCCGTGCTGGTCGTCGAAACCGATGCGGTGCAGCTCGCCCATATCACTTCGGTGCTCGAAGCCGCGGGCGTAGGCGTCCTCACGGCGGAGAGCCCGGAGCGGGCCGTGGAGCTGTTCCGCGAGCACTCAGGAGTGCTCGAGGCCACGCTGCTCGCCGCGGATCCCGGGAGCGACTCGGCGCGGCGTGCCATCGAGACAATTCGATACCTCGACGAGGACGCCCCCGTCATTCTGCTCAGTTCGGCCGCCCCCGTACGCATGGCCGAGAGCTTCGCCGACCTGGGGATCGCCGCATTCCTGAAGAAGCCGGTCCACCCCCTGGCACTGGCACAGAAGGTCCGCGAGGTGGCACGCCGCTGACCGGGTGAGCCTGGGGGGGCCGCTTCCGGCGGCTCCTGCGCACGCCCAATCCGGCTCCACCGTCCCGCCAGAAGCCACCCCGATTCACCACCCGGGGAAGATCACCCCGAACCTCGTGCCAGTTGGGGATTTACTCCCCTTGACTCCAGTGACCTCTCTGTCTAGACTTCCATGCTCGCCGAGATCACGGAGGTCTCGGCTCTCGCTCGCCGGCCGCAGTTCGGTTCGGCGGGCCGCTCTTTGAAAACCGACGGACAAGGGATACGTGAGGAGTGCGGCCCCGTTTTTAACGGACAGGCGATCGGACGCCTGCTCGTGAGGGGAACAACTCCGATTTATGTGATTTTGGAGAGTTTGATCCTGGCTCAGGACGAACGCTGGCGGCGTGCTTAACACATGCAAGTCGTACGAGGTTATCGAGGTGCTTGCACTTCGGTGCCTAGTGGCGAACGGGTGCGTAACACGTGAGCAACCTGCCCTGCGGCGGGGGATAGCCGGCCTAACGGCCGGGTAATACCGCGTACGACCCAGTGCCCGCATGAGCGCTGGGTGAAAGCGGCCGCAAGGTCGCACCGCAGGAGGGGCTCGCGGCCTATCAGCTTGTTGGTGAGGTAACGGCTCACCAAGGCGACGACGGGTAGCTGGTCTGGGCCAGCCACATTGGGACTGAGATACGGCCCAGACTCCTACGGGAGGCAGCAGTGGGGAATATTGCGCAATGGCCGCAAGGCTGACGCAGCGACGCCGCGTGTGGGATGAAGGCTTTCGGGTCGTAAACCACTGTCAGAGGGGACGAATACCTGGCCTCGAATAGGGGACCAGGGGTGACGGTACCCTCAGAGGAAGCACCGGCTAACTCCGTGCCAGCAGCCGCGGTAATACGGAGGGTGCTAGCGTTGTCCGGAATCACTGGGCGTAGAGCGCGCGTAGGCGGCCACTTAAGTCATTTGTGAAATCCCGGGGCTCAACTCCGGGGCTGCAAGTGAAACTGGGTGGCTAGAGCTCGGTAGAGGCGAGTGGAATTCCCGGTGTAGCGGTGGAATGCGTAGATATCGGGAAGAACACCAGTGGCGAAGGCGGCTCGCTGGGCCGGTGCTGACGCTGAGGTG
>JBDHIS010000081.1:0-2006 GCA_039587315.1 Gemmatimonadota bacterium | reverse complement strand
TAGCGAGCGCCGTCGTTGAACACGACACCGCCCTCGGAATTGCCGCCCCAGATGATCATCGCCTCGCCGGTCCAGACGGCGCTCGATCCCCACCGCCCGGCAGGCGCGCCGTTGGTGGACGTGGGAAGCCAGGTATCGTTGATCGGATCGTAGCGCCCACCGGTGCTCGCGAGATACCCGCCGCCCCAGACGATCATCTCCTCGCCCGTCCACACCGCATGATGGCCGCTTCGACCCGAGGGAGCGCCGACGTCGGAGGTCGGCTTCCAGGAATCGGTGGCCGGATCGTAACGCATGCCGTCGTGGGTCGACCAGTTGCCGGTGGCCCCGCCCCAGACGATCATCTCGCTTCCGGTCCAGACGGCGCTGTGCCAGGCTCGTCGTGGCGGCAGGTCGTCGAGGATGCCGTTTTCCCAGACATCGGGCCTGCAGTCACCACCTCCTAGCGCCGAGAGCCGCGGCAGCTCGACTTCGTCGCTCGCCACGGTGGCGACGGCCGCCGGGTCGAGCTCGGAGCGCGCCTCCGACCACCACGCATCCCAGGTGCGCTTGGGAAACAGGTAGGTGGCGATCGTGGCGCGGTCGGCCTGTTCCTCCAGCACCACGCGCAGCGCGTAGCTCGCGCGCTCGTCGCTCCGGACACCGATCGCCCCGACCCGCTGCGGGGCAAGGCCGCGCAGGCGGTCGAACTCCGCCGGAGCCAGCTCGATCTCATCCCGGTGTTCGTTCACCTCGCGGACCGGTTCGTCCCTCCGCACGATGACGGCGACGCGGCGCGCGGGGTGATCCGTCCGCGGATCGATCCGGCCCGATGCCAGCCCCTCGCGGAGTGTCTCGGCTTCCTGCCGCGCCTCCGCGTGGATGCCGGCATCGAAGGCGAAGAAATTACGCGTGAGACGTTGGACCAAGACCGGCCGGACCAGACACTCCTGGATCAGGACGGGATCGTCGCCCAGAGCGGAGAACAGCTCCTGCAAGCGCTCGGGCATCCGGCTCCCGACGGTCATGCGCTGCAGCTCGCGTTGCAGCATCTCGCCCGTTACCGGCGTGTGCCACATACGTTCCAGGGCTGCACTTTGCGCCAGGTAGGTCCGGACCTTGCTCGCCAGGACCTCGCGCGGCACCGCTTCTTCGAACGGTTCTGTCGCGCCGATCTGGTTCACGTACCGGGTGCGCTCGATCGCCTCCTGCGCGGCGACGCGCTCCGAGAAGCTCAACTCGCGCACGAGCGCCGGCGTCTGGACCGCGAGGAGCACCGTGGAAAGAAGGAACGTCACACTCAGCGAACGAAAGCGCCTCATGATCTTCTCCTTTGCGCTATTGTACGCCGATCCGGTCGGGTAGAGGGCATCTTTCGGACCGGCTCGGATTGTCAGGATCGAGCGGGGTTTCGTACACTTCAGGGTGGCCCCTCGGGAGTCGGTGGCAGCAACAACGCTGTGTCATCCGCTCTACTGGGACTGGGGACACGCGTGTGAGGTGCTAAAATAGCGAAGTAAGCCCAAGAAACTCTCTATTTGTCTATGGCTGCATATTGCCTTAAGTTGAGGTTTGGTGAGCGATGATCGTCAGACTGGCGTCCTCAGTAGCAGGTCACTGATGCGCCCGGCCGCGGACACAGCAGGCGGCGCCGGAATGACGCTGCACATGCTGGATGTGGCGTCGTCCGATCGCTGGAACGAATTCGTTCGCGCGCACCCCGAGGGCACGTTCTTCCATCTCGCCCAGTGGCAGATCGTACTCGAGCGGGCCTACAAGCATCCCTCGTTTCATTGCTACGTGGAATCGCAGGGGAAGATCCGGGGCGTCCTCCCGCTGGGCCAGATCCGCAGCCGTCTGTTCGGACACTCGCTGATCTCGACTCCCTTCTGTGTCTACGGCGGAATCCTCGCCGAGAGCGACGAGGCCTGGCGCATGCTGGAGGCCCACGCCTGCGAGCTCGCCCGACATCTGCGGGTCGACTATCTGAAGATGCGCACCCGACAACTGCGCCACCCGGACTGGCC
>JBDHIS010000007.1:0-117593 GCA_039587315.1 Gemmatimonadota bacterium | reverse complement strand
CGTGTCGGCGCCCAGCGTCAGAGCCAGGTCGAGCCTGGATCGCGGAGCTCCGATCACGACCACGGTGCCGGCTCCGCGCAGGGCCGCAAACGCGCCGGCCGACAGGCCGACCGGACCGGATCCCTGCACGACGACGACGTCTCCCATCTCGAGCAGGCTCCGGTCCACGGCGGCGAATCCGGTAAAGAGCCCGCAGCCTCCACCGATCACCTCGTCTGACGTGATACCCTCAGGAAGCTTGAGCACACGCACGCCCGGCTTGAGGTAGATGCGTTCCGCCCAACCACCCATGGGACCGTCGTGCGCCGAGTAAGTGATCCCGTACACCCGCCGGTGCGGGCATCGGTTGGGCTGCTGCACTACCGTGCAGTGGTAGCAGGCGTTGCACACCTCGTGCACGTCATAAAACGTCACCTCGTCACCGAGACGGAGCGGCGCCCCCTGCGCATCGTGCTCGACGCCGCGCAGCTCCAGAATGCGTCCCACGCTCACGTGGCCCGGGATGATCGGATAGGGAACGCCCTCCAGACGTCCGTTGTGCAGGTGTACGTCTGTCCCGCACACCTCGCTCGCGATCGTCTCGAGCAGGATGCTGCCTTCCTCGAGCACCGGGTCGTCCAGCTCCCACATCTCGAGTGGCGCCAGCGGTTTGGTCATTACGGCGGCACGAATTGCCATCGCTACCCTCTATACAGTCCGATTTTCCCCAGCACGCGGTTGAAGCGCTCGTCTCCGCGCAGATCGTCGAACACGGGATCCACTCCAAGGAACACGAGATGCAGCGCTCGTTCGTCACACGCCTTCTCGAGCCATGCGAAGGCCTCATCCGTCCGGCCCAATCCCATCTGGACCACCGCCAGGTAGTCGGCTGGCACGTACGACTCCCGCGCACGCTCGTGGAGCTCCTGGCGCAGCTCCTTCGCCTCCTCCATCTCCCCTGCCTGGGCCAGCGCATAACCCAGGTAAGCCGTCATGCCCGGGTGGCCGCCCGAGACCGCACGGCCTCTGCGGAATGCGGTGACCGCATCCTCCAGTCTGCCGGCCTTCAAGTACGCCTGCCCCACGAACCAGTTGAGGTACACATACTCGGGGTCCAGTTCCAGCGTCTTCTCGAACTGCTCGATCGCCCGACCGTACGCCCGACTGAAGAAGAGGACCCACCCCAGCCCGGCGTTCACCGTGAGGGACAGGGGATCGATCCGATTCGCTTCCTGGATCGTGTTCAGGGATTCTTCCAGCCGGTACTGGGCCGCCAGGTACTCGGAGTAGCTGTGCAGGGCGACCGGGTCTTCTGAATTGAGCGACAGCGCATGTGTCAGTGCCCGCTCCGCGCCGTGCCAGTCCCAGTCGTAGTAGAACTGCACTACCCCGTGGGACGTGTGCGCCTCGGGCAACATCTCATCGAGCTCCAGCGCCTTCATCGCCGCCACACGTGAACGGGGGAACGCCTCACGCGGCGGCAGGAAGCGGTACCAGGCAAGCAGGCTGTACGAGTCGGCCACGCCGGTGTACGCGATGGCGTAGTGGGGATCCAGCTCGATGGCCTGCTCGAAGTACTCGATACCCTTGGCCAACCCCGTGCGCTTCCGGGTCTTCTCGACGTAGCGGCCCTTCAAATAGAGCTCGTATGCCTGGAGGTTCTCCGTGTACCGCCTCATCACCGGCGGCGAGTCGCCGGCGGCGAGGTGACCCTTCAGCGTGGTGACTATCGCCGTCGCGATCTCGTCCTGGATGGAGAAGACGTCCTCTGCCTCACGATCGTAGCGCTCCGACCACAGGTGGTAGCCGTCCGCCACGTTGATCAGCTGAGCCGTGATCCGCAGCCGGTTCCCCGAGCGTCGCACACTTCCCTCCAGCACCGTCTCCACGCCAAGCGCCCGACCGACCTCTGTCGGCGAAGCGGTCTTCCCCTTGTAAGCGAATGCCGATGTCCGCGCCGCCACACGCAGGCCCTTGAGCTGGGCCAGGGAGTTGATGATCTCCTCGCTCATCCCATCGCTGAAGTACTCGTCGTCCGGGTCCGCGCTCATGTTGACGAAGGGCAAAACGGCGATCGAGGTCGGCGCACTGACAGCGGCCTGTTCTCCGGACGTCTCCAGTGCCGCCGCAAACGCGTCCACCGAATCGAACCTCTCCGGCGGAGTCTTGGCGAGCGCCTTCATCAAGGCTGCGTCTATTTGGGCCGGCACGTCGCTGCGCCGATCCCGAACGGAGGGTACCGGCTCGCCGAAGCACTTGGCTATGATTGCTCTGGTCGTGGCGCCGGTATACGGCGGCTCACCGGCCAGCATCTCGAACAACACGCAGCCGAGCGAGTACACGTCCGTGCGCCCGTCGAGCATCTGCTCGCCGCTGGCCTGCTCGGGACTCATGTACGTTGGTGTCCCCACCGCGATGCCCGGAGCGGTGATGGAGTCCGGCTCCACCGGTCCGATGGCCCGTGCTACGCCGAAGTCGGCCACCACGGCGTGCCCGCCCATCAGCATGATGTTGGCCGGCTTGATGTCCCGGTGAACCACATGGTGCCGGTGCGCGTGTGAGAGCGCGCTCGCCACCTCCCGCGCAATCGTGAGAGCCTCGTCGATCTCGAGGAGGTTCTCGCGCTCCAGGCGATGCTGCAAGGATTCCCCATCCACGAACGGCATGACGTAGTACAGCAATCCGTCCGCCTCCCCCGAGTCGTATACCGGCAGGATGTGCGGATGGGTGAGGCGAGCGGCTATCCCGATCTCCCTGAGGAACCGATCGGTTCCCACGGTGAGAGCCAACTCGGGGCGCAGCACCTTTATGGCCACCTGGCGCTGGTGCTTGCGGTCCTCCGCCAGGTACACCGATGCCATGCCGCCCCGACCCAGCTCGTTCAGGACGGCATAGCGGCCCCCGAGGGCCGTGCGCAGTTGGGTAGCTACCTCTGCCATGGGGGTTGAAAGATGCCTGACAAATCGAAGTTGCGCGAGAGCGCTGTCAGGGCAGCGGTACGCTCCCGTGAACGAACGAGTCCACGAAGAGCCGGGCGACGTCCGAACGCAGCACGTTGCTGTCACCGCCCAACCCGTACGCCCTGCTCAACATGCTAGTGTTGGCCAACACCACGAAGGCGAGCCCGCGCTCGGGCACGCGCAGGATGAGGGACGAATTGGCGTGCCAGTGCCCATAGTGCCATTCGAGCTTGACCCCACTGGCGTAGTGGACGAACCACCCCAGACCGTAGGGCAGATCGCGTCCGGCGGGATCACGCGCTGGCGTGAAGACCGAGTCCCACGTCTCCGGTTCCAGAAACCGCTCCTGGTCGATGGCGATCGAATAGCGCGCCATGTCCCGCGCCGACGCGATGAGCCCAGCCGCCGTGCCGAAGTACGACGGGTACTCGGTGCGCACGACCTGAGGGGCTTCCCACTCGTACGGCGATGCCATGTTGGCGACAAACCGTTCACGATCGAGGCCGGTCAGAAAGAAGGCCGCGTTGTTGACGTTGGGTGCCGTGTGCCTCACCCCCAATGGCTCCAGCACTCGCTCGACGAGGAGCTCACCAAAGCTGCGGCCCGACGCCGACTGGATGACCTGGTCGAGGTAGCCGAACCGATTGCCGCTGTATTGGAAGGCCGACCCAGGCGGGTCGGCTTCCGAAGTGTGCGTGAAGATATGCCGCACGCGGATCGTGTCGGACCCCTGCAGTTCTATCCCGTAATCGCTCACGGGGTCGTCGAGGTCCACCAGGCCGGCTTCCACCAGCTGCATGACAATGGTCGAGGCGAACGTCTTGGTAAGTGAGGCGAGGTGAAAGGCGGTCGTGTCCTCGACGGGAAGCCGGCTATCGACATCCGCAAACCCAAACCCTCGCGCCCAGACGATTTCCTCGTCCTTCACGATCGCAGCCGACATCCCGGGTATGTGCAGATCGACACGAATGGTGTCGAGCTTGGCCTCGAAGCCGGACAGGCCCGCGGTGTACGAGACGTCTACCGGTCCGGTCAACTCGGCACTACAGGCCACGCCGAGCAGAATGGCGCCGGAAGCGAAGCGGATGACCGAATTACGAAGCGTGGGCATGGCGAAGTCCCCGTCAGTACTACGCCTCAGAACCTCGTACGGTTTCCGCCGCTCAGTCGCCCCGGGCGGAAGCCTCCGGTGCATTCACGCCTGCGCCATGGGTGCTCCACCACTCGGCCGCCCGCTCCTGCGTCCACGGCTGCGCCAGCTCCACCGTGACGAGACGTGTCGCCAGATCTTCGGCCGTTTGGACCCGGTCCGCGGGGTCCTTGGCCAGACACGACAGCACTATGGCGTCGAGCGACCCGGGAATGGCCTGATCGGACCTGCCGGACGGCGGCACCGGCTGCTCATTGGCGTGAGCCAACAGCATTGCGGGGAAGTTCTTCTCCTCGAACACCAGCTTGCCGGTGAGCAGCCAGTAGGCCACGCACCCCAGCGTGTAAAGGTCTGCGCGCCCGTCCACCGGTCCCTTTCCCAGCGCAATCTCCGGCGCCATGTACGAGGGGGTGCCGTGGATCGTACCCGTCTGCGACAGGTGCAGGTCCTCCTCTGACGGCAGTTTGGCGTGCCACTTCACGAGCCCGAAGTCGAGCACCTTCACGAAGTCGTGCTCGAACGCGCGCTCGCAGAGGTAGATGTTGGCCGGCTTGATGTCCCGGTGAACCAGGCCGCGCCGGTGTGCCTCGCCCAAGGACGCGCAGACCTGCCGCAGGATGTGGACTACCCTCTCGGGCGGCAGCGGGCCGAAGCGGCGCACGAGCCGCTCCAGATCGACGCCTTCGAGCAGCTCCATCACGTAGTGGAAGACGCCGTCCTCGGTGGTGCCGTAATCGTACAGCTCTACGGTGTGTGGGGATTGCAGGGAGGCAGTAACCTGTGCCTCCCGCTCGAACCTGGCCAGCATGGCCTCCGCCGTTCCAGAGTCCGGGCCGAGCACTTCCTGGTGTATGAGCTTTATTGCCGCCGGGCGCGCCAACATGCGGTGGTTCGCGCGCCACACCTCGCCCATGCCCCCCACACCGAGCCGCTCGACCAACCGGTAGCTTCCCATCTCCCGGGCGCGGCTGACGTCCTGTCCCAACCGGTAGACGATCCGGGCGGTGATGTAGGCCAGGATGCACACGCCTAGGTACGGGCTGACGAAGATCCAGAAGAACTCGCCCGCCGGCAGCGAAGGGGCCCGGCCGGCACGCACTTCCAGCAGGTAGATCACGGGGACCGCAGCGGCCGACAGGACCAGGGCTGCGGCTGCGCGGCGCGGGGCCGTGGGGACCACCACGGTGAAGAAGAGCATCCACAGCGCCACCCCGGTGAGTCCGACGATGTCCTCGGTCATGCCACTCGCCGGCATACCCTGAAACGCCCCCCAGTAGCTGCTGAGGACGATCCCCCAGCTCATCGCCACTTCGTACACGAGTGCAGCAATGAGGACGCTCTCGACCGAGACGCGCGGCATGCGCGCGAGCACAATCATCACGATCGAGGCAACGATCATGAACACGGGAGCGCCCCACTCCCCGAAGTACCTCAGGTCGGATTGTATGTCTCCCTGCAGGACGTTCTCGAGAATCCAGCCCGTCGCCATGATCCAGAGAACCACGATAGCCAGAACGCGGACACGCTTCACCGCGAGCTTGGCCAGTACCGGTGGAAGGCCGCCCGTGGAGGGCGTGCGCCCCGGCGCCGCTTCCACACTGGCCTTGGAGAGCAACATGCGATCTGGCTCGGTCATCATCTCGTGTGGGGACAAGCGCGCAACGTCATGCCGGCCTCGTGAAGTCACTCGAAATGCGGACTCGCCAACATGGCGCGCTCATTCGCCGGAGGCAAGCCGTGTTGTTCCTTGCACCAATTGTCCAGGCAGTTGTGTCCGGGCCGCCAAGCCGCTAAATGTCAGTCGCCAACTAATCCGGACGCACAATGAACTTTCTCCGCCTGCTCCCCGTGATCCTCAGCTGCGTGCTCCTCGCGGCGCACTTCTCGCGCAACGGCGTTCTGCTGCTGAGCCTCGTGAGCCTCACGCTTCCCTTCCTGCTGCTCGTACGGAAGAGCTGGGTTCCGCGCTTCTTTCAGGTCGTGCTGGTGCTCGGCGCGCTCGAGTGGGTCCGCCGTCTGGTAGCGCTCGCCTTCGAACGCCGGGCCGCCGGAGATGAGTGGCTCCGGATGGCGCTGATCCTGGGCGCGGTCGCGGCCTTCACCGCGGCTTCGGCTCTCGCCTTTCGCAGCGCCGCCCTGAAGGACCGCTACGGGGTGAAGCCCAGCTAGATCTTGATGAAGATCCGCTTGCGGTAGAGCAGCTCCATCAGGGCCCACCACATCAGGATGTTCGCGATGGCGAACGCGAGGGAACCGTTGAGCGCGCCGGCCCAGGAGACGAACAGGTGGCGGTAGATCCAGCCATACAGTGAGATCGTGCCGTCTCCCGCCGGCAGCCGGATGAAGAGCAGTGTCTTGACGAACAGGCCCGACAGTACGAATACCGCGATTGCGTTCATTCCGAAGGCGATCGCGGGGCGGGCCCAGCGCTTCCAGCCCTTCACGTCTATCAAGAAGTAGCACACTGCCAGGAACTGAAGCGCCGCCCCGGCCGTGAACACGACGTAGGAACTGGTCCACAGGTTCTTGTTGATGGGAAACACTGGGTGCCACGCGACGCCGAGCAGAATTCCCGCCCATCCCAAGACGAACAACCAGGCCACCTTCTCGAGCGCTTCACGGCGCGAACGCAGCAGCCAGCCCGTCAGCACGCCGAGCAGCGTCGTGGCAATTGCCGGCAATGTGGAGAGCAGTCCTTCGGGGTCCCAAGTGTCGCGCCAGATGTGCGTGCCGAAGAGAGTGCGATCGACGTACGCGGCGAGGTTGCCGTCCGGGCTGAGGTCGCCGGCGCCGAAGCCAGGGACCGGTACCAGCATCATCAGCGCCCAATAGCCCAGAAGCAGAACCGAGGCAGTCACAGCTTGGCCACGGGGACCTACTCTCATGACGACCAGCGATGCAAAGAGATACACCAACCCGATCCGCTGGAGCACGCCGGGAAAGCGGATGCTCGTGAGGTCGAAGCGGGGATAGGCGGCCAGGAGTAGCCCCAACCCAATCAGTATGAGGGCGCGTCGGAGCACCTTTCGCAGCAGGCTGCCCCGGTCTTCGCCGCGCTCGAGCCGCGGCACCAGGGAGAACGCCATCGCCACGCCCACGATGAACAGAAAGAAGGGGAAGATCAGATCGGTCGGCGTCCACCCGTGCCATTCAGCGTGCAGTAGCGGCGGATACACGTGCGCCCAGCTTCCCGGGGTGTTCACGAGGATCATACCGGCGATAGTGATGCCGCGAAACGCGTCGAGCGACGCGAGGCGTGGTGAGGCCGTCCCCGGAGCGATGGAGTCGGTCACGCCGAGTCGCTAGACCTTGTCGAGGATCTGCTGGAAGCGGGGGAGCGCCCGTATGTTGTCGAGATCCGGGTCGTTGGCGATCCAGTCCTTCTGTCCGAAGCCGTACTGGACGGCACCTTCCAGCGCGTCCAACGCCTTCTTCGTTCGACCGTCCACGCTGTAGTTGCATGCGGCCGCATACAGCACCACCGCGTCCTCCGGCTCTATGGTGAGCGCGCGGTCGTTCCACTGCATTGCTCGCTTCGACTCGCCCTGGCGGATCAGCGCGATCGCCCCCAACGTCAGCGCGCGTCCGTCACCCGGCTCCAGCTCGAGGTGCTGCTCGATGACCCCCAACGCCTTGCGGTACGCGACCTGCGCCTCTTCGTGCGCCCCCATGCCCTCCAGCGACTGCGCCCACAGCAGCCGTGCCTGGTAGTCCTCGCGCGCCTCGCAGGCCTGCTCGAACAGCCGCGCCGCCTCACGGTGCCGCCCCTGTCGCACACAGGACCGGGCATAGAAGTAGTGGGCCTCAAACAGGGTCGGGTCGAGCTTGATCGCGGTCTTGAACTCCCGCTCCGCCTCCTCGTACCGATCACTCAGCGAGTAGGCAAGACCGCGGGCCGCGTGCGCCTCCGCCAGGTCTGGAGCCAGCTCTAGCGCCTTGCGGCTCGCCTGGTCGGCTTCGCCGAGGTTCGCTTCGCTGGCATCGAAGTACATCGCGAGGAACGAGCTGCAGTCGGCAATGCCGGCGTACGCCAAGGCGTAGTCGGGGTCGATATCGATCGCCTCGCGGAACATCTCCCGCGCGTACTGCAGACTCTTGCGGCGCATCTGACGGAAGAACTGGCGGCCGCGCAGGTAGCACTCGTAGGCTTTGACGTCGGCCGTTGGGACGCGGCCTATCACCTTCCGTTCGTCTTCCGTCAGGAGCACGCCCACCGCGTCCGCAATGCTGCGCGCGATCTCGTCCTGCACGGCGAACACGTCCTCGATCTCCCGATCGTATCGGTCGGACCATAGATGGTACCCGTCGGCGACGCTCACCAACTGGGCGGTGATGCGAATCCGGTTTCCCGACCGCCGCACGCTCCCCTCGAGGACCGTGCCCACTCCGAGCTGGTCGCCGATCTTGCGAACGTCCTCACTGCGTCCCTTGAACGCGAACGCGGATGTCCGCGCCGTCACGTGCAGCGCCTGGATCTTGGAGAGTGCGTTCGTTATTTCCTCGGCGATGCCGTCGCTGAAGAACACGTTCTCCGCATCGCCGCTCATGTTCGCGAACGGCAGCACCGCGACGGACGGACCCGTACGGGGCGCCGGCTCCCCCTCGGGTGTGCTGTCCGTTCGGCTCTTCACGAAGCTCGGAGAACCCAGCGCGTCCACGAACTCGGCGGCTGTGGGGTACCGGTCGCCCGGCTCCCTTGCCAGCGACTTCTCGACCACCCGCTCCAGGGACCGCTGGACCGACTTCCGGGCCAAGTGGAGGCTGGGCACGGGCTGCGTGGACTTCCGCGCCAGAATGGCCTGCGGGTTCGAGCCGGTGTATGGCGGCTCCCCCGCCAGCATCTCGAACAGCACGCACCCCAGCGAGTACACGTCGCTCCGGGCATCCAGTTCCAGCTCCCCGGACGCCTGCTCCGGACTCATGTAGGTCGGTGTTCCGACCGCTATCCCCGGATCGGTGAGCTTGTCGGCTGCCGCCTCCGTGACCGCTCGTGCGATGCCGAAGTCCGTCACGACCGCCACTCCGGCCGACAGCAGGACGTTGGCCGGCTTGATGTCGCGATGAACGACTCCCTGCCTATGGGCGTAGCTGAGGGCGGAGCCGACTTCACGAGCTATCCGCAGCGCTTCGTCCAGCGGCAGACGTGGCTCCCTGTCGAGCCTGTCACGCAACGACTCCCCGTCCACGTAGGGAATCACCGAGTACAGGAAGCCCTCGCACTTGCCCGAGTCGATGAGCGTGAGGATGTGGGGGTGGCTGAGCTTCGCCGCGATCTGGATCTCGCGCAGGAACCGATCTCCCCCGATCGACGACGTCAGCTCGGGGCGCAACACCTTGACCGCCACACCGCGATCGTGCTTGCCGTCGTGCGCCAGGTACACGACCGCCATCCCGCCGCGGCCGAGCTCTCGCTCGACTACATAGCGGTCCGCAATGGCCGCCTTGAAGCGGTCAAAAGTGTCGGTCACGCAGCCTGGCTCCGGTCGGAAGGGTAGCAGGAAGATACTGGCCCGGCCGACCTGAATCGAGCGTGAAGCGGGCGGGAGCGGGGGGGAGGCGCCCCCGCGGCCGGGCTGATGCCCGGCGCCCTAGCAACCCTTACCCCGCAGCCAGCCCCCCGTGCCGGCCCCCTCCACACGCGCGCTCCGAGCCACACTGCAACCTGAGGGGGTCAGGGCCCGTAGGGATACTGTTGAGATCCGGCAAATGACCGCCAAGGGACGAGGTCGCGACCCGCGCTACAACCGCGAGATCGGCGCCCGGCCGCATCTGGGCCGGCGCTTCGTGGAGGGTGGGCGGGTCAGGATCCAGTGGACCGAACAGGGCAAGCGCCGCTCCCGGACAATCGGCCCCAACAGCGCCGAAAACAGGCGGCGGGCGGATGCTGAGCTCGAGGAGATTCTCAGAGGTATGCCAAAATCACCCGAAGACACCCAGAAATCGGCCGCCGATGTCCGGGCCCAGGTCCAGGAAGCCTTGCGGGGCGCGGCCGTCTCCCTGATGGAAGCCGCCGACCGGCTGGTGGACTGGATCGAGCACGATCTGGAGCTCCCGGTTCCCCCCTGGGCGGCCGGCGATGAGGCTGAGGCATCCGAGGAGCCCGAAGAGGTGGAAGTAGAAGTAGAGGACGAGTCGGAGAAATAGCCCCGAGATGCATGAAGAAACGGGCGGCTCCCGAGGGGGCCGCCCGTCGTCGTTCACTCTGTGATGGGCTCTGTTAGAAGAAGCCGAATCCCGGCGGAGCCATGTCGTGATTGCGGAAGTTGGCCACCACCTGTCCGGCGGTCCACACCGTGTGCTGGTGGATCTCGTCCCAGATCTGCCACTTCGGTATCTGAAGCCCCCCGAAGAAGCCGACGACCGTAGCGCGATCATCCGCCGACTGGGTCCGCAGCACTTCGGCCCCGTAGTCGTAGACCCCGTTGAGGTAGTTCGTCAGGCCCTCACGGCTGTTGAGCGCGACGGTCGTGTCGGGAAGAGTGACCGGGTCGGCGCCGAAGAACCGGCCGCAGATCCAGACGATCGTCGAGGCCGCGTGGTGGATCTGCTGAGCAAAGTCGCGTTGGATCGGAGTCGCCCGGTCCCGGTACAGACTCTCCGGCATGGAGTCGGCCATGGCCAGCAACATCGAGCGCTGCAGCTCGAGCATGCTGAGCTGTACCTCGCGATAGTGCTCCGGCATCGGTACGGGTGCTGCTTCCTGCGCCGCAGCTGCCGAGGTCACGCAGGCGAGCGCGGCTAGTGTTGTGATGACTCTCATATGTACCTCTCTGCTCCGTGGATTTCGTGTCCGAAAACGATACCCCACCGGGCCGATCACGGCCAGCCGGGGTATCGCCATCACATTACGGCGCTTTCACCGACGTTCCACGTCCCGTAGTCGCCGCGGACCGAGGGACGCCCCAACCACACCAGCAGGAACACGGGGTATGTCGCCAGGATCAGGAATGCGAACGCTGTCCACATCACGATGGTGCCCTCACTGACCTGCCATTCGGGCCGCAGCAGCCCTGACAGGTGCTGCTTCATCCACGTGAGGACCAACAGCAGCTGGATCGCGAGCCAGGGCAGAACCAGCCATGCCCACACCCGTGTGAGCGTTACGCCGACCCGCTGCCGCCTGAACACCAGGATCGACCCAATGAACAGCAGGATGGAGAGCTCCAGATTGATCAGCGCGCTCGCCACCTGGAACCCGAGGGGCGGCGCGAACCTCTCGATCATTGCTGCGGTCTCGGCGCCGAGCATCCGGACCCAGTCCTGCTCGTCCCAGGTAAACACGCGGATGAGCTCTCCGAGCTCGTCCCAGAACATCAGCACCGCGATGATCATGCCGATCAGGCCCAACACTCCAGGCCATCGCGACCGATAGGTGGTTGCACTTTCCATGGTGCCTCCTGTCACTCCTCTTCTTCCGTGCCGTCACCCACCGGTGCGGTCTCATTCGCCGGCTCCGGCCGGTGTCGCTCGATGAACTGAGCCGTCTCCTCGGGCACGAACATGTTGTCGGAGATGTGCGCTATCTCTTCGGCAGCGCGCCACGCCATCTCGAGGTCCAGCAACTCGCCTGCCATGGCGCGCATCTCCTGCTCTTCATGCAGCGCCATCTCCAGGGCGAGCCTGGTCGGGGTCGGCATCTTGTGGACGACTCCCGGTTTGCGAGAGAACACCCCACCCTTGTGCTCGCGCGCCTCACGCTTAAGCGAGCTGTTGAGGTTGGTCATGTAGCGTTCGGGATCGCCGGCTTCCTCGATCTGTCCCACAGCTTCCTGCACCGCGGCCCTCGACCCGGCCATGCGGTTGATCCCCGCCATGATCTCGGCGCTCACGCGTCGGGCCTCGGGCCCGGTGAACGTGCGTTTCTTCACACTCACCTGCCACTCGTCCGACTCCGCCTCGACCAGGAACCGCGCCTTCTGCAGCTCGGGCCGGCGCAGTTTCATGACCTTCCCGTCTTCGGTCCTGATCTTGGCAAGGACGGGTACGTTCAGGATGAGGTTCGGAATCTGACCCAGCGCGGCAACGCCCACGCCCGCGGCGACAGCCCCGAACGCGAGCGCGCTCATCGCCACTCCCCCGACGACGCCGTAAGTGATGGCCCGCCTCCGACGCCTGCCGAACTGGTCTCCGTAGCGCCACGCGGCGAACTCCGGCCTGAGCGGCTCGCCCACCCGCACGAGCTCGAGCCCCTCCTTGAGCCTGGCCAGCCCGATGTTGTCCGTGGAAACCCGAAGGCGAGTGTCGCGAAAGCGCCGCTCACACTCCTCGAACGCCTCCCAGCGCTCCTCCAACGGAGTGAGGTTCCAGCGTTCGCACTTGCGGCATACTACCCAGAGGCGGCCCTTCGACGGGTCGAACGCGAGCCGCCGACCGACCGGAAACACCTCGATCGCCTCGTTATGCCCCAGGCTGCCCTTGCAGTAAATACAGGTCGTATACACGTACTGGCCCCTCCACCCGGATCGCGAGCCGCCCCGAAAAATCCGGGATCGGCACACCCCCGTAAACCCCTAGTGAAACAAGATCGGGTAGGGTCCGGGTTGCGTGGCTGCCGGGCGAAGCCTCCAAGAGGACGCCCCAGCCGGTATATTTGAGTCCATCCTCAATTGGAGTCCGCGCATGGAGGGGTACCAGATCCAGTCCCTGCTCGAGATGCTCATCGTGACATTCGGCAGCGTCACGGGGCTCTGGATCGTCACCCGCGCAGTCCTGGCGTGGCGCGGAAAGCTGGCCCCCGCAGATCTCTCCCAGCTCACCGAGTCCATCACGCACCTGCGGGACAGCGTCGAGGGAATGCGGGAGGAACTGGGAGACGTGACGGAACGACTCGACTTCAACGAACGGGTCCTGGCGCGCATGGCTGACGAAGCCAAGGCGAAGAAGCAGCTACCCGGCCAATAGCAACCCGAGCGTTACTAGATTCGCCGCCACCAGCGACCACCCCACACGTTTGAGCCAGCGGGGATGAACGCGCAGCCCCCACACGACCACAACCACGAGCGCTGAGGGAACCAATGCCAGCCCCCAGAGGGCGGGTACCCGGTGCGTGGCTGCCACCGTCACGCCCAACGCTATCGCTGCAAGGCAGAGCGCGGGCACCACTGCTCCGAGCCGTCCCGCAGCCGCCGTTTGCTTGTGCGAGGCCTTGAGCGCGTGCACTGCGACGGTCCCCAAGGTGTAGCTCACGAACCACACAGTCGATGCCGCCCAGGCAAAGTCCCACCCGGCTCCGCCCTCCACTGCCAACGGCATCAGCGTGGTCGAAAAGTGCGCCACCACGAGAATCTCGGCGCCGAGAGTCTTCACCTCGCCGCGGACCATCGCCGGCACGAGGAGAACCGCGAAGCCCGCAGGAACGAGAGCCGCGAGTCGCGTGTCGGCGCTGCCCAAGACCAGGCCCAGCGCGGCGGCCCCGAGGCCGATTGCCGTGAGCCACCCCAGCCGAACGCGTGCCGCACCTCCCAACTGCTGCTGCAGCCTCGCACCGCGCCGCCCGAGCATCACCGCGGCCGGCTCGTGGGCGAGGAAGAGCGCGACTGCGGCCAGCGAGAACGCGACGCCCGCCAGTGTGGGGCCGCCGGCGGCCAAGCCAGTGGCAAGTGGGAAGGCGAGCTCGGCGTATGCGCCGTGCTCGCGCGGCAGGAGTGTCGTGTGGGCAGCCACGACCTACGCCGTTTGACCGTGGAGCGGAGGAGAGAGATGGGGCGGCGACTGGGCCGCCGCCCGGCATGCGGTCAGGTCAGCCCCAGCCGGCCTTCGAGGTGCATCCGCACCGACGGAGTGATGATGCGGCGCGTCTGGAGCTCGGTCAGAGTCTCCGTGATCTTCTCTCTGTCCGCATCGAGCTTGCGCTCCCGCAGCTCGGCGATGAGGCGCGCGAGCCGCTGGTCGTACTCGCCGTGCTTGAACGAGCCCGCCGTCATGTCCTCGTGCAGATCTTCCATCTTCTTCACGAACTGGTCGAGCGTGATCTTATCAGGCATTCACTTGCTCCACGTCATGGTGGTTTCCGAAGCAGCAGTATCGCTCGAAGTACCCGGCTTGTAAACGGGTTAGCCCTGGGACCCCTCGCACCACTCCCTTGCGTTCTGGAACATCCGGAGCCACGGCGATGCAGCCATCGTGCGCCGCCACTCCTCCGGCATCCAGCCCCATTGCCACGGCAGGAACGTCCGTTCCGGATGCGGCATCATCACGAGGTGGCGTCCGTCCGGGGAACACAGCCCGGCGATGCCCTTGGGAGATCCGTTGGGATTGAACGGGTAAGCCTCGGTGACGCAGTTCTCGTCGTCGACGAACCGCACCGGGGCCAGTCCCTCGCCCTCGACCCGCCCCAGGACCGCCTCGTCAGGGAAGAAGGCGCGACCCTCGCCGTGCGCCACCCAGACACCCAGCGTCGCCCCGGCCATTCCGCGCAGCATCATAGCCGGGCTCTCCTGGATCTGGACCGCGGCGAAGCGTGACTCGAAGCGCCCCGAGGAATTCTGGATGAAGCGCGGCTGCTTGGCGTCCGGGATGCCGTGCCACGGCACCCAGCCCAGTAGGGCCAGCAGCTGGCAGCCGTTGCACACACCCAAACTGAACGTGTCTGGCCGATCTCGGAACGACTCGAACTGACGTCTGAGCCCTTCGTTGAAACGGATCACACCCGCCCACCCCTTGGCGGAGTCCAGCACGTCCGCGTAACTGAACCCGCCGACCGACACCAGGCCGTTGAACCCTTCCAGGCCGGCGCGGCCGGAGAGGAGATCGGACATGGCTATGTCCCACGGCTCGAAGCCCGCTGCGTAGAAGGCGGAGGTCATCTCGCGATCGCCGTTCGATCCCTCCTCGCGCAGTATCGCGACCCGCGGCTTGGCGGGGCGCTCGAGGATCGCGGGCGCGGTCGACTCCGGCTCGTACGGCAGCGAGAACCTGGGGCCGGAACGCTCGCGCAGCCCCGTACGTTCCTCTTCCACCAGTTTGGGATCGGCCTGCAGGAGGTCGAGCTCGAAACTCGTAGCCTCCCACAGATCCCTCAGGTAGCGCACGTCGTCGCGAAGCACCACTTCGCCGCCCACGCTGATCGAGACGCTCGAGTCGGCGGCGGTCGTGCCGACCGCCGAGCACGGCACGTCGGCCCGCTCGAACACGTCGAGCGCGTACGCTTCGTTCTCCGGCATGATCTCGAGCACGAAGCCCAGCTCCTCGGAGAAAAGCAGTTCGATCGCGTCCGCGGCGGCATCCAGGTCAACCTCGATCCCGCAGTTGCCCGCGAAGGCCATCTCCAGGAGCGTGGTAACCAGCCCGCCGTCGGAGCGGTCATGACCCGCCGTCACGCGTCCCTCGGCAACCAGTTGTTGGACGGCTTCGAACGCGCGCTTGAGGAGTCCTGCGTCCTCCACGTCGGGCGACGTGTCGCCGACCTGCCCGAGCACCTGCGCCAGCGCCGAGCCGCCAAGCCGGTGCCGACCTCCGCCCAGATCCACGTAGAGCAGACGGCCCCGACCCGGGAGCTTGAGATCCGGAGTGACCGTCTTCGTGATATCGGGACACGTGACGTACGCCGAGATCACCAGCGAGCCCGGCGCCTTCACGGTCTCGTCGGCGCCGGTTCCGTCCGGAGCGCGCGCGGCCATCGAAATGCTGTCCTTGCCCCCGTCCACCGCGATGCCGAGATCCAGCATGATGTCGCGCATGGCCACGGCCGCGTCGTGCAGCGCGGCTCCCTCACCCGGTAGCTTGGCGGCCCACATCCAGTTGCCGGAGCAGCGCACGTCCTCGAGCGCACTCACCTGTGCCCACACGAGGTTCGTGAGCGCCTCGCCCACGCTCATGCGAGCCATGGCGCCCATGTCCACCAGACCCTTGAGGGGCTGCTCCCCGATGGCGGTGGCGGCGCCGGTCGTGGCGAAGTGGCTCTGCGCGATCACGGCTACGTCGGCCACGGTGAGCTGGAGCGGGCCCACACACTGCTGCTGTGCAATTAGGCCCGTGACGCTGCGGTCCACCTTGGTCGTGAGAAACCGCTTCGAGCCTACGGACAGGAGGCGCAGCACGCGGTCCAGCGCGTCCCTCACCGTGAGCCCGTCCGGCAAGGCCAGCGGCTTCAGCGCGGGCGTGATCCGCTCGAGATCGAACCGCTTCTGGGGCATGTCGCCGAGCACGTGGTCCAGATCGAGGTTCACGGGCGTCGTATCGTCCGTGGAATCGTGCACCACGACGCGTCCGTCTCCCGTGACCCGGCCGACGTACGCGAACGGTACCTTCTCGCGCTCGCACAGCTCCTTGAACAACCCGGCGTGCGCCGGCCGTAGCAGCAGCGCGTCGTTCTCCTGATACTCGGCGCCCCAGATCTCGAGCACGGAAAGGGTATCGTCACCCACCGGCACGTCCCGAATCCCGATCCGTGCACCGGCCGGACTGACGATCTCCTTGAGCACGTTGCAGTTGCCGCCCGCTCCCTGGTCGTGGATGCTCACGATGGGATTGTCATCTCCCAGCTCCACGCACGCGCGGATCACCCGGTGCACCTTTTGCTCCATTTCGGCGTCGCCGCGCTGCACCGCGTTGAAGTCCAGCTCGGCCACGTTCTCGCCCTGCACCATGCTCGACGCCGCGCCACCTCCCATTCCGATTCGGTATGCAGGCCCACCCAGCTTGACGACCAGCATTTCGGGCTCGGGCTGTTCCTTCTCTGTGTGCCGAGCGTCTATCTGGCCGATGCCGCCCGAGAACATTATCGGCTTGATCCACTCGCGCCGCTCTCCCCCGGGGAGACGCATTCCGAAGGAGCGCGTGTAACCCTGGATCAGCGGCTCGCCGAATTTGTTGCCGTAGTCGGACGCGCCGTCAGAGGCTTCGATCTCGATTTCGAGCGGCGAGGCGAGGTTGCCGGGGTACCTGAAGGACGGATCCTCCCACGGCAATTCGTAACCTGGGATGCGCAGGTTGCCCACGCAGTAGGCAGCGGTGCCGGCCACGTAGTGGGAGCCGCGTCCCGCTGCATGAGTGTCGCGGATCCTTCCTCCGCTTCCGGTCTCCGCTCCGGGAAACGGCGCTACACCGGAGGGGAAGTTGTGGGTCTCGGCTGTGAAGATGATGTGGTGTTCGAGGTCCGCCCCGACGAATGCCGACGGCTCACCGGGACGGGACGGCAAGATCGTGCGTACGGTGTAGCCACGGATGGCGCTGGAGTTGTCGTTGAATGCGATGACGCTGTTGTTCGGATTGGCGTCGAGGGGTTCCTTGATCATGGCGATGAGGTGCTTCGGCACCTCCTCACCGTCGATCACCAGCTTCCCCTTGAAGAACCAGTGTCTCGAATGCTCGCTGTTGGACTGCGCGATGTCGAAGCACTCGACGTTGGTGGGGTTGCGGCCCACCTTGTCGCGGAACAACCCCGTGTAGTAGTCGAGATCCCAATCGTCGAACGCCAGTCCCATTCCCCGGTTGATCCGCTCGAGCGCGGCCCGCCCCTCCTCCAGCACCGGGATCTCGAACACCGGCTCGGGACTCACCCCCGTCTCGAATGTCTGCAGCGGCTCGGCGTACTCGGTCTCGGTCATCCTGTCGTGCACTTCGGCCAAGAAGGCGGCACGCTGCTCGTCACTCACGGGCGCGGCGGAATCCAGCAGGTAGCGCCGCGAGCGCTCGATCCGCCGCACCTTGGCCAGCCCGCAGGAGTGGCACACCGCCACAGCGTTGGTGGACCACGCGGTGGTGAAGTTCATCCGTGGTCCCACCTCGAGCAGGAGTCCGTTCGAGCCCTTCAAGAAACTCCGGTCGCGGAGCCCGTCCGGCTCGAAGGTCTCACTCAGGAGCCAGATGAGGGTCTCCCTCTCCGAATCCGAAAGCGCGTCGGATGCGTCGACGTTGAAGCAGTACTCGGTCCGGATGGTCTCGATGTCGGGCGTGATTCGCTGTTGCACCGCGAGCAGGAGAGCATTCAGCCGTGCAGCTGATATGCCCGGGGTGCGGTAGAGGTGGAGCAGGCTCACTGGCGATGTCGGTTAGGGGATGACGTGTCTCGTCGGGGCCGGGCGCCCGGCAAGTTGCGGGAATCCATGTTCAAAGATAGCGAGGGGTGCAAGGCAAACCGAAGCCCCGACACCCGAGAACGGATGGCGGGGCCTTGGGCACGCGCGCGGGGCGACAGAGAACTACGAGGCCTGCTGGCTACTCCCCTACGCGCGATCCAACAACAGTGTGGGAGCGTTCCTTCCGAGCTCGGGCCGGTTGCGGGGACCGTGCACGGTGCCGAGCAGCCCGCGTTCCTCGTCGTACAGACAGTAGTCCTGGACCCTGGGCGCCTGACGCCGACCGCGCCGGTTCGCACCGGGGACGGCGGGGCACTGGCCGGACAAGAACGCTTCGAAAGCTAGGCTGCCTGCAGTCATGGTTCGCTCCCTTCTACCTCCTTAGATGCCCCACCCCACGTGACCGTTGCACCTTCAATCCGGAGGCGCCGTACGTCCAAGCAGCACAACGACTTGGCATCGCCGCCAACACTTGGTAAAACGGGAGTTGGAGGCCGGATGTTCCCTGTACGGACCGGCGCCAGCGCCGCCGGCTATTTCTTGACAAGTGGTTGCACGACAATAACTTGCGGCGTGACCCAACGCCCCGCTCTCGTCATTCTCGCCGCCGGCGTGTCTAGCCGGTTCGGGTCGGCCAAGCAGCTCGAGCCCGTGGGCCCCGGCGGCGAGGCCATGCTGGATTACGCGGTCTATGATGCAGCGCGAGCCGGCTTCTCTGACATGGTGCTCGTCATCAGGCCGGAGATGGAGGGGGAGTTCCGGAGCCACATGGATCGGCTCCTGGGGGGGCCCGCTCGCCTCGCATACGCGGCTCAGGAGCTGTGGAACGTCCCGCCCGGGCTCGAAGTCCCGGCCGGCCGCACGAAGCCCTGGGGCACCGCCCACGCGGTCCTGGCGGCCGCGGACTACGTGCAGGGCCCGTTCGCCGTGGCGAACGCGGATGACTTCTACGGCGCGGCAGCATACGCCCGGCTGGCAGCCCACCTCACCGAGACCGCCGCGTCTGAGACGCCCGAGTTCGCGCTCGTGGGATACAGGCTGGAGGAGACGCTTTCCCCCTCCGGCGGAGTCTCACGGGGCATCTGCACCGTGGGTGAGGACGACTACGTCGAGTCGGCGATGGAGATCCAGGACATCCGCCGCGAGGGAGATCGCATTCTGGGGACCACACCCGACGGCAAGCCGCACACCCTGGGTGGCGCCGAGCTCGTGTCGATGAACCTGTGGGGCTTCACTCCGGCCATCTTCCCGGTCCTGGAGCAGCTGTTCACGCGCTTCGTCCTCGAGCACGCCACCGACCCCCATGGGGAGTTCATCATCGGCGACGTTGTCAGCAGCATGGTGTCCGATGGGCAGGCGCGTCTCAAGGCGCTGCGCTCAGAGGACAAGTGGGCCGGCCTCACTTATCCGGATGACAAGACGAGCGTAACGGTCAGGCTCCGCGAGCTCGTGAGCGAGGGCGCCTACCCGGAAGACCTCGCCGCCTGGTTCCCGGCGCAGCGAAGAGAATCCTAGCGCATGCAGCTCACGAATCTGGATTGGCTCGTCGTCGTGCTGTACGGCGTCGTGGCGGTTACGGTGGGCCTCGTCTTCGCGCGGCGCGCGGGATCGGGCACCACGGAGTTCTTCCTCTCGGGCCGGCGCCTTCCCTGGTGGTTGCTGGGCACGTCGATGGTCGCAACGACCTTCTCCACCGACACACCCAACCTCGTGACGGACCTAGTGCGCTCGGGTGGAGTGAGCCAGAACTGGTTGTGGTGGGCGTTTCTGATCACCGGCATGTGCACGGTGTTCTTCTACGCCAAGCTGTGGCGCCGCTCGGGCGTGTTCACCGACATGGGGTTCTACGAGCTCCGCTACACGGGCCGTCCGGCGGCATTCCTGCGCGGCTTCAGGGCCCTCTATCTGGGCGTGTTCTTCAACGTGATGATCATGGCCAGCGTCTCGCTCGCGGCGATCAAGATCGGGGGCGTGCTGCTGGGCGTGGACAAGTTCACGACCGTTATAGTCGCCGGCACCGTGACCGTACTGTACTCGGCGACCTCGGGCCTCTGGGGCGTCGTCGTCACGGATCTTCTGCTGTTCGTGATAGCGATGGTCGGATCTCTGGCCGCTGCGTATTACGCGCTCGCCCACCCCGCCGTGGGCGGCCTGTCCGGCCTCGTCTCCAACCCGGCCGTCACGGACAAACTCGCCCTGCTTCCGGACTTCAGCGATTGGCAAACTGCAGCCGCGGTCTTCCTGATTCCGGTCGCCGTGCAGTGGTGGAGCACCTGGTACCCCGGTTCGGAGCCGGGGGGTGGCGGGTACGTGGCGCAGCGCATGTTGGCGGCGCGCGACGAGAACCACTCGATGTTGTCCACCTTGTGGTTCAACGTGGCGCACTACGCCCTGCGCCCGTGGCCGTGGATCGTGGTAGCCCTCGCTTCGCTCGTCGTCTATCCGAACCTAGAGTCGATCATCGCGCGGTTCCCCAACCTCGACCCGTCAATCGTGCGCAACGACCTCGCGTATCCGGCGATGCTCGTATTCGTACCGCACGGACTCCTGGGCCTGGTGGTCGCGTCGCTCGCGGCAGCCTTCATGTCCACCATCAGCACCCACCTGAACTGGGGCGCGTCCTACATCGTGGACGACTTCTACCGGCGGTTCCTGGTGGGCGACCGGGACGAGCGTCACTACGTGCTGGTCGGTCGTCTCTCCACTGTGATGCTCATCGTGCTCGCCTCGATCGTGGCCCTGTGGCTGGAGAACGCAATGCAAGCGTTCCAGATCCTGCTGCAGATCGGAGCCGGCACGGGACTGATCTTCCTGCTGCGGTGGTTCTGGTGGCGGGTGAACGCGTGGAGCGAGCTGTCCGGAATGGTCATCTCGTTCTGCGTCGCGTTCTACTTCACGTTCGTGCACGAGGCGCTGGGGTTCACCGCGCTCCATCCCTCACTGGCGCTGTTGTTGGGGGTTGCGATTACTACCGTCGTGTGGCTCACGGTAACGATGCTCACGCCACCCGACGACACTGCCACGCTGCAGGCCTTCTATGACAAGGTCCGACCGTTCCCACGCGGATGGCGCGCAGCGGTGCGGACCGGCAAGGCAAGCAGTAGCGCGGCCGCGGGGATGGCAGGCTGGTTCCTGGGCTGCCTCGCAGTCTACTCGGCGCTGTTCGGGACCGGTTATCTGCTGTACGGAAGCACTGCCGTGGGGATCGCGTTTCTGATGGTGGCATTCGTGGCGGGGGCCGGGGTCTTCCGAGTGCTGCCGAAGGTGGGGCTGCTCTAGCCCGCGTCGCCCCGCTTCTCACCCCGCGTGAGGAGCCGCTCGGCGAAGTCAACCCGTTCGTGGAGTTCGCTCACTGCGTCGCGTACCTGAAACATCTGATCCTGCAACCCCTCCACCGTTTCGGCTAGACGCTGCACTTCTTCCTTGTCAATCACGCCGCCACGCCCCTTGCGTGCCGACACGAGGATCTTGAGACCGAAGATCGAGAACGTGCCGACCAGCGCCGTGAATATCAGGATCGCAACTTCTTCGGGCATTGTGCTCTCCGTCAGGGCAATGAAGCGTAGATGCGCATTCTAACTACGATCTGCCGGGCGGCGGTGTTTCGCACGCCCTCGGCCAGACCTTAGAGTGCGATGACGGACGCCCCACCGGAAGGCTCCGCCACGAACACCTGATCCTCATGGTCGTACCGCGCCGCGAGCCCCGCAACCAGCGAGTCGGCCGCCCCCTCCGAGCACGCCGCGACCGCACAACCGCCCAATCCGGCACCCGTGAGTCGCGCGCCATCGGCGCCCGCGGCGAGAGCGGCCTCGACTATCCCGTCTAGCCCGGGGGTGCTCACCTCGTAGTCGTCCCGCAGGCTCGCGTGGGACTCGGTCAGGACGCGGCCGAACTCACCGAGGTCCTCAGCTGCCATCGCGGCCTCCGCTTCGTTCACTCGGGTCGATTCCGTTACGACGTGTCTGAAGCGGCGCCTCAGGGCGTCGTCCAAGACGCCGTCCCCAATATCCAGCAGCCGCGACGCTCCCACCGCGCCAAGCAGTCCGGAGTACGAATCGATGATCGGCGGCAGATCGAGGTGGCTCAGCACTGAGGCGAGCGCCTCACGGCATTCCTGGGTACGTCGGTTGTAAATGTCGCGCGCCGCGCCTGACTTCTCTGCCCGTTGCCGACTCGAAATCACCACGAAGCGCCAGTCGGCCGGAATTCGTCTCGGCGTAAACCGCACCGGGTCGAACTCGACCCTCAGAGCCGCCTGCTCCACCGCACCGAGACAAATTGCCTGGTCCATTCCCCCACCCCGTGTCCCGACGTAGCGCTCTGCCTCGGCCGCTAATTCCATCAACTCGAGCGGCTGCACTACGATGTCGTTTGCCGTCACGAACGCAAGCGCCGTCGCTACGAGCAGTGCGGAGGAAGAACTGAGCCCGGCGGCCACCGGCAGGTCGGAACCCAACACCGCATCGAATCCTCTGCCGGCACCGAACCGAGCAGCGAGCGCCTGAACCGCCGCCTTCGCATAGTTGCCCCAATCCCCGGGTGGAAACGGTTCGATCTCGCTCTCCACCTCGAAACTCCGCGTGCCGAACTCCGCACTGATGTTGGCGACACGCACGGCACCGTCAGTACGCGGTGAGGACAGTAGGGCGATGTTGCGCTGGATCGCCATCGGGAGAACGGCGAGCCCGTTGTAGTCGATGTGCTCGCCGATCAGGTTCACGCGACCGGGCGCCACGACGAGATAGGCATCCCGCCGCCTCATGCCGAAGCATTGCTCGTAGGCGGCGTTCAGCTGCTCGAGGCGCGCCGCTGGGATCACTGCCTGCTCTCTAGACCCACTACCTTCCCATCGAGTTGCCACGCGGGGTCTATCTCGACTCCGAGGTGAGACAGCGCCGTCACCGCAACGTCCACTATTTCGGGATACTGCTCCGGAGCGCCGCGCGCGACGGATGGTCCGGACGCCAGATAGAAGATCGTCGCCTCCTGCGGTGAGTAGCCACCATGGCCGCCGTCATCGGTTCTACCGTGATCAGTGCTCACCAGGATCAGCCAATCCTCGTCAGCATAGTTCGGTCGCCGCCTCACCGCGGCAACGAGCGCGCCCACCTGCGCGTCCGCTACTTCCATCGCCGCTCTGTACTCGGGCGCGAGAGTGCTGGTCGCGTGCCCCACCTCGTCCACGTTGCCGACGTAGACGAACGCCGCATCCGGGTCGCCTGTCTCCAGGTACTCCACCGCTGCGCTCACGGAGACGGAGTCGGCCACTCCGTAGCCCAACTCGTCTCCACTGAAGAGCAGCAGCCGGTCGATGGCGTCCGACAATAGCGGTCCGCCCGACACCTCCGAACTGAGCGGCGGCCAGTCCACCACGGCGAAGGTACGGAAGGTCGAGTCGACCTGTTCCAGGCGGGTGAGGAAGTCAGGATACGCAGTGTAATTCTTGCCCTCGAACCTGTTGTTGTAGACTCCGTGCTTCTCGGGCCAGACTCCGGTGAGCATGCTGGACCAGCACGGTCCGCTCCAGGTCGGGTCGGCCGTCTGCGCTGCATCGCTGAACAGGCCCGCCGCGATCAGCGAGTCGAGGTGCGGCGTCGAAACTTCGGCGAGCACGTCCACCCTGATGCCGTCCAGGCCGATGAGCAGGACCTTCTTGTCGGGAGATCCGTCGCCGCACGCGGCCAGCGTGGCGGACACGGCTGCTGCCAGCACGAGCCTCTTCATGTATCCCCTCCCCCTCTCCGTACGATCAGCTTGTTTCGTCGCCGGCGGGCACGTAAATCTCTCCGCCGCCGTTGGCGAACTCCCGGGATTTCTCCTCCATCCCAGCCGCAAGCGCCTCCTGCTCCGACAACTGGTTTGCAGCCGCGTAGTCGCGCACCTCCTGCGTGATCCTCATACTGCAGAACTTGGGCCCGCACATCGAGCAGAAGTGGGCCACCTTGGCGCCGTCCGCGGGCAGAGTCTCATCGTGGAATCGCCGCGCCGTCTCCGGATCGAGCGACAGGTTGAACTGATCCTCCCAGCGGAACTCGAAGCGTGCCTTGCTCAGAGCGTCGTCACGCAGCTGCGCGCCCGGGTGACCCTTCGCCAGGTCCGCTGCGTGCGCCGCGATCTTGTAGGCGATGACGCCGTCCTTGACGTCGTCCCGGTCGGGCAGCCCCAAGTGCTCCTTCGGAGTGACATAGCACAGCATAGCCGTGCCGAACGAGCCGATCATGGCTGCGCCGATGGCGCTGGTGATGTGATCGTATCCCGGTGCAATGTCGGTGGTCAGCGGCCCGAGCGTGTAGAACGGCGCCTCATGGGTCAACTCGAGCTGCCTGTCCACGTTCTCCTTGATGAGGTGCATGGGAACGTGCCCTGGTCCCTCGATCATCACCTGCACGTCGTGCTTCCATGCCACCTTCGTCAGCTCACCCAGTGTTTCCAGCTCGGCGAACTGCGCTTCGTCGTTCGCGTCCGCGATGGATCCGGGCCTCAGCCCGTCACCCAGCGAAAAGCTGACGTCGTAGGCGGCGAGGATCTCACAAATTTCCTCGAAGCGCGTGTAGAGGAAATTCTCCTGGTGGTGGGCCACGCACCACTTGGCCAGAATGGAGCCACCCCGCGAAACGATCCCGGTGATGCGCTGTGCGGTGAGCGGCACGTACCGCAACAGGACGCCCGCGTGGACCGTGAAGTAGTCCACCCCCTGCTCTGCCTGCTCGATCAGCGTGTCCCTGAACACTTCCCAGGTGAGGTCCTCGGCCACTCCATCCACCTTCTCCAGCGCCTGGTAGATGGGGACCGTGCCGATCGGCACCGGCGAGTTGCGGACTATCCACTCCCTGGTTTCGTGGATGTTGTCGCCCGTGCTCAGATCCATCACCGTGTCGGCGCCCCACTTGGTCGCCCAGCGCATCTTCTCCACCTCTTCCTCGATGCTGCTGCTGACGGCAGAGTTCCCGATGTTGGCGTTGATCTTCACGAGGAAGTTGCGGCCGATGATCATCGGCTCGCTCTCGGAGTGATTGATGTTCGCGGGGATGATTGCGCGACCTCGCGCCACTTCCGAGCGCACGAAGTCGGGCTCCAGACTCTCACGTAAAGCGATGAACTCCATTTCCGGAGTGATCTCGCCCTTTCGGGCGTAGTGCATCTGCGTCACGTTGCCGCGGCCGCGTAGCACCTTCGACCTCGGGGGCAGAGGCACCTCCGAGTTCTTCTTCCCCGGAGGCGGCCTGTAGGACGGCTCGACCTCATCGTACTCCCCCCGCGCACGAATCCACTCGTCGCGCAGCCGCGGCAGGCCGACGCGCGCGTCGTGTCCCTGCGGGCCGCTGGTATCGTAGACACGCAGGGGCGGCTCGCCGCCCGACAGGGCGACCTCGCACATCGGCACTCTGATGTCGGGCCGCGAGCCCTGGACCATGACCTTGGATGATGCGGAACCGTTGCTGGACATGAGGATCCCCGGGAGGTTGAAAAGCTGGAACTGCCTACTCGAACGTTAACGGGACCCGGCCAATCGGGTCAACGCAGACGTGTGCTGACGGTTTCCCGCCGGCAGCGTAGATTCTCACCTATGGCGTCTCCAGGACCAGGCGAGGCCTCATCGGCCACTGAGCGGATTCCGACCAGGATCGTCGAGGACGCGGACGAGATCGCCGTCCTCCTCGCCCAACGCACCGTCGAGATCATTCAACGTGAAGTCGCCGCGAGGGGCCGCTGCGTCCTTGGGCTCGCCACAGGCAGCACGCCGCTCGGCATCTACCGGGAGCTGACGAGGCGGCACCGACTGGGCGAGGTGAGCTTTGCGAACGTGATCTCGTTCAACCTCGACGAGTACTACCCGATGGCACCCTACTCCATCCACAGCTATCGGCAGTACATGATGGAGAACTTCTTCTCCGGTATCGACATGGACCCGCGGAACATCCACATCCCCGACGGGGCCATCCCTCGCGACCGGGTCCAGGATCACTGCCGGGAATACGAGGAGCGGATTCGGGATGTTGGAGGCATCGACCTGCAGATCCTGGGGATCGGGCGCAGCGGCCACATCGGGTTCAATGAGCCCGGTTCGCCGCCCGAGTCGAGAACCAGACTGATCACCCTGGACACGATCACCCGGAGGGACGCCGCGGCCGATTTCTTCGGCGAGGACAACGTGCCTGCCGAAGCAATCACGATGGGTGTGGCCACGATCCTGGATGCGAAGGAGATAGCGCTCATCGCCACCGGCGAGCACAAGGCGGCGATCGTCAGACGCGCCGTCGAGGGCAATGTCACGCCGGAGGTCACCGCCACCTACCTACAGGAGCGCGACGGGGTCACCGTGTACCTCGACCTGCCCGCGGCGGGCGAGCTGACCCGCGTTGCGACACCGTGGCTGAGTGGCGCCGTCGAATGGACGCCCGAGGCACAGGAGCGCGCGGTGGTCTGGCTGGCCGGACGCACCGGCAAAGCGGTACTCAAGCTCTCTGCCCCCGATTACCGAGACAACCATCTCAGCTCGCTGCTGGCGGGCCGCAGTACTCCCGGCGAACTCAATGGAGAGGTGTTCAACCGGCTGCGCGACAAGGTGCGGGGCCGATCACGTCTCCCGAGTGAGAGGCGCGTCGTCGTATTCTCACCCCATCCCGACGACGACGTGATCTCGATGGGAGGGATGCTGCGAAAGTTGTGGGAAAACGGCAACGCCGTCACAGTGGCTTACATGACGAGCGGCAACATCGCCGTCTTCGACCATGACCTGCGCCGGCACTTGAGCTTCGTGCAGCGTGCGGCGCCCACGTTGGGTCTCGACCCCGAGCACCTGCGGTCGGTGCGACACGCGATCGAGGCTGGCCTGAAGGGAAAGCAGCCCGGCGACGTGGACAGTCCCGAGTCGCAGGCTCTCAAACGCGTGATTCGCGAATCGGAAGCGATCGCGGCGATCGCCGTGTTGGGCCTCCCGCCTTCGACCGGCCGGTTCCTGAACCTGCCCTTCTATCGCACTGGCGAAGTACGCAAGCGGCCCGTGGGGGACGAGGACGTGGAGATAGTGCTGAGCCTGCTGAAAGAGGTGGCGCCCGAGTTGGTGTTCGTCGCGGGCGACCTGTCAGACCCCCACGGCACTCACCGAATGTGCAAGGCAGCTATCGAGCGAGCTCTGGCGCTCCACGACGGGCCCGACCCCGAGGTGTGGCTCTACCGCGGAGCGTGGGAAGAGTGGTCTCTCACGGAAGCCGACGTGTTGGTGCCACTCTCGGAGGAGGAGCTGAAGCGGAAGATCTTCGCAATCTTCAAGCATCAGTCCCAAAAAGACGTCGCGCCGTTTCCCGGAGGGTACGACGACCGCGAGTTCTGGCAACGCGTCGAGGCCCGCAACCTCGAGACAGCGGCCCGCGCCGACCTGCTGGGGCTTCCCGAGTACTACGCGATGGAGGCGTACGTTATCGCTACGCCCCCACGATCCCGAGCGGCGGGTTCGTCTCCCACCGGCCCCGAGTGAAGTCCGGGAAGTCCATCGGCCGACTCTTGTCGGCAACCGACCACTCGGAGAGCTGAGTTACCGCGCTCAGCGCGGCCGCGTCGTACACGTTCATGTCCGTAGCCTTGCCCTCGCGCAGGCACTTGATCAGACGGTAGTCCTCCAGGTAATCCATCCCGCCGTGGCCGACTCCCTCTCCAATGTCTCCCTTGGCCTTCCACAGCGGGTGCTCGAACTCCTCCAAATAGCCCTCGGGATCTTCCCACCCGTGCCCGGGACTGCGCCCCTCGATGTACACGCGGTTGGGAAAGCCCGCAAACAGTCCCTTGGTGCCCTGCACCGTGTTGATGCGGCTGTAGGGTCGCGGGAGGTTGGTGTCGTGCACCACGTAGATCGTCTTGCCCAGTGCGGTCTTGATGATGCTGGTGTTGACGTCGCCCAACGCGAACCGCTCTTGCCGCTGCGAAGACTCGGGCGGGAAGTGGGCGATCGCGTATTCCTGGAGGCCTCGTGACGGGCCGCTCATCGACACCAGGTAGTCGAACCGGTCGCCCCGGTTGATGTCCATGCAGTTGGCCACCGGCCCGAGCCCGTGCGTAGGGTACAGGTTGCCGTTGCGCCGCCACGAGTGCGCCCGACGCCACAGCCCCTCCCCCTCGGAGCTGAACTTTATGCCTCGGAGATCGTGCAGATACCCACCCTCCGCATGGAGCACCTCGCCGAACAGCCCCAGACGAACCATGTGGAACACCATCATCTCCCAGCGGCCGTAGTTCACGTTCTCCATCATGATGCAGTGCTTTTGGAGCGTCTCGGCGGTCTCCACCAGCTCCCAGCACTCGTCGATAGTCACGGCAGCCGGCACCTCGGTCGCGGCGTGCTTCCCGTTCTTCATCGCGGCAACGCACACCGGGACGTGCCAGCGCCACGGGGTTGCCGTGTAGACCAGGTCCAGGTCTTCCTCCTCACACATGCGCACGAAGTCGTACTCGCCGCGCGAGTACCCTGTGGGCCGGGGCTGCCCGGCTTCCACTGCCAGATCCTGGATACGGGTCACCTTCTCGGGCACGATGTCGCAGATCGCGGCGAGCTGAGCGCCCTCGATCCTGAGCAGGTTCCGGCAGTGCACGCTCCCCATTCCGCCAACGCCCACGAAGCCGATGCGGACGACGTCCATCGAAGGAGCCGCGAAGGGCTGCTCCGATACCGGCTGCTGCTCACGCTGGTCGGGCGCCGCCTCCTGCGGCTGCGAGCCCGCACATCCCTCTCCCAGCACGGCCCCACCGACACCGAGGACGCCGAGTTTGATCGCCTGTCGGCGGGTGATGTCGTCGCGCCCGCCCTTTTCGCCTCCACCAGCCCCGCCTCTATCGCGCTTGCTCATCGGGTCTCCCCCCGGCCTCGGTGTTGATCGTCAGGTTCACGGCTGCGACTGTCCCCCCATATAAACACGACGACCGGACCACCACCACCGCGCTTGACGGCACACAGCCGTGGCAGTTGTTTCGGGGCACGCAAATCCCGAGCAGGGAGCGTGGCGCCGCCCAATGAACTTCTCCACCCTCGACGTCGTCATATTCGCCGGCTACTTCGTGGTCGTAGCCGTCGTCGCCGTCGTGGCCTCGCGCCGCGAGCGAGAGGCCGCCGACTACTTCCTCGCCGGCCGGAACCTCCCATGGTGGCTGATCGGCATCAGCCTGATCGCCAGCAACATCTCGACGGAGCACTTCGTGGGCATGGCCGGCTCAGGAGTGGACTTCGGGCTGGCCATCGCATCGTACGAGTGGATGGCAGCCATCACGCTGATCATCGTGGCGCGGTGGTTCCTGCCCAAGTATCTGGCCCAGGGCGTCACCACGATGCCGGAGTACCTGGAAGGCCGTTTCGACGTGCGGTCCCGAAGCTGGCTCGCCGTCTACATGATCCTGGCCTACGTGTTCGTGGCGATGGCGACCGTGCTCTACTCGGGCGGGCTCGCGCTGCAGACGATCTTCGACCTTCCGCTCGGGTGGGGCATCACGATCCTCGCGGTGTTCGCCGGCGCGTACACCGCGTACGGCGGTCTCAAGGCCGTCGTCTGGTCCGACCTCATTCAGGGAACGATGCTGATACTCGGTGGGATCGTGGTCACGATCCTGGGATTGAGGGCCATCGGAGGATGGGACGTTCTGATGGAGGAGGCCGGCGACAAGTTCCACACCGTGCTGCCGCTGAGCCATCCCGAGCTGCCCTGGTTCGCCATCTTCTTCGGTGGGCTCTGGCTCGCGAACCTGTTCTACTGGGGCGCCAACCAGTTCATAACCCAGCGGACGCTGGCGGCCCGTGACCTGCGGCAGGGCCGCTACGGGATCGTGTTTGCCGCCTACCTCAAGCTGTTGATCCCGCTTATCGTGGTCATCCCCGGAGTCATCGCCTGGGTGCTGTACTCCGAGGATCTGACGCGCTCCGACATGGCTTACCCCATGCTGCTGCAGCGTCTGCTGCCGAGCGGGCTGTTCGGCTTGATGTTCGCCGCCCTGCTCGCCGCCATCATGTCGAGCCTGGACTCCATGCTCAACTCGGCCGCTACCATCTTCACGGTTGACGTGTACCAGCGGCACCTGCGGCCGGACAGCTCACAGCGGCACCTCATCACGGTGGGCCGCTGGAGTACCGTGGCGTTCCTGCTGATCGCCGGCGCATGGGCGCCGTTCCTGCTCAGCTTCGAGCGGATCTACAGCTACACCCAGGAGTTCTGGGGCCTCGTCACGCCGGGAGTTGCAGTCGTCTTCCTGGGCGGCTTGTTCTGGCGCCGAACCACCGCGGGAGCGGCGGCGGCCACCATGGCGGCCACATTGCCGGCGACGATCGGAATCAAGATCCTGTGGCCGGAGATGGCGTTCCTCAACCAGATGTGGGTGGCGGGCCTCCTCCTCATAGCACTGATGGTGGGGATGTCGCTGTCCAGCCCGCCCCCACCGGTATCTGCGGCTGAACGGGCCGAGGCGAGCGCCGCGGTAATGCAGCCCAAGGACCGGTTGTTCGACGCTCTGTGTATCGGTGTCGTCGTCCTGACGATGGCGCTGTACGTCGTGTTCTTCTGATCGGGCAACCTTTTTCAAGTCTCGTCGGTACTACTTTCACCGAGAGTCCCGTCCAACCTGAGAGTTACGAGGAAGACCAAATGAGACGTTGTCTAGCGGTGCTGGCCGCCGTGGCTCTGCTGCCGGCGGCCGCGCCCGCCCAAGAGACGCAGATCGAGGTCCCCTACACGCGGTTCGTGCTCCCCAACGGGCTCAACGTGATCCTGCACGAGGATCACACGACCCCGACGGTGAGCGTGAACATGTGGTACGACGTGGGTTCGGGCAGGGAGAAGCCCGGCCGGACCGGGTTCGCGCACCTCTTCGAGCACATCCTGTTCGAGGGCTCTGAGAACGTGCCTGAGGGCAAGTTCGACGAGTGGCTGGAGTCGGCCGGCGGCAACAACAACGGCTCCACGAACTCAGACCGCACGAACTACTGGGAGGACATCCCCAGCAACGCGCTCGAGCTGGCTCTGTTCCTGGAGTCGGACCGCATGGGACACCTGCTCGGATCGCTGTCACCCGAGACGGTCGACGGCCAGCGCAACGTGGTGAAGAACGAGCGCAGGCAGTCGTACGAGAACCGACCGTACGGAATGGCGTTCCTGACGCTCGATTCGTCGATGTACGCCCCGGACCACCCATACAGCTGGCCGACGATCGGGTCGATGGAGGACCTGAGTGCGGCGAGCCACGAAGACGTCGTCGAGTTCTTCAACACCTACTACACGCCGGCCAACGCGAGTCTTTCCATCGCGGGGGCCATCGACACCGAAGAGACGCGGCGCCTGGTAGAGCACTGGTTCAGCGATGTCGAGGGTCGGGGCAAGCCGGCGCCCATAACTGCGCCCACTCCGTATCTGGCCTACGAGAAGCGCATGGTCCTGGAGGACCGGGTGCAGTTGCCGCGTATCTACATGTGCTGGCTCACGGCACCCCTCCACACGCCTGGTGACGCCGAGATGGACATCGTCAGTGGCGTGCTCACCGACGGGAAGACGTCACGGCTCTACCGCAGACTGGTGTACGACCTGCAGATCGCTCAAGACGTGTTCTCGTTCCAGGGATCGAGCGCGATGTCCTCGCAGTTCTGCATAATCTCCACCGCCCGCGCAGGTCACAGTCTCGACGAGATCGAGACGGTGATCCAGGAAGAGCTGGACAGGCTCAAGGCCGAGCCACCCTCGAAGCGAGAAGTCCAGCGGATCCAGAACGGGTACGAGGCCTCCTTCCTGGACCGGCTGGAGCGGATCGGCGGCTTTGGCGGAAAGGCCGATGCTCTGAACGCCTACTACACCCGCACCGGCAACCCAGACTACTTCAACGAGGACCTCAGCCGCTACATGTCGCTCGGGCCCACCGACATCCAGTCCGCCATCCAGACCTTCCTGCGCGACGACGGGCGCGTCGTCTTGAGCATAGTCCCGCAGGGCAAACCCGAGCTGGCCGCCGGGCGGCCCAGCACCGAGTAGAGAGGGGCCAGAGATGCGCACTACACGAATCCTGTTCTGCGCTGGAGCGCTGGGCGTCCTCCTGCTCTCGTCCGAGGGCCTGGAGGCACAGGCACCCGACCGCAGCCAACCACCAGAGCTGGGGCCGCCTCCGACGCTCAGCCTGCCGTCCATCGAGCGCTACGAGCTCTCGAATGGATTGCAGGTCATGTACATGCCCAAGCGAAACGTCCCGCTGGTGCAGATCAACATCATTGTAAAGGTCGGCCAGGCGGATGATCCCGATTCGCAGCCCGGCCTGGCAAGCATGACCGCTACGATGCTCGACGAGGGTGCCGGCGAGCTGAATGCGTTGGAGCTCTCGGAGGCGATCGATTTCCTCGGCGCGTCCATCCGAGTGGGAAGCGGTGAACACACGACCTCGATTGCCCTGCACACGCCGCTGTCGATGTTGGACGAGGCGCTTCCGCTTCTGGCCGACGTAGTGCTGCGGCCGCAATTCGCCGTCGAGGAGGTGGACCGGCAACGACGCCAGCGCCTCACCCAAATGGTGCAGGCCCACGACGAGCCGCGGGCGATCGCGCAGGTCATCTACGACCGGACACTGTTCGGCGACGCTCATCCGTACGGAATACCCTTCCTGGGTACTGCCCAGAGCCTCACCGAGATGAGCGTCGACGACCTGAGGGAGTTTCACCGGACGTTCTTCGTTCCCAACAACTCGGTTGTCGTCGTGGTCGGTGACGTTTCGCGCGACGAGATCACGGAGAGGCTCGAGAGCGTGTTCGGCGACTGGAGTCCCGGGAGCGTTCCTACCAGTACGCACACCCAACCGCAGCAAATCCAGAGTCGCGAGGTGATCCTGGTGGACAAGCCGGGCGCCGCGCAGTCCGAGATCCGGATCGGCCGCATCGGCGTGCATCGCAAGACCGAGGATTACTACGCGCTCACGGTGATGAACACCATCCTGGGCGGGTCCTTCGCCTCCCGCATCAACCAGAACCTGCGCGAGGACAAGGGATACACATATGGCGCCAGGTCGTATTTTGATTTCAACCTGTTGCCCGGTGCCTTCACAGCGTACGCGGCAGTGCAGACGGCCGTCACCGACAGCGCGCTCGTGGAGTTCTTCAAGGAGCTCGACGCGATTCTCGAGGATGTGACCGAAGGTGAGATGACGCGGGCGCGGAACTTCGTGGCACTTCGGTTCCCGTCACGATTCCAGGCGGTCTCGGCCATTGCAGGACAGCTGGGACAACTCTATATACACGAGCTGCCGGAAGGCTACTTCAACGAGTATGTGCAGCAGATACTGGCGGTCACCAAGGAGGACGTAATGCGCGTGGCGCGTGAGTACATCGACCCGCAGCGCGTTGCGGTGATCGTGGTGGGTGACCGGGAGCAGATCGAGGCAGGAGTACAGGCCCTCGACCTGGGGCCGGTGCACGTACTATCGGTGGAAGACGTGCTGGGACCCCCACCGGAGGTTCCGGGCAGCTAACAGAATTCTGTGCCAGAGCGAGCGACCCGGCACCACATCGTGATGTCGGGTCGTTTCTCTTTGGGGGGAGGCCCCTTGTCACCCCGATAGCAGCAAATGCTCGAGCTGGCCGGCATCCGGATCGATCCGGGTCGCTCGTGAATCTCGCTCCTGCAGGATTGCCAGCCTCTCCGGCACCTCGATGGTCTGTCCGATCGCCGGCTCGACGGTCTCCGAAAACTTCGCCGGGTGCGCCGTGGCAAGCAGGATACCGACGGAGCCGGGCCGGCGCGCACGCGCCGCCTCGAGTCCCAGGTACCCCACTGCCGAGTGGGGGTCCAACACGTACCCGTGCGCCTGATAGACTCGTTCGATCGCGCCGCGGGTTTCGTCGTCCGTGTGGGAGCTTCCGACGGCGGCTTCGCGCATTCGCGCCGCGTCTCCACCGAACAACGCCAACATGCGCGCGAAGTTGCTCGGGTCTCCCACGTCCATCGCCGTCGAGGTCGTCCTGACCGAGGCAAGCGGCTGGAACCGGCCGGTGTCGAGATAGCGCGGCACGACGTCGTTGACGTTGGTCGCAGCGACGAAGCGCGCCACAGGGAGACCCAGTCGCTTCGCCATCAACCCGGCAGTAAGATTCCCGAAGTTGCCTGATGGGACGGAGACCAGAACGTCGGCGGCCGGATCCGCCAGTTGCGTCCAGGCGTGGAAGTAGTAGAAAATCTGCGGCAGCAAACGCCCGACGTTGATCGAGTTGGCGGACGTGACGTGAATCTCGCGCCTGAGCTTCTCATTGGCCAGTGCTTCCTTCGCCATCCGCTGGCAGTCATCGAACGTTCCCGCCACGGCGACGGCAGCCACGTTCTCTCCCAGCGTGGTGAACTGGCGCTCCTGGAGCGGGCTGACCTGTCCCTCAGGATAGAGCACGACGACGCGGATGCCGGGCACGTCGTGGAACGCATTCGCCACCGCTCCGCCGGTGTCGCCCGAGGTCGCCGTGAGCACGGTAAGGGGCGAATCGGACTCCGAACGAAACGCGGCCATGAGCCGCGCCATGAATCGAGCGCCCACGTCCTTGAAGGCGAGCGTCGGGCCGTGGAACAACTCCAGCACGAAAGTCCGATCGTCGATGCGTTCGAGTGGAATGGGAAAGTCGAGCGCATCTTCCACGATCGACGCGAGCCCGTCCCCGTCTACCTCGTCGCCCATCAGGTGCCGGGCCAACAGAAGAGAGGTGTCCTGAAGCGCAGCCCCGATGAGCCGGCCCACCGTGGCGTCCGGCAGCATTTCGAGCGTGGCTGGTTGGTAGAGGCCGCCGTCGGGCGCGAGCCCGGCGAACACTGCGGTGCGGAGGTCGGCGGGCGGCGCACGTCCTGCGGTCGATACGAACCGCATCGTCCTCAGAACCGGTTTGGGCTGAGAGATGCGATGTCGAGCGACGGTTCGCCCTCCATCACATAGTCCGATACGAGCTTGCCCGTCACCGGACCGAGCGTGAGCCCGAGCATCGCGTGCCCTGTTGCAATGAACGCCCCGGTGTATCCCGGAACGGGGCCGACCGTAGGTAAGCCATCCGCGATACAGGGACGCAGGCCGCACCACTCCGAGAGTGACTCCGCCTCTCCCACTCCTTCGAAGTACTGGGAGGCCGACCTTGTCAATTGCTCGAGCCGCGATCGGCGAACGTCGTGATTGACTCCCGAGAACTCTAGCGTGCCGGCGAAGCGGACGAATCCATCCATCGGAGTGCAGAACACCGACCTCTCGCCGAGCATGCAGGTGCTGCGCAGCGCCGGTGTCTCGCCCGGCTTCGGTTTTCGATCCCGGTGGTATCCCTTGGCCGGCTGAAGTGGCATATCGAGCCCAAGCCGTCGGTAGAGCTCCGGCGAGTACGCACCGGTCGCGAGCACCACCGCGTCTGCCTCCACCACTTCTCCGTCGCCGAGGCGCACGCCCGAGACGGATCGGCCGCGAACGGTCACCTCTGCAACCTCCGTGCGCGTTCGCATTTCCGCACCCGCGCGCTCCGTCCGATCGGCAAGTCCGGTCACGAACCGATGTGGGTCGATGCTCGCCGCCTCGGGGTAGAACACCGCGCCAACTATTCCCTTCTTCAGGGCCGGCTCCCGCTCGCGCATGTCGGCTCCATCCAACAGCTCCGGTCGGTAACCGTGCTCCCGCGCAAGGTTGGCTTCCTCCTGCGTGGCCATGAACCTGCTGTCGGTGAGAAAGACATCGTAATAACCCTCTCGCCGGTATGCGCAGTCTATGGCCTCGTCCACGACGAGTCGGTCGAACAACTCGACGCTGACATGTCCCAAGGGCGCCAGAGCCTGCATCGAGTGCTGCTGGTGCAGAGCGGAGCAATTGCGGGCGAAGGCCCACAGCCACTTGATTAGCGACGGGTCGAACCGCGGAGCGATGTACAGGGGAGAAGTGTCATCGAACACCGATTCGAGAGCCTGGCGCAGGCGCCCCGGCTTGTTGATCGGCCCGTGACCGGGGGCAATGCACCCCGCGTTGCCGAACGAGGCTCCCTGGCCGATCTCGTCCCGCTCGAGCAGGGTTACCTTGGCGCCCCTCTTGGCGAGGAAGTAGGCGCAACAGGTCCCGATGACGCCACCGCCCACGACGACTACGCGCCGCTCACCCATCGTCACCCCGCTATGCTGTACTCGTACTGCCCCGTTACCGGCGCGTCCTCTGCGTAGCGGGCGAGGCGAAACAGTTCAGTGGGGAAACGGGGATCCGACTCCCCGGCGACCTGATCGGCCACCATCACCCCTACGGCAGGTGCCAGCTTGTAGCCGTGTCCGCTGAAGCCGGAACAGATATAGTTCCCACTCCCCGCGGGGACCTCGTCGACGATGGGATGCCAATCGGGCGTCACGGCGTAGATGCTCGAGTAGCCTCCCATGCTCTCGCTCAACTCCATCGGCGGATAGCGACGCATGAACTTCTCACCCATCTCCGCTTCGAACTCGGCGTCGACGTGCTCTGCGAAGTCATCCGGGTTCACCACGGCGTTGGCTTCGGCGGGGTCGATCGATCCCGCGATTGTGAGGTTTCCTGTCTCGGCTCGGAAGTAGGCGCCCTGGAGGAGGTCCATCACCACCGGGTGCGTGACGAAGGCCGAGGGTCGGCGGTACACTGCCACCTGCACACGGCAGGCGTCTATGGGAACCTTTACGCCTGCCAGGGCGGCCACGCGGGCTCCCCAGGGCCCGGCACAATTGACTATCGCGGGCGCGTCGAACCGGCCGCGCGTCGCGTCCACCCCGGCGACCTTGTCGCCGTCGAACCGGATGCCGGTCACCTCGCAGTTGACCACGATCTTGGCACCATGCCTGCGGGCGGCGTCGGCATACCCGTTGACGGTGAGGTGCGGGTCGGCGTAACCGCTCTCCGGCTCGTAAACAGCCGCGGCTGCGTCCCCCGTGTCGATGCCCGGAATGAGCTCCTGCAGCTCGACAGCAGTGATGAGCGACGTGTTGATTCCCACATTGCGCTGCAGCGCGATGTTCGACTCCAGGCCTGCAATGTCGCGGACGTCCATGATGGCTACCCAGCCGGTCTCTTCGAACCTGACTTCCCCACCCACTTCGTCGCCCCAGTTCTGGAATACGTGCAGGCTGTGGAGCGCCATCCGGGCCGTCAGCTCATTCGAGTAGTGAGTGCGGATGATGGCGGAAGACCTGCCGGTCCCACCGGCCCCAACCGTGTCCTTCTCCAGCACCGTAACCGACACCCCGCGCTGCGCGAGATGATAGGCGGCGGCGCAGCCTATGACACCAGCGCCGATGATGATCACGTCAGAAGCTTGCGTCATGATCAGGCTCCTCCCCTAGAGCCCTTCCCATTCGTAGCATACACGCGACCCTCGACCGCAGCCAGGGGATTGCTTCGCACGTTCAGTACGTGTCGGTCAACGTGCGGACGCGCAGTCGCTCGCTCAATTCGGCCGCATCCATCTCCGACTCCACGAGCACGCGCCTGTCGTGCCCTGGTATGAGATCGAAGAAGTTGTTCAAAAAGAACGCATCCCCATCGTCAAGTGATAGGTATACGTGCTTCGCGAGCCGATCGGTGCTGAGAAGCAGCGTCGGACCGTCCGATCCCCGCTCCATCTGCACCTCGACATCAGGGGCCGACAGGTCCAGGTCCTTGGGCGGCACGAAGTAAAGGAGGTTCTCGGCCATGACCCCCGCGCCATTCAGCAATCGCACCTGCAGCACCACGTCCGAACGCGCCGCTCCGCCCAGCAGGGCCTCCATCTCCTCGGCGAACACCCTCACACTGGAGTTGGCGGGCGCGTCCACTGTGACTCTCTCATCCCAACGGATCGTGCCGTCGAACTCCAGGAGCCTGAGTTCGAGATCAGCGTGCACCGGCTCGAGTCGGTCGGACACCACGTACACATCGACCGTGTCCCCGCGCACCACCGGTGACACCAGTACCGGGGCAAAGGCGTCTCTCGCGGCATAGTGCAGCGCCTTCCAGCGGCCGAAGTAGTCCAGGCTCGACCACGACGCTACGGGCCACGTGTCGTTGAGTTGCCAGTACAGCGTTCCCATCGTGCGCGGCATCGCCCGGCGCTGGCTCTCGAACGCCAGTCGCATGCCCTCCGCCTGCACCAGCTGGCTGAGGTACAGGAACGAGGCGAAGTCGTTGGGCTCCCGGTACCAGCGGCCAATGTACTCGCGCACGATTTCCGGACCGACCGGGTGTTTCTGGTGCGCAAGCATTACGGGGGAGTCCACGTCACGATCCTCGGGGAGCGTGAACGCCGCAACCGTCTCCAGCGAGGGGTATCCCTGGAAACCGAACTCGCTCATGAAACGCGGCAGCTTCTCCTGTAGCACCTCGAACGGCTCCCTCCCGTGCCAGACGCCCCAATAATGCGAGTCTCCGTGCGTCATGCTCTCGGGGTGGCCCCACCCGATGCTGGGTGACGACGGCCAGTAGAACCGGCCCGAGTCGTAGGTGGCCACCAGCTCGGGCAGCATCTGATGGAAGATCCAGCGATAGGTGGACCAGATGCGCTCCGCCTGCGCGCTCGCGTAATCCCGCTGCCACCCCCAGTTGTGCCACCCTTCATCCATCTCGTTGTTGCCGCACCACAGAGCCAGGCTCGGGTGGTTTCGCAGCCTGCGGATGTTCTCCACGGCCTCCTGTGCTATCCCGTCGAGCAGCTCGCCGAAATGGGGATACATCCCGTTGGCAAACATGAAGTCCTGCCAGATCAGGATGCCGTACTCATCGGCCAGATCGTAGAAGAGGTCGTTCTCGTAGATGCCGCCTCCCCACACGCGCAGCATGTTCATGTTCGCCTGCACAGCCGCCTCGAAGAACGTGCGGTAGCGTTGCTCGTCCACTCGCGGGGTGAAGTGATCGAGCGGGATGTAGTTGGCGCCCTTCATGAACACGGGCACCCCATTCACCCTGACGTAAAAGCTCTCCCCGATGGAGTCGGGCTCGTTCACTACCTCGAGCGTACGAAGCCCCGCACGGAGGCTCACACGGTCACGTACATCGCCGGCGCGAACCTCGACCTCGATATCGTAGAGCTGCTGATCACCGATGCCGTTCGGCCACCACCGCTCCGGATCCTCGACGACGAAGTCCACCGATGCGGTAGCCCTGCCGTTAGGGAGGCGGGCCTCGACGGAGACTGCATTGAACCTCCGGTCTCGGCTCCTGACAGTTATCGCGGCCGGTTGCGCGCTGTCCGATCGGATTTCCACGTATGCCCGCATCACGGCGCGCTCATCGGAGAGTGACTGCTGTACGATTTGCACGTCCGAGATCCGGACCCCGCTCCACGCCCTGAGTGTCACCGGGCGCCAGATCCCGCTGGTCACGAAACGGGGGCCCCAATCCCAACCGTAGTGGTATGCCGCCTTCCGCGTGTACACCCGCGTTGGCTTCTCCCCTCGGTCGTTGCCGGCCGGTAGTCGCATGCCGAGCGAGTCCATCATGTCGAAGACGGGGAGCACCATCTCGATCGGTGACCGAAAACGGACCACCAGTTCGTTCTGACCGGCGTTCAATCGGCGCCGGACCTCCTGCTCCCAGCCGCGGAACATGTTGTCGGTCCGGAGTACCCTACTGCCGTTGACGAGCACGTCTGCATATGTGTCGAGCCCCTCGAACACGAGCTCCACGTGCTTCTCCTCGAGCAGCGCCTCGCCCACGTCGATAGTCGTGCGGTACTCCCAGTCCTCCCGCTCGATCCACTGGAGCCCGAACTCGTTGTCGCGGTAGAAGGGATCTTCGATCTCGCCGTTCGCCAGCAGGTCCGTGTGGACGGTGCCAGGCACCGTCGCCGGTCGCCACTCTTCTTCGCCCACGCGCCTAAACTCCCAGCCGTCGTGGAGTGGGACCCTGGTAACGGATGGGGAAGGACCGCAGCCGAAGACGACCGCGGCCAGCAGGAGGCCCGGAGCCAGCCTTCTCGTCACCGCCACGTGCGCCAGATCGGGTGAGCCTCCGTGTTGAACACCACGTCTTCGAAGTCCAGCGTTTCTTCCGGCGCAAACAGCAGATACGCGTACTTGAGAGTCTCCGCCAGGAAGAAACTCTCCATGGCGTCGTCCTGCTCCTTGGTGACGACACTCTTGAGGTGCGCAAAACCGACGGGGGCAGCGGTATGCTCGTGTATGCTCTCGAACATCGTCTTGCCCATCACAAGGTACTTCTCATCACCGGTGAGCCGGTACAGAGTGTAGGCCGACTCCATCGCCTCGGGCCGCAGGTAGTAGGCCGGCTGCAGGATCTCCATCGCGGCGTAGTCGAGCTGCTCCGGCTCGATGTCGAATGTGGTCCACATCGAGTAGCACGACTCCATTACCGCCTCGGCCCGGTCTACATCGCCGCTGAGCGCCAGTACCGCCGGAAGGAAGCAATCCAGCGCGCCAAACTGTGTCGCAGTGCGCTCGCCCGTATTCATGTCCGCGTGGCCGTACCACAACCCCGTGGGACGCTCATCTGCCAGGTATTCGTTCAGCGCCCCGATGCTGGCCTCCCACATCTCCTTGAAGTCGTCGTCGTCGAACAAGAGCCAGGCCTTGAGCAGGTACTCGTAGTAGGAGTCTATCATCCCACTGACGTGGCTTCCCGTATTCTGCCACTCGCCGGTCTCAACATCGATCGTGGTGCCTACGAGGCCTATGTCGGAACGCCGCTCGAAGACCGCCTGGACAGCCCGCTTCGCCGTCTCGTAGTAAGCCGGGTTCCCCGTGAGCTTGCTGAGCGTCCCGAACTCGAGCATCAGCGTGCCGATCTCAGCCGGGTTGTTGACCTGCCACTCCCTGTCGCCAGTGCGGAGGTTCACGCGAACGTAGGGCATGCCGGTGGCCGACTCGAAGGCGGGCATCAGCCGGTCGGCGAGATCCGTCGCGAGCTCGAGGAACCTGGGATCGCCGTCCATCTGATATGCAGTGATCAGCCCCCCGAACATCCGTATCGTGACCTCGAATACCTGTACGAAGAAGTCGTGATCGAACGAGAGGGAATCCAGCACCAGTTGTTTCGCCCTGTTTGCCTCCTCGGAGTGGCCCATCAACAGCATCGTGTCGAATGCGTCGAGCGGCGTCATGTAGAGCGAGTGGTCGTACCAGTCGCGGAAACTACGGCTCAGGGGTTTGAGCGCGTCATGGCCCCATGCGTAGGCCTCGTATCCGTTCCAGGCGTGCAGCAGAGCGTCCTTCACCCACGCCGCCATCTCCTCCCGATCAACCGGATCGGACATGGACGGAGGCCGTTGCGCCGTCGCGCTGCCCCACTCGGGGTTGGGCTGTGCGCCCATTCTCAACTCGAGCGTTCCACCGTGCATGATCTCGCCGTGCCGCAGGTAGCTCCGCCGGAGCGGCTTCCCGTTGAGGGTGGCCGACTGCACGTACTTCCTGCGGCGAGACACGTTCCGCGCAATGACGCTGAAGCTCTTCCCCTCCTCGAGCCGGATCGAGGCCTCCTCAAACAGCGGGCTCCCGATCACGTAGATGCCACCGACCGGGTTGACCGGATAGAACCCCAGTGCGCCGAAGACATACCACGCCGACATCTGCCCGCAGTCCTCGTTGCCCGCGAGACCATCGGGAGTAGCGTCGTACAGGGTCTCCAGAATCCGCCGTACCGCAGCCTGGGTCTTCCACGGAGCGCCGGCATAGCTGTAGAGGTAGGCGATGTGGTGGCTCGGCTCGTTGCCATGAGCGTACTGACCGATGAGGCCCGAGATGTCGGGAGAGGCATCCTCACCCGTGACCGCCGAGTCGGCCTCGAACAACGCATCGAGTTTGGCGATGAACGCCTCCTCGCCACCCATCAGCCGGATCAGCCCGCGCACGTCGTGCGGCGCGAACCACGAGTGCTGCCAGGCGTTCCCCTCGGTGTAGTCGGTGTTCACCCGGTGGGATGAGCGCTTCGGGTCGAATGGCTCGACCCACTGCCCGCGCGCGTCCTTCCCGCGCATGAAGCCGGTGCTGGAGTCGTACACGTTGGCGTAGTATGCGGCCCGCTGCAGAAACGCCTCCGTGTCCCGCTCCTCACCCAGCGCACGCGCCATCTGTGCTATGGCCCAGTCGTCGTACGCATACTCCAGGGTCTTCGTCACCGACTCCTGTTCCAACTCGGATGGTATGTAGCCGTAGCGCCGGTAGTGCTCGAGCCCGCGAAAATCCCGCACGGCAAAGCGCCGCATGGCCGCAAAGGCCTGCTCTACGTCGTAATCTCTGAATCCCTTGAGGTATGCGTCGGCGATTACCGGGATCGCGTGATAGCCGGTCATCGTGTTGGTCTCGTTTGCCACGAGCGACCAAACGGGCAGCCAACCGGACTCCCGCTCGAATGCCAGCATCGAGCGCACGAAGTCGTTCACTCTGCCGGCTTCCGTCAGGGTGTACAGCGGGTGAGCGGCCCGGAACGTATCCCACAATGAGAAGATCGAGTAGTTGCGGAACTCGTCCGCGGAGTGGACCCGCCCGTCGGCACCGCGGTAGCGTCCATCTACGTCCTGGAACAGAACCGGAGCGAGCTTGGTGCGGTACAGCGCCGTGTAAAAGGTCCGCTTCGAACCCAGGTTTCCACCCCACACACGCACCGACCCCAGCGACTCTTCCCAGGCGGTGCGCGCCTCTTCCCGCACGAGGTCGAAGTCCCAGTGCGGCACTTCCGCCTCCAGGTTGCGTATCGCCCCTTCGACGTCGACGTAGGAGATCCCGACCTTTACGAGCAATTCGTCGCCGCCACCGCCGATCTCGAACAGCCCTTTGACGCGCTCACCTCTCGCCTCGTCGCGCTCACGCAGGCGCACGCTGTCGTCCGCCAGTGCGGAGCCCACGATGGGCCTCGAGAACGCCGCCGCGAAGTAGACGCGCTGATCGGAGGCCCAGCCGGTGGAGAGCCTGTGCCCCGTGACCAGCGTGTCGTTCTCGATCACGAGGTACGTGTCCGTGGGCCGGTCCCAGTTCATGGAGTAGCCCAAATCCACAACGACCCCCGGCTCGGAGCCGTCCGGGTACATGTAACGGTGCATCCCGACCCGCTCCGTCGCGGTGAGCTCCACCCTTATGCCGGGATCGTCCAACACCACCGAGTAGTAGCCCGGCTCCGCGCTCTCCCGCGCATGCGAGAACGCCGATGCGTAGTCGCGGTCCGCTCGGTCCTCGTAGTGACGAGCGAGGTCTATCGCCCCTGCAACCGGCATGAAAAGGATGTCGGCGAGATCACCTATGCCGGTGCCGCTCAAGTGGGTATGGCCGAATCCCACGATGACGCTGTCCGAGTAGTGGTACCCTGACACCCAATCCCATCCGGACCGCCCGTTGTCGGGGCTGAGTTGCACCATCCCGAACGGGACCGTCGCCCCCGGGTACGTGTGCCCGTGCGCACCCGTGCCGATGAACGGATCCACGTACTCGGTGACCGAACGCTCCGGACTTTCACAGGCAACGAGCAAGCAGCTCAGCGCCGCGCTGACAAAGAGCCGCTTCATCAACCCGATCCCCTTCCACTCCTGTTCTCCATCAACTCGCCCAGCAGATGCCGCCGCTCGGTATGCAGCTTCACGATCAACTCCCCGAACAGCGTATTGGCCCACGCGAACCACGGCCGCGTGAACCTCTCCGGGTCGTTCTTGTGAAACGACTCGTGCATGAAGCCTGTACCGGCATGAGTCGCCCTGAGAATCCTGAGGCAGTCCAGAATCTCTGCGTCGTCGATACTGGTCATGGCTCTCATGATGACGCTCAGCGGCCAGATCATGTCCAGGCCGACGTGCGCACTACCGATGCCTTCCCCGGCACTCCCCCTGAAGAAGTAGGGATTGGAGTCGGAGAGCACGAACGCCCTCGTGTTCTCGTATACCGGATCGTCGCGATCGCAGCACCCGAGATACGGCAGACTGAGCAGGCTGGGTATGTTCGCATCATCCATATAGAGCCGGTTGCCGAACCCGTCCACCTCGTACGGGAAGATCGTGCCGAAGTAGTCATGCTCGATCTGCGCGTAGCGCTCGACGGCAACCTCCACCTCGTCGGCCAACCGCAGGCACTCCGTCTCGAACGCTCCGCCCCCCGCAACGACGGCGTACAGCTCCCCCAGCTGCCGCAGCGATGTGACCGCGAACAGGTTGGAAGGGACGAGGAACGGGAATATCGTCGCGTCGTCGCTGGGCCGGAAAATGGAGCAGATGAGCCCGACCGGACGAATGGGATTGCCGTAACCGGCGCCCGCCACCGTGTCCGTTTGCCAACCGGTCACGCGCTGGAACTTGTACGGTCCGCGGTCACGCTTGCGCTGCTGCTCCCTGAAGGTCTGCACCACGAGCTGCATCGCCTGCTGCCACGCGGGGCCGAATGGGTTGGTGTCGCCCGTCGTGCGCCAGTAGCGGTGTGCCAGCCGGATGGGGTAGCAGAGGGAGTCAACCTCCCACTTCCGCTCGTGGAGCTCCGGCTTCATGTCCGTGAGATCGTCCTTCCACTGACTCTCGCCCGGCTCCCTATTGAAGGCGTTCGCGTAGGGGTCGATGAGAATGCACCGCGTCTGGCGGTTGATCACTCCAGCCAGCAATCGGCGCAGCATGATGTCCTCGCGGGCGACCGCCAGATACGGCCATACCTGTGCGCTCGAGTCACGCAGCCACATGGCCTCGATATCGCCCGTGATGACGAAGGTGTCGGGTACGCGGTTGCTGTCCACGGTGAAGTCGACCGTTGTGTCCAGGGTGTTCGGGTAGCAGTTCTCGAACAGCCACGCCAGCTCCCTGTCGGCGATGGCCGATTTGACCTCGAGGAGCTTCGCCTCCACCGCACCGCTCCTGAACCTCCGGTCCTCGGGCCTGGGTCGCTTGCTCTCGAACTGGCTCGTGCGGAGCGCCGGCGCCGCTTCGAGGAACCGCGCCCCCAGGGCGGACATTCCTGCTGCGGCAATCCCGGTCTGTTTCAGGAAATCCCTGCGGGAAGGCTGGCTCCGGTGTGACCTGTCCATCTCGACCCCCATCACGGGTGACGCGCTATTCTAGACCCTGCGAGACACGTCGCGCTACCCGGGGGGCCTGCCGGCCGGGTTTGCCCGCCCGACGTCCGCTCGGTAAACTCCCAGGGAACGGGCGAGACGGGATCTGCCATGGGAGGAGGGGCCGTGCCGCACCGCAGCATCGACCGCCGTATCCAGGGGCTCAAGAGCCTCGTCGGGAACACTCCGCTGCTGGCAATCGACTTCAAGTTCCGCGGCGAGCAGCGGGTCCTGTACGCGAAGGCCGAGCACATCAACATGACGGGGAGCATCAAGGACCGCATGGCGCTCTTCATCATGCAGCAAGCCTACGCAAGGGAGGTGCTGCGGAGCGGCGACCCCGTAATCGAGGCCACCAGCGGCAACACCGGGATCTCCATAGCAGCCATCGGCCGGGCCATGGGACACCCGGTCACCATCTTCATGCCGGACTGGATGAGCGCGGAGCGGATCAACCTGATCAGGAGCCTCGGCGCCAAGATCAACCTGGTCAGCAAGGAAGAGGGCGGCTTTCTGGCGAGCATCACCAGGGCGGAGGAGCTCGCAGCGGCCACGCCGCGCGCCTTTTTGCCGCGCCAGTTCTCGAATGCGGACAATAGCGAGGCCCACTTCCAGACGACCGGACCCGAGATCTGGTGGCAGCTCAGGTTCCGCACGATGACTCCGGATGCGTTCGTGGCCGGAGTCGGAACCGGCGGGACGGTTATGGGAGCGGGCCTGTTCCTGAAGGGCCGCAACTCCTCTATCAAGATCCACCCGGTCGAGCCTTCCAACTCACCGACGCTCTCGACCGGCTGCAAGGTCGGAAGACACCGCGTGCAGGGAATATCGGACGAGTTCATCCCGCCTATAGTGGACCTCGACGCGCTCGACGAGGTGATCGGCATCGACGACGGTGATGCGATCATCATGGCGCAGCAGTTGGCCCGCGACCTGGGAATCGGAGTCGGGATCTCATCGGGCTGCAACTTCCTGGGCGCGCTCGAGGTTCAGAACCGCATCGGGGCCGATGCCGTCGTGGTGACCGTGTTCCCCGACGACAACAAGAAGTACCTCAGCACGGACTTGCTGCGCGACGAGCCCGCCAAGGACGGTTATCTGAGCCCCGAGGTGGAGCTGCTGGGGTTCCGCGCGTTCAAGCGGGTGTGCCACACCTGCTGCGACCCCGCCGAGTGCCTCGAGAGCATGCCGGCTGACTTCGTCGCGGCGGAGGCTGCGCTGCCGCCTTGTCCGCGGAGGCTGGTGGCGGGGTAGGAGTGAGGGCCGCACAATGGGCGGCCCTCCGTGTTTCGTCGTCGAATCGGTTTACTTGCCCGCTACGGCCTACGGTCGCCAGCTAGGCTGGATGTCCTGGACGAAGCCTGCACCGACACCCCGTCCAACGAGCCTGCGAACGGTCAGGTACGTCGCAGCAGTTACAGTACGCGGGACTACGTAGATGAGTGTGTTCCCCGAACTGAACCCAGTCAGCACGATCTCGCTGCCGTCGGGAGACCAGTCGGCGCCGAGCAGGTCCGTGTCGAAGTCGCACACGTGCTCGTTGGTGATGGCCCGCTCGAGACTCCCGTCGGTGTTGGTGATGTCCACGATCCAGCCGTCGTAATCACAACCGTCCAGATCGCGGCCGAACAGCACCTCGTTGCCGGTGGGCGAGTATACCGGGCTGTCGTCGTAGCCAGCCAGGAAGGTGAGCTGTCTCAGCCCCGTGCCGTCGCGGTTGATCACGAACAGCTTCTCCATCGGCATCGCGTCCAGCGGGCTGTATGCCGCGAACACGATCTGCTGGCCATTGGGCGAGTAGTCCAGCGCACCGTACACGATGAGCGGTGCACCGTCGCTGGGACGGGACAGCCCGGCGGGCGCAAGCCGCTGCACACCTGAGCCATCGTACGCCGCGGTCCACAGCATACTGACGTCGTTAATGCCGGTCGAATCCCGCGCAAACACCAGCCGGTCCGGGTTTTGCGGATCCCAGGAGAAACCGCTCTGGCCTGCCTGCCAGGCGGGTGGGAGACCAACCGCACCTGAGACAACGGCGTACGTGTTCACCGGCAGCAACCCGATCGCCGCTGTCACGTCACCGATTACACATGCGTCCACGATGCTGAACCCGTCGCCGCACTGAAACGCCAAATGCATTCCGTTCGGGCTCCAGCGTGGCTCGAACGCGCTCGTGTCGGTGACGACCGCCTGGGGCAGGCCGCCCGCCGCCCCACTGGTCACGTATAGCTGCAGCGGCCCGAGCACGCCGGCGTCCCACGAGTAAGCGATGCGCTTGCGGTCCGGCGACCACCGTGGGTATTGGCGCTGGTAGCCGATGGGGATGAGCGTATCCACGTGGACGTGTCCCGTACTGTCGGCGTTCACCGTGAAGATCCCGGTGGAGAGACCACCCGAGGAGTCGCCCGCGAACACGATCTTGGGAACCGGCACCTCCAGGGTAAGGGCGCTCGAAGTCCACACGGTGTCGAGCACGATCCCGCCGCCCAGGTCGAGCCCGTTCACCGCGATGAGCGCGCCCGCCCGTCGTAGGAACGTCATCACCGTGAACTGATCGCCGGGCTGCGGCGTGAATCCGGCGGTGACGTTGATCGTGCCGTTCAGCGTCGCGACGTCAGTGACGATAAGCTGGTCGTACTGCGAGCCCGCGGTCGTGCCGTTCAGATCGAGATTCACGGTAGAGAGCGCGCTCAGCGGCAGGGCGCCGTTGATGCTGAGCGCTCCCGGCGAGGTTCCCGGGTTAACATCGCCGTCGAGCGCCGTAACGGTAGCGTCCACCAAGTTGAGAGTCGCGGTGCCCTGCAGCACTGCGCCGTCGGCGTGCGTGAAGCCGCCGTTCAGGTCGAGGGCGCCCATCTGGAGATCAAGCGTGCCGTTGTTCACCACGTCCAGGGTGACCGACACGAACCCGTCAGACGCCACCGTTGTCGTGCCGTCGTTCGTGAGCGTGACCGGCCCGCCCACCGTGTTGTCCAGAACGCTCCCGTCGGGCGCGTCGAGATTGAGGGTGGCCGACGCACCGTTAGCGATCGCAGCCCCGTTGCGGACGTCAATGTCGCCCGCCGTCCACGTGACAGTGCCGTTGTTCACCAGGCCCCGGCCGTCCAGCACCTTCGCACCGTTGAAAAGGTCGCCCGTGGCCGACGGTCCGATCTTGGTGACGCCCCCTCCGCTCATCGTGCCGCCAGTCCAGCCGAGCGCAGCCAGGACCTCCAGGTCGCCCGCACCGCCGAGCGTTCCGGCGGACATGAACAGGTCTGCCGTGACAGCGGGCGTTATGGAGTTCTCGAACGACAGTGTACCGCCGAGGACGCCGGTGGTCCCAGTGAGATCGTAGGTGCCCAGCACGGTCACCGATCCGGCGAGCACGTCGAAATCGCCGGCACCACTGACACTTGAGGAACTGCCCAGAGTGTGCGTGCCGCCATTGAAGACCACGCCGGCACCGGCCTGCACGGTCAGCGCTCCGTCGAACGTTGAGGAACCCGCGAGGTCGACGCTGGCGCCGCCAAGGACGGTGAGTGACGCCGCACTCGCCACGCTGCCGGAGCCGGTACCCGTCACGCCGACCTGCACCTGTAGATCGCCTGCCTGAACGTCCACAAGGCCGTTGTTGACCGTCGCCATGTTGAGCGTGGTCGTGCCGCCACTGGCGCGCAGGACGCCACCCTGGGTCAGCACACCCGCCCCACTCACTCCGGCGCCGTTTAGATCCAGTTCGCCGCTGGGGCTGACGGTCGCGTTGCCGGTGATCGTGAGCGTCGCGGCGGTCGGCGCCAGCTTCTGGAGGCCGGTCACGCCACCCACCGAGAGCGCGGCGACGGTCGCGTCGGCGCCCAGGGAGACTGTGTAGACCCCGTCCAGAACGATGACCGCTGTGTCGCCCGCCCCCGGCACCTGGTTCGGCGTCCAGTTGGCGGGATCGCTCCAGTCGCCGCCGGCCGCGTTGCTCCAACTCACGGTTAGCCCGGCGGCCGCCGTCGCGCCGACGGTCGCTTGCACCGTCGGGAATCCAGCCACCGTGGCGGTAGCGGACTGCGCCCCAACTCCCGCTCCCAGAGTCCAGAGGCTCTGAGCCTCACCGTTCACATCGGTGTCCACCGAGTCCGCGCTGAACGTGCCGCCGTCGCCGGTCTGGAACAGCACTGGCACCCCCTGCACCGGAAGCTGGTCAGCCGCGCTGACGAGAACAGTGATTGGCACCGGAAGCTGATTGCCGACGGTTCCGCTCTGGTCGTTACCTCCGGTGAGGACGATCAGGGTTGGAGTAGGCTGCACCAGTACGCTTGCGGTGTCGATCGGGCCGGTGAGGAGGGTCGCCTGGATGACTGCCGTCCCGCGCGTACTCCCGCCCACCACGTCACCCACAGCCTCATCGGGAACGGTCGCACGCGTGGGGTCGAGTGATGACCACGCGATTGGCGTTCCGGGTATCGGTTGCCCCTGGCCGTCCAGCGCCACCGCGGTGAGCTGCACCGTATCGCCGAAGAGCACGGTTGCGCCCTGGCTCGTGATCTCCACTGAAGCGGCGTTGGAACCCACTCCCACGTACACCACCTCGACGTCGATCACCACCGGCTCAGTGTCTTCCGAGCTCGGGCTCACCGCGACCGGTCCACCGGTGAAGACCGTCTCACCCGTGGGAGAGACGAACTCGAGGAACATCTGGAACACCTCGTCGGAGGTTTCGACGAGGACCCTGAGGTCCAGCGCGACCGATTCGGCGTCCGCAGCAACCGCCACGACTGTATCCAGAGCAAGCTCGTCGTTCGCCCGGAACAACCGAACGCGCACGGAGTCGATGTCGACTATCCCGGCCGAACCGCTGGCGAATGTCGGCGCGAGCGCGAAGTGCGCAGTGACACCGCCGGGCCCCGCGTGGTCTTGGCAGCTCCATACGCCGGCCGCGAGCAGCGCCATCAGCACAAAGCGGAACCGGCGCGCTTGCCGCCTCATGGCCTCCACTCCAGGTGCATCGCGGCCCGCGGCCCGCTGAACCCGACGTGCTCGCCGCTCTGCACGAGAAATCCGAACGCGGCTTCCGCTTGCGCTACGAGGCTCCAACGGGACCCGAGCAGATAGCGCCAATCCACTCCGAGCCGGAACGACTCACCGAAGAGCTGAAGTGAGGTCTCTTCAGGGCTCCTGGCTATGCTCGAAAGCCGGAACTCGAACTTGGGGACGAGCGTCATCGTGCGGTTCAGACGCCAGTCGAAGCGCGCACCGGCCCCGATGAGATTGCCTCGCGGCAGTATCGCCGCGCCGATCGCAGTTGCCTCGAGTTGTGGGTCGCTGCGGAACACGTCGAACACGTAGAGATTCAACACCGAGTTGCCGATTCCCTGGTCCAGCGACAGGTACCCGACGAAACGGTTGCCTATGCCGTTGAGGCTGGCACTTGTGTCTGCGGCCTGATTCTGAACCTGATCCGTCGCGCGGTGGGCCCACATGAGCGTCACGCGCAGATACGTACGCCGGGCCAGCGGGCCTTCGACTCCGCCCCGCAAGCGAAGGTCGGTACCGGGGTTTAGCTGCTCGGACTCGCCCTCGATGACCGTGTACGGGAAATTCCCCCGCACGCTCCCTCCAACACCCAGCGCCCAGGACTCGCTCAAGGGGAACGCGCCTGCGAAGCCGCCACCCACTCCACCCCCGGTTCCCAGGTTGGAGGTCGCGAACCCGATGACATCGCTTGCGATGAGAGCAAGGGCCGCCAGCTCCCCAGTCGCCACCGTCTGCGTGCCAGTGGGGATCGCCCCGTTGGCGAAGACTATCAGACGTCCCGGAATGGCATTCCACCCGAACCTCAGCTCAGTGTCCAGCAACGTGGAGATGCTCTGGTCCGGGTGCGCGCCATCCGCCGAGCGCACGTCCAGGTACGCATACCCACCCGACACGGTGAATTCGCCGAAGCGGCCGGCCGTCCCGAGCGGGACCGTCACGCCGAGCGGCACGGTGAGCTCACTGACCCGCTCGACGCTGTAGCCGGTCGCCGTATCCACGACGTAACCACCGTCGAACCCATACGTCTCACCGAACGCAGCCGTCCATGCCCGGATGCCCGTGCTCTGCGCGTGGGCGACGGTCGCCGTGGCAGATGCCAGCGCCAGTATGAAAAGAGACCGTCTCATGGCAGCGGGATGATCACGCGGATGGTTCCAATGGACTGTCCGAGCTGTGTAATCGTGGGCGGAGGTAGCGCGGCTGTCGTGGTCGTGGCCTGCTGCACTGTCTGCTGAGTGTTGGAGCCGGCCTGGTTCTGCTCCGCCTGGGTCGCGGCGATGTCACCCATCGTGGAGGCCATCGCGTCGGCGAGGGGCAGTGGCACGAACTCCGGCGAAGTAACCGTCGTGCCCGCCACCTGAGTCACCTCCCCGGCCGAAGCCTGCTGCACCGCAGGCGCCGCTGCGCTGGCCGCGTGCCGGTCACGCGCTCCGCTGAAGCCCGGATCCGCGCGCACGGCCGCTGCGAAGTAGCCCGCCGCGGCCGCGTAGTTCCCAAGATCCTCGGCCAGGAGTCCGTTGGAATACGCAAGGAACGCGGCGAGGTTCTGGGTACCGTTTTCCAGCAGGGCCCGGCGCTCGGATTCCGAGAGCGTGTAACCCAACTCGTCGGCGATCCCTGCGACGATCTCTTTCTCGAGTTGGATCAGGTCGCGGAAGCTGCCCGTCGCCACCTGCGGCGCCAGCACCTGCCCATCCAGGCGCACGACCGTCGCCTCGAGCCGTACGTCACCTTGAGGCGGTATCGCGGCGAGACCCTGCACCATCTGCCCTGCCTGCAGGAGGTGTCCCATGCGCGCCGCAGTCGCGCGATCTACCTGCCCCGCATCTGCAAGCTGCATTTCATCGATGAGCGCGCTCACCTCCAGCCGCTCCACCATGCGGAACCGCTCGAGCAGCGCGAGGTCAGCCGTCATCATCTCGGCGAGGCCGCGGGAGAGCGGCTGGTAGCTGGAGTCCCCCGCTATGTCGATGGGAAGTACTGCGAGCGTCTGCAGGTCCGCCGGCTGCTCGGTGAGCGCGGCTTCACGCGCCAGGGCGTTGCGTGCCCGGACCGTAGCCCGCTCTCGCACGGCGAACATCTCGCGCGCGCGCACCGCCGGCGCTCCGGGGCGATCGGGATAGCGCGCGAGGAATTCACGGTAGACCGCGATTGCCTGGTCGTACTCGCCGTCGAGCTCCAGACACTGGCCGGTAACGAGGGGGCCGATCGCGCTCTGCGGCTGCAGCCTCATGCCGGCCACGGCAGCGGTCCGCGCCGTGTCACATTGCCCGGCGGCGTACAGCGCTGCCGCGTAGCGCAGGATCAGATCACCGTTGTCCGGATCCTGTGCGAGCTGCTCTTCGAGCTGGGGAATCTCTTCGGGGGTAACCTCGGCATACTGCCCACCGCCACAGCCCGCAGTGATGAGGACGCAAGCCACCACAATCGGTGCGAGGAACCGGTTTACCACTTTACGCGAGGAGCGCTGTCGCATTGACTCTCCATGGCGCTCTCCGGCCCGGAACGGAGAGCCACCCTTGGGGAATGCGAAAGTGCGGCGCGTAACGGGCGCCGTCAAGATGCACTCTCGAGCTTCGCGGAGATCCCGTTGCGGTGGTACCAAATGACCCAGCAGTAGCGGGCTTTGGGTCAGCGTGAGCCGCCGGCCGCTGATCTCAATGTGTTGATTGGACTTGTAGGTTGGATCGTGGTTGGGCGGGGGCGGTTCAGTCTGCTTGCAGCATCGTGCGCATCTTGCGGCAGAGACCCTCGATCTGCTTAAGCGATTTGGCGACTTCCCCATCGAGTCCGTCGGCGCCCAGCAACAGCATCTGTGTTTCAGCAAGGATGGCGGAGAGCGGGTTCGCCAGATCGTGCTTCAGCTTGCGGTACCGCTCTTCCGGTGACTCGGTCACTCGCTCACCGACCGGTACAAGTCGCGGAGGTGGTGCTCACGCAGATCCTGGAGGCACTCCCAGAGATCGGCCTCGCTCTGGGCGTAGAGAATGTCTGCCGTGGCCGGCGCCGGACCGTCGTCAGCGTGACCGAAGATGAGGCGCCCCAACCAGGTCCCGTCGTCGGCACGCCGGACCTCCAGCCTGACAGCGACGAGGTCGCCATCGTACTTGAGGGGTGGCAGTTCGTGAACGACGGGCTCAGACGAATCGGCCGCGCCGAACCGGACCGGATTTCCCGGCATCTCGAGGCACCTGTTGGTTTGCGCAAATATAAGGGCTCCCTTCACTTAGGCAATAGTGAGGGAGCAGTCACATCGTGTTCGAGCGGCCCGGAAGTGCCACCGGGGAGCTGCTCGCAGGCGGCGAAGACGGTCTCAGAAGTAGTAGTGGACCGGCACCGGGCTGAACGTCGCGACCAGCAGAAGAAGCGTGAGCCACCCAATCGGCCGACGGTTCGCCGTCAAAGGCCGGTGACGGTCCAACACCTGCGGGTGCGCCAGACTTCCTCGTCCCAGGACGAGGATCAGGAAGGCCCACAGCCACCACCACCACTGGCCCTGCAGGAAGCCCAGTCCGATCAGGGCGATCCATACGGTCAGTCCGACCTTGACCTGGTGCTTCCCAACCAATGCATAGAGAACGTGGCCGCCGTCGAGTTGTGCCAGCGGCAGGAGGTTGAGCATGGTCACGAACACCCCGACCCATCCCGCGAAGGCGAGCGGGTGCAGCAGCACCGTGCCCTCTCCGATCAGCAGGTGTCTGAGGGCATAGGTAACCAACGAGTCCCCCAGGTACAGGTGCACGTGCGCAACCGTAATGAGTTGGGCCGAAGGCCCGACTTCGGCGACTACCTCGGACCGCGTGAGTCCCACCAACAAAGCGATGAGGGCCACCACGAAGCCGGCCCACGGTCCCGCCGCCCCCACGTCCATGAGCTGCTGGCGGTCCACGATCGGCGAGCGCAGCCGTATGAACGCGCCGAAGGTGCCGATGAAATTCAGGACCGGTGGTGAGGGCAGGAAGTAGGGCGGTGACGCATCTATCCCGTACCGCTTCGCCATGAAGTAATGGCCCATCTCGTGGCACAGCAGGATCGCCATCAACGCAACAGCGAAACTGAGCCCGGCGCGTACGGTGAACAGCTCAGCCACCAACTCCAACAACAGCTGCGGCACCAGCGTGAACTCGCTGCTGAACGGAAAGGCCCACGGCAGACTCGATCCGGCCAGCAGCGCACCACCCATCCACACCGTGAGGAACGTGACGGCGAACAGAACGGCGTGAAGCCACCACCGCTCCCCCGGCTGGGGTGTCAGCGCGCGGGTGAGCACGAGCCGGGCCGGGCCATCGCTCTCGGCCCAGTAGTAAGTGCCGGGCCAGTCGTCGAGCGCCGCCTGGAGTTCCGCGGACGGACCGACGTGCGCCGGGTCCACTACCGCGTCGACTATCTCCCGATCGCGCGCGAGCGTCGTGCGCCACCAGAGCAGGAACGGCGTGAGCGGGCTCAAGTGGCCTCTTGACGGCGTTTTAGGGCCAGCGTATGATTACGCACCTACACGTCCAGTCGATATCCCCAAGAAAACGCCCAATCTCACCCCAGCGACACAAATGCGCCCTGAGTCCGGGCTGATGAATGCATTAAACCGCAGTACTCCCCTACCTCACCGATGGAAAGGTCCAGTCAAGTGGACATCGCCGATCTAAAGAAAAAGTCAGTCGCCGAGCTGCATGCGATGGCGGAGGAGTTGAACATCACCAACTACTCTGGCCTCCGCAAGCAGGATCTCATCTTCCGCATCGAACAATCGCTGCTCGACTCTGACACCGTTCTCCGGGGCGAAGGCGTCCTGGAAATCCTCCCCGAGGGCTACGGCTTCCTGCGCAGCCAGGATTGGAATTACCTGTACGGCCCGGACGACATCTATGTGAGTCCGAGTCAGATCAAGCGCTTCGACCTGCGTACGGGTGACACGATCCTGGGCCAGGTGAGACCGCCCAAGGAGGGGGAACGCTACCTCGCGCTGCTCAAGGTCGAGCAGGTCAACTTCGAAGACCCCGAGAAGGCCAAGCACCGCATCGGGTTCGACAACCTGAAGCCGCGGTACCCGAATCGCAGGATCCGGCTCGAGAGCAAGGACGGGGACCTGTCTACCCGTGTGATGGATCTGCTCACCCCCGTGGGTTTCGGCCAGCGCGGTCTCATCGTCTCACCGCCCAAGGCCGGGAAGACGATCATCCTCCAGAAGGTCGCCAACTCGATCACGGAGAATCATCCCGAAGCCACCCTGATCGTGCTCCTCATCGATGAGCGTCCCGAGGAAGTGACGGACATGGAGGAGAACGTGGCGGCCGAGGTCATAGCGTCCACCTTCGACGAGCCGGCGGACAGGCACGTTCAGGTAGCCGACATGGTGATCGAGAAGGCCCGGCGCCTGGTGGAGCACGGCAAGGACGTGATCATTCTGCTGGACTCGATCACGCGACTCGCGCGCGCCCACAACGTGGTAATTCCCCACTCGGGGAAGATCCTCTCGGGTGGCGTGGACGCCAACGCACTGCAGAAGCCGAAACGCTTCTTCGGAGCCGCGCGCAACATCGACAGCGGCGGATCCCTCACGATCATCGCGACGGCGCTCATCGAGACCGGCAGCCGAATGGACGAGGTGATCTTCGAGGAGTTCAAGGGTACCGGCAACATGGAGATCGTCCTCGACCGCAGGATCGCGGACCGCCGCACCTACCCCGCGATCGAGGTGAACCGCAGCTCGACGCGAAAGGAAGAGCTGCTGCTCGACAAGGATGAACTCAACAAGATCTATCTGTTGCGGAACTTCCTCGCCGACATGCCGCCCGTCGAGGCCATCGAGTTCCTGCTCGAGCGGATGAAGCGGACGAAGTCGAACGACGAGTTCTTCGCGACGATGCAGGAGGGATGACGGCGGACCTGCCGACGAAGGGACGACTGCTCGGGGTGGATATGGGGGAAAAGCGGATCGGTCTCGCCCTTTCCGACCCGTCACAGACGCTGGCCCAGCCGCTGGCTACGCTGACCAGACGTGTGGGCCGGCGCTTTCCCATGCGCCAACTCCGGGAGCACCTCGACGCACATGAACCAGTGGGCGTCGTGGTCGGCCTGCCACTCACGCCCGAGGGCGCTGAGGACGAGTGGACGGCGGAAGCCAGAGCCGTTGGCACGCTCATCACCGAGAAGAGCGGACTGCCCGTACAGTACTGGGACGAGCGCATGAGCACGGCGCGGGCGCTGGGGGCAATCTCCGAAATGGGTGGCCGCACTCGCGGCCGCGAGGGGGATGTGGATCAACTCGCGGCCACGGTAGTGCTACAGCACTTCCTGGACGGCAGGCGCTGATGAGACACCTGGCCCTGGCTCTCCTCGTCGTGGCTGCATCGGGGTGTGGGGAGCAAGCCGGCGACGGAGCGTCACGGGGCTCCACCGAGGAGCCGGTCACGATCCCCCGGGGCGCCACGCTCACCGCGGTGGCCGAGACGCTCTCGACGCGCGGGCTGATCGACTCACCCGAGCTGTTCAAGCTCTACGCGGTCCTTTCGGGCCGGCACCGCAGCCTGCAAGCGGGCACCTACGACCTCCCTCGCGGCAGCAGCAGCAGAGAGCTGCTGGGCCTGTTGATGTCCGGCCGCCCACCGTACCGCTGGCTGCTTGTGACCGAGGGACTGATGCTGACCGAAGTGGGCGCCGCGCTGGAGGCGCAGCTCGGCATTCCCGCTGAGAGCCTGATTGCGGCGTCCGCGGACTCCACCCTGCGTGCGCAGCTCGGCGTTCCCGCGCCCACGCTCGAGGGCTACCTCTACCCCAGCCGCTACGCGGTGCGCACCGAGGCTTCGGCGCGTGATATAGTGGCACAGATGGTGGCTGAGTTCGAGGACAGATGGCGCCATGAGTGGGACGCGCGACTCGACACCCTGGACATGACGCGCCACGAGATCGTGACCCTGGCGTCGATCATCGAGGGAGAGGTTAGGCACGCGCCCGACCGCCCCTATGTCTCGTCGGTGTACCACAACCGGCTCGCGGACGGGATGCGCCTTCAGGCGGACCCGACGGTCATCTACGCTCTCGGCCGTCGCCGCCGCCTGTTCGAGCGCGATTACCTGACCCCGTCACCGTACAACACGTACCAGATCGACGGGCTCCCCCCAGGACCGATCGGTGAGCCCTCGGAACAGAGCATCGAGGCGGCCCTCTACCCCGCCAACACGAACTTCCTCTACTTCGTGGCGCGGCCCGACGGGCAGCACGTGTTCTCTCGCACCTATGCCGAGCACCGTCGCGCAATTCAGGAAGTGCGCTCCGGCGGCAACTGAAACGTTGCTGAGGGGCTAGGTCGAGAGAGCAGCGTCCACCACCCGACGCAGGCTCCGCGCGGCCGCTTCCACATCCGGCTGGGAGAACACGGCAGCGCTGACGGCGATGCCCTGAGCCCCGGCGGCGATAACCTCCGCAGCGTTCACCGCCGTGATCCCTCCGATGGCGATCACCCTCATGCCCTCGGGCGCCAGCGCAGCGAGTCTCTGAAAGCCCGTGGCGCCAATCGGTGCGCCTGCATCGGGCTTGGTGGAAGTGGCGTAGATCGAGCCGATGCTCCAGTAGTCTACCTCCGCCCGTAGTGCGGCGTCCGCCTCAGCGGGCGAGCCGACCGACACGCCTACTCTGAGTGCGTCACCTGCGAAGCTCCGCACCGCACGGGCCGGTACATCGTCGGCGCCCACGTGGACTCCGCGAGCCCCCGCGCCGAGCGCGACGTCCGCCCTGTCGTTGACCCAAACCGGAACGGGAAGCGCCTCGACCAACTGCCGCGTCAGCTCCAGGAGCCGGCCGGCCGCGATGTCCTTGATGCGAAGCTGCACTGCGGTCACTCCACCGGCGGCGGCCGCCTGGCACGCATCGGCCATTGCGTCGAGCTCCACCGTCGGCGGGCCGGCAATCGCCAGCAGTCGGGTTTCGCCGAGCGACATCACGTTGAGCCGTTTGGCGCGGCCGACTACGGCAGCGTCTCCATCCACGCGACGATCGCGTCCACCAACTCAGGCGCAATGGGAAGCGTCGGGTCGGTGTACTGTGCCGTCTGTGTCGCGATGTCCAAACTCGGAGCGTGCTTGAAGGTGTGGTTCGTCTCGGAAATGAGAACGAGGGTGGCGTCGGGCCGCGCGCCGAGCAGCAGTTCGGCATCCCGCACTCCGATCTGGACGTCGGTCTCGCCCTGCACGATCAGCACCGGCACGGGCACGCTCGCCACCTCCGCTTGCGGATCGTACTCGGCGGCCGTCCGCATGAAGAGCCGGTTCACCGGAACGAAGAGGGCCTGCATGCTCTGCGGGACGTCCGCCGGGTCATCTCCTGCGAGGTAGCTGGCCATCGCCTGGTCGAACGTCGCCATCGCCTCCTCGTCCAGCTGCCTGGCGAGCTGCTCGCGCAGCACATCGAGGAACGGCCGCCCCATTCCGGCCAGCAGCCCGATCCCGGTGACCGCTGCACCGCGGTTGGCCGCTCTGACGGCCAACCCCGCTCCCTCGCTGTGCCCCAGCACGACGACCCCCGAGAAGCGGTCGTCAGCCCGCAACGCGTCCACGGCGGCGATCACGTCCCCCGCGAAGTCGTCGAAGGAAGTGCTGGACATGTCCACCGACCCGACCGTCGCTCCCAGCACACGCTTGTCGTAGCGCATCGTAGCGATTCCCCGCTCGGCGAGCCGCCATGCGAGCTGCGCGTAGGTGTCCGTCTGGACCCCGAGTCTCGAGTTGCCGTTCCGGTCGGTGGGGCCGGACCCGGCCACGATCACCGCCACTGGTACCGGAGCGGCAGCTGCGAGCGGCAGAGCGAGCGTGCCTTCGAGCCTGAGCTCACCGCTCGGGAAGGTGAACACCGACTCACCGACGCCCTCGGGCGGCTCGGGTCTCACAGGCCCCGCGGCGGCCGCTTCCATGTCGATGCTCTCGGTCCACTCGGCAATCAGGTTCTGCGCCTGGACCTCCGCCCACAGCAACCACCCCGCCTCGGAGAGCCGTACGTTCATCATCACTCCGCCCAAGTCGATCACGCCCTCGGTTCCCGAGAGCTCGACCGTCACCGGGAGGACCACAGCCCCGCCGGGCATCCACAGATTGAACGGTTGGCGCCCGCCGGCATCGCGGTCGTAGCGCAGCAGGATCACCGCGAGGTGGGCATTGGACAGGTTGCGGAAGACCGAGTAGGGCCGCACCAGGGGAGTAGCGCCCGCTTGAGCACCCGCCCCCGTTACTTCCCAATGCGCCGAATCCGCGAACGTGACCGAAAGCGTCTGGAACGGTACGGAATCCGAGCTGAACCGACCGGTGGCCACGTACTCGGTGGGAGAGAGAGCGTCGTCGTACACCGTGCGCCCCCCGATCACGAGCTGCTGCGAGGGGATGAGCATCGAGGTCGTGAGGACGGTGCCGTCGAATGCGTATGTCTCACGTACCAGCTCGTTCGCGCCCTGGCGCACGACGTACGCGCCGTTCGAAACCGTCTGCGCACCGAGCACCCGCGGCAGCGCAACCATGATGCAGGCCATCCAGGCAACTCTCCCCATCCTCATGCTCTCCTCCCGGGCCGTTCGCGTCTACGGTGTCTCAAGTGACTCCTTGGGCTCTGAATATCGCCAATTTCAAGGTTGACAGCCGGGACGGGCATTGCAAGCTTGCAACATGCCGCCCGACCGCGCGGTCGCGCGTGACCGCAATACGCAGATTCAGCGCGTACTCCTCGGCCTCCTCGTCGCCAATCTAGGTGTCGTGGGGGCCAAGTTCGTGATCGGACTGCGCACGGGCTCCCTCGGCGTTCTGGGTGACGCGGTGCACTCGTCGGTGGACGCCATGAACAACATCCTGGCGCTGGCCGTGATGTGGTTCGCCGCCCGCGAGCCGGACGAGGACCACCCGTACGGGCACGAGAAGTTCGAGACTCTCGGTGCGCTGGCAATAGTCGTATTCCTGTCGATCACCGGGTTCGAGCTCGTGAAGGGCGCGATCAGCCGGCTCGGTTCCGAGTCGGGGCCGCTGCGAATCAGCGCTCTCGAGTTCACGGTTCTGCTGGGCACCCTCGTTGTCAACACGTTGGTCACCGTATACGAGACGCGGCGCGGGCGGGAGCTGAACTCCGATATCCTCCTGGCCGACTCGGCGCACACCCGCGCGGACGTGTTCATCACCGTCGGCGTGCTCGTCGGGGTCCTCGCGGCGCAAGCCGGGTTCTGGTGGGTGGATTCGATCGTGGCGCTATTGGTCGCCGGTGTTATCGTGATACTGGCGTACAGCATCGTAGCGCGCTCGGTTCCGGTGTTGGTGGACCAGCTCGTGGCGCCGGCAGCCGAGATTGGAGAGGTCGCCGAGTCGGTGGACGGCGTGGTCAGGGCGTACGACGTCCGGTCGCGCGGCGCCAGCGATCGGCGTTTCGCGGAGTTGACCATAGCGGTCAAGGGCGACGCCACCGTCGAGTCGGGCCACCAAGTGGCCGACGCGGTGGAGGCGCGCCTGCGGGAACAGCTCGAGTTTCACGAGGTCGTAGTGCACGTCGAGCCATGCTGACAGCTCCACAACCGCGTCGCCGTCCCGGCCGCCGGCAACGGTCGCTGCGCCAGGAGTATGAGGAGTTTCTCCTCGAGCGCATCGAGGAGTTCAAGCAGCAGCTGTCTCGCGCAGATCTCCTGTCAATCGCCGACGAGGCCGTGCACGAGCTGGAGGTGGACACGCGCGAGCAGCTCGTGCTTACCGAGGTACTCGTGCTCGAGCATGTGGACCGGCTGATCTCCCGCCGACTCAACCTGCCCTCGTTCCGGCGCTGGAAGGACAAGCACCGCAAGCTGCGGCGCGCGCAGCAGGAGCCGATGCACTGGGGCCTGGATTCCGACACGCCACTCGCGGGGCTGGCTCAGGAGTTGGAGGGTGAGGGCGACGCTCTCGTCGTCGGGGCGGCCGCCGCGCCCGCCGCCTACTTCCTGTCGGCACACGAGTGGCCGGTCGTGTTCATCGACCAGGAGTTGACGGCGGTAGAGTCGGTGGAGACGCGGGCCGCAACGGAGGCCCTGGCGTCACGGTTCGATGCCCTGGTCGTCAGCCTGGGGAGTTGGTTCCCCGCCGTTCATCCGGCGCTGACGGTGATCGACCCGGTGGCATTGAGCCGGCTGGACGCTCCTGCGCGCGGCAAGTTCCTGGACGCTCTGATGGCTGCGACCAAGCAGGGTGGCGTTCACTTCGTGTTGCCGGCCCACCCCTCTCCGGACGGCCTCACTCTCGGCCCCGAAACCCTGGTATCGCACTACACGGGCTGGCATGTCGAGCGGGGACACTCCGCCGACGGCCCCCGCTGGATCCTGGCCGTCAAGAGTTGATCCCGGAAACGTTGCGGGGCCGGCAGCGTGCCGACCCCTTGCAACGTGCTTCCTGAAGAAAGCGCGAGTTACTTCTTCTTCTTGCGCGCTACCTTCTTCTTCTTGGTGGCGCGTTTCTTCTTGGTCGTGCGCTTCGCGGCCTTCTTCTTCTTGGTGGCGCGTTTCTTCTTGGCCATTAGGGGCCTCCGTCAGTGTGAGTGTTTGCCCGCCTCGAGAGGCGAACGGGGATCGAGCGACGTTTCAGCCGCCCACAACGCGCTCCGCTCCGCTCATGCTGCAGAACGCAATTCGTCATACGGCATCCGAGTTGGACGTGAAGTTGAAGTCCCGTACCACGATCGGTGGGACCACAACGGCTCCTCCGAGCCCTCCCGATTCCGATGCCACCACCCGCTCCGCCTCCCCAATCGCGTCTATCTTGTCGAGCATCTCCACGATGCTCTGATTGAATCGCAGGTTCTTGACCGCCCGCGTGACCTGTCCATTCTCGATCAGATACGTGCCGTCGCGCGTGAGCCCGGTGTACACCATCGTGCGGGGATCGACCCCGCGGATGTACCAGAACCGTGTGACCAGGATCCCGCTCTCCACCCCGGCCACCAGATCGAGCGCGGTGCCGCTCCCACCCTCCAGCTTCAAACCGCCACCGAGCGGCACTGACTGTGCCTGCTGGCGTTCGGCCCAATAACGGCTGTAGGCGAGGTTCTTGAGCACGCCGTTCTCGAACCAGACCGTGCGGCCGACGGGTTCGCCCTCATCCGTGAACGGCCGCTCGAGCAAATCAGGATCCTGCGGATCCGAGTACAGCGTGAGCCGCTCGTCCAGGATGCGATCGCCCATTCGGTTTCCGCCGCCCGGACGTGAAAAGGCGCTTCGTCCTTCGTCCGCGGCTCGAGCGCCGAGTCCGTTCGCCAGCAGCCGTATCAGGTTGCCGACCGCGGTGGGCTCCAGCACCACTGTGTAAGGTGCCGGCTGCACGGTCACCGCCTGCACGCTCTGGAGCGCCTTCCGGCCGGCTCGCTCGGCGAGCTCCGCCGGCGGCGTCATCCGCACCCAGTCGTTATGCGTCGTGCCCGCCCACCCGGAGCCGTCACCGCCGCGCGTCCGCACGGTGGTCGTGAACGACGCCAACGTGGAGCGTTGGTAGGCGAACAACCCGTTGGAGTTTGCTACCGCCGTGATACGAGCCACGCGCGGAAGGAATCCAGTACCTACCAGGCCTGCTGACTCCGCCGCGTCGGCCGCCGTCTTCACTACGATCGCTCGCGACGTCGAATCCAGATCCCTCGTACTGTCAAAGAACGCCGGCACCGTCTGGTACAACTGCTCGCCGAGGAGCGGCATCTGCTCCTGATCCTCGGGCGCAAGTCCGGCCAGTTGCTCCGCCTTGCGGACCGCCGCCGCGATCCCCGTGCGCTCGAGAGCGTTGAAGCGCACAGACGCGGCGCGGCGCCCGAACCGCGCAGTGACGGTCACCTCCGTGTCCTCTACCTCGCCGGCCGTCGTGAGTTGATTCACGGCGAACCGGGTGTTTCCGTCCAGGCCAGACTCGACGCGCACCAGCATCTCATCGGCCGTGCCGGCCGCGATGACCCGCTCACACAGCTGGCGCGCTTCGCCCTCGGTCAGGATCGACACGTTGCGCCGTCAGCCTATCCGCGCGATGTGGTGTTGATCACGGAAACGTTTCCAAAACGAGCTGCGGGACAACCGTGACTGACTGGGTTCGACTGCGCCGGTTGTCCCTTGCCGTCGTAGAACGTCCCGCCGAGCTCGTAGCTGCGAGTGCCGCCGAGCATGTCGAGTGAATTCCAGAACTCCGGTGTCCGTCCCTGGTAAGCGACGTCCTTGAGCATTCCGCCCACGACGCCATTACGGATTTCATAGAACACCTGACCGCCGAACTGGAAGTTGAAGCGCTGTTGGTCGATGCTGTACGAGCCGCGGCCCTTGATCAGGATCCCGCGCTCGGTGGCGGCTATCAGATCGTCGATGACGTAGTCGTCCTCTCCTGGCAGCAGCGAGATGTTGGGCATCCGCTGGAACTGCACCCGATCCCAGGATTGGGCGAAGGAACAGCCGTGCGAGTGGTTCACCCCCGTGTGCGCGGAGATCCAGTGCACCTGCTCGCGTGTGGTCTGGTAATCCACGAACACGCCGTCGCGAACGATCGGCCAGCTGTCGGCCGGAACGCCCTCGTCATCCCAACCCACCGTGGCCAGCGCGCCGCGCTGGGTGCGGTCGGCAATCACGTTCATGATCTCAGGCCCGTACTGGAAGCTCCCGAGCACCTGCTCCGGTGGAGCCAGAAAGGACGTGCCTGCGTAGTTGGCCTCGAAGCCCAGGGCGCGATCCAATTCCGTGGGGTGCCCGATGCTCTCGTGGATCGTGAGGAACAGATGCGACGGGTCCAGGATCAGGTCGTAGTCGCCGGGCTCGACCGGTGTCGCGCTCAGCTTCTGCACCGCTTCTTCCGCCCACTCCGGAGCGCGCTCTCGGAGGCGGGCCGCCTGTACGTGCTCGTAGCCCAGCCCCATCGGCGCGACCTCGGCCGAAGTCCTGGACTGGAAGTCGGAGTAGTCGGGAGCCACGGCTGTGACGGTGAGGGTGGGCCAGGTGCGATACAGCGTCTGCTGGATCACGCTCCCGTCGGTCGATGCCATGGTCGTCTGGAGTCGGACGAACGCCATCGAGGAAGTCACGAACCTCGCACCCGGCACTCCAAGAGCCGCGGCGTTGGCGGCCAACAGCAGATCGACCTTTTCCTCCAGGGATACCGCGAACGGGTCGATCCTGATCGGCGTGCTCCATTCACCGTTGGGGTAGGGGTCCACCGGCGCGAGCTGCACCGGAACGCGAACCGCGGCCGCGTTGCCGCGCGCCTGTTCGACTGCGGCCCGCGCCAGGCGCACCGCCTCAGCTCTGTTCAGCGTACGACTGGCAACGAACCCCCAGGCGCCGCCCACGAGAGCGCGCACGGCGATTCCGATCGTCTCGTCGTCGCGCAGGTCGCTGACCTGCTCCTCTCGCGTCCCAATCCGCTGGTCTCTCACCCGCATCACCCGCGCATCGGCGTACGACGCACCGGCGGTGCTCGCCGCGTCGAGCGCGACCATACAGAGATCCTTGTGCTGTTGATCGACAGCGGTATGTGGCACGGAGGCGGATGCGAATAACTCGCCGGACCGAGAGGCGGCGAGTGCAGCGGCTGCGAGCGAGGTTGTTGTTACGAACTCGCGTCGCGTTACCGACATCGATAGCGCATTGCTGGGCGCGACGGCACGGAAGCGAATATTGGGGATGCCGTGCGTTCACGCAATAGCATTTTCGGATGGATCTCGTGATCGGACACGCACTTGCGGCCGGTCGGACGATCGCGCAATGTCGAACTCATCTTCATTCGATGGTCTCGAACCATGGATCTCGGACTTGATGGACGCGTAGCGCTCGTGTGCGGCTCGTCGAGCGGGCTTGGGCTCGCTATCGCGACGACGCTCGCCGAAGAGGGATGCCGCGTTGCGCTCAACGGACGCGACGAGGCGCGTCTCGAGCCGGCGCTCGAGCAGGTGCGGTCGATCGCGAGCGACGCGGCCGCCGCGTTCGCGGCGGACGTGAGCGTTCCAGCGGAGGTGGAGCGGCTCGTCGGGCGTGTGACCGAAGAGCTTGGCCCTATCGACATTATCGTGTGCAACGCCGGGGGACCGCCTCCCACCACGTTCTCGGATGCGCCCGCCGACAGTTGGCAGGAAGCGCTCGAGCTCAACCTGCTCTCCACGATCCACCTGTGCCGCGCCACGGTGCCGGGCATGCGAGAGAGAAGGAGAGGGCGCGTGGTCTGCATCGCGAGCGTGGCAGCCAAGCAACCGCTCGGGAGCCTGATTCTCTCGACGACTGCCCGCGCCGGAGTGCTCGGCTTCGCGAAGTTTCTGGCGGACGAGGTTGCCGCCGACGGCGTCACGGTGAACACGGTGTGCCCAGGGTACACGCGCACGGAGCGCGTGGAGGTTCTCCTCGACGAGCTCTCGGCGCAGCGCAAGCTGCCGCGGGAGGAGATCGAGCGTGGCGTGGTGCAGGACATCCCGGCGGGTCGCATGGGCACACCCGAGGAGCTTGCCGCGGCCGTGACGTTCTTGGCATCCGACCGCGCCAGTTACATTACGGGCGTTGCGCTGCAGGTGGACGGGGGCTTCATCCGCAGCATCGTCTAACAGGAGGGGGCCATGAGGGCAGCGGTGGAGCAGCGGCTGCAGTCGGAGCTCGACCAGTTCAAGCAGGACGGGGTGTACAAGCGCCTCAACTACCTCGACTCACCGCAGGACTCACGGGTGCGGATGGAGGGCAGGGGCGACGTCATCATCCTCTCCAGCAACAACTACCTCGGGCTCTCGGCGCTGCCGGAGGTCGTGGCGGGGGGAGTCCGGGCACTCGAACGATTCGGCGCCGGCACGGCCAGCGTTCGTTTCATATGCGGCACGTTCACCATCCACCGCGAGCTCGAGCAGGCACTCGCTGATTTCGTCGGGACCGAGGCCTCGCTCTCGTACGTATCCTGCTGGAACGCGAACGAAGGCCTCTGCGCCACCATGCTGGGTCCTGACGACGCGGTGATCTCCGACGAGCTCAACCACGCCTCGATCATCGACGCGATCCGCCTCGCCCGATCGATCGGGAAGAGCCGCGCAGCTGTCTACAAACACTCCGACATGGCCGACCTGGAGGAGAAGCTCAAAGCGGCCAAGGACGCCCGCACCCGATTGGTATTCACCGACGGCATCTTCTCGATGGAGGGCGATATCGCCAGGCTGGCGGACATTCTGGAGCTGGCCCGCAAGTACGACGCCGTGGTTGCGGTGGACGACTCCCACGCGACCGGGGTCCTGGGCGCGACCGGACGCGGCACGCCGGAGCACGCCGGGGTCCTCGGAGAGGTCGACATCATCACGTCCACGCTGGGCAAGGCGCTCGGTGGAGCAGCCGGCGGGTTCACCGCTTCGTCGGCCGCCCTGTGCGACTACCTGACACAGCGCTCGCGGCCGCAGTTGTTCTCGAACGCCCTGCCCTGCACTGTGGCTGGCAGCGCTCTGGCCGCGGTCGACTACCTGCGGGAGCATCCCGAGCGCGTGACCGCGCTGCATGATAATGCGCGTTACTTCCGCGAGCAGCTCGTGTCGCTTGGCTTCAAGCCGCTGGAGGGCGAGACGCCGATCATCCCGGTGATACTCGGCGAGACGGCCAAGGCGATCCAGATGAGCAATGCGCTGCTCGACGAGGGTGTGTTCGTAACCGGCTTCGGGTACCCGGTCGTGCCCAAGGGTCAGGCGCGGGTGCGCTGCCAGGTATCGGCCGGACACTCCCACGACGATCTCGACGAAGCGTTGAGGGCGTTCTCCAAGGCCGGGAAGAAGCTCGGGCTCATCTAGCCCCTCGAATCGAGACGACGCCTGTGACACGCCAAGCCACTGCCCGCGGCGCGCGGACCGTTCTGCGCCTGCTGCTCGTGCTTCCGTTCGCCGCCCCGGTGCCGGTCTCCGGTCAGGAGCGAGTGCCGGCCCCCGAGGAAGTGATAGGGTTCGTGCCCGGCGCAGACTCGATGCTGGCCGACTGGTCGCAGATCGGGAGCTACGCAATCAGGCTGGCGCAGGCGTCGGGTCACGTGCGGCTGGACACGATGGGGCAGAGCACCCTCGGCCGGCCCCTGCTGCTCCTCACCATCACGGCACCGCAGCATCACGCGCGGCTGGATCAGATCAAGAGAGCCCAGGCGCTGCTCGCCGATCCGCGGCTCCTGACGCCGGCCCTGGAGGACTCGCTCGTCCGCTCGATGCCGGCCGTCGTCTTCATCAACAACAACATCCACTCCACGGAGATCGGATCGAGTCTCTTCTCGATGGCGCTGGCGTACAGGCTGGCCACCGAGGAGCGCTACCGCGCGCTACTCGAGAACGTGGTCGTGCTCATGGCCCCCTCCGCAAACCCGGACGGGCTGGATACGGCTGTGGCGTGGTACCGGAGCTACAGGGGGACGCAGTACGAGGGCGGCCCCCTGCCCTGGCTCTACCACCCCTACGCGGGACACGACAACAACCGCGACTGGTTCATGCTCACGCAGGCCGAGACGCGCGTGATTTCGCGCGTGTTGTACCGTGAGTGGTTCCCGGAGGTCGTTTGGGACGTACACCAGATGGGCAACCGCGGTGCGCGGATGTTCCTGCCCCCCTTCAGCGATCCGGTCAACCCGAACCTGGATCCGATCGTAGTCGAGGCCACCAACCTGGTGGGCACCGCGATGGCGGCGGCCCTGTACGACGCGGAGAAGACCGGGGTGCAGCACCAGAGCCGCTTCGACCTCTGGTGGCACGGCGGCATGCGCACGGTGCCGGCACGTCACAACATGGTGGGCATCCTGTCGGAGGCGGCGAGCGTCAAGTTGGCATCGCCGATTCATCAGGAGCCGGACGACCTGCGCTCCGCACGGGCAGGTGTGAACTACCCCCACCCTTGGGAAGGCGGGTGGTGGCGCATCGGCGACATCGTGGAGTACGAGCTGCTGGCAGCCGACGGTCTGCTGCGCCTCGTATCGGGTCAGCGAGAGGCCTTCGTCCGCCGCTTCGTCACCCTGGGCCGCCGAGCGATGGCCGCCGGTGAGGCCGGGGACCCGTTCGCCTATCTGATACCGCCCGAGCAACGCGATCGTTGGGCTACGGCAGCACTGGTGGACGCCCTGATCGGGTCCGGTATCGAGGTGCGCCGGGCCGGCGAGCCGCTGGAGGCGGACGGCGGCGTCTATCCGGCCGGCACCTTGATCGTCCCGATGGCTCAGCCGTTTCGTAGCCACGCCAAGGACCTGCTCGAGATTCAGCGCTATCCGGAGCGGGAGCAGTACCCCGGCGGACCGCCCATGCGACCCTACGACATGGCCGGCTGGACCCTGCCGCTCCAGATGGGCGTGAGGGTGGTGGAGGTCGAGCGGCCTTTCCCGCTCGCCGGAGAGGAGGTCTCCCAGGCCGAGGTCGCTCCGGGCACGGTGCACGGGAGCGGCCCCCAGTTCGTGTTGGCCAACCGGTCCAACATGGAGAGCCGGACCATCGCCCGGGCCCTGGAGATGGGAGCCCGCCTCTGGGTCGTCCCCGACACCCTCAGGCTGGCGAGCCGCACCTTCGGCCCCGGGGCAGTGGTCCTCGAGGCGGAGAATCCCGACAGGCTGGCCTCCCTGGTGGCGGACCACAGCACCCGCTTCGGGTTCGACGTCTGGGCCGCCGAGGGGCTGATTCCGCCCGGCCATGGAATGGTGGAGAGGCTCCCCCGGATCGGGCTGTACAAGCCCTGGACCGCCTCGATGGACGAGGGCTGGACCCGCTGGGTCCTCGAGCAGCACGGCATTCCTTATATGTCGGTTTCGGATTCACTGCTCCGCGCGGGGCCTCTCGGGGAGGTCCTGGACGTCCTCATTCTGCCGGATTTGAGCGACACATCCATAGTGGGTGGGCGCTCACATACAAGGGTTCCGCCCCAATTTGCTGGGGGAATCGGCCAAGAAGGGATCTCGCACATTAGTGACTTCGTGCGGGACGGCGGGGTACTGGTGACCCTCGATGCCTCAAGTAATTTCGCGATGTCGCGGCTTAACCTCCCTGTTGGCAACGCCCTAGCTCAGGATTCGGCCTCGGACGGGGTATTGGGTTTTTGGGCGCCAGGCTCTATTTTCGGGGTGGCTTTGGAGCCAGGAGGGGCCCTGACGTCGGGTTTGGGGGATTCGGCCCACGTCTTCTTCTCGCACGGGGTTGTGATGAATGCCGCGGCCCCGGCACGGGTCCTGGGCCGATATTTGCCCGCGCCGCTCAGATCCGGCTATCCGGTGAGCGAGGAGAAGATCGCAGGGAGGGCGGCGTTGGTAGATGTCCCCGTGGGTCGCGGCCGCGTGATCCTCTTCGGATTCAGGCCGCAGCACCGCGGGCAGACACACGGAACGTTCAAGCTCCTGTTCAACGCGGCGCTTCTGAGCGCCGCACCCTGAGGGACACCGGGGTCAGGGGCCTAATCGGGCGGAGGTACGGCAAATGCGAATCGTGTCCAGGATCGCTCTCACCGTAGTGCTCGCTTCGATCGTCGCGACGCCTGCGATGGCACAGTCCGCCGCGTGGCAGAACCGCTGGTACTGGGGCGCACAGGGAAGCCTGATGCGCTACAAGACCCCGACACAGACCAACTGGGATAACGCCTACGGCGTGGGCGGCCACTGGTTCATCACGAAGCGGCAGGGGGGACTGTACCTCGCCTTCGACCAGATGTTCTACGACAGTGCCACGTCGCTCGTGCCCAACGGGCTTAGCCCGACCGGCACCGCAGAGGTCCTCTGGGAGACCAGCCAACGGTGGCAGGCGATCGTCTACGCCATTCCCACGTCGGGCACGTTCGAGCTGTACCTGGGAGGCGGGTTCGCCATCCACAACATTCGCAACGTGGACACGACCAACGCCGGCACCCCTAGCGCGCAGGAGTTGTCCGTCACCCTCCAAGAGGTAGACAAGCGCTCCAGCCGGGCGTTCCTGATCCTGGCCGGCGGCCTGCAGCTGAGGGTCGGGCGGCTGGCGGTGTTCGCTGACTATCAGTTCATGCCTGCGTCCGGCGACTTCCTGATCACGAGCTCGCAGCACGTGTTCTCGGCAGGACTGCGCTTCGCGCTGGCGGCGGCATCTACCGAGATGACAACCGCGCGACCGTAGCGACTCAACGGTGCGACTCGAGACTCGAGAACGGGGCCGGCGTATCGCCGGCCCCGTTTCGCATCCCCGTTTCGAGTTAGTCTCAGCAGGGACGAGAGAGCCAGCGGGAGCCCGCCACACAGAACCGCAGAGGCCAGTCGGCGGCGCGCGACACGCCGACCCGCGGCCCCACTGCTATCTCGAACCGGGGCCGGCTGCGCGGCCGCAGGATCCTGACCGGCCCGCGAGCCAGGCTGCGTCCGTCGTGCTCCTCGCTGATCCCCAGCGCCTGGCAGAGCCGCCCGGGTCCGGCGCACAGAACACGCTCTCGCTCCGTACCACGACGCTCGGCCATCACTGCGAGGCCGGCCACCGGTTCGAGAGCACGCACCAACACGGCCGAGGGGACGCCATCCCGCCCGGTCACTGCATTGAAGCACCAATGCAGACCGTAACTGCGATACACGTATGCGGTGCCCGGCGGACCGAACAGCGCATCGTTGCGCCGCGTACGCCGGCCCTTGTAGCCGTGCGCCGCAGGATCGTGCGGCCCCACGTACGCTTCCACCTCCACCACGCGCCCCGCCGTGCGTCGCCCGCCTACCCGTGACTCGAGAACGCACCCCAAAAGAGCGCGCGCGACACTCTCAGTGTCGCGCGCGTAGAACCGCACTGATGGCGGAGCGCCGGAGGGAACGGTCACTCGGCCGCCCTACTGCTCGGCGTCAGGCCCCTCGACGACCTTCTTGAGCGCAGCCGTCATGCGGCGCAGCAATCCGCCGCTCTCGGCGACCTCGCCGCTCGGCGGCTGTTCGGCTCTTTCCGGTTGCGCCGCGGGTCGCGCCGTGTCGCGAGCGGCGGCTTCGGGGTCAGCGGCCTTCGTCTTCGGCGCTCCGCCATCGGGCTTCTCCTCTGTACCGGATCCGCCCCTCGCTCCACCCCTTCTGCGAGCGCCGCCGCGGCTGCCGCGCGAACGCCGCGGTGCCGCCTCGCTCCTGGACTCTGCGGCGGGCTCCTCAGTCGGCGTCGCCACCTCGGTCTTCTCGCTGCCCGGCTCCCGCTTGGAGCGCCCGCCCCGTGATCCGCGGCGATACCGCGGGTTGCGCTTGGGTACCGCCTTCGCGCCGTCGGTTCCATCGGGCTGCGCCGGTGCTGCTTTGGCCTCGGTCTGCTCCTTCTCCTCGGCCTTCGGCTTCGCCGCCTGCTTGGAGCGGCTGCGAGTGGTGCGCTCACCACTCTTGGTCGCCTTACGCGTCGTGGCGCGTGGGCGCTTGGCGCGGGTCTTCTTCTCGGGCTCCGCGGCGGGCTCGTCCTCCGGCTTCGCCTTTACTTCCGCTTCGGGGCCAGCTGCGGCTTCCGCCACGATGGCTCCGTCCGCCTCGGCGCGGGCCGTCAGCTTCAGCATGTAGCCGTCGCCGTCGCTCTTCACCAACTCAATGATGTCGGCGTCGTGTGCCTGACGCATCAGGCGCTGGAAGCGGGGCCGATCGAACAGGGGATCTGACTCGGAACCCCGGAGCTCGATCATCTTCTCCCGCGCAGCGTCGGAGTTGGTCGCCTCCTCTCCGACTGCGCCCAGCGCCAACAGAGACTGCCGCAGCAGCTCGAAGGCCTCACCAAGGGTGAGCTGGCGCGCGCCCTCGTCGGTCTCGGGCCGGCGCCTCGGGGCGCGTTTGCGGCGGGACCGCCCTCCGGCCTCTCTCCTTCGGCCACTCGGCTTGCGCAGCTCGGACTCGTCGCCGGGCGGGACGTTGGCGTTCTCGCCCAGATCGATGGCGAACTGGCCGTTGTCCAGCTTCTGGAGGCTGAGCAGCCCGCGCTGGGCCGCCTCGACCACGAACTTGCTGAACCGGCTGAACCCCGCGTCCTTCTCGTCGAACTTGGGGTAGATCGTCTGCATCACTTGCTTCAGCCGATCCGAGCGCATCACGTCGTCGTCCCGCTTCATCTGGCTGATCGCTTCCACGACCAGTTCCCAGGGATCGTGGTGGACGTGCTCGAGGTCGCTCTCCTTCGTGAGGCCGGTGAGCTCGTTGTAGCCGTAGTACTCGTCGCAGTTCTGAACCAGCAGATCACTCGAGGATTCGCGGATACCGACACCGATGACGTACTTGCCGTACTCCTTGAGCTTCAGCACGAGGCTCGAGAAGTCCGAGTCACCCGACAGGAGAATGAACGTGCCGATCTCGGGGCGTGTGAAGACTATCTCGAGCGCGTCGATGGCCAGTCGAATATCGGTGGCGTTCTTCTTGTTGGACCCGAACGCCGGCGCGAAGATCAGGTCGATCGACGCTTCGGAAAGGGGCACGATGTACTGCGGGTAGCGGCGCCAGTCGGCGTATGCCCGCTGCACGGAGACCTTGCCCTTGATGATCTCCGAGTTCATGAGCCGCCGCAGCTGGCTCTGGAGATCCGAGCGGATCCCCATCGTTACGTTGTCGAAATCGATTAGCAGAGCCGCGTGAGGCGCGTGCGCCAGCGGATCGGCTTGGGCGACGGGATATCGCCCTGCGTTTGGATTCTTCACGTATTACTCAATTCCAGCCCCACGACCTGTGACAGCTCCCGTCGTTTCACCTTCCCGCTCCCGGTCATCGGGAAGGTGTCGAAGAAGCGGACACGGTCCGGGACTTTGTAGTCAGGCAGTTGCTCTCGGCTGAAGTCCTTCAACTCGTCCCCCGTCACTATCGCTCCCTCGACGGGGATGACACAGGCGCAGATGAGCTCTCCCAGAATCTCATTGGGTACGCCCACCACGCACGCGTCTTCCACCGCCGGGTGCGTGCGGAGAACATCCTCCAACTCCCGCGGAAAGACGTTGTAGCCGCCGCGTATGATCATCTCCTTGCAGCGGCCTACGATCGTCACGTAGCCCTCCTCATCGACGATCGCGAGATCGCCGGTGAGGAAGAACCCTTCCGCGGTCATCGACCGCTTGGTCTCCGACGGCATGCGGTGATAACCCGCCATGACGTTGGGACCTTTGACGGCCAACTCGCCAACTGCCTCCGGACCGTGCAATGACCCGTCGGTGAGATCCGCTACGCGCACCTCCACCCCATCGATCGGCCGCCCAACAGACTTCTCCCTCATTTCCGGGGGATCGTCGAAGCGCGTTACCGACACCGTCGGGCCCGTCTCGGTCAGGCCGTAAGCGATTTGGACGTCGTTCCACTGCCGGATCCGCCGTACCAGGTCAACGGAGACCGGGGCTCCGGCCACGACGCCGGTCCTGACAGTGGAGAGGTTCCGGCTCCCGAACGACTTGTCGTTCATCAGGAGCTGGAACATCGTGGGCACGCCGGGGAAAACGGTGATTCGCTCACTCTCAATGAGATCCAGAGCCTCTGCAGGATCGAACTCGGACTGTAGCACTACCGTCCCTCCTGCGACGAACGCCGTCGTCACCACCTGCATTCCGAATACCGTGAACAGCGGCACGGAGGCGAGCGCCCGATCCTCACCGGTGAGGTTCAGGGTCTCGGCCATATAACGCGCCGTGAACACCAGGTTGCGGTGCGTGAGCACCACTCCCTTCGGCTTGCCCATCGTTCCTGACGTGTAGATCATCGCCAGGGGCGTGTCGGCGGGGTCACTGGCCCGTGTTTCCACCTGGCCGACCCGCTTGCCCCTCGTTATCAGGTCGCTGAACTGGAAGACTCTGTCATCGTACCAGAAGTCCTCGCGCCCTACCGTTATCAGGTAGTGCAGATCGGGCAACTCCCCGATCAGGTCCTCGAACAACTCGAGGTAGTCCAGCTCACCCAGCGATTCGGCCGCCACGGCCAAGCTCGCCTCCGCATTGCGGAGTTGATACTTGAGCTCATGGAAGCCCAGGGAGGGATACAGCGGCACGAATACCGCGCCCAGCTTGGCAGTTGCAAGCAGCGCAATGACCCATTCGGGCCAATTGGGCAGATCCACCGCGAGCCGGTCGCCGGCCTCGATCCCCAGTCCGGCGAATGCCGCCGCCAAGGCGTCTGCCTCGGCGGCAACCTGCTGGTACGTGAGGCGGCGATTGCCGTGGACCAGGCACTCGCGGTCTGGATGCTCCCGAACGCGCTGCTCGAACAGCTCTGCCAGGTTGTACGTGCCTGTCAAACCCCTCTCTCCCCAAACGTCGGGAACCGTTGATACTAACAGACTTACGAGGTCACTACAAGCTGAGGGCGTCCCCTCACTCGCCCAGAACCTTCACAATCACCCGTTTCCGGCGCTTCCCGTCCCATTCGCCGTAGAACACCCGCTGCCAGGGACCCAGGTCCAGCTCCCCCTTGGTGATGGGCACGATCACCTCGTGGCCGATGGTGAGGCTCCTGAGGTGCGCCGCACCGTTGTCCTCGCCGGTCAGATTGTGGCGGTAACGGTCCGGCTCCCACGGCGCCACCGTGCCCTCCAGCCACTCCAGGATGTCGTGCCACAGCCCCGATTCGTGGTCGTTCACGAACACCGAGGCGGTGATGTGCATGGCCGATACGAGCACGAACCCCTCCTCGACCCCGGAGGCCTCCACGTGCTCGACTACCGTGTCGGTGATGTCGATGATCTCCTGCCGCTGCTTCGTCTTGAACCAGAGGTACTCGGTATGGGATTTCATGGGATGTCGGGGTTAGGGAAAGAGAAGGCCGTCGCCAGTGCTGGAGGCCGAGATCTGCGATCGAGCCAGTGGGGTTCACCCACCACTGGAGTCTGCTGTGGCGAGCACCGGCCGTTCCCCGGAGCGAACGTCAGTACGCACGCAAGCGATACTCGCTGCGGAGTGGAGACTGATGCGCGCGTACTGCAGTTCGCGGAGGGGAATGGCCGGTCGAGACACAGAGCAGGGTGGTTCGCGGAGGTGGATTGCAGCGCGAGCGAGCAGAGCCGGTGGGGTTCGCGAAGAGGAGTGTCTGGCCGAGCCGCGATGACAGCGGAAATAACGTCAGAGCACCTGTAGCTGCCGCAACGTGTCTTCGCCGTAAAACACCCTGATATACTTCGCCTGAATCGACGTCAACTTGCGCACCGCCCAGGTGAGGTACACGAAGTGGGGCTCCGACGGCAGGCGCTGCAGGTTCATGCCGCACTCGCCGGGCAGACGGTTGCCCTTGCGCGTGTTGCAGGTCGAGCAGGCGGTGACGACGTTGGTCCAGTCGTTCGTGCCGCCGCGGGACAGCGGAACGAGATGATCGCGGGTGAGGCACTCGCGGAACCCGAGCTCCGTCTCCGTACGGGCACAGAACTGGCAGGAGTAGCCGTCGCGCGCGAACAGGAATGTGTTGGTGACCTGGCGGCGGAACCTTCGGGGTACGTGAACGAACCGAACCAGGCGAATGACTGCGGGCTTGGGAACGGTGAGGCGCGCACTCCGCATGAGGCGCTCGCCGTCCGCCTCCACGATCTCCGCCTTGCCGTCAATGACGAGGCGAAGGGCGCGACGGATCGGTACGAGCGTAAGCGGTTCGAATGACGCGTTCAGAGTAAGACAGCGCACCGTCACTCTCCGGCTGACCCACAAATAACCCGCCTCGCTCGGGCCGAACGGGCGGGAGGAGTCTGGCTCAAGCTATACCGTACGCTAAGGTATTGCAATAGGACGCCTTACGCGTTTCGCGGGCGGCTCAGGCGTAGCTCCCGGCGTTTGATCGCCCACAGGCCGATCCGCTCCACACGCCCGCCCTCGAACCTACCCATACGAGAAACCCCGGGCGCTTGGGCCCGGGGCTCTCGGCACTGGTACCAGGGCGCTCACTACAATCTGTTGCGTTCGTACATCAGGTTACGGGGCGAGAACCTCCACTCGAACTCCCGAGTATAGAGGTCGCCGCCCTGCACGTAATGGGCCGCGCGGTCGGCGCCCGCCACAAGCCGCACCCGTATTCCCAGAATGTCGTCGAAGTCGTTGGTCGGGTCACTGTCGATCGAGTTCGCCTGGTCCGCCTCGTCCAGGTCGAGGAACACCATCTTAACGTCCCACTCCACGACTCCGTAGGCCAGCACGTCACCAGCCGGCGTGCCGTCGGGATTGAGGGAAGTGGCCCGCATCAGCGCGTCGCCGTCCAGGTAGTAGAACACCGGATCGAGCTTCTGGACGAAGGTCGAGTAGCGATCCAGCCTGAGGTCGCCCGTCAGGCCCGCCGTGTAGTGGATCAGCGAGGTGTGAGCCCCGAACTCGATCGCCTTCTCTAGGCCGGGCAACTTTGTGGCGCCCGACACCAGGATCAGCCGCCGCGTGTCGTTCACCTGGAGCCGCGCCAGGTCGCCCACTTCCAGGTCCACTTGCCCCTTTTCCGCGACCACGTTGACGCAGTAAGTGCCGCAGGTGCCTCCCGAAGGCAGCGGGTTGTCAGTGCCCGCCGCCGGCTTGAGGTCATACGGCGGCGCCTCGTTGGGGTCGAACGGGACCGAGAGGATCACGATCGTGTCGCCCCACACCGCCAGCGTGCCGAACGAGACCGTACTGGCGATCCCAACACCCACCGTCTGCATGTCGCGCTCCAGCGACATGCCGATGAAGCGACCGTTCCGGTACGCTCCCTCGCGGATGTCGTTCCCCTCCATCGTGCGGTACGTGGAGACGCCGAACGAGAGCGCGGCGCCCAGCACGACGACCCCGACGGTCAGCGCGATCAGGAGCTCGATCAGAGTGAAACCTCTAGTATTCATCTTCTTCCGCATGCTGGCTCCTTACGTCGGGACCGGCGGTAGATAAATCAGCGTAACGATCTCAACGGGCTCAGTGGCGCGCGGATAATCCACGATCACCTTCACGTTGAGCAGGGTCGAGCTCTCTGTCGTGAGTCTAACCGAGCGCGTGTACGCGCCCGCGCCATTGATCACCCCGCCTTCGTCCACCTGCACGGGGGACTCACTGGTCAGATCCTGCGGCGGCCGCGAGCGGAGATACTCCATGTGCCCGCGCGCGATGGCCACCGCGTTGGTCTTGACCGCCGACGTAGTGCGTGCAGCCGCCACCTCACCGCCCGCCCTGGCAAGCGCCATAACGCCAACCGAGAGGAGGACGAGCGCGATCATGACCGAGATCAGCGTGAAGCCGCTCTCTCTTCTCATTGCCACACCCCTCCTCTGTAGACCCACAACTTGACCGTGCCGGAGCCGGTGACCGTCACCGCGGCCGCGGCCTCCGGGTCGTCCCGGTGGGTGAAGTAGACCGCCCCTCGTGTCCCGAACGGTATCGTGACTCCGCGGCCGTTGAACTCCACCCGACTGAGCAAGAACGTAACGCCGCCCGATCCGGTGTCGCCCGGCACGGCGCCGGCGCTCCCACGCCCGAAGTTGACGTCGGGCGAGAGGTCCCGCCGGCCGAAGCCGCGCAGCGCCTGCGTCTCGACTTCCGTCTCCAGTATGACGTCGTCGCGATCGTGGTCGGAGTACCCGACGTAGAACTTGCCGCTCTCGTCGAACACCAGGCGGGCGTTGTTCCTGGTGGACATCGCCCGGGTCCGGGCCAGCTCCAGGTCCCGCGCGAGCTGCGACGCCTGCGTCCTCACCCGGCGCGAGGTGCTCACCTTCATGAATGGGATGGCGATGGCCATCATCACCGAAACCAGCGTGATGGCTATCAGCATCTCTATGAGTGTGAATCCCTTGCGCATCTCTCGTCCCCCATCAGGGCCCGCTGTCAATATGGGCCGCGGGCCCCCGGCCGCCAGCGTTCGCCGGCGTCCGAGGGCTCGGGTAATTCCTCTAGAAGACCGGCCTGAAGGCCGTCCGGATCACCACGCCCACCACCGGCGTACCCGGCGGCAGGTTCGAGGGATCCTCGAACCGCGTGTCGAACTGCCAGTCACGCACCGGCGGCGAGTAGTAGCTGCCGTTCCAGGTGCCGATGGCACGCTGCGCCACGTCGAGCGACACCAGCGAGCCGCGGTAGATGAACTTGACCCCCGACCACCGCTCCAGGAAGCGCGGGAAGTTCTCGATCCCACCGCCGTAGAAGTCGGTGTACCCGCCGGGGCACGGCGCCACCTCGTGGTCGCACGGCGTGGCCGAATGCCCGGCCAGGATCGCCGCCCACATCTCGGTCTCGGTGGCGTTCTTCTTCTCGATCACCTGCACCTTGTGGTCCGCGTCGATCCAGGCGGTGGACTGGATCGTGATCGCGTCGCCCACAAGGGCGGACGGCTTCCACGCCAGGGAGTTGTAGTCGCCCCTCACGTAGAGCGGCCAGTCGGTCGCGATGCTCATCCGGTTGGGCAGGATGCTCGCATTGATCACCCGCACAGCCGGGTCGAGCGTGTTGTCGTCCAGCAGCGCCTTGGCCGCGCCCGAGTACGCGCCGACGTCGGCCGGGGCCTGGATCTCGACGTAGAGGATCTCCGAGGCCCTGTCGCTCTTGCCCGCGGACCACAGGCTGAGGCCGGCGACGTTGACGTTCATGATGTCGCTCATGCTCTGCTCGCGGCCGTCGTAGAACGCGGACCACTCCCACTGCAGGATGTCGCACAGGTCCTTGATGTCGGGCACAACCATGCCGGCCGGCCGCGTCACCGTGATGTTGGGCCACGGCGTAGTGCCATCCAGTAGCGACTGCAGGTTCTTCCAGGTAGCGGTGCCGTCGTACGGTGAGCCGCCGTGGTCGGTGATGACGACCTTGAGCTCGTCGGTCCCGAACGGGATCGTGACGTTGAACGTGCACAACGTTCCGACGTCGTTTTCCGATCCGGTCCACATCAGCGCACCGTCGCCGAAGATCTGGACGTCGAAGTCAGCGCCGCTCTTCCAGCCGCAGTCCTTACCGATCTTGAACGTGATCTGGACCCCGGCCTCGACCGGCTGCAGCCCGACCACACCGGGGTCACCGATCACCTCGTCCGGGGTCTTGGACGCGCTACTGCCACAAACGGCCTGGCGCTGGGTCAGGTTCACCAGGTCCACCACCACGTACATATCGGCCTTCCACGCGAACTTGGCCCGCTTCTCCTCGTCCGTGTCGCCGGCCTCGCGCGGCCGCATTACCTCTTCGGCCCCCACGCCCGCCGGCAGCGGGACCTTGAGCGAGTCCACGGCGTAGGCATCCGTCTTGAGCCGGTTGTCGAAGTCCTGGTCGCTGCGCGCGCGGAACGAGTTCGGATCGGCGTGCGTGCGGCTATCGAAAAGCAGCTTCACCTCGTTACCGTACGCGTCGTCTATGTAGACGCCGTCCATGATGCTATGGTTGTCCTTACGGTCGTGGTACACCTGGTTGGGCGTCGTGATGGCGTCCTTGTACCACGCGTTGTTGGAGCTCAGGTAGATGTTCCCGTTCGCGTGCACCCAGCCCGAGAAGGTCATCGACGGCCCGTTGGTGGCCTCGAGGTCCTTCTCGAAGAACACGCCGAACTGGAAGATCGGGATCGCCTGGGCCTTGGCCGATATCAGGATGGCGCTCGAGTTGTCCACCGCGTCGCGCGCCTCGGAGTAGATCTCGACCTTCTGGGTCAGGGCGTACAGCCCGGCGAACGAGCCGTCCGTGATGGTCTCAACGACCGCGTCGTCGACCTTGGTGACCGAGAAGCTGTCGAAGGAGAACCCCTGGAGCGGGGGCGGCACCAGAGCCGCCAGCTCCTCGTCGGACAGGTACCCATCCTCCATGTCCTGACCGAGCTGCCCCATTATGGCCTCGGTGGCCGCCTCGGCCGCATAGAAGACCCGCGAGTTCCGGTAATCCATGCTCGTGGTCCTGGTCGTCGTCACGGCGCCCAGCACCGCGGCGGCCAGCAGCACCGAGATCAGCAGCATGACCATCAGGGTCGCCTCTAGAGCGAACCCTCTCTGGTCGTCGCGCAGTCGGTTGATGAACATCATCGCAGGTCCTCCATGCTACAGGAACACGACCGCACGCGCGATCGCAAGCCGTCAGGGATTTGCCGGCCACCTGATGGCGCCAGCGCGTACCCATATGATCCAAGTCTCAATAGCAGGCCGCCGCGGCGGCGCTTCAGGCGCCAATGCTGGCCGCGCTGAATCCCCACGGGGCGTTGTCGCACCGATATAGTGCCGGATGGTGCCTCAGGAGAGCGATCTCGGCGAGGCGGTCGATGGGCGCGGCGCTGGGTGGCACCCCAGCCATTTTGGAACCTATAGTGCCGTGAACACATCGGCATTGCCTCCGGCAGCCCGGCCGTCGTCTTCCTGCGATCCTCCGCCGAAGTACGACCCGTGGGCTTTGCGTCCCAGGGTTTCCCCTGGTTTGCTCTTATCGGGCAACGCACACTGGGCCAAAAGCGGACCCAGGTACCCGCAACCACCAAGTACGCAACTCGGATGCCACCAATCCCCTCCCGAGCCACGTCCTTGACACAAGCCAACTTACGAAACCCGACCGGAAACCGCTGTGAATAGCGTCACATTCGGCTTCCTGTCACTATGCCACAGGCGGCGGCGATTTGCGGCCCCAGATCAGCCCCGGGGACCCGCCGCCCACCTGCCCGAACAGTGCCGGTTTCTTGGTCCCACTGCAAGTGAATGCGTCACAAACGATGCAACCTTTTGGCCCCCGGGCGCGTCTATTCTGTGGGACCGGCGGGGCCATCCTCGCGAGGTCCCGAGAGGGAAGAACCTGCGGCATGACGGGCACCCTGCCGCCCGGCAGGGACACTCGCCTTGAGGGGGGCGAGGGGACTCACATAGCCCGGCCCGGCGCGCCGCAGAAACAGTCGAGCGGGGAGTGGCCGAGGCCGCTCCCCGCTCTTTTAACACCCTGTCAATCAACGGCTTACGTGCCAGGACCCGGCTCCGGGTGGAGCCGCCGTCCGGCCACCCACGTGGCCAGGCAGTCCTCGCGGTGCTCCAGCACCAGCCCCGCCACCTGTTCGGCGTCGGGCGCCACGCCGGCCTCGAGCGGGAGCACGCAGAAGTCGCCCCATTTGCCGGCCTCCAGGGACCCCACCTGGCTCTCCATTCCCAGCGCCCGGGCACCTCCCAGCGTAGCCAGCCGCACTGCCTCCTCGGCGGAGAGGCCGGCGAGCTCCCGCGCCGATCGGGCCTCGGCCAACAGGTCCATGTCCGGCACACTCGCTGCCGAATCGGTCCCGAGCCCCACCCGGACGCCTGCGCCAAGCAGCTGTGCCAACGGGAGTTCGCCGTGGCCGTGGCGCCGGTTGGAGCGGGGGCAGGCGGCCGCGGCCGCGTCGGCCTCCGCCAGCAGCGCCACGTCCTCCAGGTCCGCCTGCACCGCGTGGATCGCAAGGAGATCCTGCCCCAGAACTCCGGCAGCCGCGGCCCACGCCAGCGGAGACCGCGCCGGACGCGGCAGCGGAATGCCGCGCTCGCGCCAGCTGTCCGCGAAGGGGCCGCCCCCGGCCGTCACGAACTCCACCTCGGCTTGCGACTCGGCCAGGTGCATCGCCAGCGGGAGACCCCGCTCCAGCGCATACGCCACGACCCGTGCCAGCAGCTCGGGGCCCACGGTGTAGGGGGCGTGCGGCGAGACGCCGACGGCGACCCCGGCCGGAGCCTCCACCTGGAGCGCCTCTACCGAGCTCCTCACTCGCGCGAAGGCCCGCACGGCCCCGCGCCGGTCGGGCCCGAGCGCCTCCTGGTAGTAGATGCCCCGTCCCCCCAACTCGGCAAAGGCCTGGACCGTCGCCCCGCTCGTCCCGGTGTCGGCCAGCGTGGTCACGCCGAAACTCCAGCACTCCCTGAGCCCCGCCCGCGCCGCTTCCAGGTAGCTGCCGGCGGGAGCCGTCTCCCGTACGCGCCGCATGTGCTGGATCCAGGAGAAGAAGTCGGCCTCCTCGACCTGCCCGCGAAGGCCGTGCAGCTCCAGGTGAGTGTGGACGTTGACCAGGCCGGGGAGGACGAGCGCGTCGGGGTAGTCCACGACTCGCGCGCCGTCGGGCCGGGGAACGGCGTCGTCCGGCCCCACGGCCGCGATGCGTCCCGCCGCGTCCACCAGCAGGGCGCCGCGTTCGATGGGCGCGGAGGTGATGGGCCAGACGAGCCTCGCGGTGACCCGCAGCAGACTCAGTCGTGTCCTCCCATTCGGCTCAGAGCGCCCGGCGCACCGGTGAACATGCGCTCGAACGGGTTGTGGATGGGACAGAACTCGGTGGGCTCGGTGTCGGGAATGAACCACTCGAAGTAGACCGACTCGCGCGGGCAGAAGTCGGTGGCCCTGTAGCCCGTGGAGTTGTCGATCCGGTGCAGCACGAGGTCTTCGGGCCGCTCCCACTCGTCGGGAGGCGGGCGCCGCTCGTAGACGTCGTTCATGAACTGCGCCCACGCCGGAGCTGCCAGCAGGCCGCCCTGCGCGTTCGCCTTGATCTTGCGCGGCTGGTCGAACCCGACCCACACAGCCGTAACCATCTCGGGCGTGAACCCGATGAACCAGACGTCGGTGCCGTCGTTGGTGGTGCCGGTCTTGCCACCCGCCGGAGGCCGGAAGCCGCCGCGCACCCGCACGGCGCCGGTGGCGGTACCGCGGTCGACGACCCATGTGAGCACGTTGGTGAGGAGCCACGCCCGCTCCATGTCCAGCACCCGCGTGCGCCTCACCTGGGGCCGCCACACGATGTTCCCGTCGGCATCCTCGACCCGCAAAATCGCGACCGGCGCCGCCTGCATGCCGAGCGTGGCGAAGGACGTGTAGGCGGACGCCATCTCCATCGGGATCACGGATGCCGCACCGATGAACATCGAGTTGAACCGCGGCAGCCGCGTCGAGAGCCCGTAGCGCTGTGCCTCGCCGATCACGACCGGCACGCCGAGCTCGAGCCCCAGCCTGATCGCCACCAGGTTGCGGGACAGCGCCAGGCCGCGCCGCATGGTCATCGGCCCATAGAACCGGTCGTCGAAGTTCTGCGGCTCCCACGGCATCGTGTCGTTCTGCATGATGCTGATGGGGCCGTCGTCGATCATGTAGCTCAGCGGCTTGCCCGCCCGGATCGCGGCGGAGTACACGAACGGCTTGAACGTCGAGCCGGCCTGCCGCTCCGCCTGCGTGACGCGGTTCCACTCCGAGTGACTGTAATCCCGCCCGCCGACCATCGCCCGCACGTATCCCGAGTCCGCGTCCAGCGTGATCAGCCCGCCCTGCAGGTATGGAGTCTCGGCAACCTTGGCGCCGGGTTGGTACAGGCTGTCCACGTACTGCTGGTAGGTGAGGTGGTGGAAGCCGCCGTATTCCTCGGCCTCGATCCGCTCGAGCTGCTCCTCCATGGCGCGCTCGGCCGCCATCTGCATGTCCAGGTCAAGCGTCGTGTACACCCGGTAGCCCCGCTCGTAGATCGCGCTGCCGAACCGGGCGTAGATCTGCTGCCGCACCCACTCGACGAAGTAGGGGGCCACATCACCGAAGTCCTCGCGCGAGCTCAATGCGATGGGGTACGCCTTCCAGCGCTCGGCCTCGCCCTGGCTCAGGTAGCCCTGATCACGCATCAGGTTGAGCACCAGGTTGCGGCGCCTGAGGACGCGCGCCGGGCTGCGCCGCGGATCGTACGCGTTGGGCGCCCGGATTATGCCCGCCAGCATGGCTGCCTCGGCCACGTTCAGGTCGCGCGCGGACTTGCCGAAGTAGCGCTGCGCGCCCGCCTCGACACCGTACGCGCTACCACCCAGGAAGATCTGGTTCAGGTAGAGCTCGAGGATGCGGTCCTTGGAGTAGGTCTCCTCCAGCTCCAGCGCCACCCGCATCTCACGCAGCTTGCGGCGGATCGCCTTCGTGCTGGGCAGCTTCTCGTCCCACACGTTGCGGGCGAGCTGCATCGTGATCGTGGAGAAACCTTCGGCGAACCCCATCGCCCTGACGTTCGCCACCATGGCCCGCGCGATCCCGCGCATGTCGATGCCGTGGTGCTCGTAGAAGCGCTTGTCCTCGACCGCCACGAACGCTGCGGGGACGGCGGGAGCCAGTTCCTCGAGACGCAGCACTGTGCGGTGCTCCACGCCGACTTCCTGGATCAGGCGTCCGTCGGCCGCAAACACCTTGAGCGCCTGCGTCGGGCGGTAGGACTCCAGCACCGCGATGGAGGGGCAGGCGTTCCCTGCGCACGCGCGGGTCCAGCCGCCGTACGCCAGGCCCAGACCGAAGCCGGTAGCAAGCACGCAGAGCGCCAGGAGCGCTAGCCACGTGCGGCGACTCCAGCGCCAGGGAAGCAGACGACGTAAGCGGGTTAGCGGCGGCTTGGGAGTTCGTCTTTGATTCATACGATTCCGGCTGACTGTGCAACCTAGTGGAGACCGGCGCAGGTTGCCAGCGGCGCCCCACGGTCATAAGGTGGGAGCCGTCGGGGCGAAGTGGGTACATTTGACGCCTGGTAAGGACAACCGTCACCAAACGCGGCCAATGGCGAAGAAGAAATCACTCGAGTCGTTGCTGGATGAGCTGACCTGGCGCGGCCTGGTTGAAAACCAGACCCCTGGTTTCAAGGAGCGCCTGGCCGAAGGACCCATCACCGGGTACGTCGGCTTCGATCCCACCGCCTCGAGTCTCCAGATCGGCAACCTGGTTCCAGTGATGCTGCTGGCCCACCTGCAGCGCGCAGGGGGCAAGCCACTGGTCGTCATCGGCGGCGGGACCGGCTTGATCGGCGATCCCAGCGGCAGGCGCTCCGAGCGTCCGCTTCACGACGAGGACACTGTTCGCGAGAACGCCGCGCGGCAGCGAGCGCAGTTGGAGCGATTCCTCGATTTCTCCGCGGGGCCTTCCGGTGCCGAGGTGGTGGACAACGCGGAGTGGCTCACCTCGTTGGGCCTCGTCTCGTTCCTGCGCGACGTGGGCAAGCACTTCACGCTCTCCTACATGCTCCAGAAGGAGTCGGTGAAGAGCCGTCTGGAAGAGGGGATCTCGTACACAGAGTTCAGTTACATGCTGCTCCAGGCGTACGATTTCCTGCAGCTCTACCGCGAGCATGGCTGCGAGCTCCAGCTCGGCGGCTCCGACCAGTGGGGGAACATCACCGCGGGACGCGAGCTCGTACGGAAGGTGGCCGAATCCGAGGTGCACGGACTCACGGCGCCGCTCCTCACTACCTCCACGGGCGGCAAGTTCGGCAAGACCGAAGAGGGGGGCGTCTGGCTCGACGCAGCGATGACCTCGCCCTACAGGTTCTACCAGTTCTGGGTGAACGTGGACGACCGCGACGTGCTGCCCTACCTGAGGAGCCTCACGTTCATCTCGCGGGACGAGATCGGCGACCTGATGGAGCGGCACTCGGGCCGGCCCGAGCAGCGCATCCCCCACAAGGCTCTCGCCGGCGACGTCACGACCAGGGTGCACGGCGAACGGGCGGCCGAGGGGGCGCAGTCGGCATCGCGCGTGATGTTCGGCGAGCTCGACCCGCGTGAAGCGGGCGCGGCCACCTGGGAGACGCTCGCCGCAGAGCTGCCCAGCGGTGATGTCCGGCTGTCGGGGGAGGTCTCCGCCGTGGACCTGCTGGCGCAGTCGGGCCTGTGCAAGTCGAAGAGCGAGGCGCGGCGCCTGCTCGGGCAGGGAGGGGTCTCGCTCAACCGCCAGCCGCTCGCGGCCGACGCGTCCGTCGGGCCCGATCAGGTGTTGGAGGGAGGCTACCTCTGGCTGCGGCGCGGCAAGAAGGCCGACTACATCTTCAGAGTCTCGAGCTGATCAACTCGGCCATGCGGTCGAGTTCCTCACGGCGCGCGGCCTGCGGGTAGCCTTTGGGGAATCTCAGCCCGAAGGTGTCGTCCTCGAAGCGCGGCAGCACGTGCAGGTGAAGGTGGAACACCTCCTGCCCCGCGGCGCTCCCGTTCGCCGTCCACACGTTGAAGCCCGCAGCGCCCACCGCGTCCACTATGGCCGACCCCAGACGGGCGCTGACCTCGAACAGACGGCCGGCCAGCTCGCCGGGACACGACTCCAGGTCGTCGAAGTGCTCACGGGGAACTACGAGTGTGTGCCCGCCGTGGACGGGGTAGAGATCCATGAACGCCACGATCTGGTCGTCCTCGTGGACGATGCTGGCCGGGGCGCCCCGCAGGATGTCGCAGAAGATGCAGCCCGCCATCACCCGCCCCGCAGGATGTCCACTACGCGCTCGATCTCTTCCACCGTGTTGTAACAGTGGGGCGAGAGCCTGATCGAGCCCTCCCTGAGCGCGCCAACCACGCCGGCCTGCTTTAGCGCGTGGTACGACTCCGCCACGTGCTCCGTTCTCACGCACACGATCGAGCTGTCGTGCCCGCAACCGATCGGAGACACGATCTCGAAAGCGCCGCTCTCGGCGGCCTCGAGCAGGGGACGCCGCACCTCGACCAGGTAGTTGGCAATACGCTCCACACCGAGCTCCATCAGGAGGTTGATGCTCTCGGTCATCGCCGCCATCTCCTGAAACGGCGGCGTACTCAGCTCGAAGCGCTGCGCGTCCTTGCGCAGCGTCGTGTTGTAATCGGTGAGGTGCGAGAAGTCGTCCACGCCCTCGTATGAGAGCCATCCGGCGAGGCCAGGGCGGAGCTTCTCGATCAACTCGCGCCGCACGTAGAGGATGCCCGAACCCCAGGGAGAGAGCAGCCACTTCTGGCCGCCCGCCGCCAGCATGTCTATCTGTGTGCTCTTCACGTCGAGCGGCAGCTGTCCCAAACCCTGGATCCCGTCCACCACCAGATAGGTCCCGTTCTCGCGGCAGGCCGAGCCCAGGAGGTCGAGATCGGCGCGGTACCCGTTGGAGAACTGCACGAAGGAGATCGCCAGCACACGGACCCGCGGGTCCTTGAGGCGCTCGAGCAGGTAGCCCTCGCTCGGCCAGCCCTCTGCCGAGACCGGCGCGAGCTCCACGTCCACGCCGCGCTCCCGCAGGAGAAGCCACGGATACACGTTCGCCGGAAACTCCTTGTCGCTGACCAACACGGTCTCGCCCGCCTCGATCGGCAGCGCCGCGGCGGCGGCGTTGAGCCCGAAACTCGTGTTGGTGGCGAGTGCTATCTCTTCCGTGTCGGCGTTGATCAGCCGCGCTGCGGCAGCCCGCGCCTCACAGGTAGCAGCGCTGAGCTCCTGGTGCGTCAGCAGATGCGGCGCGGCGCGCCGGGCGGTGAACGCATCGAGCACCCGCCGGGTACGCTCCGGGAGGGGGCCGATGCTGGCGTTGTTGAGGTAGGTCGTCTCCGCTGTCCACGGGAATTCCTCCTTCCGCAGGCGGCGAAGGGCTTGGCCGAGTTCTGGAGGCGCGGATGCTTCCACGTTGCCGTCACTCTCCATACGTGCGTAGCATTGAGGGTATGGCTCCGCGTCCTGCGGACGCCGAAAGGTAGCTACCCGCCGCGGGTTGCGGCTACGCCGCTCCGGGCGCCGGGAAACGAGAGACTGGAGTTGGGGCAGTGACCGGGACAAAACGGGACTTCACGCTCGTACTGGGTGGCGGCGGAATGAAGGGGCTGGCCCACATCGGGGCCCTCGCCGCATTCGAAGAGAGCGGCTTCTTTCCAACCGACATGGTCGGCTCCAGCATCGGGGCGCTGGTCGCCGCCGCGTGGTGCGCCGGGGCGGCAGCCGAGGACATCAAGGAACTCGCCATCCACGTGAGGCAGCGAGACCTGTTCCGCCTCGCGCACCGAGAGATGGCGCTCAAGCGCCTGCGCTCGCCGGGCCTCTACCGCAAGGAACCGCTAGAGCACGTGGTTCACGGCATGCTCGGCGACGTGACCTTCCAGGACCTGAAGCGCCCGCTGCGTGTGAACACGGTGGACGTGAACACGGGCACGCAGGTGCTTTGGGGCGCTCCCGGGCTCGACGACATTCCCGTGGCCGAAGCGGTGGTCGCGTCCTGCTCGCTGCCCGGCTACCTGCCCCCACACGAGATCCGCGGGCGGCACTACGTGGACGGCGCGGTGGTCTCCAACCTCCCCGTCGGCGTCGCGGCCGCCGGCGAGCGCGATCTGGTGGTCGCTGTGGACGTCGGATCGAGCGGCGTGCTCAAGGCCGACATGCACCTGGCCGGGTTCGCGGCGGTGTATGCCCGCGCCATCGAGATCGCGATCGAGAACCGCCGCACCAGCATGCTGAAGTTGTGGGACCAGCCGCCGCTGCTGCTGATCCAGCCGCGCGTGGAACGCTTCGGGATGTTCTCCTTCGGACACAATCGCGAGATCATCGAAGAGGGCCATCGCGCCACGGTCGAGGCGCTGGGTGACTGCTCCGATCTGCCCGAGCCATCGGCCCACGGGGTGTTTCCCCGCGAGCATTACTCGGTGAGCGTGGACCGGGAGCACTGCATCGGATGCGGGGCATGTCTGATCCACGGGCCGTCCGGACTGTTCCAGTTGGACGAGACCGGCAAGGCGGTCGTCACGGCCAGCGAACAGATATGGTCGCCTGTGGAGATGGACTTCGTGCGGCAGTGCCCGACCTACGCGATAGGCGTGCACCCGCTGGACGAGTAGAGCTACCCGTCCGTCTTGATGGCGGCGGATCGCCGCGACAGCTCTACACTCACCAGCCTCTGGTACAGCCCCCCGGCGTGTACCAGGTCGTCGTGCGGCCCGTACTCTACCAGCCGCCCGCGGTCGAGCACCGCTATACGGTCGGCCTCGGCCACGGTGGACAGCCGGTGGGCAATCACCAGTACGGTCCGATTCTCCAACAGCCGGTGGATGGCGATCTGAACCAGCCGCTCCGACTCGCTGTCGAGGTTGGAGGTCGCCTCGTCGAGAATCAGGATCGGCGGGTCCCGCAGCAGAGCACGCGCGATCGCTATGCGCTGGCGCTCGCCGCCCGATAGACGCATGCCGCGCTCTCCGAGCAACGTGTCGTAGCCGCGCGGCAGCCGCTCGATGAAGTGATGCGCGTTGGCGGCCTTCGCCGCCTCCACCACCGCCTCCATGCCGGCGCCCGCCTGCTCGCCATAGGCGATGTTGCCCCGCACCGTGTCGTTGAAGATCACGGTGTGCTGGCTGACGATCCCGAGCGACTGTCGCACCGTGCGCCGGCTGTAGCGGGAGATGGGAACGCCGTCCACCAGCACGGCGCCGCGCCGGGGCTCCAGGAAGCGGGGCAGCAGGTCAACCAGCGTGGACTTCCCCGCCCCGGAGGGACCCACCAGGGCCAGCACTTCACCGCGCTTCACGGCGAGGTCCACCCCGCGCAGCACCCATTCGCCTTCCTCGTAGGCCACCCACACGTCGTCGAACCGGATCTCCCGCTCGAAGCCCGGGAAGGCCGGGGTGTCGGGCGGATCCACATCCTCTGGGGGGCGGTCCATCACCTCGAACACGCGCTCCGCGGCTCCGAGGGCCGTTTCGGCCAGGGCCGGGAACTGGGACAACCGCTTGACCGGCGGCAGCAACCGCAGCGATACCGCCAGGAACGTGACCAACACCTCGGGCCGCAGCGCCTGCGAGTCGCCCGCCAGCCTGGAGGCGGCCACGAGCAGCACCACGAACACGATGGCGCCTACCGTCTCGCTGACCGGTCCCGCCAGGGTTGCCAGGCGTTGCGCCTTGAGAATGCCCCGGAAGTAGCTCTCCACGGCCGCCGTGAAGCGGTGCCGTTCGTACTCCTCCGCTCCGTGCGCCTTCACCACGCGTGCGCCTTCGACCGTCTCGCTCATTATCGCGGTCAGCTCACCGCGGTCCTCCAGGGCGTCGCGTATGCGGGTCCGCATCCGCGCCAGGATCGGCCGCATTACGACCACGATCACCGGTGCCAAAAGGAGCGTCACCAGCGCGAGCCGCCACGACAGGGCGAACAGCACCAGCACGTACACCACCACCAGCAACAGATTCTGGAGCGCCGAGACCAGGGCGGCGCTGACCATCTCCTTCGCCTGGTCGGCGTCCGCGACCATGCGGCTGAGCAGCTGCCCTCCCTTCGTACGCTGGAAGAACCCCAGGCCGAGCCGCTGCACGTGGCCGTACAGCCCCACGCGCAGGTCGCGCGCCACGCCCTCCTGGATGACCTGCCCCAGGTAGCCCGCCGTGTAAACCGCGAGGTTCTTCACGGCCACCGTACCCAGAATCAGGAGCACCACGTTGCGCAGCGCGGTGACTCGGTCTCCGGTATCGAGCCAACCGCCGAGAACGAGCGCGAGCCCGCGCTCGAGCACGGTGGGCGCGTCCGCGAGCCCCGAGGCCGCCCCGAACAGCAGCCGCAGCAGCGGGATCAGCAGCGCGAGCGTGAGCCCGTCGAGTACGGACGCCACGATGGCAGCCGCAAAGCTCGTGAGGAAGATGAGGCGGTAGGGTCCTACGTGGCCCAACAGGCGCCGGTAACGTCCCATCAACGGGCGGCGCGCGGCGTGAGCAGCGCCACCGGCAGGATCATCTCCTCGGGCGTGACCCCGCCGTGGAGGAACGAGCCGCGGTAACGCGCCTGGTACTCGCGCAGTTTGGTTGGGTAGACGAAGAAGTGATCGCCGGCCGCCATCAGGAGACGCACCCCGAGACGCATCTTCGGCAGACCCCAGGCTGGCAGGTTGTCCACCATTATCGCCGTCGAGCGGTCTTCCGCCCGCAGGTCCTCACCGAACTTGTAGCGCAGGTTTGCGGTCGCGTCCCGTTTGGCAAACACGGTCGCCGGAGTGTGGCAGTGGATCGAGCCGTGGTCGGTCGTCAGCAGCACCGGCACGCCGCGCCGCTCCGCCTCGCGCAGCGAGCGGAATAGCGCGGAGTCCTCGAACCACGTCGCCGTGACGGCGCGCAGCGCCTGGGAGTCGCGCGCCACCTCGTACAGGATCGCGCTCTCGGCGCGCCCGTGCGTCAGCTGGTCGATGAAGTTGAAGACCAGCGCGGTGACCCCCTTCTGCGACAGGTAGCCGGGCACGCGCCGCAGCAGCGCTTCCCCCTCGGAGGCCGTGGCCAGCTTCTCGTACCGGACCGGAACCGAGTCACCCACCAACTCCTTCAACTGCTCGCCGAGCAGCTCGGCTTCGTGGGCGTTCAGGCTCTCGTCGTCCTTGTCGCCCCACCACGCCGGATGCTTGTCCTTGATCTCGACCGGAAAGAGCCCGCTGAAGATGGCGTTGCGCGAGAACGGAGTCGCCGTGGGAAGGATGCTGAAGTAGTACGACTCTTCCATGTCGAACAGCTCGGTGATCTGGGGCTTGATCAGCTCCCACTGGTCGAGCCTGAGGCAGTCCACCACCACGAACATCACGCTCTCGTTCGCCTCGATGAGCGGCACCAGAAACTCACTGCATACGTCCACAGAGAGCGGCGGCCGGTCCTCGTTGGGGTGGGCCAGCCAGTCGGGGTAGCGCTGCCGGATGAACTGCGCGAAGTCGTCGTGCAGGCTCGTCTGAAAGCCCTTCAGCGCATCCTGCAATCCGGTCTCGTCACTCTGGCCGAGTCGCGCGTCCCACTGCATCGTCTCGACCACTACCTCCGTCCACTCGCGCCATCCCAGCGGGGCTCCGCGTCGCTGCTCGAGCTCGCGGAACCTGGTCACGAAATCGCGCGCAAGCCGCTGCTGCCGGATCCTGTCTCCCTCGAGCAGCCGCGTGACGACGGTGAGCACCTGGCGCGGGTTGACCGGCTTCACGAGGTAGTCCTCCAGCCGAATCCCGATGGCATCGTGCATGGTGGCAGCCTCTTCGCTCTTGGTCACCATTACGACGGGGACGGCGGGGTCTATGGAGCGGATCTCCGGCACCAGTTCCAGGCCGCGGCGGCCCGGGAGCTGCTCGTCGAGCAGGATCACGCCGTATGGCTGGCGCCTCAGCAGCGCCAACGCGTCGTCCCCGTGAGCGGCGAGCTCGACCTCGTAGCCGTGCTCCTTGAGGAAGAGCAGGTGAGCGCTGAGCGACTCGACTTCGTCGTCGATCCAGAGGACGGTCCGTGGACGTGGCATGTTCGTAACCTAGGTGCCCACCCCCCCGGCATCAACGCGCCCTGGCCGCGCTGTGACGCGGCTCATACATTGACCGACGAATGCGGGGCAAGTTCCGACCGTGACGAATCAGCTCTCAAACGCCGAAGATCGCCTGCTCGAGGCCATGGCCGACGCCGCGCGCGGACCCAAGCGCAACGGCCTGTTCGCGCTGTGGCTGATGGTGCGCCAATGCGAGGGTCGGCTGCCCCCGAACGAGCTGAGCGCGCCTGCGGAGAGCCGCCGGCTGGAACAGCTGGAGCGACGGCTCAGCAGCCTCTCGCTTCCCAACCCTCTGCGCCGGGCGCTGCCCGGCTCCATGCGCGAGCTGAAGGGGGGCCGGTCCGAGTGCGCGGCACTGGCCCTGCACCAACTGATCGCCCCAACGCGCGATGCGCTGGGCAAGGGGGCGGCCGACGCCGTCGCGCTGGCGGCGCGCACGGCCCGCGGGGCCGAGCGGACGAGCCGCACGACAGGAGCTGCCTGATGGCCAAGTCGCGCAAATCGGCCAAGTCCCGCAAGTCGGACCGCATTCCCCGGGACTCGCTCGCCAACCTCATCCGCCAGGTGGACAGCCTTCCGCCGGGCGAAACAGGTCCCGACACGGTGCCCACCGGTTTCCAGTCGCTGGACCGCGTGATGGGCGGCGGCGTCCGGCGGCGCGATCTGGTGGTGCTGGGCGGTGACGTCGGCTCGGGGAAGTCGGCGCTCGTGCTGTCCATGGCCCTCAGGGCGGCGGCGGCCGACTACGGCGTGGCCTTCTTCTCGGGGGAGATGGACGAGGACAGGCTCATGGAGCGGGCGCTGGCAATGGAGGCGCGCATCCAGGTGGACGACATGCGGACCTCTCAGCTCTCGGAAACAGAGCGCGCCGCGGTTGGGGCGGCGGCGCTCCGGCTCAAGGAGCTGTCGTTGTCCGTCCATCCGATGGTCGGGCGTCAGTTCGACGAGGTGCTGGCCCCCGCCTGGGACGACGAACCGGCCCTGGTGATCGTGGATTACGTGCAGCTGTTGCCGCCACCTGAGACCCGCTCGACGCAGGACGAGGACTCGGCCGCGACGGTGCGCGCCCTCAAGGCGCTGGCCCTCGACCGCAACGTTGCCGTGCTCGCCGTCGGGCAGCTGCCGCGCCACGTGGCTCAGAGGGGCGACCCGCGCCCGTCGCTCGACGACTTCGGCGTGCTCGGAGCTGTGAAGCAGCATGCCGACGTGGTTCTGGGGCTGTTCCGTGAGGAGATGTACAATCCGGGCGGCGGAGTTGAGGGCGCCACCGAGCTCATCGTGGCCAAGAACCGAAACGGGCCTACGGGGTTCATCGACCTCTATTTCTATCAGCAGTGGCTCCGGTTCGAGGACATGCTCGACCCCGAGTGAGTCGCTAGGACTCCCTCACCACTGCGTCAGCCTCGATCTCCACCACCAACTCCGGCGCGATCAGCCGGCTAACCTCGACCATGCTGGTCGCCGGCCGCAGCTCGCCGAACACCTCTCCGTGAGCCCGACCCACCGCCTCCCACGCGTCTATGTCGGTGACGAACATCCGGGTCCGCGCTCCCTCTTCATGGCTTCTCCTCGACTTCCTGTGCCGGGCGGGCCGGAGCCGGCTCCGCTCGGCGCACCCAGACTACCGATCCCAGAATCACCGCCATCGCCGCGAAGGTGCGCAGCGATACGTGTTCCGACAGTATGAGCCAGCCCAGGAGCACGGCCACCACGGTATTGACGTAAACGCTGGTGCCCACGAACGCCGGGGCCGCGTGGCGCAGCAGGTAGACGTAGCTCGTGTAGGCTACGATCGAGCCGAACACGATCAGGTAGAGCACGGCTCCGAAGCCGGCGGGCGTGAAAGTGAGCTCGGCCGCCTCGCCGCAGAAGAGCCCGGTGAGCGCGAGCGCACCGCCCCCGAAGAGCATCTGCAGGGCCGAGAACACGTAGGGGCTCGCTTCCACCGGGCGCCGCTTGGAGAAGATCGATCCCACAGACCAGGAGGCGGCCGCCAACACCACCGCGGCCGGTCCCAGCCATCCGGCCTCACCCAGGGCGGCCGGGTTGCCGCCCACCAGCAGCACTACGCCGCCGAACCCCACGAACAAGGCCACGAACTGACGCCAGGTGGGGCGCGCCTCGCTGCCGGGTATCAGCGCGTCGAACGCCGCCATCATCAGGGCACCGGTCACGACCAGGATTGCAGCCATGCCCGACTCCAGGGACTGCTCGGCCCAGATGACGAGCCCGTTCCCCAGCGCGAGCAGCATTATGCCCACCACCGCCGCGGTGACCCAATCCCTGGGCCGCTTCGGAAGCCGCTGCCCCAGCGCCAACGACAGCACGAGAAGCAGGGAGCCGGCTGAGAGAAAACGGATTGCCCCGAACAGGGCGGGCGGCAGATGGCCGACGCCGATCCGGATGGCCAGGTAGGTGGACCCCCAGATCAGGCTGACCACCACGTAGGCGGCCAGCACACCTCCCTTGAGAGGCGTCACGGAGGACCGCCTCGGTCTACTGCTGCCCCCCCGTGGTGTCAGGGGCGGCCCCGATCAGGGTGTACCTGGTACCAGGCGGGGAGACACGGTCCTCGATGATGATCCAGAGCGGGGGGCCATCGCGCTCCGCGTGAAGCGTGATCTGCCCGGCCGGGTCCGACAGGTCACCCACGATCCGCCACCCGGCGGAACGAAGGCCCCTGCGGTACCACGCCGCGACGGTGTCCTTTGGATAGCCGGTGACGAGCGTCGTCTGCAGCGCTTCCCGCGTGCCGCTCGTGGAGATCAGCACCGAGAGCGGGAAGATCGCGACTTCCTGCAGGACGTTGACGTCGGGCCTCTCCTCTCGCGGCGCCCGATCGCTGCACGCCGTGAGGGTGAGCGCGGTGAGGGCAACGGCCCACGTGAATCCGATGGTAAAACGAGTCTTGTTGGCCATAAGATCAGAAGGCTAGCTACCCCGTATTGCCCGGGCAAGTTTTGGTTGGTCCCCTTTGGGGCACCCCGTATATTCCGATCTGTTCGGCGGAACCGGCGCGGGTTGCCGGTGCCCCGCCCCTCGGGAGGTGGAATGGCTGGCCACAGCAAGTGGGCGCAGATCAAACGCAAGAAGGCGGTGACGGACGCGAAGCGGGGCGCCCTGTTCACCCGTCTCATTAAGGAGGTCACGATCGCGGCCCGCCAGGGCGGCGGCGACCCCGACGGCAACGCCCGTCTGCGCACCGCGATAGACAACGCCAAAGCGGCGAACATGCCCAGCGACAACATCGAGCGCGCAATCAAGAAGGGGACCGGCGAACTCGAGGGCGTGAACTACGAAGAGGCGACGTACGAGGGATACGGGCCCGGCGGCGCCGCCATCCTGATCCAGGTGACCAGCGACAACCTGAACCGCACCGTGGCTTCGATCCGCCATGCGTTCTCCAAGAACGGCGGCAACCTGGGCGAACCGAACTCGGTGGCTTGGGTGTTCGACAAGCGCGGGCAGATTTACCTGGACGCAGCGGAGTACAGCGAAGACGTCGCGATGGAGGCGGCGCTGGAGGCCGGCGCGGAAGACATCGTCACCGAGGGCGATCAACACGTCGTCAGCATGCAGCCGACGGAACTCCACAAAGTGCGGGAGGCGCTCAAGGCTGCCGGGATCGAGGCCGCGCAGGCGGAGCTCGCGATGATCCCGCGCACCACCGTCCGAATAGAGGGAAAGGACGCCGAGCGCCTGCTCAAGCTGATGGATGCGCTGGAGGAGCACGACGACGTATCCAAGGTGTTCAGCAACTTCGATATCGACGCGGAGACGCTCGCGGCGGTAGGCGAGTGACACTGCGCGTGCTGGGCGTCGATCCCGGCATGGCCATCACGGGGTACGGCGTGGTGGAGCCGGAACCCGGAAAGCCGGGCCGTCTGATCGAGTGCGGTGTGATCCGCACCGACTCCAAGCACGAGATCTGGCGGCGGCTAGGGGTGGTGTACGAGGGCGTTGTGGAGTTGATCGAGCGTCACCGGCCCAGCGTGCTCGCACTCGAGACCGTGTTCTACGGCAAGAACGTGCGCACTACGGTGACCCTCGGCCACGTGCGCGGGGTGATACTCCTCGCGGCGGCCAGGGCCGGCATCGAGGTGGCAGAGTTTGCACCTCGCGCGGTGAAGAAGAGCGTGGTCGGCACCGGCGGCGCCGCCAAGGCGCAGGTCGGGTACATGGTTCAGCAGCTCCTGAACCTGAAGGAACCGCCCGCCCCTGATGACGCGGCCGACGGCGTCGCAGTGGGCCTCACTTACCTCCTCACTAGGAGTCTGGCGCGGTGATCGCTGGCGTAACCGGGACACTGGTGTCCAAGACGGGAGACCGCGTGGTCGTGGCGACCGCAGGCGGGGTCACATACGCGATCGGCGTGCCGCTGGGAGTGCTGGAGCGCATGCCCTCCGAGGGATCTGAGGTGAGCCTCAAGACGGTCCCCGTGGTACGCGAGGACGGCTGGTCGCTCTACGGATTCGTGGAGGATCATGAACGGGACGTGTTCCAGCGCCTGCTCGGCGCCTCGGGCGTAGGCCCCCGCCTGGCGCTCGCCCTGGTCTCCACGCTGGGCGGCGCCCGCGTGGCGCGCTCCATCAAAGAGAACGACCTCGGTGCGCTGTGCACCGTGACGGGCATCGGCAGGAAGACGGCCGAGCGCATAGTCCTGGAGCTGAGGGACCGGCTCGGCGACATCTCCGTGCCCGGAGCGCCCGAAGTCACGGCCGGCCCGCCCGACCATGCCGTGCAGGCGCTGATCAATCTCGGGTACAACGCGAACGATGCGGAGCGGGCCGTTCGTGAGGCCGTGTCCCAACAGGGCGCCGGCGAGCCGGTTGACCTCATCCGCGGCGCGCTGCAACTGTTAACCAAGTCCAGGTAGACGAGTCGCCATATGCTGACAGCTGAGTGGATCTGTACTTCGTGCGGTGCGACCAACCGGAAGCTGGTCGCTCCGGGCCAGAAGGAAGTGGCCGACAAGTGCTTCACGTGTCGCACCAAGCATCGCGTGACGGAGGAAGAGCGGCCCGTCCGCTGGCAGGCCCGGCCGCCCAAGTGAGCCGCACCGAGATCACGACTCCGGAAGCCCTTCCCGAGGAGAGCTCCGCGGAAGCGTCGCTACGTCCCTCGCGGCTCGACGAGTTCGTGGGGCAGGAGACCGTCAAGGAAAACCTGCAGATCGCGATCGATGCGGCGACCGGGCGCAGCGAACCGCTCGACCACGTTCTGTTCTTCGGCCCACCTGGACTCGGAAAGACCACCCTCGCGATCCTCATCGCCCGGGAGATGGGGGTCAACATCCGCACGTCGAGCGGACCGGTGCTCGAGAAGGCGGGCGACCTCGTCGGGCTCCTCACCACGCTGCAGCGCGGAGACGTCCTCTTCATAGACGAGATCCACCGACTGCGCCCCACCCTGGAAGAGTTTCTCTACCCAGCGATGGAGGACTACCGCGTGGACGTGCGGATCGCCGACGGGCCCAACGCGCAGACGATCCCGATGGAAGTGGAACCGTTCACGCTGATCGGCGCTTCGACGCGCTACGGGATGCTGACCCCGCCGATGCGGGCGCGCTTCGGATTGGTAGAGCGGCTGGGGTACTACCCCACGGAGAACCTGCAGCAGATAGTGATGCGCTCCGCCGGCATCCTGGACGTCGAGACCGACGCGGACGGCGCGCTGGAGATAGCCAAGCGGAGCCGCGGCACCCCACGTGTGGCGAACCGCCTACTGCGCAGGGTGCGTGACTACGCGCAGGTCCGCGCAGACGGCCGCGTGACAACCGACGTGGCCGAAGCAGCCCTCAGCCGGCTCAACGTGGACGAGTACGGTCTCGACGACATGGACGCCCGCATCCTCCAGATAATCATCGAGAAGTTCGACGGCGGCCCGGTCGGCCTCAACACGATCGCCGTGGCGGTGGGCGAGGACGCCGGCACCTTGGAGGAGGTCTACGAGCCGTTCCTGATCCAGAAGGGCTTCCTGCACCGCACTCCTCGCGGGCGGACCGCCAGTCCCGCAGCGTACCGGCATTTCGGGTTCACTTCACCCCCGGCCCCGACCGGCGACCAGAAGTCGATGTTCGACGACCAGCAAGGTGGGTAGCCGACACCGCGCTTCCGATTTCGACTACGAGTTCCCGCGCGAGACCATAGCACAGCACCCGCTGCCGGAGCGCGGGGCCAGCAGGCTGCTCACTCTCGAGCGCGGGAGCGGCACGGTCACTCACGGACACTTCGGTGCTTTCCCCGACCTGCTGGAGCCGGGTGACGTGCTCGTGCTCAACTCGAGCCGGGTGATCCCGGCCAGACTCACCGCCCTCAGAGAGAGCGGTCGCGAGGCCGAGATACTGTTGGTCCATCCGGAGCCCGACGGAACCTGGCTCGCGATGGTACACCCGGGTGGCAAGCTCAAGGCGGGGCGCACGGTGAGCTTCGGCGACGACGGCGCGGCCGAGATCGTGGAGGTGGTGGGAGGCGGCCTGAGGCGGCTTCGCTTCACGGGCCGGCTCGATCCAGCCGGACTGATGGAGCGGTACGGCGCCGTGCCGCTCCCGCCATACATCGAGCGGCCGGCGGAGGACGCAGATCGAGAACGCTACCAGACGGTCTACGCGGCGGTGGACGGCAGCGTAGCGGCGCCGACCGCGGGCCTTCACTTCACACCCGAGACGCTGAAGCGGATCGCGGAGCGCGGCGTGGAGCTGACCGAGACGGTGCTCCACGTGGGACCCGGCACGTTCAAGCCGGTGGAAGTGGAGGAACCTGAGGAACACCGAATGCACGCCGAGTGGTACGAGGTACCCGAGGCGGCGGCCGCCGTGATCAACCGGGCAAAGGCCGACGGACGCAGAGTGTGGGGCGTGGGCACGACCGTCACCCGCACGCTCGAGACGGCGGCGACTCGGACCGACGACGCATGGGTGGTGTCGGCCGGCGCGGGCTGGACCGATCTGTTCATCTACTCGCCGTTCGATTTCCGCATCGTGGACGCCCTGCTCACCAACTTCCACCTGCCGCGCTCCACGCTGCTGATGCTGGTGGCCGCGTTCGCCGGCTACGAGCACACGATGGCGGCGTATCGGGATGCCGTCACCGAGGGCTATCGTTTGTTCAGCTACGGCGACGCGATGGCGATCCGATGAGCGCATTCAACTACAGACTCGAGGCGAGCGACGGCGCGGCCCGCGCCGGAAGGCTGCTGCTGCCCCACGGCGAGCTCGAGACACCGGCGTTCATGCCGGTCGGCACGCAGGGCACGGTGCGCGCGCTCTCGCCCTTCGACCTCGAGGCCGTAGGCGCGCGCATGGTCCTCGCCAACACCTACCACCTGCACGTGCGGCCCGGGGAGGACACCGTGGCCGAGCTGGGCGGGCTGCACCGATTCATGGCCTGGCCCGGCCCCATCCTCACCGACTCGGGCGGCTTCCAGGTATTCTCGCTCGAGGGCTTCCGCAAGGTGGACGATGACGGCGTGGAGTTTCAGTCTCACGTTGACGGCTCGCGGCGGCGGCTGACTCCCGAGCGGGCAATCGATGTGCAGTGGACCCTCGGCGCCGACGTAGCAATGGCGTTCGACCACGTCGTGCCCGGAGGCGCCACTCACGCAGACGCCGCCGACGCACTGGAGCGCACCTCACGCTGGCTCGAGCGCTGCGCAAAGCGGCACCGGGAGCTGGCCGCACAGGAGCCCGGCAGGCAGACCCTGTGGCCGATCATCCAGGGCGCCGCGCACCTCGACTTGCGCAGCCGCGCCGCGGAGGAGGTGTTGGGTCTGGGAGACTGGACCGGAGTGGCCATCGGGGGGCTCGCCGTCGGCGAGCCCAAGGCCGTGATGTACGACGTGCTCGACGCACTGGAGCCGTCGCTGCCCCCCGCTGTGCCACGTTATCTTATGGGAGTCGGATTTCCGGAGGACCTGCTGGCCTCGGTGGCCCGCGGCCAGGACCTGTTCGACTGCGTGGCCCCGACCCGAAACGGCAGGAATGGCTCAGCCTACACGCCGGACGGTCCGCTCAACATCAGGAACGCGACTTACCGCACGGACTCGACGCCGCTGGACGAAACCTGCGACTGCGAGACGTGCCGCAGCTACAGCCGGGGTTACCTGCGCCACCTGTTCGTGGCGGAAGAGCTCCTTGGCCTCCGGCTGCTGTCGCTGCACAACGTTCGTTTTCTCGTCCGGCTGGCCGCCGAAGCGCGGCGCCGAATCACCGCCGGCGGTTTCGACCGCTGGCACAGCGATTGGATCGATCGCTACAACGCACGAGGGAATAAGTGACCCCAGATATCCTCTTCCTGTTCGCGCCCTCCGGCCAAGGCAGCGGCGGCAGCGGCATGATGATCTTCCTGCTGCAGATGCTGGCCATCGTCGGCATCTTCTACTTCCTCATCATCCGGCCGAAGGTGCAGCAGGAGAAGAAGCACAAAGCCCGCCTCTCGCAGATCAAGCGCGGCGATCAGATCGTCACCGTCGGCGGGATAATCGGCGAGGTCGTGCACATCAAGGACAACCAGCTCACGCTCAAGAGCGGTGAGTCGCGGCTGATGATCCAGCGTGATCGCGTGGCCGACATTCTCTCCGGGGGAGAGCCCGAGAAGTGACGCTCCGCCCGATCCACCTGCTGGGCTCCCCGGTGCTGCGAGAGCGCGCCGTAGAGATCGAGAAGGTGGACGACGAGGTGCGCCAGTTGGTGCGCGATCTGTTCGACACGATGCACGCGGACAACGGCATCGGGCTCGCCGCCAACCAGGTGGGCATCGCGCGCCGCGTGGCGGTGGTGCAGACCGAAGACGAGGACGCCGTCGTGCTGATCGACCCCGTCATCGTGGAGCGCGAGGGTCAGGTGAAGGGCGAGGAGGGATGCCTCTCGATCCCCGACATCTTCGGTGACGTCGAACGCTCTGCGCGAATCGTGATCGAGACCACGACGGTCGACAACGAGCGGGTCCGTGTCGAGGCCACCGACTTGAGGTCGCGCGCCATCCAGCACGAGATAGACCACCTGGAGGGCGTGCTGTTCCTCGACCACCTGAGCCCGCTCAAGCGACGGATGCTGATGAAGAAGTGGAAGAAGCTCAGGAAGGGTCAGAGCGGTCACATCAAGGAGGTCGCCCCGCCCGCGACCGGCACAATGGGATCCTGACGTGCGCATCGCCTTCTTCGGCACGCCGGACTTCGCGGTCCCCTCGCTGAGGGCTCTCCTCGGCGAGGGCTTCGACGTGGCCGCGGTGGTATCGCAGCCGGACCGTCCGCACGGCCGGTCCCGGTCCAGTCTCGTGCCGCCGCCGGTGAAGGTCGTCGCCGAGGAAGAGGGCGTTCCCGTCTTTCAGCCCGAGCAGCCCAACGCCGAGGAGTTCTTCGCTGAGCTTCGCGGCGCGGGCCCGATAGACCTGGGGGTGGTGGTCGCATACGGCCACATCCTGAAGCCGGCCCTGCTGGAGCTTCCCGGCAGGGGAATGGTCAACGTGCACGCGTCGCTACTGCCCAAGCTCAGGGGTGCGGCGCCCATCGAACACGCGATCCTCGAGGGGCTGGAGGAGACCGGTGTCTCGATCATGCAGATGGAGGCGGGGATGGACACCGGCCCCGTGCTGCACACCGTCTCCACTCCCATCGCGGCCGACGAGACCGGTGGCGAGCTGACGGTGCGTCTCGCCGAGATCGGGGCGCTCGCCCTGGTCGAGGCCCTCGCACTCATAGAGGTCGAGGCGACGCATCTCATTCATCAGGACGACGAGCACGCCACCTACGCCCCGAAGATCGGCCGTGAGATCACCCAGATCCGGTGGGAGGAGCCGTCCGACCGCGTCGCGCGGCAGGTGCGGGCATTCGACCCACGGCCCGGCGCGTGGACGTCCCTGAATGGGCGCGAGCTCAAGCTGTTCGGCCCCAAGCCGGCCGACGAGTGGGAAACGGACGAGGTGCCCGGGCAAGTCGTCGAGACCGACCCGGCGCTCGTCATCGCGACCGGCGACGGGGCGCTCCAGTTCCTGGACGTGCAGCCCGCCGGCAAGCACCGCATGGCGTCCCGCGAGTGGCTGCGCGGCCGTGGCTGCAAGAAGGGCGACCGCCTCGAGTGACACGCGCGCTCCCCCGGCTCCACGCCGTCACCAACCATCACATCATCGCCCTCCCCGATCTCGCAGACCGAGCGACATCCATCGCGCGCGCCGGCACCGTGGCACTGCACGCCCGCGCCGGAGCAGTGGACGCGGCACGGGTGATCGAGCTGGCTCGCGTGCTGGGCCGGGCCGGGGCGACGCTCTTCGTGAACGACCGGGTTGACCTGGTGCGAGAGGTGGGCGCGGTTGGAGTCCACCTGCCCGCCGCCGGGCTCTCAGTCGCAGCCGCGCGGCAGCTGCTGGGTCCGGACGCCATCGTCGGCCGCTCGACCCACAGCCCCGAGGAGGCTTGGACGGCGCATGCCGAGGGCGCCGACTACGTATTCCTCGGCCCGATCTGGGAAACTGCGTCTCACCCCGGGCGTCCCGCGCTCGGTCCCGACTCGATCGCCGCCGCCGACCCGGCCACTGTCATCGCCATCGGCGGCATCACGCCGGGGCGCGCGGCGCTGTGCCGCGACGCCGGAGCGTACGGAGTAGCGGCGATCTCTGCGCTGTGGCTGGCCGACGATCCGGGTTCGGCCGCGAGTGAGATGCTGCTATGTTTTAGTCAGCAGTGAGGAATTGATGCCCGATCCCATCACAGTCGTCATCAACGGCCAGCAACGGGAGTTCGGCGGCGAGATGTCGCTCAGCGGTCTCCTCAAGGCGCTCGATCTCGATCCTCAGGCGGTCGTCGTCGAGCTCAACAAAGAGATCGTGCGCCGGCCGGCACTCGGCGACACGACGGTGAGGGATGGAGATCAGGTCGAACTGGTTCACTTCGTCGGTGGCGGGTGAGCGAAACGAGAGCCGGGGGATTCAGCGCATGAGCACGACCGCAGCAGCCGCCATCGACCAGCCGCTCATCATCGGCGGGCGCGAGTTCCAGTCCCGGCTCATGGTCGGCACCGGGAAGTACGCCGACAACGATACGATGACCCGGGCCATCGACGCGTCCGGAGCGGACATCGTCACGGTCGCAGTGCGCCGCGTGGACCTGGACCGCACCAAGGAGGAGGGAATCCTCTTCCACCTGGACCCCAGGAAGTACTTCCTCCTCGCCAACACCGCCGGCTGCTATACGGCCGAGGATGCGATCCGCTACGCACGGCTCGCGCGGGAAGCCGGGTTCAACGAGTTCATCAAGCTGGAGGTGATCGGCGACGAGGAGACGCTGCTTCCCGACGTGGAGGGCCTGCTGGAGTCCGCGCGCACGCTCGTGAAGGAAGGCTTCCAGGTTATGGCCTACACCAACGAGGACCTGATCACCGCGCTCAAGCTCGAGGACGTGGGATGCGCGGCGATAATGCCGCTCGCGTCGCCCATCGGGAGCGGTCTCGGGCTCATCAACCCGTACTCGGTGCGCACGATCAAACGCCGCCTCAGCGCCCCGGTCATCGTGGACGCCGGCGTCGGGACGGCATCGGACGCGTGCGTGACGATGGAGCAGGGTGTGGACGGAATCCTGATGAACACGGCGATCGCCGCGGCCCAGGACCCGGTCGCGATGGCGCGCGCCATGGGCCTCGCCGTCGAGGCAGGGCGCCTCGCCTACCTGGCCGGACGCATGCCGCGGCGGGAGATCGCCGTCCCGTCGAGCCCCTCGAAGGGGATGCTCGACTGAGGGTGGCCACCGGCCGGGACGCCCGCGACGCCGCTTTCGAGACTCTCGCCCGCGTGCGCGGCGGCAGCCAATTCGAATCCGCACTCGACCACGCAGCCTCCGGACTCGACGACAACGATCGCCGGCTGGCCTACGAGATAGCCGCCGGAGTGCTGCGCAGCCGCACCGAGCTGGACTCGCGTCTCGCTCCGCTCGTGGGCAGCTGGGAGCGCACGCCGGATGAGACCAAGGACCTGCTCCGCATCGGCGCGTACCAGTTGTTGAAGCTCTCGCGCGTACCGGGCTACGCCGCCGTGCAGGCCACCGTCGAGGTGGCCAAGAAGAGCGGCGCCCCGAAGAGCGCGGGACTCGTGAACGCGGTGCTGCGCCGCCTCTCCAAGACGGCCGAGCCGACCGAGCCCGAGGCGAGCCTGGCCAAGCGCTTCTCGCATCCCGAGTGGTTGGTGGAGCGCTGGCTCACCCGTTACGGCGAAGAGCGAACCGAGGCGCTGCTTGGCCACAACAACACGCGACCGCCGCTCGTGATCCAGCCGGCGCGGAGCACGCTGAGTGCGCTGGGCGAGGCCTTGTCAGATGCGGGGGTGCCCCACAGCCCGGCGCCGTTCGGTGCCGGCTTCGTGATCGAGTCGGGGCGGGTCGAGCGACTGCCGGGATTCCGGGAAGGTGCCTTCGTCGTGCAGGACCCGGTGCAGGCGCGTCTGCTCGAGTTCGCGGCCGTCCCCGACGGCGCGCGTGTGTGGGACGCGTGCTCGGCGCCCGGGGGGAAGGCGGCGGTTCTCGCGGCCCGCTGCCAGGTGGTGGCTTCGGAGCTGCGGCGTGACCGCCTCGAGCGTCTCCTCGACACGCTCGGCCGGGCCGCAGCAGGCGTCCCGGTAATGCGGGCGGACGCCGCCCGGCCACCGCTGGGCCCCGGGGCCTTCGACGTCGTGCTGGTGGATGCCCCGTGCAGCGCGACCGGCACGATGGCCAGACACCCCGATGCGCGCTGGCGCCTCTCGACCGACCAGGTCGAGCGGGCCGCCCGTTGGCAGGGAGCGATTCTGGATGGCGCGGCAACGGTAGTTGGACCGGGGGCCCTGCTGCTATATATGACATGCTCGCTGGAGCCCGAGGAGAACGAGCGGCAGGTGGACGGGTTCCTCGAGCAGCATCCTGAGTTCGAACGCGAGGGAGACGATCTGTCCATCTTTCCTCCCGATGACGGGACCGACGGCGGCTACGCCGCCAGGCTGAGGCGGACGCGATGAGAGTCAGGCGTCACTCGCCACGCGGCGTGGATTGGATGGCGTGGACGGGGCCCTTCAGGCGGGCCTTCGAGCGGTTGAAGGCATGGCCCCGGAGGCGCCGTGTGGCCCTCTGGGCCGGAGGCTTCGCCACAGCGTTCCTGGGCGGGTATGCCATCGCGGCCCTGGTGCTGTTCCCGGCCCCGATATTCGCCAGCGCCACGGGCGTGCCCCGGGTGCTGGGAATGAGCCGGGCCGATGCGGAGCGCACGCTGACCGACGCGGGACTCGGCTTGGGGGACGTGGACGAGAGGACGCACCCGACGGCGCGCCGAGGATCGGTTGTGTGGCAAGACCCGCCGCCGGAGGTCGTGGTCCCGCCGCGCGCGGCGGTCGACCTGACCGTGAGCACGGGTGCCCAGCGCGTCCCGGTGCCGGACCTGACGGGGTACGATGCGGCGCTGGCCGGCCAGCTCGTCGTGGCCGCCGGCCTCGTCATCCGCGCGGTGGATTCGACTCAGGCACCGGTGCCACGCGGTGTCGTGGTGAACACGCGCCCACCCGCCGGTGCCGCGTTGACCCCGGGCTCCGGCGTGACGTTGGTGGTGAGCGTCGGTGCGCCCACGATCACCGTGCCGAGCCTGATCAGCCTCACCGCGCTGGAAGCTGAGTACGAGTTGGAACTGGTGGGGCTCATGCTGGGTACGTCGATCCGACGCACGTCCAACGCGGGGCCGCCCGGCACGATCATCGAGCAGAGCCCCGCTCCGGGAACGCTGAGCTCACCCGGAACGGCAGTCAACATTACGGTGGCCCGTTGAGGAGCATATGACGCGCGACATCCGGATTGCGCCGAGCGTACTGAGCGCCGACCTCGCCCAACTCACCGACCAGGTGGCGCTGGTCGAGGAGGGCGGAGCCGACTGGATCCACGTCGACGTGATGGATGGGCACTTCGTGCCGAACCTCACTTTCGGCGCCGGTCTGGTGGCGGCACTGCGGCGAATCACCGACCTGCCGTTGGACGTCCATCTGATGGTCGAACGGCCCGAGTGGTACATCGCGCCGTTCGCCGAGGCGGGGGCGTCGCTGTTCACCTTTCATCCGGAGACCACCGCGCACGTGCAACGGCAGCTCGCGCAGGTCCGGGCCTGCGGCATGAAGTCCGGCCTCGCGTTCAACCCCGGTACTCCGCTGTCGTACGCGGAAGAGGTGATCGGGGACGTCGATCTCATTCTGATCATGACCGTCAACCCCGGATTCGCCGCGCAGAAGTACATTCCTTCCGTGACGCAGAAGATCGCGCGAGCGCGCCAGATGCTGGCCCGGCACGATAGCCAGGCCTTCCTGGAGGTCGACGGCGGGATCTCGCGCGACACGATAGCGGAGGCGCACGGCGCCGGCGCCGACACGTTCGTTGCCGGCTCGGCGATCTACGGCGCGTCCGATCCAGGCAAGGAAATACAGGAGCTGCGCAAACGATGCATGGCTGTGGCGTGACATGACGCAAAGAGGACAGTGGTTCGTGGTAGTGGGGATAGTCGGCCTCCTGGTCGGCGGCCTCGTCGTGGGCATGGTGCTCGCCCCGGCGCTCCAGCCGGTGAGCGTGGGAACAGATGCACCCAACTTCGAGGCGATGGATCTGGCCACGGGCGATACCCTTGCTTTGGATGGATACCGCGGAGAGGTCGTGCTGCTCAACATCTGGGCCACGTGGTGCGTGCCCTGCGAGACCGAGATGCCGTCCATCCAGCGACTGCATGACGAGATGGGGCCGGAGGGCCTGAAGGTGATCGCGGTCAGCGTCGATCAGGTCGGCAGCGACGACGTGCGGGCATGGGTAGAGGAGCGCGGCCTGACGTTCCCGATCATGCACGACCAGAGCGGCCGCATCCAGCGGACGTACCAGACGACCGGCGTGCCGGAGACGTTCGTGATCGACCGGCACGGGGTGATAATAAGACGGGTGATCGGCGCCGCGGAGTGGGATCACCCGGTCCAACAGGCGCTGATTCGCCGACTCCTTGGAGGTAACGACGACCAAGCGGCAGAGTCTGGCACTTAAAGTTCGTGGACTGATCTTCACGAACTGGCCCATCAAGATCACCGCAATCGTACTTGCGGCGATCCTGTGGGCAGCCACCGCGGCGCAGGAGCCGTCGACCGACCTGGTGGACGTGCGTCTCGAAGTGCAGCCACCCCCCGGGCGCGCCTTGGCGGCGGAGCTGCCGCCTGTGAAGGCGCTCTACGCGGGGCGCGCTCGTGAGCTCATCAAGCTCTACGCTCAGCCTCCGGTCGTGAGCAGACAACTCCCGGACACGCTGACCGGTTCGGTTTATCTGCTCGAGCTCTCGCTCGCCGACCTCGCGGTGGTGGACAACGCAGACGTGTCGCCGCAAGACATTCAGCCACGCACCATCTCGGTGCAGCTCGACGACGTCTTCCAGCGGACGGTACCCGTGGTACCGCGGGTCTCCGTGGTGCCGGACTCGGGCTACGAGCAGTTCGGTGGCGTCGCGGTCGTGCCCGGATCGGTAGTCGTGCGCGGACCACGGGAGCTGGTTCGGACGACCGACGAGCTGTTCACTGTGCCGCTCGAGCTGGTGGACGCCACCGAGCCGGCAACCCAGACTGTCCCGATCGATACGTCCGCACTCGGGATCCTCCGGCTGTCCCACTCCGAGGTGCAGGTCTCCGTGGACGTGGACGCGGTCTCCGATCAGACCGTGGTGGGGGTCCCGGTAGTCGTCCGCTCCGAGCGGGGCGGCGAGTGGATCGTCGATCCTCCGGCTGTCACCGTGACTGTGCACGGACGCAGCGTGCGGCTCGACCAGATCACCATCGACAGCATTCGGGTAGTAGCCGAGATCACGGGGGTCCAGCGGCGTGTCGTCGTGGAGCTCGAGGTGATTCCACCCGCGGGCATGACCGCGGTGGCCACCCCTGACTCTGCCACGATCCGCCGGAACGAGTCGTGAGTGATGTAGTTCTCGGGATCGAGACGTCGTGCGATGAGACGTCCGCGGCAGTACTGGTCCGCGATGGCGCCGGTCCCGAGCTAGCCAGCCTGGTAATCCTCTCACAAGACGTGCACGCTGTTTTCGGGGGCGTTGTGCCCGAGCTGGCCAGCCGTGCACACCTGCAGGCCATCGGCCCGGTCGTGGACCGCGCTCTGGCCGAGGCGGGGGTTCCCCTCGACGCCGTTGATGCCGTGGCCGTGACTGCCGGGCCCGGCCTGATCGGCTCTCTTCTGGTTGGAGTGTGCTACGCCAAGGCGCTTGCGGCGGCCGGCGGCAAGAAGTTGATGGGAGTCCATCATCTCGAGGGGCACGTGTTCGCGCCCACTCTGGAGGACCCGGACCTGGCGCCGCCGTTCGTCGCGCTCATAGTCTCGGGCGGCCACACGCTGCTGCTCGACGTTCCCGACTGGGGCGTCTACCGGGTGCTGGGCGAGACCCGCGACGACGCGGCGGGCGAGGCGTTCGACAAGGTGGCGAGCATGCTGGAGCTCGGATACCCCGGTGGTCCGGCCGTCGAGCGGCTCGCCAAGCAGGGAACGGACCGTTTCGATCTGCCCCGACCGATGCTGGGACAGGGATTCGACTTCTCGTTCAGTGGCCTCAAGACCGCCGTGCTGCACAAGGTGCGCGGGTCGAGTGACCTCGACGCCGACCGTGCCGACATCGCCGCCTCGTTTCAGGCGGCGGCATTCGACGTGCTAAGCGCGAAGACCAAGACAGCTCTCGACCACACCGGTTACGACACGGCCGTTCTCGGCGGCGGCGTGGCCTGCTCCCGCACGCTGGCCGCGCTCATGGCGGAGCGGCTGCAGGGACATGCGCGGGTCGCGGTTGCGAGCCCGCGACTCAATACCGACAACGCCGCCATGATAGCCCGCGCCGGGTGGTATCACCTCGAGCGCGGCGAGCAGAGCGACCTGTACCTGGATGCACAGGCCCGGCTCCCCTGGCCCGGCCTGGAGCGCGCACCTGACTTCTCACCTTCTCGAGGCTGAGCCTGGATGCCCGTCTATCCACTGACGTTCAATATCGGACCGCTGGAGATCACCGGCTTCGGCATAATGGTGATGATGGGATTCCTCGTCGGCGGATGGGTCATCCAGCAGCAGCTCACCGAGAAGGGACTCAACGAGCAGTTCGCGTGGGACGTCGTGGTAGCGGCAGTGATCGGCGGCATCCTCGGGGCCAAGCTGTGGTATTGGGTGCTCCAAGGCTCATGGGACGCACTGTTCTCCCGCGGCGGACTGGTTTGGTACGGCGGTCTGATCGGCGGCATCCTGTCCGTGTGGGTGGTGAGCCTGATGAAGCGCGTTCCCCTGCGCTACACGCTCCACCTCGTCGCACCCGGGTGCGCGGTCGGGTACGCGCTGGGACGGGTGGGCTGCTTCCTGGTGCAGGACGACTATGGCATCCCGACGAATCTTCCGTGGGCCATGAAGTTCCCGGAGGGATTGCCTCCGTCCACCGCACAGAATCTCGCGGCGTGGGGCGTCGAGATACCGGAGGGCATGAGCCCGTTCGAGGTGCTCGCCGTGCACCCCACGCAGCTCTACGAAGTGGCCCTGATGCTGTTCGTGTTCTGGATCCTGTGGCGCCTGCGCAACAGGCCTCGCGCCGCGGGTTGGCTGTTCGGCGTCTACATGATGTTCTACTCGGTCGAGCGGTTCATCATCGAGTTCGTGCGCGCCAAGGATGACCGCGTGCTGTTCGACGGGACGTTCACCATCGCGCAGGCCACGAGCATTGGGATCCTGTTGGCGGGGGCCGCGATGGCGTGGTACTACCGCAAGCCGGACGAGTTCGATCCCGCCAAGCTGGATGCGTTGAAGCCGGTAGCGCAGTAAGAAGGCCGGCAGGCTACTACATGTAATCCGTCGGATCCGGCAGCGCCGCCTTCATCTCCGCCGCAGACTGCCAGCGATCGTCCCGTGCGTTCTGCAGCGCCCTGTCGAGCGCCACCGCCACCGGCTCGGGAAGGTCGCGCCTCAGCTTCCGGATGTCAGGAACCTTCCCCTCGAGGTGGAGCCGCAGCACCGCTTCCTCCCGCGGCGCCCAGAACGGGGGCCGCCCAGCGACGCACTCGAACAGCACGCAGCCAAGCGAGTAGATGTCGGAGCGCTTGTCGATGTCCTCGCGTCCCTCCACCTGCTCGGGGCTCATGTAGGACGACGTACCCACCGCAAACCCGGAGCGCGTGAGCCGGTCGGTGCCGGCCCGGGCGATCGCGCGCGCGATGCCGAAGTCCAGCAGCACCGCACCCTCCGACGACAGCACTATGTTCTCCGGCTTAACGTCGCGGTGCACGATGTTCTTCTCGTGGGCGTACTCCAAAGCGTCCAACAGGTCGTGCGCGATGCGAAGAGTATCGGAGATGGAAGCCTGCTTCACCTTGGCGAGGTGTTCCCTGATGGTGGGTCCGCCCACGTAGGGCATCACGTAGTAGACGAGCCACTCGTTCTCGCCGGAGTCCACGAGCTTCCCGATCCGCGGGTGGTCGATGTCCTTGAGGAAGCTGATCTCGCGCAGGAACCGATCGGCCGTCACCGACACGGCGAGCTGCGGGTGCAGCACCTTGAGCGCCATCGGTAGCGGCCGGCCAAGGCCTCCTGGACGGATGGCAGCAGCTCTTTGCGTCGGATCGGGCGTCTCCGGCTAGGGCAGGATGAATAGTCGCGTGCGGGGAGCCCGGTAGCAAGTCGCCCCCCAAGGCCACCGGACGCTGCATCTCAAGTTGTTACACCACAACGAATTGACTGGCATCTTCGCCGAGTTTACCGCTGCCTGTTCGGCCCCGCCTAGCTTGCACTCCAGAAAGCGACACAACGGCACTCGACACGTTCCCGCCGACAGCGCGGGACCCAGCAGCGGAGGAAAAAATGTCACGCAAGCACACCCTTCGGATGGCCGCAGCGATCATCGGTCTCGCCCTCACGACCGCCTGCTCCAATCCGTACGAGCCCGCGAACATGGAGTCGAAGACGTATGGCCTGGAGCAGCAGGACGACTCGCGCGGCGACGTGCAGGATCTGCGAGACAACGCCGCCAAGCGGAAGCAGGAACGGTAGAAGCAGGCCGATGCAGCCAAGCAGAGCCGGGGGTCTCAGATCTCCGGCTCTGTTTGCGTTTCCCCCCCTCCCAGCGAGAGACGCAAATCCTCCACCACTTTCTGCCTCGCAGGATCTCCCTTGGATGCCATTCGCGCCGCGGCCGCAAGGGCCCTCTGCGCAGTGCGGAGCGAGCCGTCCTCGTGCGCCGAGCGGACGAGGTCCACCGCATCCCTGAACGCCGCATCGCCCGGATCCCCCTTGGCCCTGAGCTCTGCCAGCAGGACGCGCGACTCCAGGTCACCGCGAGCCTCGAGCTCTTCGATGGCGCGGCGGGTAAGCCGGCGCCTGAGCCCGCTGGTTATTCCCTCAGCCCTGATGACCTGAGGAATCAGGGCAGCCGCGAACGTGTAGCGTGTCCCGTCATACAGCACGAGCCGCCGCTGCTCCAGGTCGTCTAGCAGCTCTTCGACCCGCTCCAGCGGCAGCTCCACCAGGGACGTGACCAACGGGAGGTCGAGCGCCACCCCGGCGAGGCTCGCCGCCTTGAGCACAGCCTGACTTTCCCCATCCAGTTCCGCCACCCGCGCCATCACCGCCATGCTCGCGAGCTGCGGCATGCTGAACGGGAGCGCTCCCTCCATTGTCGCGGCGGGCGGCGGCCAGGAGGTCAGGTCCGCCTTTAGAGTGGTCGTCCTATCCAGTCCCCGGAGCAGCGTTACGGCATAGAGCGGATTGCCTCCCGCCTCGAAAGTGATCCGTCTGGCGAGCCGCTCGATCTGTTCCGGTCCGTCGCACCACCCCGCGAGCGCGGTGACCAACTCCAGCATCTCGTCGTCGCCAAACGGCTTGAGGTGCAGCGACACTCCGCGTACGCCGCGCCCGACATCTCCCATTAGTCGCAGCAACTCCGGCGGCGGAGAGGCCTTGGAAGGATCCATCGCCAACGCGAGGACGACCGGTGCGCTGCCAAGGGTGCGCAACGCGTTCTCGAGCGCGGCAATGGTGCTCCCATCTGCCAGGTGCGCGCCGTCCACCAGCACCCCGAGCGGTTGCTCCTCCGCCACCGCAGCCAACAGCGATGCGAGCGCCGCCGCCACATCGCCCGAATCGTGAGCCACCGCCGGCTCGAACCGCTCGGCCAGCTCGGGCACCAGTCCGGCAAGCACCGCGAGTGAGCGCGGGTCGGCCCCAGTGGCTCCCGGCATGGAGGTCAGCCCCGACCGCGCGAGCAGCCGCAGCGCACTCCACTGTGCATCGTGATCGCTGTCCAGCGGACGTGCGCGTACCGCCACCGCGCCGGCCAGAGCCAGCCGCTCGGCGCACTCATTGATCAGCCGCGTCTTGCCCATTCCGGGATCACCGCTGATCAGGAGACATCTCGCTCCGCCTCCCTTGAGCGTCTCCTCCAGCAGTCCGAACGCAGCTGCGTGCGCGTCGGCTCTGCCCACCAGCGGCGGGTCGAGGTCCTCCACTTGAAGCGACGCGCGGCGCCACCTGCGAGTGCGAATCCGCTCGGCCAGCGCCTGCAGCTCCTGCCCCGGCTCTTCGCCCATCTCTTCCTTGAGCCTGTCGCGGAACTGGTGATATGCAGCCAGGGCTGCGGTAGCATCTCCCGCCAACGCGGCCGCCCGCATCATGAGGCTCGCCGCCATCTCTGCCGCCGGGTCCAGCGCCAGGGCGCGGCGGCCCGCCTCGCGCGCCTTGCGAAACCGGTTCTCTCCGAGCGCAGCTTCGCCCTCCTTGAGGAGCAGCGCCAATGCGGCTGCCGTGAAGCTGAGACGCTCGGCCGCAGTCCAATCCTCGAACGCGGGTGCGTCGTCGACTCCGAACCCCTCGAGGAACTCCCCCACAACCAGGGCAAGCGCCGCTCCGGGGTCGCGCTCACTCAACTCGCCGAACCCATTGAGGCGCAGCATCTCGCCCTCGGAGATCAGGCGCTCGGTTCCGAGACCGGCGCGCAGCCTCCGCACCGCCTCGTTCAACGAGTGGCGCGCCTTGTCCTGGGTCTTCTCGGGCCACAACAGACCGAGCAGGTGATCGCGCGTACGGGTGTGCTGGGGTGAGAGTGCCAGATAGACGAGCAGCGCCAGGTGCTTGCGCCACAGCACGTCGGGAGGCGGATTGCCACCTCCCACACGTGCAGTGGGCGGACCGAAACACTTGAGTTGGAGCGCTGCGAGAGCGTCGGGCATCCGCGTCGCTTGCCGTTGAGACCCGCCTAGCATACGACGCGCCCGGGCGGAGAGCCAGAGTGCTGCGGTGGAAGTGGTTCTAGTCCGGCGCGCTCGTCCCCCCGGAGCGGGGCCGCCGAATCTGACGGATCGTCGCCAGGTGCTCCCGGTAGCTGCGCGAGAACAGATGGCGCCCGTCAGCGTGCGCGACGAAGTAGAGGTAGTCGCTCGGCGCCGGGTACAGCGCGGCGACGATACTGACTGTCGACGGCTGGTTGATCGGACCCGGGGGAAGCCCGTCGATCAAGTACGTGTTGTACTCGGACTCGATCTGCAGGTCGTCGTATGAGAGACGGCGCCACTCGCCCAGGGCGTACACCACCGTGGGGTCGGCCTGAAGCCGCATGCCGCGCTGCAGGCGGTTGTGGTAGACGGACGACACGTAGGGCGCTTCGGCCGGGAGCGGCATCTCTCCTTCTATGATGGAGGCGAGCGTCACCAGCTCGTGGCGTGTAAGACCCAATTCGTCGAGCCTCGCGCTCCACTCCGGGCGCCACCTGACGGCGAACGTATCCACCATCTGGCGCACGATCTCGTGCGCATCGGCCTCGGTCCTGACCCGGTACAGCGTGGGGAACAGGTAACCCTCGACCGTGCCGGACGCTGCTCCGGTGCGCTCCAGTAGTGTGGGGTCGGCCGCAGCCGCGATCGTGCTTTCGGCGGGAACACCCAGTGCGCGCTCCACCTGTCGGGCCACCTCAGCCAGCGTGGTGCGCTCGCGGATCCGCACCGCCCTCACCTCCGGCGTGCCGCGCCGCAGCGTGACCAGGACCTCGCCCATCGGCATCCCGCGCCGCAACGGATATAGCCCCGGCTGGATGCCCAGGTGCTTGCGCCCCATCACCGCAAAGCGTTCGAACTCGCTCGCAGACTGCACGACCTCGTGGACGGCGAGCGTCTCCGCCACGGCCTCGATAGGTGCGCCCTCAGGAATGCGCACCCAGAGTGCCGGCCGGGAGTCGGGGACCTCGCACGCCGTCACCGCGGCAAACGCGGCGAGAGTGAGCCAGAAACGTGGCTTGTGCATGCGCCAGCCTAGCACGGGGGACCCCGGGGGTCGGTGACCTGCCTAACAGGCCTGGGGTGACGCATCCTAACGGCGCGTAACACGTTGCCAAACAACGAGTTGACTGGAGGGGTCAAGCGCTTGTCCGGAGCTTGCTCGGCTCGGCCTAGCTTGAATCCAGAAACCGACGCCGAGTGCGTCACCGAGCTAAGGGAGCCGCCCCAGGCGGCACGGCAACAGGAGGGAACAATGACACGCAAGAACCTGATCTGGATCGGACTGGTAGTGGCTGCCCTGGGGACGACCGGCTGCAGCGACGTAGCGGGACCTGCGGTGATCGAGGACGACCAGCCGGAGCTGGTGGCTCCGGAGACTCCCTCCGAGCAGGCCGATCGCCTGCGGGAGAGGAACAAGAAGGGCAAGCAGACGCCGTAAGAGTCGCAGCGCAGCAGTGAACCAAAGGGCCTTCCGAGTGGAAGGCCCTTTCTTCGTGCCTTCGCGCATCGCAGCATGCGGATGCGGGTGGGCGGCGGCGCCCCAGCCCCAACCCGAGCCCCTAGAAGGCCAGCTCGATCCCCAACCGGATGTGGCGCGGGTCGCCCAGCAGCCACTGCTCCCCGGCCCACAACTGGTACCACGTATTGAACGCCACCCGCTGCTCGTTCTCGTCGTAGATCTGGTCGCCGTCGCCGAACCGTGCTTCGGTCCGTTGCAGCAGCACGCAGTCCGCCTGTCCGCCCTGTCCCGTCCACGCCCCCAGGCCGTGTAGCTCCGAGCCGGCACAGTGGGAGAGGACGATCGCGTCCAGCGTCTCTCCGCCCTTGTCGATGTCGATGACCCGTCCGCCGCTGCTCGCCGCCTGGTTCCTCAGGGTCGATATCTCCTGATCTACGACCTTGTCACGGTAGAGATCGTTCTTGGTGCTTCCCGTCTCCGCGAACACGCCGATCACGTTCCTGACGTTGAACAGGTTGCGGAAGTCGGCGTAGAGGGTCATGTCCGCGGGCCCGAGCCGGATTCCCTTCGTGAGCCGGAGGTCAATCACGGATTGCCAGGGCAGCGACGACCCGTTGATCTCGTCGTCCACCGCCCGTTCCCGGTCAAAACCACCGGTTCCACCGAAGGTCCAGGCCAATGAGCCGATGTTGTGGAGCTTCGTGTAGGGAAGCCCAGAGGAGAAGCGGAACCGGAGGAACATGCCTCCGTTGCGCAGAATCGCGCCGTACCAGGTGCCGCGCTGGAAGTCGTCGGGCCAGTTGAAAGCGAGTGAGCCGGCGATGTTGTGGCCGCGGTCATCGTCCGTGCGCAGGGTCGCCTGGGGCGGCAACTTGATCTCCCCAGTCACCTGATCGAACTCCGCCGCGTACCACTGGCTGTAGGGGTCGGAGCCGGTCCCCTTCGCGGACTGGAAGCTGTACGCCGCCTGGCCGTTGAACCAGTTGCCGGCTCGATAGATCACCTGTACTTCGAAACCGCGCACGTTGCCGAAGTCGGCGTTGGTCAGCGCCTCTGGGTAGGCCGTTATCTGCAGCGTCGGATCCCAGACGGGGAACACCCGCGATGCCAGGTCGGACACCTTCTCCTTGTTGTACGCCGCCACGTCAACCACCAGGTCGCGCGTGAAGGCGTGACGAATCCCGAACTCGAACAGTATGCTGCGCCCAAAGCTGACCTCGCCGCCGCCGAACCGCCCGGCCTCGTTCTTGTTCCAGAACACGTTCCAGCCCGCCGGTGACTGTACCTGATGCGCGTAGGAGAGCCGGAAGTTGGTGCGATCCGTCACCGGGAAGGAGACGCGCAGCCGGGGGGACAGAGCGGAGTGCGGCTCGGACTCCCGCCAGATGTGCTCGTTGGGGTCGCACTCGTCACCGCGGCACGTGAGCTCCTCGATCGGCACGTCGGGATCGTACGCCGGGTGGTCGAAGGAGCGGACCGTGACCGGGAAGATGGCGCGCGTATCGAAGTAATCCCAGCGCAGGCCCATCTCGAGCACCACGTCGCCCAGGTCGAGCCGGTCCTGTATGTAGGCGGCCCAGCGTACCGGGTTCTCGCTATAGACGTTCGTGCCAGGGAAGGTCAGCGCCGTGTTTGCAGTGCGGAGTCTGCCTACCTGCCCCTCGGCGCCGAACTTGAGCCGGTTGTAGCGGTCGAACTGCCAGTCCACGTTGAGCCGCCCCAACCCTCTGTGCTCCTGATTCAGCCGCGGGCCCGTTGAGTACCCCTCGGTTGGGAAGAAGCTGGTCATCCCGAACGGGTTCATCCGAAGCGGCTGCCTCACATTCAGGTCGCCGCGACCATCGTAGGGGACCCGCGTTCCCTTGCCGCTTCGCACGTTGTCCACCAACTGATCCCAGTCCGCCTGGGTTTCGAGCTTGTTGACGGTACGCGGATCGGTAGGGTCGTCGTCCGAGAAGTGATCGAAGTCCACCAGGAACTTCATGTCCGAAAGCTCGATCCCCAGTGTCGGGTCCCGATGCTCGATCTCCCAGGAGGAATCCAGGATCGAGTAGCTCTCTCGATCGGCCTGATACGAGAGGTTGAGATCGAAGCTGAGCTCCGTCTCGGAGGTGCGGAACACCTGTTGTACCCAATTGAGTATGTAAACCTGAGAGCGGTTCCGCTCCCCGGAGTAGCTCGTGGGGTTGAAGATCTGGTTGTCGGCCCAGCTCCGCCGCTGATCACCGTCCCACACCCCGGAGAGCGCGAAACGCGAGCCCGCGCCGTAGGTGTAGGTGAGCTTCGCGTTTGCCCGCCAGTTCGTGCCCCAGGTGTAGGGCAGCCGCCTGCCCTGGCACTCGATGCCGCGGTTGGCATTCGGATCGCACTGGCCACCGTACTGGACGAAGTCGGGGATGGCCACCGCGACGCTGTCGCTGGCACCCGCGGCTATGGTCACAGTCGTATCGTATCCGCCGAGAACGTACGTCGGCACGTTCTCCCAACCCATCCCCGCCATCCCCGGGTCGGACTTGTTGCCCGTGAGGGTGCCGCCCAGGAAGAAGGTCAGGTTGCCAACTATTGGGCCGCTGAGTGTGGCCTCGAAACGGTTGAACCCCGTCCTGATCGCGTCGCCGAATACCTCGTCCGTCTCGTACAGCAGGGTCCCCTGGAACTGCGGTCCGCCGGACCGAGTGACCAGAGAGATCACGCCGGACTGGGCGTCGCCGTACTCGGCCCCCAGCGCTCCGGTCGTAACGGACGCTTCCTCGAGCGCGTTGGTGGCGACATTGAGATCGGCGGCGCCGTATCGCAGGCGTCGCACGGGCACGCCGTCCAGGTAGACCACGGCCTCGCTGGGACGCCCGCCCCGAATGGACACCCCGAGAAAGCTGTTCGACTCCACCACGCCGGGCTGCAGGTTGATCACGTTGCGGGTGTCGTCCACGGGCAGCTCGTTGATCACGGCACCGGACGTGATGGACTTGGACGTGACCTGGTCGCGCGGGACGATCGGTGTCTCGGCCGCGGTCACCACGATGGCCTCCAGCGTCACGGCG
>JBDHIS010000006.1:0-159192 GCA_039587315.1 Gemmatimonadota bacterium | reverse complement strand
CACGGCGTCCTCGATCGAGAGCTGCTTCTCGCGATCCATCTTGTCGCGCAGCGTCTCGCCCTCCACGTAGGGCATCACGTAGTAGAGGAACGTGCCGGCCTCGCCCGAGTCGTGCAGCGGCAGGATGTGCGGGTGCTGCAGGTTGGCCGTGACCTCGATCTCCTTGAGGAACCGTTCCGCACCGATCACGGCCGCCAACTCGGGCTTGAGCACCTTGAGCGCGACCTTGCGATTGTGCTTCACGTCGTGCGCCAGATAGACCGTGGCCATGCCGCCCGCTCCGAGCTCGCGCTCGATCACGTAACGGTCGGCCAGGGCGGTCTTCAGCTGTGCGGTGACCTCAGGCATCCGGCATGTCCGCGGGCTTGATGGTGCGGCCGATGATGAGGGTGATGTTGTCGCTGCCTCCACCGTCGAGCGCATCCTGCAGAAGTTCCTCGCACGTCTGCTTGGCGCTCTTCAAGTTGCTGAGCCGATCGGCGATTTTCTCGTCCGACACGTGCTTGGTGAGCCCGTCGCTGCACAGGAGAATGATGGTGCCCCAGTCGCGCGTGATCCGGTTTACGACCGGCGCCGCATCCTGTCCGCCGATTGCACTCGACAGCACGTGGGCCCAGCGTGTGCCCGCGGCATCGGTGCGGGTCATGACGCCTTGATCCACGAGCTCCTGTGCCATCGTCTGATCGCGCGATATCTGGGTGAGCTCTCCGTCGCGGTACATGTAGCCGCGGCTGTCACCCACCTGAAGCAGGTACGCGTGCGGCCACAAACCGAACCACAACGTGAGGGTCGTTCCGAACCGTCTGTGCTCGGGGTCCTGCTCTGCGCGCTCCAGAAGGCTGGCGTGGCACTCCAGCGCCGCGACGGTTAGAACGCGGGAGAGGACTTCAGGATCTTCCGCTTCCGCATTGTAGGCTGCAAAGAAAGCGTCCGTGCTGCGCGCCACGTACTCCGAGATAGCCTGCAGCGCCACCCGGCTCGCCTCCTCGCCGCCGCCGCCCTTGCCGACGCCGTCCGCCACCATGGCAAGCGATGCCAGGCGTTCCGGCTCCATTTGCAGCGGTGCATCTGAAGTGAGGCTGGTTCGCTCGACCCGGACGTGCTTGGTGAGTGCGGCGATCAGGAAGTGATCCTCGTTCACTTCCCTGACCTTGCCGGGATGTGTGAGCCCGTAGGCGTCTATGTCGCTGTCGCGCGGCTTGAATGTCGCCGGATCGGTCATGGGAGGTGGTGCGCTTTCCTTCATAGGGTTCGGGATCCCCAAGTAGTCTGAAAAAGTGCGAGCCGAGTGGTCCGGGCGCCAGACCGCTATCGGAATGAATTTCTTCTGTTTAACCCACCGTCCTACCCAAGTACCTCAGCAGCCGCTGCCACGCGCTTAGCGCAGCTTCCTCCCGCTTCTCTCGGTCCCGATCCACCCAGAGCCAGAAACCGTGGTTCACTTCGTCATAGATGTGGATGTCGTTGTCGATGCCGATCGAGTCGAGCGCCGCCGCGAACCGCTCCACCTGGTCCACCGGGATGCCCTGGTCCGTGGCCGAGAACGTGCCGTACACCGGGTGGTCCAGCCGGGCCAGCTCCGCGGGATCGTCCACCACACGGCCGTAGAAGATCGCGGTGGCGTCGTGGTGTTCACCGCCCAGCCCGTAGCTGAGCGCCACGCCGCCGCCGAAGCACCATCCCATCACACCCACTTTGCCGCTCACGTCGTCGCGCTCGCGCAAGAAGCGCTGGGCCGCGTCCAAGTTGGCGATCATGCGGTCCTCGTTGTCACGCGCCGCATTCATCAGCGCCAAGTTCTCTTCGCGGTTGGTGCCGACCTGGCCTTGATACAGATCGGCCGCCAGTGCGACGTAACCCTGATCGGCGAACGCGTCGGCCACCTGGCGCACGCGGTCCACCAGCCCGTTCCACTCGTGGATCAGGATGAGTGCCGGGAACGGTCCTTCACCCTCGGGGACAGCGATATACCCGCGCGTTGCCTCGTCGCCCGTCACGTACATCGCGGTCTCGCCCCGGGGCGGCGGCGCCTCGCCGAGGATCGCGGCGGGAATGGAGGTGACGACTTCCTGCTGCTCCTGCTGTGCCGCCTCTGTGGAGCAGGCGGAGAGCATGACAACAGTGAGGACGAGAAGAATGGTGGGTCGGCGAATCATCGAATATCTCTCCTAACGAGATTGGGCATCGAAGTTCTCCACTATGTGCACGTCGGGCTTCGAGTCGATCACGGCGCACACTGCCGTGGAGGCATCCAGGGACAGCGTCACGTCGTCACTGTCGCAGTCCTCCGGCAGGCGCGCGTACAGCTGTGGTGTCCCGCCCTGCGGCGCGATGCGGTAGACGACCGGGTAGCGCCGGTCGGACGCGCCGGTCTCCTCCCTGACGTAGTAGAGCCAACTTTCCGTCCAACTCAGCATTCGGTCGGCTTCCTCCGTGATCCGCGTCGCGTGCCCGTCGGCCAGCGCCGCGATCCACAGCCCATGCGACGCGTCTATCAGAGCGATTCGGTATCCGTCCGGGGAGAACACGGGCCGTTCGACACCTAGAGGGCAGTCTGTACCGCATTGCAGCTCGACAACGACCTCGCTCGAGTCCCGCAGGTCGACCAGCACGACGCGGCCCACCGTCCCCCAGCCAACGGTCGCGAGTCTCTGTCCGTCGGGAGACCATCCGAGGGTCACACCGCCGCCCAGCGGCAGCTCCGTCGTGCGACCCGTGGCAACGTCCACGACGACCAGCAGCGTGCGCTCGCTCGAGCCCCATTCGTAGTACGCGACACGGCGACCGTCACGTGACATCTCGAGTGGCTCGGCCGAGCCACCGCTCCGGCGCGCTACCAGGCGCTCGACTCCCCCACCGGTGGGTTGGGTGTAGATATCCGCCGCGTCGGCCCCGGCAGTCACACCTGTCCCGGTCCACCGCTGGAAGACGACCACCTCGCCGTCAGGGCTGAGCCCGGCAAGCGAATTGCTTGCCGTGCCGCGGGTGAGCATGACCGTGGGATGTGCCGCGGCCTGTGGCGCGCCGGTCAGGTCGATCGCCTTCAGATTACTGCTGTACGCGCCCCCAGCGTAGAGCAACGTCGTATCAGCGAGGAGCGCCTGCTCCCAGCCTGTCTCCAGCCCCCTGGCCACGACCACGGGCTCGCCCGACCGTGTTCCGCGCTCAGGATCGACTGGCAGCTTGACGATTTCCATCCGCAGGGTGGAGAAACCCGGATAGTAGACGGCGTCGCTGGCGCGGCTCCACCCCAGCGGGATCGGCAATAAGTCGCTCAGCCCCTCGGCGAGGATTGCGTGTCGGGTCCCGTCGGTCGAGAGCAATCCGGCAACCAGCCGATCTCCCTTACCGACGGAGCTGTACGCGATCCAGCGGCCGTCTGGCGACGGTCTCAAGAGCCAGACCATGCCCGCTGCTGCCGCGTTGAGAAGGGTGCCGTCGCCCGCCAGAGAATCCTCGCTCGCCCACCGTAACGTCTCCGGTGCCTTCCCCAGATAGACCCACGCGTCGCCCGTCCTTGAGTAGCACGTGACGAGATACTCCCCCGACGCACCGAACCCACTGAAGCTGCCGCCGCCCAGCGGTTGGAGGTCGACCTCGGTCCGTAGTGGCCCGCCGAGCCGCGGCACACTGGCGATGATGTCCGACGTGTCGCTGAACAGATTGAAGAACACTCGCGAGTCGTCGGGGCCCCAGTGCAAGCTGGTCATCGTTAGTGCCGGATCGTCGAGGCGCACGAGCGTGTTGGATCCGCCGCCTGCCAGATCCTGCACGATCAGCGACCGGCCCTCCTCGGCCTTGTACACGATCGTGCGTCCGTCCCTCGCGAGCGCTACAGCTTCCACGTCGCCGCGGAAAGTGACCTGGCGGTCGATCGGAGCCGGCGCGTCGGACGCACCGTCGGAGCCCCGCAGCAGGAACCCCGCGGCCGCGACGACGCCCGCACCGACTATCGCCGCCGCAATCAAGGCAGCGTTCCGGTTGCGTCCCCGCACTGCAGCGACCGGCCGGGTGTGAGCCGGCGTGATCCCGCCGCTCGTCGTAGTGAGACCCTCCAGTACCACGAGCATGTCTTCGGCCGACTGCCAGCGATCCGCGGGCTTCTTGGCGAGGCAGCGCATCACCAGGCCCGCCAGCGGCGCCGGAACGCTCTCACGCTGTGCGGTCACCTGCGCCGGTTCCTGCATCACGTGCGCGGCGAGAATGGCCTGCGCGTTCGGGCCGCTGAACGGCGGGCTGCCGGTGAGCAGCTCGTAGGCCACGGCACCCACCGCGTAGATGTCGGCCCGGTGGTCCGTCTGCGGATCGGCGGTAGCCTGCTCGGGCGCCATGTAGGCGGGCGTGCCCAGCGCCACCCCGGCCGTCGTGAGCTGCTGCCGCCCGGTGGCTTCACTCACCGCCTTGGCCACACCGAAGTCCATCACCAGGGCGTGGCGCTTCGAGAGCATCACGTTGTCCGGCTTGAGGTCGCGGTGCACCACACCGTGCTCGTGCGCGTGGGCCAGGGCGTCCACGATCTCGCGGATGATCCGCACCGCATCGTCGATCGGGAGCTCTCCGCTGCGCGTGAGCCGATCGCGCAGCGACTCGCCGTTTACGTACGGCATCACGTAGTAGAGAAACCCGTCGGCCTCGCCCGAGTCGTGCAGCGGCAGGACGTGAGGATGCTGCAGCTGAGCCGCGATCCTGATCTCGCGGGTGAAGCGCTCGGGGCCCAGTGCCGCCGCCAGGTCGGGGCGCAGCACCTTGAGCGCCACCTGCCGCTCGTGCTTCACATCGTGCGCGAGGTAGACGGTGGCCATGCCGCCTTCACCTATCTGGCTCTCGATCTCGTAGCGCCCGGCTAGGGCGGCTTTGAGGCGATTGATTTGCTCGGTCATGGAGCCACCTTTTCCTTCAGCTCTTCGAACCAGCTCGTCACCACCACCTGGCGCGGCACCGCCCACGGCTGGCGTTCGGTCACCGCTCGACTTTGGCGATGAGTTCCTGAAACCAGTTGTCCACGAGGATGAGATTCGTGCGCTCGCCGCCACCCCGTTCGCGAATCATGAGAAACCGGCGGTCGTCGGGCGAGACGTCGTACTGCCGGTGGGAGTCGTTCAAGGCGTAGTCCGAACCTGCAAACAGCACCGTCTGGCGCCCGACCGCAAACACCGGTTGCGTGGTGATCTCCGCCGCCACCATGTCCCCGCTCGGATTACGGTAGAACAACTCCCGTCCGCTGCGGGACCACAGGGGCTCGCTGCCGCCGTGCAAAGACACCTGACGCTTCGCCCGCGCCGTCTCCGGGAACGGACGAACGTAGATCTCGTCGATGCCGGATTCGTCCGATGCGTACGCAAGCCACTGCCCGTCGGGCGAGAGCGTTGGCGAGCGCTCGTTGAACGCGGTCGCAACGAGTGTCACCGGTGTCGTATCCCCGTCCGTGCGCACCGCCATCAGGTCCGCGGCGGGCGTGCCGTTCTCGCGGTACACCAGCCACCGCCCGTCCCGCGACCATTCTCCCTCCCACACGTCCCGTGGGAGTGCCAGCAGCGTGTCGGCCGGGGCGCTCCCATCGGCATGCGCCGCAAACAGACTCCGGGTACGCGTCCGGCTCGTGTAGAACCCGACCATGCGGCCATCGTGCGAGAAGAACGGCCGTCCACTCTCACTGCCATCAAACGTCAGTTTGGACGAGGGGCCGTCGGGCATCTGGCGAATCCAGATCTGCTGGTCGCCGAGCGTGGTCACGGCGACCGCGACGCGACGTCCATCCGGCGAAATCACCGGTCCATCGTATGCGGCGGAATCGATTACCTCCACCTCACCGCTTCGGCTCACCCAGACCAGATCGGTCAGGGCGGCGTTCGCGCCGCCGCCCGAGTAGAGCAGCGCCCCAGTGGTCGAGAGTCCCAGGTCGACGTAGCCAAACCCGCGGACACTGATCCCTTCCGCCAACGCCGTGGCCTCGCCGGTCAGCCGCAGGCTGCTCTCGTCGAACGCGGCCGCCATCAGGGTGCCCGTCGCCGTGACGTACACGAGGTAACCCGGCGCGGCGTAGCGGGCGTAGACACCCCTGGCGAGGACGTGATGGAGTCCCGTGCGGAGGTCCACCGCCGCGATCTCGTAGTCGGGAACGCCCCCGCGCAGGATCGTGAACAGCAAACCCTTCCCATTGGGCAGCATGGCGGGGTAGTTGTGGTTCTGTTCCCCTCGAGCAGTGTCCAGCTGGGTCACGCGCTCGATGCGGCCGCCGCCTTGTGAAACGCGGACGAGACCGTCGGGGCTGTCGGAGTAGATGTACCCATCCGCCCCCCAAGCGCCGCCGTCCCAGTCGAGGCCCGAATCGGCCACAGTCACGGGTGGTTCACCGCCGAGTGAGACGGTCTTGAGCCGCAAGGGCGAGATGGTGAAGAAGCCAACGCGTCGCCCGTCCGGCGAGAAGAACGGGCAGATGGCCCCTTCGGTGCCCGCCAGCTGCCTGGCCAAGAGCTGGTCCCGTTCGCGGACCCAGAGCTGCCCACCCCCTTCACCCGGCCCCACGTAAACGAACCGCAATCCATCGGGCGACATAGCGATGCGCGGCCCTCGCCCCGAATGCATGACCTGCTCCTCAGCGAGTGCGATGTTGAAGCGGCCCAGCGGCGGCTGCGGAGAGGAGCGCGACCACCCCCAAGCGGCAAGCGTGGTGGCGACCACCGTGATACCGGCAAGGACCGCGGTGGAGAGGCCCAGACGGCGGGACGGCGAGACGGCGAGACGGCCCGATGCGACGGTCGTGGTCGCGAACGCCGGGTTCGCGAGCGCTTCGGCAAAGGCCGCTGCCGTCTCGAAGCGGTCGGCGGGCAGCTTTTCGATTGCCTTCGCGACGGCCCCCGCCACGTTGAGCGGAACCGATTTGCGAACCTTGGTGACGGGCTGGGCCTCCTCGGTCACGATCTTCATGATGATCTGCTGCGCCGAGGCCCCCGTGTGCGGTGGGTTGCCGGTCAGCATCTCGTACAACACGCTGCCCAGCGAGTAGATGTCCGAGCGTGCGGTCACGTCCCTCTCGGCGGTCGCCTGCTCCGGCGACATGTAGTGCGGCGTCCCCAGCGACATGCCGGTCTCGGTCATGCGCCCGCCGGCCGCCGCACTCACCGCCAGCGCGATCCCGAAGTCGGCCACCATGGGCCGGCCATCGTGCAGCAGGATGTTCTCGGGCTTGATGTCGCGATGGACTACGCCGTTGCGATGCGCGTAGTCGAGTGCATCCGCCACATTGGACGTGATGCGCACCGCCTCGTCGATCCCGAGCTGCGTCTCGCGATTGAGCATGTCGCGCAGCGTCTCGCCGTCGATGAACGGCATGACGTAGAACAGGAAACCGCCCGCCGTACCCGAATCGAACAGCGGCAGAATGTGGGGATGCTGTAGGTTCGCGGTGGTCTTGATCTCCTGTACGAATCGATCGGCCCCGAGCACGGCGGCGAGGTCGGGACGCAGGACCTTGATGGCGACCTGGCGGTCGTGTTTGAGGTCGTGCGCCAGGTACACCGTCGCCATGCCGCCCGCACCGAGCTCACGCTCGATCACGTAACGGTCGGCCAGCGCTGTCTTCAGCTGTTCGGTCTGTTCGGCCATGAGATGTGGAGCGTTCCTCTAGTGCACCAGCGGCACGTCGCGCCGGTACTTGCAGTGCATGCAGGTCGGGTCATCGCAGTGCTTCCCTATCCACTTGTTGCATCCCGCACAGAAGTGCGACCAGTGGCCCAGGCTGAACACGGACGCGTTGCCGCAATCGCCGCACGGCTTCTCGTGCGCGATGAAGCCGGACACGATGCGGCCGTCTATCGTGACCGTGGCGTCGTCGTCGTTCTCGGTTATGTGGGGCTGCTTCATCCGTCGGCTCCGCGGAAAGTCGCGTTCACTCTCCCCTCCGTCACTCCCCGACCTTCTGCTTCAGCTCCTCGAACCAGTTGAACACCAGCACCATATCACCGCCGACGCCCGCTCCCAGCTGGATCGCATAGAACGACTGATCGTCCAGGGACACGGTGTAGTACGGGTGGTACTGGGCGCCGGCCTTGAACCCCTGGGTGGAGAACAGGACCTCCGATCCCTCCACGAGGAAGGTCGTGCCGCCCGACACCGACACCGCCATGAAATCGTTGCTCCCGTTCACGTAGAACAGCTCGCGGCCGCTGTGCGCCCACGTGGGAAACGCGCCTCCGTTGGACGAGATCTGCCACTTGGCGTCGCCGGCATTGGGGAACGGTCGGACGTACACTTCCGAAGTCCCGGTTTCCTCGGAGACGTATGCCAGCCAGCGGCCGTCCGGAGAGAGCGCGGGGTTGTACTCCTCGAACTGTGTCGTCACGAGCCCCAAGGGCACACTGTCACGATCGGGACGGATCGCCATGATGTCGCGCTGGCCGGCGTCGCCACCCTCGCGGAACACGATCCACTCACCGTCACTGGACCACGTCGCCTGCTCGATGCCACGCTCCCGGTGGAGCACGTGCTCAGCCCGAGCGCTGCCGTCGGCGCGCCGCATGTAGAGATCCCACAGGCCGTCCCGGTCGGAGACGTAGGAGATGAACCGCCCATCCGGCGTCCATGCGGGACGGTAGTTCAGAGTGCCCTCAAACGTGAGCTTGGCGAGCGGTCCGCGCGGCAGCTCCTTCACCCACGTGTGCTGCCCGTCGCTACCGGCGACCGAGACGGCGAGGCGCCTGCCGTCGGGCGACAGCTGCAACGATCCGAAGACACCGGTCCACTCCGGGTCCACGATCTCCTCTTCTCCGGCGCGGGTCACCCGCACGATCTGATCCGGCGCGACGTTCGCGCCGCTCACGTAGAGCAGGGTGCCGGTCTCCGAGATCGCCATGTCCACGGCGCCCCACTGCTTGACCGAGACGTCTTCCAGGAGCGGCACCGGAGGACCGGTCAGCTCGAGCCGGTCCTGATCGAACGGTGCCGCCAGGAGGACGCCGTCGGTTCGCACGAACACGAGGTGCCCCGACGTCGCGTATCGGGCGTACAGCCCCCGCAGCAGGGTGCGATGCGTGCCAGATGCCAGATCCAGCACGGCGATGTCGTACTCGCCGGTCGTCGCCGGTGATGTATGGCCCACTGTGAAGAGGAGGCCCTTGCCGTTCGGCAACACGTCGGGCCAGTGATGGATCGCCTCTCGCTCGGTGCTGTCGCGAGTGGAAACGGCCTCGACGGGGCCGCCGGTAACCGGGATCCGGCTCAGGCTCCATCCGGCGTTGGTGAAGTAGATCATTCCGTCGCTCGCCCAATCTCCCCCGAACCACTGCACTGAGTCGTGGAGGGCGATCGGCGGCTCCCCTGTGAGCGACACCACGTTTATGGTTGCCAGGCCACTCCCCGTCATGAATGCCAGCCTCGTACCGTCCGGCGAGAAGCTCCAGTTGTACCCGTTGACCGTTCCCGGAATCGGCTCCGCGATCAGGCGGTCGAGGGACCGGCTCCACAGCTGCCAGGCGCCCGCCTGGGCGGACGGCCCCATGTACACGATGCGAGAGCCGTCGGGTGACAGGGTGGCGGTTGGACCCCAGATGTACGAGTTGCGGCGCTGGTCCTCCGGGAACACGATGTTCATTCGGGCGACCGGCGCGGGCTGGGCAGCACCGGGTAGCCACCCCCACACCGCGGCCGCAAGAAGCACGGTGCTCACCGCGGCGAGGCCGAGGGTCATTCGGCTCCAGCGCTGCTGCTTACCGGCGAGGGCAACTGGCGCAGCTGCGGTCGTAGCCACGCTGAACGACGTGTTCGAGAGCGCGCTCGCAAACTCCGCTGCGCTCGTGAACCGGTCCGCCGGCAGCTTCTGCAGTGACTTGTCCACGCTCGCAGCCACGTGCGGCGGCGTGGTGGGGCGAGCCGCCGTCACGGGTGGGGCCTTCTCCGTGATCACCTTCGCAACGATCGCCTGCGCCGTGGGACCCGTGTAGGGCGGCTCACCCACCAGCATCTCGTACAGCATTGCGCCCAAGGAGTACACGTCGCTCCGGGCGTCCAGCTCCCGATCCCCCATCGCCTGCTCGGGGCTCATGTAGTGCGGAGTCCCCACCGAGAGTCCCGTCTCCGTCAGTCGCGTGCCGCCCGCCTGGCTCACGGCCAGCGCGATCCCGAAGTCGGCCACCATCGGCTGGCCGTCGTGCATCAGGATGTTCTCGGGCTTGATGTCCCGGTGCACCACCTTGTGGCGGTGCGCGTAGTCCAGTGCCGCGGCCACGCTGCGCGCGATCTCCACCGCCTCGTCCACCGCGAGCTGCTTCTCGCGCTCGATCTTGTCGCGCAGCGTCTCGCCTTCCACGTACGGCATCACGTAGTAGAGGAACGTGTCGGCTTCACCCGAGTCGTGGAGCGGCAGGATGTGGGGGTGCTGCAGGTTGGCCGTAACCTTGATCTCGGCCAGGAAGCGCTCGGCCCCGATCACGGCGGCCAGCTCGGGCCTGAGCACCTTGAGCGCAACCTTGCGCTCGTGCTTCACATCGTGGGCCAGATACACCGTGGCCATGCCGCCCGCACCGACCTCGCGCTCGATCACGTAGCGGTCGGCCAGGGCGACCTTCAACTGCTGGGTGACTTCGGGCATGCTACTTCCCAACCTTCTCTTTCAGTTCCTCGAAGAAATTCTGCACCAGGATCAGTTCGCTCCCCTCGCTTCCTCCCCGGGCGCGGATCATCAAGAGGCGTTCGTCACCCGGCTCTACGTCGTAGATGCGGTGATTGAGATCGGAGCGGTACGTGCTAACGGAGCCCAGCTTGCGGTAGCCGCCGAGCGCGAATGTCGGCTCCGTGGTGACCGACACAGCGACCATGTCTTCGCTACCGTTCCGGTAGAAGATCTCCCGGCCGTCGTGTGCCCACATCGGCTCCGTGCCGCCACCCGTCGACGCTTGCCATCTCGCCTCACGCACGTTGGGAAACGGCCGCACGTAGATCTCGTCCTGGCCCGACTCGTTGGATACGTACGCCAGCCATTTCCCGTCGGGCGAGAGGTCGGGTCCCCGCTCGTCGAACTCCGATCCCAGCAGCTGGACGGCGACGCTGTCCCGCCCCGGTCGGATGGCGTACATGTCGCGTTCGTTCAGGCCGCCAACGGTTCCTCCGATTCTGTATACGAGCCACTCGCCGCCCGGCGACCAGATCCCCTCCCAGATGGGTGGCTCGAGATCCAATACCAGCTCCGCCATAGCGCTGCCGTCCGCACGCTTCTGGTAGAGGTCCGCGTTGGAGCTTTGGTTGGAGACGTACAGCACGGACTGTCCATCGGGCGTCCAGGTGGGGCGGTAGTTTCGGGTCCCCTGGAACGTGAGCTTCCACATCGGCCCCTGCACCAGATCCTTGATCCAGATCTGCTGCTCCCCGTCACGATTGATCGCCAAGGCGAGTTTCGTCTGGTCCGGCGAGATCGCGACGTTCACGAAGTTGCTCACCCAGCCCGACTCGAGCTCCTCCTCTCTCCCGTCGCGCTCGAGCCAGACCAGCTCGTAGTTGTCGCCGGCCGCACCGCCCATCGTGTAGAGCAGGGTCCCATCCTCAGCCACCTGGAGGTCGGCAGCTCCGAACGCCCGCACGCCTACGCCCTCCGCCAACGCAATGGCGGGTCCGGTCACCTCAAGTCGATCCTGGTCGAATGGCGCTGCGAGGAGCGTTCCCTCCGCGGTCACGTACACCAGATGCCCGGAAACCGCGTAGCGCCCGAACACGCCCTGCACGAGCATGTGGTGCTCGCCCGTCGCGAAGTCCACCGCCGCGATCGCGAAATCGGTCAGGTTGTCGACGCTTCCCAGGGTGAAGATCGCGCCCTTCCCGTTGGGAAGCGCGTCCGGATAGAGGTGGCTCGTTTCGCCGCTGGAGTCCTTCACGGTGACCGACTCCAGAATGCCTCCGGTCGCGGGCACTCGTACCAACCCCCCACCGCCCACCAGGTACATGTAGCCGTCGCTGCTCCAGGCCGCTCCTCCCGGCTGGATCCCGCTGTCCGCCACCGTCACAGGCGGCTCGCCGCCGAGGGAGACTACCCGCAGCCGCCACGGGTTGGGTGTGACGAAGGCGATCTGTTGGCCGTCCGGAGAGAAGAACGGATGGAACGCGTTCTCCGTACCGGCGATCGGGGTGGCGAGCAGCTGGTCTTCGTTCCGCATCCACAGCTGCGACCCGGCATCCGTCCCGGGTCCCACGTACACGAACCGCGTGCCGTCGGGCGAGAGCGCGATGAGCGTGCCGAAACGCGCCTGCAGCGCCTGCCCGGCGGGGAAGGCGACCGCGAAGCGGCGGATCGGTTTTGGCTCGGAGCGCAGCCAGCCCATGGCACCTACCACGAGTGACACCGCCAACACTCCGACCAGCGCCACCGCGCTCTTGTTGCCGAGCAGGCGGCGAATCGCCGAGGGCTCCTTATCCTCCAACACCTCGTGCGCCCTGGTGTCGGCCAAGCCCGGCCGGACGAGCGCCTCGGCGAACGTCGCGGCACTCGGGAACCTGTCGGCCGGCAGCTTGGCGAGCGCCTTGCTGATGGACGCAGCCACGTGCGGCGGCACGGTGTCACGGTGGGTGGTGACCGGCGGCGCCTTCTCCGTGATCACCTTGGCCACGATCGCCTGCGCCGTGGAGCCGGTGTAAGGCGGATCGCCCACCAGCATCTCGTACAGCATCGCACCCAGCGAGTAGACGTCGCTGCGCGCGTCCAGCTCGCGGTCGCCCATCGCCTGCTCGGGGCTCATGTAGTGCGGCGTCCCGATCGAGAGGCCGGTCTCCGTGAGACGGGTGCCGCCCGCCTGGCTCACGGCCAGCGCGATGCCGAAGTCGGCCACGAGCGGCTGGCCGTCGTGAATCAGGATGTTCTCGGGTTTGATGTCGCGGTGGATGACGTTGTGCCGGTGCGCGTAGTCGAGTGCACCCGCCACGGAACGCGTAATCTCTATTGCGTCCTCGATGCCGAGCTGCTTCTCACGACTCATCTTGTCGCGCAGCGTCTCGCCCTCCACGTACGGCATCACGTAGTAGAGGAACGTGTCCGCCTCGCCCGAGTCATGCAGCGGCAGGATGTGCGGGTGCTGCAGGTTGGCCGTCACCTTGATCTCCGCCAGGAAGCGCTCGGCGCCGATCACCGCGGCGAGCTCCGGGCGCAGCACCTTGAGCGCCACCTTGCGCTCGTGCTTCACGTCGTTGGCCAGGTAGACCGTGGCCATGCCGCCCTCACCCAGCTCACGCTCGACTACGTAACGGCTCGCCAGTGCGACCTTCAGCTGCTCGGTTATCTTGGGCACACTATTGCTCCACTTTCTCCTTTAGTTCCTCGAAGAAGTTCTGCACGATCACGAGGCTGCCGGAGATGTCGCCGGTGCCCACGCGCTCGATCATCACGAACCGCCCATCTGGCGCCACGTCGTACAGTCGATTCCGGGGATTCGCTTCGTAGTTGTTTTCGCCGGGCAGTCGTATCAGAACCCTCGCACTCGTCGCGCTCGGCCCGTCCGCCATGTCTGCGACCATGAGCGACTGGAAGTCCGCGCTGCGGAAGTACAGCTCGCGGCCGTCGTGACTCCACGCCGGCTCGGTGCCACCGTCGGTGGAGATCTGCCACTTGCCGTCGCTCACGTTTGGGAACGGCCGCACGTAGACCTCGGGCTGGCCGGATTCTACTGAGACATACGCCAACCAGCGGCTGTCGGGTGAGAGTGCCGGCTCGAACTCGTCGAACTCCGATGCGACCAACGGCACCGGAACGCTATCCACCCCGGGACGCATCCCCACGATGTCGTCGCTCCCCGGCGGCCCGTCCACGCTTATCACGAGCCACTCTCCGTCGCGAGACCAATGCGTCTCCCAGACGTCCCGCTCCAGATCAACCAGCGGCTCCTCCGCCCCCGTCCCGTCCGCCCGCTTCATCCACGAGGACCACTTGCCGTCGCGCAGCGATCCGAACACCACTGAGCGTCCATCCGGCGACCAGGTCGGATAGCCGTTCTCAGTCCCCTCGAACGTCAGCCGCGACAGCGGACCGCGGTCGAGTTGCTTTACCCAGACGTCGCCCCGGTTGTCCGTGAAGATCTGCACGGCAAGGCGCCGGCCGTCAGGCGACAGCGAGATGCCCTCGAACTCGATGTCACGTACCCAGTCAGGGTCGATATCGCTCGTGTTCCCGTCGCGACCCACCCAGACGATGTCTTCGGGCACATTGAAACCCAGTGTCGTGTAGGCAAGCGTTCCGCTGGCGGAGAGCGTCACGTCGGTCGTTCCCTCCCCACGCACCTCAACACCCTCCAGCAGCGCCGCCGGCCGTCCCGTCAGCTCCAGCGATCCTTCGTCGAACGGCGCGGCCATGAGTGTGCCTTCCGACGTCAGGTACACCAGATGACCCGACCTAGCATAGGTTCCCCACACTCCCGTGAGTGCGACCTTCTCCGTGCCCGTCTCCAGCTCGACAACGCGCACCTCGTGCTTTGCCGGCTGGCTCATATCCGCCGGCGCTACCGTGATGATCACTCCGCGCCCGCCGGGAAGCAGCCGCGGTCCGCTGGGTGTGAAGCGCCCGCCAGCGCTGTCCAGCGTCAAGACGTCCTCTACCGTTCCACCACCCACGGCCGTGCGCTGCAGCACCCGTCCGGACTCGCCGACGAAGTACAGCTTGTCATCGGGTCCCCAGGACGCCGCGCTCGCGACGCCGGCGCTCAACACGGTGAGCGGCGGTCCGCCGGTAAGGGAGATTACCCTGAGCTCGGCGGTGTTGTCCCTCACGAGGAACGCGACACGCTCGCCGTCGGGCGAGACTGCGGGTGCCCAAGCCCGCTCGGTGCCGGGGAGCGGCACGGCGTCGAGCTCATCAAACGGCCGGTACCACAGCTTCCAGGAGCGGCTTCCCACGGACGACGAGAATCGATCGGTCAGCACCGGTACTGCCGAGTCCAAGCCCACATAGACCAGCGCCTGGCCATCAGGCGTGATTCCAAGACGTCCCGGGTTCCCCGAACCGGAGTAGTAGAGACCCTGGTCCTGCTCGAGTGCTACGGTGAAGCGCACTACGGGCTTTGGATCCGCAGGTCGCAGCAGGGCCCAACCGGCGATCACCAAGAGCACCGTCGCCACCGCCGTCATCGTTGCACTGAGCGGATTCCATAAAGTGACGCTCCGTCCACCGGCTACGCGCACCGCTTCCAAACTGGACATCGTGAACGCCGGATTCGCGAGCGCGTCGGAGAACTCGGCGGCGCTGTGGAATCGGTCGGCCGGCAGCTTCTGCAGCGACTTGTCTATGCTCGCCGCTACGTGCGGCGGGGCGGTGGAGCGCGCCGCAGTTACCGGCGGGGCATTGTCGGTGATCACCTTCGCCACGATCGCCTGCGCCGTGGGTCCCGTGAACGGCGGTTCACCGGCGAGCATCTCGTACAGCATGGCGCCCAGCGAGTACACGTCGCTGCGAGCGTCCAGCTCGCGGTCGCCCATCGCCTGCTCGGGGCTCATGTAGTGTGGCGTGCCTATGGAAAGACCGGTCTCCGTCAGGCGTGAGCCACCCGCGTGGCTCAGTGCCAGCGCAATGCCGAAGTCGGCCACCGTGGGCTGGTCGTCGTGCATCAGGATGTTCTCGGGCTTGATGTCGCGGTGGATCACTCCCTGCCGGTGTGCGTAGTCGAGCGCCCCAGCAACCGAACGGGTGATCTCAACCGCCTCGTCAATGCCGAGTTGCTTCTCGCGCGCGATCTTCTCGCGTAGCGTCTCGCCCTCCACGAAGGGCATGACGTAGTAGAGGAACCCCTCCGCCTCGCCCGAGTCGTGCAGCGGTAGGATGTGCGGGTGCTGCAGGTTGGCGGTGACCTTGATCTCGGCCAGAAAGCGTTCGGCGCCGATCAGGGCGGCCAGCTCCGGACGCAGTACCTTGAGCGCCACGTTGCGCTCGTGCTTCACGTCGTGGGCCAGATAGACGGTCGCCATCCCGCCCTCACCGAGCTCGCGCTCGATCACGTAGCGGTCGACCAGGGCCGTCTTCAGCTGCTGTGTTATCTCGGGCATGTTCAGTGCGTTCCTCGCAGCAGTGCGGCATCGGCGTCGTGCCACACCTCGCCGAGCGCCGCATGCGCTCTCTCCGCCGTCTTGTGGTCTCCGGCCTCGTGTGCGGCGAGCGCCAACCCTGCGAGTGAGAGGCCGCGTCTGGGCATCAACGCCAAGGCGCGCTCGAACTCGACCTTTGCCTCGCCGGGTCGGTCCAGCTCGAGCAGCATCTCGCCCAGCAACTCGTGCGACGGCTTCACCACATCTGGCGGCCCGTACTCCATGGGCATGGCGTCCTCGAGCTCGGTCGCCTCGAGCATCAGGGCGAGCGCCTCATCGACCGCGCCGTCGGCCAGCAGCATCATCGCCTCGAGCTCGGCCTCCAGAATCCTCGGCACCGCTCGATTGCCGCCGTACCAGCCCGCGTCGTCCGAGCCTGCCAGCGCGGAAAGCGTCGCAAGCTGATCCGCGGCGGCCTCCCGCTCGCCGCGCGCAAAGGCCGCGTAGCCGAGTGCGAACGCGTTTTTCGCCTTCGCCACGGCGCCTGCACCCGAGATATCGATCTCCCACCCGATGACCGGGTCCGTCCAGCGCTGCGTGTTGACCAAGTAGTGCGCCCGCATGCCCGCCATGTAGCTGCGGCGTCCCCTGCCGGGACTGTCGCCCATGTTGTGCCACGCGCGCTCGAGGTGAGCTCTGGCGGTGTCGAGCCGCCCCTGCTGCAGGTAGCCGTACTCCAGCCACGAGGTGTAGTGGCCGGGCCACCACCCGGTGAGGCCGGCGGCAACGATGTTCTGCGACACCACGTCGTCCCACATCCCCATCGCGACGAAGATGTGCGTGGTCATGTGCTGCGCGTGGGCGGCGTCGGGCGCGATCTTCGAGTACGCTCGCGCCGCGGTCAGCCCGAGCGGTGCGTGAATCGGATCGTCCACCGAGTGGATGAGATAGTGAGCCGCACCGGGGTGCTCCGGATTGGCGCGGAACACCTCTTCGGCGATGGCAGCCGCGCGCATGTAGCTGGGGAAGACGCGTACGGCCTGGCTCAAACCCAGAATGGAGAGCGCGTAGAAAGCCTGCGCCTCCAGATCGTCGGGATTGGCCTTGGCCAGCTCCTGCATCGCGTAGTAGTACGCCGTGTCGCGTTCCGCCTTGGGGCCCTCAGCCCAGAGAGCCTCCACCGCGTCCAGGAACATCTTCTCACGCTCGGTGGGGGCCTTTGCGCGGCGGGCTTCCGGTGTGGGCGCGAGACGCTCGAGCACGGCGACGGCCGCGTCGCGATCGCGCTGCTGCCACAACGAGTGGTTGTGCGTCATGGCCTCGCCCCAGTAGGCCATCGCGAAGTCCGGCTCGATCTGCTGCGCCTCGCGGAAGGCCGCGGCGGCGGACTCGTACTCGAAGCTGTGCAACCACAGCACGCCCTCTATGAAACGCTCCCGCGCGACCGGGCTACCCGATGTCGGGAACTCTATAGAGCCGAGTTGGGGCTCCTGCGCGGTAAGGGGTCCGGCTGCAGCGCACAGGCATGCAAACGCGGCCAGCGGAATCAAACGTCTGAACATGAAGCTCCTCATTGCTGTCGAGTATCTCGCGGGATCACCGTGCATCCGGCGCGTCCACCAGCAGATGCCAGTTCTGTACGATCACGACCTCTGACGCCGCGGCGCGCCGGATCATCACGAACTGGCCGTCCGGACCCACGTCGTAGTTGGCGTGCGGGGCGGCGCGCTCGTAGTCCCTGGCGTCGAACAGCGGCGTGCGCGACGTGACGCGGAATGTCGGCTGAGTCGCCACGGCCACGGCCATCATGCGGCTGCCGCCACCCCCGGTCTCCAGGTAGAACAGCTCGCGCCCATCCCTGCTCCAGGCCGGCTCCTGGCCCCCGTCGCGGGACACCTGGACCCGTCCTCCTTCACCCGACAGCGAGCGCACGTAGAGCTCCATGCGCCCCGACTCGTCGGTCACATAGGCGAGCCACCTTCCATCGGGAGAGACCGCCGGGAAGCTCTCCGAGAACGGGGAGTTGAGAATGGGGCGCAGCTCGTCACCGCCGGGCGCGTGCAGCCACAGATTGTACAGGGTCTCGGTGCCCTGGGAGATGAGAACCAGCGAGTCACCTCGTGGCAGCCAGGCGCCGGGAGTGAACTCGTCATCCCCTACGTGGATCGAGTCTGCGTCCCCGGCACCGTCGGCATTGCGGCAGAACACCCCGCGCGTTCCGCTTCGGGCCGAGGCATAGCAAACGCGACGGCCGTCGGGCATCCATACCGGGTCGTTGGCGTCACCCTCGAACGAGACGCGCGTCAGGGTCCCCTGCTCCAGATCCTGGACCCACACGTCGCGGCTTCCGAGATCGCTGACGTCCACGACCACGCGCCGCCCGTCGGGCGAGAAGCGGGGCGAGTGAAACTGCCGCGTGGCATCGGACGCAGTCGTCGCCTGCCCCCCGCGGCTCACCAGCACCATTTCCGCGACGCGCGCGGGCACGTAGGCCAGCGTGCCGTCGTCGGAGATCGAGAACTGAGGGACCGAGCCCGCGATGTGCACGTTCTGGGCGATCACGACCGGCTCCCCAGTGATCTCCATGCGCTCCAAGTTGAACGGTGCCGCCTGCAGCGTTCCGTCCTCGAGCGTATAGACGATGTGGCCCGTGCGGGAGTAAAGCGCCCCGCCGGCTCCGGACGGTATGAGCACTTTGCGCTCACCCGTCTCCGGCCACACAACGGCGACTCCGGTGCCGCCGAGCCGCGGTGTCGCCAGCCCACGGGCATTGAACGTGACGAGGACTGCTCCACCGGGCAGGACATCGGGGAAGTAGAGTTCCAGCTCCCCGGCTGCCGTGTCCGGTAGCATGAACGGTGTCGCTTCACCACCGGAGCCCGGCACTATCATGAGTCCGGGCCGCACTCCCTTGAAGACGATGTCGCCGTCTTCCGTCCAACTGATGCCGCCGTTGTTCGACCCGAGCGTGACCCTCTGGTGCGGGCCGCCTGCCACCGGAGCCTTTGCCAACTCCCCAGTCGCCTTGTCAAACGCGACCCACTCTCCGTCGGGCGAGAAGTAAGGGTTGTCGGCGCCCTGCACGCCGTCTACCCGGGTGGGCACGAGAGACCCCATGTGCCGTACGAACAGATTCCCTCCGCCCGCCACGATGTAACCCAGCATGGACCCGTCGCGTGACAGAGTGATAGTCTGCGTCGGGGCACCGCTGAGCTGCTCTTCGGGACCAATCGGAATGGTGAAGCGCACCACCTGACCTGCGGTCGTTTCCGGACCCGATGTCGCGCGGCCGATCAGCAGACCGGCAGCGAGTGCCACGGCAGCGGCGGCCCATGGCATCCAGCCGACACCGCGCATCCTCGTACCAGCGCCAACGGCAGCAGCGGTCGGCCCAGTCACCAGGCCGGGCCGCGACAGCGCCTCGCTGAAATCAGCCGCCGAGGAGAACCGGTCCGCCGGCAGCTTCTGGAGCGACTTGTCTATGCTCGCGGCCACGTGTGCCGGAGTCGTGGGTCGTCCCGCCGTCACCGGCGGTGCCTTCTCCGTGATCACCTTCGCAACGATGGACTGCGCCGTGGGACCAGTGTATGGCGGTTCGCCCGTGAGCATTTCGTACAGCATCGCGCCCAGCGAGTACACGTCGCTGCGTGCGTCCAACTCGCGGTCGCCCATCGCCTGCTCGGGACTCATATAGTGCGGAGTGCCGATCGACAGACCCGTCTCGGTGAGGCGCGTGCCGCCCGCATGGCTCAGAGCAAGCGCGATGCCGAAGTCCGCCACCATCGGCTGCCCGTCGTGCAGTAGAATGTTCTCCGGCTTGATGTCGCGGTGGATCACGTCCTGCCGGTGTGCGTAGTCGAGCGCCGAAGCCACGCTACGGGCGATCTCAACGGCTTCCTCGACGCCGAGTTGCTTCTGGCGCTCGATCTTGTCGCGGAGCGTCTCGCCCTCGACAAAGGGCATCACGTAGTAGAGGAACGTGTCGGCCTCACCCGAGTCGTGCAGCGGCAGGATGTGCGGGTGCTGCAGGTTCGCGGTGACCTTGATCTCGGCCAGGAAGCGCTCGGCGCCGATAACGGCGGCCAGCTCCGGCTTCAACACCTTGAGCGCCACTCTGCGCTCGTGCTTCACGTCCCGCGCCAGGAACACGGTGGCCATGCCGCCCTCACCGAGCTCGCGCTCGATCACGTATCGGTCGACCAAGGCCGTCTTGAGCTGCTGGGTGATCTCGGGCATCTAGTTCTGCACCCTCTGCTTCAACTCCTCGAGCCAGTTCTCGATCAGGATCAGCTCGCCATCAGAGGTGGCTTCGGCAACCTCCACGGGACGCAACATCAGGAAGCGCCGGTCGTCTGGCGACACGGCGTAGTAGCGGTGGTCATCGTTCTTCGCGTACACGAACGTCGAATCGCGGAACAGCACGCGTCTCGTGCCGACGCTGAACGTCGGTTCGGTCTCGACCTCTGCCGCCACCATCTCGCCCGCAACGTTCCAGTAGAACAGCTCCCTCCCGCTGTGCGCCCACACCGGCTCGAAGCCTCCGTCCACCGACACCTGCCAGCGTCCCTCTCCGACATCCGGGAACGGCCGCACGTAGAGCTCCTTGCGGCCGGACTCGGACGACGAGTACGCCAGCCAACGCCCGTCCGGCGAAAGAGCCGGCGAAGTCTCCTCGAACTGACTGGCGAGGAGCTCGACCTCCGACGTGTCGCCTGTTACTCGCCGCCCCAGGATGTCGCCGCTTCCGGCTGCCACGTCGTCGGTGCGGTAGATGATCCATTCGCCGTCGGGGGAGAGCAGCCCTTCGAACACCGAACGCTCCACCGCGACGAGCAGCTCGGCACCCTGGCTCCCGTCGGCGCGCTTGCGCCACACTTCCATCTTGCCCGAGCGGTTCGTGACCCAGAGCAGGTAGCGGCCGTCCGGCGACCAGGTAGGGCGGATGTTCTGGTTGCCGTCGAAGGTGAGGCGCGAGGCGGGGCCGTCGGGCAGCCGCTTCACGAACACATGGGCTTCGGCCGATCCCTCGGCGATCGTGTTGATGGCGAGCTGAGTGCCGTCGGGGGAGAGGCTCAGCCCTCCGACGGCTGGCGTCCGAATCTCCCAGTCCGGATCGGTGGGGGACTCGACACCGCTGCGGTCCACCCACACGATCTCGCTTATCTCGGTGGACGCAACGGCTTCCCCGGCCACGTACAGCACCGTTCCGTTCGCCGACAACTGAAAGTCGGTAAGACCCTGGAAAGACCGGACGCCGTCCAGTACCGGGGTGGCCGGTCCGCTGATCTCCAACGCACTGCCATCGAACGGCGCAGCAAAGACGCCTCCGTCGCGCCGCACGTAGACCAGGTCGCCCGTCGCTATGCTCCACACTGAGCCCACCTGGTTCACCAGCATGCGTGCCTCGCCGGTTCGCAGGTCGAGCACCCACGCTTCGCTCTGGAGACAGGGGAATGTGGCGCAGCCGATGAAGAGAACGCCGCGTGAGCCGGGCAGCGCGGACATCTGCACGAACCCACGCTGGATGTCGTCGAACTCTACCAGCCGCTCACTCGATCCACCGGCATCGCTCACGCGATACACCAGATCATTGGCGACGCTCGTGAAGACGATCGTGCCGTCGTCCAGCCACGCGCCGCCTACACCGCCACCAGAGTCCGAGAGCGCGATCGGCGAGCCGCCACGGCGTGCGACCTTGTAGAGTCCACCCACGGTGCTGAACGCGATCCACTCCCCATCGGGCGAGAAGAACGGACCGAAAGCGTCCGTCGTGCCCGCGAGCGCCGTCGCAAAGGCCTGGTCCCTCTCCTTCAGCCACAACTGCTGCGTGCCACCGGCCGAATCGCCGAACACGATTGCAGACCCGTCCGGAGCAACGGCGGCGGCATAGAAGACCCACCCGTTCGGGATATCGCCGGCGAGCACGATCCGCTGCCGCGAAACGGACGGCGCCTCCGACCCCGGGCGCAGCCAGCCCCAGAGGGCCGCCACGAGCAACAGGGCACTCGCGGCGGCGAGACCGATCGTCGCGCGGCTCCACTGCCGCGACTCTCCTGCCAAGGCAGCAGGCGTGGCAGCCGTAGCCGCAACGCTGAACGACGTGTTCGCGAGCGCGGTCGCAAACTCGGCAGCGCTTCCGAACCGGTCAGCCGGCAGCTTCTGCAGTGACTTGTCTATGCTGGCCGCCACGTGGGGCGGCGTAGTGGGCCGAGCGGCCGTGACCGGTGGGGCCTTCTCCGTGATCACCTTCGCCACGATCGCCTGCGCCGTGGGGCCGGTATAGGGAGGCTCGCCCACGAGCATTTCGTACAGCATCGCGCCCAGCGAGTAGACGTCACTGCGGGCGTCCAGCTCCCGGTCACCCATCGCCTGCTCGGGACTCATGTAGTGCGGCGTCCCTACGCTCAATCCCGTCTCCGTCAGACGCGTGCCGCCAGCATGGCTCACGGCCAGAGCGATCCCGAAGTCGGCCACCGTAGGTTGACCGTCGTGCATCAGGATGTTCTCGGGCTTGATGTCGCGGTGCACCACCTCGTGGCGATGCGCGTAGTCGAGGGCCGCTGCCACCGAGCGCGCGATCTCAACAGCTTCATCCACCGCAAGCTGCTTCTCGCGCTGGATCTTGTCGCGCAGCGTCTCACCTTCGACGTACGGCATCACGTAGTAGAGGAAGGAGTCGGCTTCGCCGGAGTCGTGGAGGGGGAGAATGTGGGGGTGCTGCAGGTTGGCAGTGACCTTGATCTCCGCCAGAAATCGCTCGGCCCCGATCACGGCGGCCAGCTCGGGCCTGAGCACCTTGAGCGCTACCTTGCGCTCGTGCTTCACATCGTGAGCCAGATACACCGTGGCCATGCCGCCGGCGCCGAGCTCGCGCTCGATCACGTAGCGGTCGGCCAGCGCGACCTTCAACTGCTGGGTGACTTCGGGCACACGCCCCCCAAAGGGCTTGGGTAACCCCCCAACTCCCACCCCACCCGTCTTTTTTCGGTTGTTTAGGTCAGCACGAGAACGGCCATCTGCGAGGCAGGTAATACCTCGGCCATGGTAGGCGGGAGGCGATGGCCTGTATCATCGGGATTTTCGGGCGTCGACAGCCAGTAAATGTGTCGGTTTTTGACCGATTCCGCTAGGTGGGGAGCAGTTTCCATATGGGGTCGCAGAAATCCCTAAACCAAGTTAAGTAAATGGGTTACGGATGCGAAAAGGGCGGCGGGGCAACGACTTCTGCCCCTACCGCCCTGTTCTTTCCCGGCGTGCGGACGGCCTGCCCGGGAGCACCGGCCGCTTTCGGGAGGATCGGATCTAGCCCTTGGGCTGCGGAGTCACCCTCAAATAGGGCTTCTTGGCCTCGTATCCCGGGAACTTCTTCTGGGCCTCCTCGTCCGTCACGCCAGTGCCGATGATCACGTCCTCGCCGTGCTTCCAGTTGACGGGCGTGGCCACCGCGTGCCTGGCCGTGAGCTGGAGCGAGTCGATGGTCCTCAGAAGCTCGTCGAAGTTGCGACCGGTGCTCGCGGGGTAGGTGAGCGTCAGCTTCACCGTGTTGTCCGGCCCCACCACGAACACCGACCGCACGGTCTGGGTGTCGTCGGCGTTAGGGTGGACCATGTCGTACAGGTTGGAGACCTTGCGGTCGTGGTCGGCAATGAGCGGGTAGTTGAGCGCGTTTCCGGTCACGTCCTCGATGTCCTGCACCCACTTCTCGTGCGAGCCGAGCGCGTCCACACTCAGCCCGATCACCTTGGTGTTTCGCTTCTCGAACTCCCCCTTGAGACCAGCCAGGTAGCCCAACTCGGTGGTGCAGACGGGGGTGAAGTCCTTGGGGTGGGAGAACAGGATCGCCCAGCCGTCGCCCTTCCAATCGTGGAATTTGACGGTGCCTTCGGTGGTCTCGGCGGTGAAGTCGGGGGCGTTGTCGCCCAAGCGGATCGCCATACTAGCCTCCTGGCCTGAATCAACGGGTCACTCCGCTGGCGCCAGGGCCAGACCACCGGCCGGGAGGGTCGCCCTTCCGTCAAGGGCGGCCGGAGGTCGGCGTCCGGTCTTGGGTCAGGGATCGGTTATCGTGGAAGCTGCTAACGTACGGGAAACGCGAGGGATTGGGTAGGGGTTCCCCTTGGGGACCCCGCTCCTTCACTCCTCGTCGGAGTAGCCGACGTCTATGACCATGCCGTCCTTGGCGACCACGGTCTCGGCAAAAACCTCCCTCGCCTCCTCGAGCAGAATCCCCGGGGCGGCCGAGAACCGGGCCGAGAGGTGGGTGAGGGCAAGCCGTCGCACCCGCGCGGCCAACGCCACCTGCCCCGCTTCGAGCGCGGTGGAGTGCAGCGTCTCGGCGGCCCGCTCCTTCTCCTCCTGGCTGAACGTGGCCTCGTGGATCAAGAGGTCGGCGCCCTCGGCGGCCGCTACGACGCTCTCGCACGGCCGTGTGTCACCGGTGTAGACCAGCAAACGGCCCGGGCGCGGCGGTCCAACCAGGTCCTCCGGGCTCACCTTGCTCCCGTCCTCGAGCTCGACCGTTTCGCCCTTGTGCAGCCTGCCCCACAGCGGGCCTTCCGGCACGCCCAGTTCCGCGGCCTTCTCCGGATTGAACCGGCCCAGCCGCTGGTCCTCTCGCAGGGCATAACCCAGTGCCCCGCGCCCGTGCTCCACTCCGATCACCTCGATCGCGTAGTCGTCGCGCTTCAGAAGGTCGCCGGCTTTCAACTCGTGGATCTCCACCTCGAAGGGCGGGCGCTCGACTCCCAGATCCACGGCAGCGCGCAGGTGCTTCTTCGCACCCTTTGGTCCGTACAGGTTGAGCGGCTCATCCCTCCCCTGCAGCCCGAGAGTGCGCACGAGTCCTATTACGCCGAGGAAGTGGTCGGCGTGGAAGTGCGAGATGAAGATCTCCGCCAGCGAGAAGGCCGCCCCGTAGCGCATCATCTGGCGCTGGGTGCCTTCGCCGCACTCGAAGAGCAGCGTCTCGCCCTCGCGCTGCACCGCGATCGCCGCCACACCGCGCTCTACGGTAGGGCGCGACGCCGAGGTGCCGAGGAAAGTCACTGAGAGCATGGGGCGAATATAAGAGAAAGGGCGGGCCGTTGCGGGCCCGCCCCAGGTGCCGGCTCAGGCTGGGAAGCCTAGAACACCTTCACGTTCACGTACCTGCCCGGATGCTCCCTCACGTCGTCCAGCAGCTTGCGCAACGACACTAGGACTTCGTGCATGTCGTTGTACAGCGTGGTGTCGGTCAGTGCCCGGCCGATCGATCCGTCGGGCGAGCGCACCTGCTCGACCAGGAGAGCCAACTGCTGCGTCACGGCGGCCAGCCCGTCGGTCATCTCACGCACGCCCTCGGTGATCTCGTCGAGTTGGCGCACCGACTCCTTGATGGACGGATCTGACACGATGGAATCCAGCGATGCGGCAGCGCTTCTCACCGAACGGAGCGACTCGGTGATGTCGTTCACTATCGGGCCCTCGCCCACGTCGGAAAACACGGTGAGCGCGCGCTCGGCAGCGGCCAACGTGGACTGCACCTGCTCGACTACCTCCTCCGACATGATCGCCTGCGCCCTGTTGAGCGTGCGCGTCGCCTCCTCGGCCAGCGAGACCGCGCTCTCGGAGAGCTCAGTTTCGTTGACGCCCGCGATCACGGAGTCGGGGTCCAGGAAGTCCTCCGCCAGGCCGGGCGAGTACGCCACGAACTTGGAGCCCAGGAAGTCGAGCGAGCGAACCTCGGCGCCCGCGTCTATCTTGGGCCTCACCTCCTCGCGGATCTGCAGCTCGGCCATCACCGAACCCACCCGCTGCAGCCGCACCCGCGACACGCGGCCCACGTTCACACCGGAGATCTGCACGGGGTCGCCCTGGTTTAGTCCGCTCACGGTCTCGAACCGCACCTTGACCGTCATCATCCCGCGTCCGGTGAGCGACTCTCCCGTGAGCCACAGCAGCCCGCCGAACATGATCGCGAGGGCTGCGAGGACCATCACACCGACCGTAATTTCCTGCTTGTAGTAGAGATCCATCGCGATCCCCAATCAGCCGACCACGGCGGAGCCGAAGTCCCTCTCGAGGAACTGGCGCACCGCCTGGTCGTCGCTATCACGCAATTCGTCGGGCGTTCCGACCTTGCGAATCTTGCCCTCGGTCAGTAGCGCGATCCGGTTTCCCACCCGGAAAGAGCCGCGCACGTCGTGCGACACCACAACACTGGTGACGCCCAGCTCTCCCTGCAACTTCTGGATCAAGGCGTCGATGATGTCCGCGTTCACCGGATCGAGCCCGGACGTCGGCTCGTCGTACAGCAGGTAGGTCGGCCTCCCGGCAATCGCCCGGGCTATCCCCACCCGCTTCTTCATCCCGCCCGACAGGTCCGCAGGATACTTCTCCGCGGTGACGGGCGAAAGGTTCACCAGATCGAGGCATTCCTGCACCCGCATCCGGCAGAAGTGATCGTCCCCGGCGCACGCCGGATCGGTGATGCCGAGCTTGATGTTCTCGAACACGGACATCGAGTCGAACAAGGCTCCGAACTGGAACACGTAGCCGATCTTGGTGCGCAGCTCCTGCAACTCCTTGCGCGGAAGCAACGGCACCAGTTCGCCGTCCACGAACACCTCACCCCAGTCCGGATTGATCAAACCGTTGACGTGCTTGAGGAGAACTGACTTCCCGACGCCGGACGGCCCCAGCAGCGAGACGGTCTCCCCCCGCTGCACGTCGAAGTCCACGCCGTCGAGCACGACGTTGTCGCCGAAGCGCTTGTGGACGTCGATCAGCCGGATCACAGCAGCAGCTCCGACAGGATCGCATCCATCGCCAGGATCAACACCGAGCTCGAGACTACCGCGGCAGTCGTGGCCTTACCCACACCCTCGGCTCCCTTGCCGGTGTTCATGCCCATGTAGCAGGGCACCAGCGTCACCGCTACCCCAAAGAACACCGACTTGAGCAGCGAGTACCACAGGTCGTACGGCCTGAAGAAGTAGCGCGCGCCGTAGACGAAGTCGTAGTTCGTGATCTCCAGCGTATGGCGGGCCGCCAGCCAGCCGGACGTGATCCCTACGACGTCGGCGAAGATGACGAGCACGGGGAGCATCAGAATGCCGGCCAGCACGCGCGGGATGATCAGGTGCGACACCGTCGAGCGGCCCAGGCTCTCGAGCGCGTCTATCTGCTCGGTGACGCGCATCGTGCCAAGCTCGGCCGCATAGCGCGCTCCAACCCTGCCCGCCAGGATCAGCCCGGTGAGCACTGGCCCGAGCTCCAGGATGAGGGACTGCGTGATTACGCCCGCCGCGAAGTAGACCGGGATGGTGCCGGTGAACTGGTAGCCGGCCTGGAGCGAGGTCACTCCGCCCGCGAATCCGGCCGTCAGGAAGACGATGAAGAGAGAGCCGACGCCCACCTGGTAGGACTGCTCCCACGTGCGCGGCAGCCAGATGCGCCAATCCTTGAGGCCCCGGATGATCTCGAAGATCATGTAGGCGACCCGGCCCATGTGGGTCGCCCCCAGCAGGAACATCCGGCCCGCCCAGCGGCGGAGGTCCAGCTTCTCCGCTCCCTCCAGCGGAATCCGGTATGCCTGGGACAGGCGCCAGCGCTCTTCGGTCATCGGCTCATGGGGCGCGACCCCTTACAGCACGTACCAGGCGAAGAGTGCAACGATCGCGAGCACACCCGCCACGTACGAGACGACCTCCAGCCGCCGCCGGTAGATCTCGAACGCCGGCGGCATCTGACCGGTCTCGGACGTGACGGCCAGGCCGCCCATCCGCACCGCTGTTGGCAGCACCACGAACAGCACGATCACTCCCGCGAGGAGCCCAACGAGTACCATCACCCACCTGCTGGGCTCGCGCATCATGATCTCGAGCCCGCTGGTGGAGTAGTCCATCATCATGAGGAAGCCGGAAGCCACCACGAGCAGCGCTCCCAGTCCGACCACCGAGGTCTGAATCCGCGCCACCAGCCGGTACACCCCGGCGCGTACCTCACCGCCCTCCTTCTGTGCTCCAATGGCGATCACCATGGTGGCGATCGCTCCGCCGATCCATAGACACATGCCGAAGGAGTGGACGAACGTGACCAGCGTCATTCTTCTACCTCATCTGTCCTGAAGTCGGGTGTCACCGGCTGACGTCCCGCGAATCCGGCCTCCAGATCGTGCCAGTACCTGATCTCGGGCTCCTCCAGCCTCCAGCAGAGGTATATGTCCTGCCCCTCCCTCCGCGCCTGGAAGTCCACGAGCCCACCGTCGAAGCCCTTGAAGACGCAGCCCACCTGCGTCAACTCGTCGATGAAGGCGTTGATGCGTTTGGCGATGTTGTCCACTTCCACCCGCAGTTGTGCCTGCTCCTCGGTCTCCCCTTCATCGGCTTTGCTCTCTGCGGCGATCACCTCGTAGCGGAAGATGCAATCCCGCCACGTGTGGTACTCCGCCACGATGTCCTCCACGATGCGCCGCACGTAGGGGATCGCGGAGTTCGCCTCTTCGAGCGTGAAGTACTTGACCGCGGTTTCCGTCATCTGGCCTGGGCCCGCTCCCCGAGGGGCTGGGCGAGGGGTTCTGGAATGTCCCAAAAGTAACTAGCTCAGGATGCTTCGAGGAACTCGTGCAGCGCCCGGGTCGCCGCCCTGTAACCCTCCTCGACGTACCGCACCACGCTGCCCACTGCAAAAGTGGCGTGCTGCTCGAGGTTGGGGCGGACGAGCACCAGGGGCGTTGGTCCCTGGCGGAATCGCTCGATTGTGCGCTCCGTCTGGGCCGCCATCAGGATCCTGAGCGCGTCGTTGTGCGCCTGGAGCATCGGCGGAATCATCGCCGCGTGCTCCGGCGGCGGGGCATAGAGCGAGGGGCCCACCGCCACAGCCACGATCAGGTCCGGTTCGAACATCGCGGCCACGTCGAGCGGCAACACCGCGCGCATGCCGCCGTCCACGTACTCCCGGTCGCCGATTCGCGCCGCCGGGTAGTAGAGCGGCAGGGCGCAGGAAGCGTAGAGGGCCTCAACCAGCGAGACGCGCTCCTCACCGCCCTCCCCGAACAGCGTGAGCCGGCCGCTCCGCATGTCCACGGCGGTGACGGTCAGGGGCTTCTTCAGCTGGTCGAACTGCTGCACGGGCACCAGGGCATCGATCGTGTGCTTCAGCGGCCCGGCCTTCAGAAAACTCTCGGCAAACGGCCCCAACAGGAGCGAAGGCGAGAACTGCGCCACGTCCCGGCGCGAGATCAGCATCATGCCCTTGAGCACGTCGTCGTAGTGAAGGCCGGCCGCGAAGGTCGCCCCAACGACCGCGCCCATGGAGGTACCCACGAAGTGGCCGGGCTCGAGGTCCCACTCCTCCAGCGCGCGCATCGCTCCCACGTGGGCAGCGGCCTTGGCGCCGCCGCCGCTCATAACGCAGACGACGCGCTCGAACTTCATCACAGCTTGTGCTTGGTCCGGAGCTCGCGCCGCTCCTTGGCTGCCTCGTAACGGCGCATCTGGTCCCAGCCCTCCGGCTCCACCTGCGGTATGTCCCGGGGGCGTCCCTCATCGTCGAGCGCAACGAACGTCAGGTAGCAGCTGTTGGTGTGGCGCCGCCGGCGGGTCGCGATCTGCTCCGCCTCGACCCGCACACCGACCTCCATCGAAGTACGGCCCACGTAGTTCACACTCGCCTTCGCGATCACGAACTCGCCGACGTGGATCGGCTCGCGGAAGTCCACGCGGTCCACCGAAACCGTGACGGCCGGCCCAGCGGAGTGGCGAATGGCGGCAACGGCGGCCACCCGGTCTACGAGCGACAGAATGACCCCGCCGAACACGTTCCCCTGCAAATTGGCCATGTGCGGCATCATTAGCTCGGTCATGATGGCCTGCGAGTCCTTCACGGGGCGGGGCGTGTTGACGTCTGCCGTCATCAGCTTCCCTTCTCTATGTAGTGCTTCATCGCCGTTATGTCCTTGGCGATGGCCTTCTTCATGCCACCGATGAAGAGCCTCCCGATGAGCTCCATGAACTTCCCCATCCCGCTCACCTCACCTGACAGGGTGAAGACGGTGCCGCCGCCGGACGCCTCGAAGGTGTGGCGGAAGCGGAACTCTCCCTTGCCGGTCGTGCCCTTGGATCCGTCCACGTAGAGGTCTAGGTTCTCGTTCGGCACAAGGGCCGTCACCTCGAAGTGCTCGGATGCCTTGCGTCCGAACATCTTGCGCGTCTCGCGCCACTGGCTGCCAACCGCCATGGGACCCTCCGTGAGCTTCTCGATGCCCACCAGGTTCTGCATCCATTTGCCGGCCGCATCCAGGTCGGTGGCAACTGAGAACACGCGCTCCAGAGGCGCGTTGATCGTCTCGGAGATCGTGAACTCGATGGCCATCTTCCACTCACTTCTTCAGAGTTCTAACTCTCACTCACCGCATCCTCCACTTCCAGCCACTTGCGAGCTTCATCCATGCCGCGGAACGCGCGCAGCTCGACCACGGTCGGGTCGGACAGGATGGACGCCATGCGCGCCATCCCATATCGCACCGCACCAGACTCGACGAACGCCCACTTGGAACCACGGAACACCTTGCGGTAGGTGTGCACACGGGTCATGAAGGCCTTGACGAAGCCTACGCTGACCACGGTCTCGAGTCCGCGATGGTCGGACAGGACTCTCATATTGGTGCGAAAGTCCCGGTGCGCCGCTACCTCGTCGAAGGTGCCAAAGGCCTCCTCCGTCGTGATCTTCCCGTGTGCCGTGACGTGTACGAAGCACCGCTTCGTGTCAATCGAATAGGTGAACGGCATCTCAGTAGTCCACGGGGCGCAGGTAACTCTCCCCGATCGTCGTGCTGCTCACCATTGCCACGGTGGGCAGCCGACGCTTCCAGTGGGTCGAATGGAGCCTGCTGCTCACGATCTCCACGTTCTCCGCGCTGAACCCCTTCTCCACCACGTGGATCGGCTTCAGTCCCTTGAGCAACCAGTGAAGAATGCGGTCCGCCTTGTCGTAGCTGATGCCGAGGTCGGCCTCGTCGGTCTGGCCAGCCACGAGGTCGGCGGTGGCGGGCTTGCCGACGATCGCGCCCGGCAGGCCCAGGTGGCCGGCGAGTGCGATCACCTGTGTCTTGAACAGGTCGCCCAACGGGTTTACCGGGGGAGAATCGTCGGCGTGCCACGTGAAGTAACCCAGCAGGCGCTCGGTCTTGTTCCCCGTTCCGAGCGGCAGCGCTTGGTGCTTGGCGGAGAGATCGAACAGCGTGATCATCCGCATACGCGCCATCACGTTGCCGCGGCGCTTGAGGTCGGCGTTCGGATCCGCGGCGTCCAGATAGGCATCCACCGCTCCCGAGATGTCCACGGTGAGAAGCTCGATCCCGAGTTCCGTTGCCACCAACTCCGCGTGTTCGAGGCTCTCCTCGCTCGAAGTGCTGTAGGGCATTCGCACTCCGATGACGTTCTCCTTGCCCAGAGCGCGGACCGCCAGGTACGCCGTTACCGCGCTGTCCACTCCGCCCGAAAGCCCCACGATTCCCTTCTCGAACCCACGCCGCCGAATGAGCTCGTCCTCGAGGAAGGCCGTGAGCCACCGCTCGGTGAGCGCCGGATCGATCTCCATCGCGTCGGCGCCCTGAGCAGGCGCGAGAATCGGATGATCGGTCTTGACGGCGGGCTTGGGCGCGCGGGGAGACCCGTCCTCGGGCGCGTACTCGACCGGTGGCGTACCTCCTTCTGCGCCCCGCAGCAGGTTGAGCAGCTGCATCTCGAGATCGGCCAGCAGCGGTTGTTCCGATCGCGCCCTCGTTATCTCGTCCTGCTGTATGGTCGCGCTGAGAAGCGCCTCCTCGAACAGCGGCGCGCGGACTACCACGTCGCCCTGCGGATCCACCACGATCGAGCTGCCCTGAAGGCCCTTGCCGCCCTCGAAGCCACCGAGCTGAGCGAACGCGACGTAGAAGCCGTGCTCGTTGGCCATCTGGCGCGCCAGGATCTCCCAGCGGCGCACACTGGAGGGACGCGCATCGTCCTGACCCCTCCCACGGTCGGGCTCGATGCCGCGCGCGGGCGACGCGCTCGGGACGATCAGCAGCTGCGCTCCGTCCAAAGCCGCCAACGTAGGCACGATCGAGTGCCAGGCGTCCTCGCATATGGCCAGCGCAGCACGGCCCCATGATGTGTCGAACGCCCGCACCGAGTGGCCGTGGTCCACGAACCGCTCTTCGTCGAACAACCCGTAGGTGGGAAGGAATACCTTGCGGTGCACATGGCGGATGCCGGGCTCGGCGCCGCCGAGCGTGGCGTAAAGCGCCGAGTTGTAGTAGCGGTTCTGATACTCCTCGTAAAAACCGAGCACCACGTCCATCGGCGGAGCGCCGCTCAGCGCGTGCTGGGCCGAGAGGTCGCGGAATACGGTCCCGGCCGTGGCGGCGAGCTCGCGAACGCCGCCCTCGAGGAAGTAGCCGGTTAGCGCCGTCTCGGGAAAGACGATCAGCCCGGGCGGCTCATCGAGCCCAGCGGCCTGCGCGAGCACCCCGCCCACCCGCCGTAGGTTCTCGGCGTATTCCCCCTTCTGGGGGGCGAGTTGTGCGATGAGGAGGCGGAGGTCCGGCATGATGTGAAGATAGTTGCGGGCGGGGAGGGTCGGTAAGAGAAGCGCCCGACCGGGGCCGGGCGCTCTCGTCACCGCGGCGCGGAGCGAGATCGGGTGCCTACATCGCAGCTCCTACAAGTACACGATCATGTTGTAGAGGTGCGCGAGGAGCCAGGCGTATCCCATCACGACGAACCCCAGCTTCAAGAGCAGCAGCACACGCTCCGGCGATCCGTGGAGAGCGTAGCGCCATCCCTTGACCACCTCCGAATCGTCGACGGAGAGTGTCCCGCCGCGCGCGGTCACCAAGACCCTGAGGGCGGCTTCGAGCATGTCCGTTGCCAGAGCGCAGACCACGAAGAACGCCGCAATGGCAAGCTGGATGGTCAGCTCGGCGCCGAAGATACCGCCCTGCCGGAACGCCCACACGCATGCGATTCCCGCAAACGCCAGGTGGCGCACGGTGTCGCTGAAAGACTTGATCTGCTGCGCAACGTCCTGGGCGACGTCGCCCCGCGAGGGAGACAGTGCCGAGCCGTAATCGTGGGCCACGGATCCTCCTCTTTGTATCCCTTGCCCGAACCGCACGCCGGTAGCAGACCGGACCCGGGCGGAAGTCCGGCTGGTGTAGGAAAATAGCCTTCGGGAGGGCTGAGGCTAGAAGTGGTATGCGGCCGGCACGAACAGCGACCTGCCGGACTCTTCCTGCCCGTAGTCACCGATGGCCCGTTGGGTCTCCTCAGACAGCAGGTAATCCCTCAGCACTCGTGCGCCTTCGGCATTGAGCCACTCGAACCGGGCGGGGCTGGCGACCAGCACGTGGTAGGGATTGGCGAGCAACGTGTCTCCGTCGACCAGGATCTCGAGGTCGAGCCGGGACTTGTGGGACAGCAGCGTCCCGATGTCAGTGAGGGTGTAAGCTCCGAGCTGGTTCGCGATCTGCAGCGTGGCGCTCATTCCCTGCCCCGACTCACGATACCAGGGTCGGGCGCGAGCCACTCCGGCCAGTTGCCACAGACCTCGCTCCTTCACGTGGGTGCCGGAAAGATCGGCGCGGGACACGAAGAGGGCCTCCTCGGCGGCGATCGCTTGCAGCGCGGCTACAGCCCCCAGCCCGCGCACGCCGGCTGGATCGTTTTCGCCGCCCACGAGCACGAACTCGTTCTTCATCAGGGCCTCGCGCGATGTGGCGTAGCCCTGCCGCACGAACTCCAGCTCTTCTTCGGGGGCGTGAAGGATCAGGATGTCCGCCTCGCCCTGGCGTCCCAGCGCCATTGCCTTGCCCGAGCCGACGGCGATCACCTTCACCCGATAGCCGCTCTGGCGCTCGAACGCCGGGAGAATCCCCTCCAGCAACCCGGCGTCGCGCACCGAGGTGGTGGTCGCGAGGACGATCTCCCGATCCGCACGAGTCTGGGCGCAGAGCGGCAGCGCGATGAATAAAGCAAGAGAGGCGAGCGCTCCGACTCGCCTCCTCCCCCGTGTCACCATCGTAGAACTCGGTGCTTTCGGGCTATGGTGTGAGATCCGCCCCCGAGGTGGGAAGCGGGTTCGGCTGCGAGTCCACTGGTACCGGTATCGGCTCGCGCGGACGCGCATCCTCCGCGGCGCCCCCGATCCATCTTCCCAGCGCGACCGCTACCAGAATCAGGATCACCACGAGGAGAATCCGCAGAATCTGCCGGCGCACGTTGGGCGCGAGTCGCTGGCGCAGCTCCACGACCTCCTGGCGCAGCTTGCCCTTCTCGGCCGCTTTCTCGACTGCCTGCACCAGGTGTGACATGTCGATGGGCTTGGTGAGGAAGTTTTCCGCGCCGAGCCGCATGGCCTCTACCGCCGACTCCACGTCGCCGTAGGCGGTGAGCATTATGACCATCGCCTTCTTGTGGCGCAGGTTCTCGAGCACCTCGAGACCGTTCATCTCGGGCATGTACAGGTCGAGCACAGTCACGTCGGGCTGCAACCTGTTCCAGGTTGCAATGCCCTCCTTGCCGGACCCGGCGCGGTGCACATCGTGACCCAGTCGCTCGAAGTAGTCCCCGAGCGTGCGAAGGACGTCTGGATCGTCGTCGATGAACAGCACCTTGATTGGCGCCACGAGCTCCCTCCGGGCGGGTCGCCTTAATTAGAAGAGTTCAGCTTGCTCGCGCAATGCCTCGGGAGCAACAGGTGCCTGCCCCACGAGCTCCTGGAATTGGCGCGCGCTGTGCGGAGCGTGCCCCTCGAAGTGGTTGCTGAAGTAGCCGTAGATGGTGGAGACGCGCGTGCGTAGCTTGGCCACGACTTCGGTCCAGAAGTCCAACTCGCGCTCGCGGTCCACCTGCGGGAAGGTGAAGTCGCTGAGGCGACGTCCCACGCCGAGCCAACGCAGGTAAGCGAAGTCGGCGGTGGGCTCGATGGCGAGCTCCGCCATCATGTCGCGCGGAATCCAGCGGCCGTCGACCAGCGCGAGCGCGACATTGTGCGCCTTCAACACCTCGCCCACGGCCGGAGTCATCCAACCCGGGTGTCGGAACTCCACGGCCCAGCGGTGCCCGCCGGGGAGACTCTCGAGGAATCTCTGCAGCACCGTCTGGTTCCCATCCGCGGGGCGGAATCCCGGACTGAGCTGGATCAGCAGTGGTCCGAGGCGCTCCTTCAGTGGAGCAACGCGATCCACGAACCGCCGCACGATGCGCTGCGTATCATCGAGGCGCCGCTCGTGGGTGATCTCCTGCGGCAGCTTGAGCGCGAACTTGAAGTGCGCCGGTACGCTCTTGCTCCAGCTCGCCACCGACGGGTCGGACGGCAAACCGTAGGCCGTCGAGTCTACCTCGACGGTCGAGAAAGCGCGGCCATAAACGGCGAGCATCCCCGACGGCTTGGTGCCCACGGGGTAGAACGGGCTGACCCACGCCTCGTAGTTCCAGCCCTGCGTTCCCAGCAGAACCTCGGCGCTCACGTCGTCCCCTCTCACGTTGCGTCGCCTTTCGCGGCCCGCCGTTGCCAGTACATGCGCATCTCTGTGATCTCGCCCTTCTCCGTCTCGCAAAACAGCGCACCGCGTATGTCCATGAGATCCCCGGTTCGCCGCCTTCGGAACGTGCACTTGAATTCGACCGCAAACCAGGGCCCTGCTACCTGGATCTCACCGGAGCGAAACGAGATCTCTGACTGCTCGTACGGAATGTCCCTCCAGTACTGCGACACGGCTACCCGCCCGGTGAGCGCTTCCCCATGCGGGTCGGGCACGAACACGCCCTCCGACGCAAACACGCTGGCCATCTCGTCGGCGTCCCCGTTCTCCCAGCCCTTGCCAAACCGCTCGATGAGCCCCTCGAACTCCGCCTTGCCGTCAGTGCTCATTCGCCTCCGAACTCACTCTCGTAGTCCTGAATGGCGGCCTCGATGACACGCTCTGCGCATTCCCTCAGGCTTTGAATGGGTCGTGCGCTGCCAGCTAACATATCTTTCGCAAGGATGACCGCCAGCCGCCCGACCGTACCCATTCTGATCGACACCGACCCCGGCATCGACGATGTAGTGGCCTTGGCCCTGGCCGCCCGATCGCCGGAGCTGGAGGTGGCAGGAATCACGACCACCTACGGGAACACGACGCTCGCCGCGGCGACGCGGAACGCGCGATCCGTGCTGGCCATCCTCGATAGCCGGATTCCTATATATCCGGGCTCCGACCGCCCGCTGGAGCGGCCGCTGGTGACGGCGCCGGGGACTCACGGACCCACGGGTGTCGGCCACGCCCCGGTTGGCGCAGAGGAACCGGTGACCCCGAACCCCATTGTGATGCTCGACCTGCTGGAGTGGGCCGAGAGGCCGGTCACGCTCGTGACGCTGGGGCCCCTCACGAACCTGGCCCACGCGCTCGCCGTTGGCCCCGATCTGGTGCGTGCCAAGGTGCGACGCCACGTGGGGATGTTCGGCAGCGTCCACGAGCAGGGAAACACGAACCGCTGGGCCGACTTCAACGCGTGGGCCGACCCCGAGGCCGCAGACATCGTGCTCCGCGCCGGCCTGGAGACGGTCATGGTGGGGCTCGACGCCACCCGCCGCATGGAACTCTCGGCAGCCGAGATCGAGCACTTCTGGACGTCGAGCGATCCGCTGATTGCGTGGCTCGCGAAGGCCCTGCGGTTCTACGAGACCTCTCACACCTCCCCCCAAGACGGGCTCGACGGGTGCGTCGTGCACGATGTGCTGCCGCTGGGCGAGCTGATCGATCCGGGCCTGCTCACTCTGGCGCAACTCAGCCTCGCCGTGAACCTTGGGGAGGGCGAGCAGCGAGGCCACACGGCAGAGGATCCCGCGGGTGCCCCGACCCAGGTGGCGCTCGACGTGGACATCGCGCGCATGCGCGCACTGCTCGGACGAGTGTTCGGAGAGGAATTGCATCGTGACTAGAGCCGCCGTCATCACCGTCGCGGTACTGGGCCTCGCATGCGCGGGTGAGCGCGCACCCGAAGCGGATACGGCGCAGGGCGAGCAAACCGAAGTCACGGTGACCTCCCGCTACCGGCTGGATCCGAACAACGTACCGGCGGATCTGCGTCATCTCGTGCCTCTCGCCGAGCGCTGGGGCATAGGAGACGACGTCGAGCGGGGCGATTACGGCAAAGCCGCCTCGCCCGACGACCGCAAGGCCCTGCGGGACGCCGTGGTGCCGCTGTACCCGCACATCACCACATGGCTGGACTCGTTCGGGGATTCACCGATGCCGGATGAGGCCGCAGCGTTCATGTACTTGCAGCTGGCGATAGAGGAGATGCCCGACTAATGGCTGAGACACCATTGACGACTGGTCACGTGCGCGTGGCGGTGGTGGGGGCCGGCGACGTGGGTCGAGGCTGGGCCGCGCTCTGCGTGGCCCAGGGATGGCACGTCTCCATGTACGACCGGCGGGCGGCGACAGTAGAGGACGCCTGCGATGAGGCGACGACTCGCGCACGTTCCCTTTCACTGCTGCGGCGCGCCGAAGCGGACACCGTCGAGGCCGGCATCGAGCAGCTCACCCGAGCACGCAGCATGCTGCAGGCTTGCAGCGATGCGGATTGGGTTATCGAATCCGGACCGGAGGATCTCAAGACCAAGCAGCAGATCTTCGAGGCCATCGAGTCGAGCGCCGGCAAGGCGAAAGCCATCACCAGCTCAACGAGCGGACTCTCCGCGGCGGACATCGCGGCGCGCTGCATCAGGCGCGACCGCTGTTTCATCGTGCATCCCATGAACCCGCCAGAGCTCATCCCACTGGTCGAGATCGTGCCGGGGCCCGAGACAACAAGCGGAACCCTCGAGCTCACCAAGGGATGGCTGCGCTCCCTTGGGCGGGTGCCGGTGGTGATCAGGAAGCAGGTGCCGGGTGCGGTGGCGAACCGGATATCCGCGGCCGTGTGGCGCGAGGCGATCGACATGGTCCTGAACGGCGTCATCGATGTGGACGACCTCGATCGGGCGGTCTCGGTGGGTCCCGCTCTCGGGTGGGCGGCCGCCGGACCGCACCTCACCTACCACCTCGCAGCCGGCGACCGTGGCGTGGCCGGTTTCCTGCAACACCTGCTCAGCACGTACGAGGCGATCTGGGAGGACCTTCCCACCTGGTCCAAGCTAGAGCCGGAGGAGCAGAGGAGGCTGGTCGGCAAGATCGAGCAAGCTTACAGGGAGCAGGTCGGCGTGATCCGGCCGGCTCGCGACAGGCGCCTTGCGGGCATCCTGTGGGGACTCGAACGGTCCAAGCAATCGTAGGAGGCACACATGCGTCGCACCGCACTCACCGCACTGGCCTTCGCCCTACTGTTCGCGACTTCGTTGCGGGCGCAGGACTGGTCCGCCGAGCACCGGGAGGTCTGGGAGACGGTTCGGACGTACTGGGGGATGTTCACGGGCGGAGACATAGACGGGTTCGCGGAGTATTTCCACGAAGACTTCACCGGTTGGACCTATAACGCCCCGGAGCCGCGCACGAAGGCCGACGTCATGACCTCGGCGCGCAGTTATGCGGCCGACGGCAGCTTCACCGAGTTTCACCTCAAGCCGGCGGCAATCAAGGTGTTCGGCGACGTGGCCGTGGCGCACTACTTCTTCGAGTACACCTACGTGGATTCAGAGGGCGTGGCCCACAACGAAGCGGGGCGCTGGACGGACGTGCTCATGAAACAGGGCGACAAGTGGGTGACGATCACGGACCATGGAGGGTCCAACTAGCGGCGGCGTAGCAGCTCGCCCGCTATCCCACCTCCCCCCCGAGCACAACGCAGCTCAGGCCCTCGGCCAGCTCGTGGCCGATTACCTGGTCCCGCTCCTTGGCGTGCGGGCCCGCGAGTCGGATGGCCGTCGGCCCCTTGAACGGCTGGCGCCCGATTACCTCGAACGAGACGCCCACCCTGAGCCCCAGTGACGCTACGAATCGCAGGAGCTCGGGGTCACGGTCGCTCACCATCCTGAGCTCGGCCATGCCGCCGACCGGCACATCGATGAGCGGCACCAAATCCTCCTGCTCGTCGACCTCGCCGTCCTTGGTCGGAATCGGTGCGCCGTGCGGGTCGTGGCGCGGGTAGCCGAGCGCCATCGCCATGCGCTCGATCAGCCCGTCGCTCACGGCATGCTCCATTCGCTCGGCCTCGTCGTGTACCGAGTCCCAGTCGTAGCCCAGCTTCGTCGTGAGATAGGTCTCCAGAATGCGGTGGCGCCGCACCATCTTGAGCGCGGTGCGCCGCCCTGTGCGAGTGAGCTGCACGCCGCGATAGGGCGCGTGCTCCAGCAGGCCCGACTCAGAGAGCCGCTTCACCATCCCGCTCACCGACGGAGGCGCCACGTTCAACGCTTCGGCGATGGCGCTCGTCTGCGCCGGACTCCCCTCCGACTCCAGCTCGTAGATGGCCTTGAGGTAGTCCTCGATGGAGCGGCTGTAACCCGGTGACTTACGGTCTCGGTTCATCCAGGCTGCCCTGCGGGTGTTGAAGAACTCGAACTAAAAAGTTAATCGAGCCTAAATTTAGTATTGGCCTGCTGGGGCGGCAACTGTCGAAGTAGCCGGACCGTCACCCTAGGTCGTTAAGTCGAAGAAGCCGTTGAGGATACGGTGGGTTATCCCCCACACCACATGGGGACCGATCAGGTAGGCTGGACGGTCCAGCTCGAAACCCCGCACCGATACGGTGGCCTCGCCAGCCGTGCCCGGGAGCTCATTCAGCGAGGTCCAGAGGTGAAGCGCGACCTCTCGACTGGGCCGCACCTCGGGCCTGTGCTCGAGGCCGAACACGAAGGGTCGGACCATGACCGGAGGGAGCACCGGGTTCTGCGGCGCCAGGTCGTCCAGCTCTCCCAGCAACGCTTCCCGCGACAGCGCGATCGACGTCTCCTCGTGCGTCTCCCGGATGGCCGTCGCGAGCAGATCCTCATCGGTGTCGTCGCGGCGGCCGCCGGGCAACGCCATCTGCCCCGACCAGGGATCGCCCTCCTCTTCGGCGCGCTTGATGAACAGGAGATCGAGCTCACCGCCCTCGCCCGAAGCCAGCACGATGGCTACGGCTGCCTCGATGAGTCCCGGCCCGGTCGCGCGCCTGGGTGAGTGACCCGTGAGGCTCGTGCGTAACGCCGCGAACGTATCCTGGCTCACGGACAAACCGGCGCTAGTAATGCAAACTGCAAGTGCACCATACGCGCAAAGCGCATCATCGAATCGTTACACAGAGGTGAACACATCATGGCAACGCGGGGTACCTTGCGCTCGTCCTTATATTGCGTGCGGGCGGACGCCGCCCGAGTGATACGGCTTCTCTCACGGGAGGTACCTATCAGAACCTTTGGTGTCGGACTCCTTGCCTTAGCCACCGTGGCCGCCGCGACAGCAGCCAGTCTGCTCGTACGCAGACGGCGCGTGGTGGTAACCGCGGGGGACCACCGAAGGAGCGTGATAGACTCGCTCTACGCGGCCGGTCTCTAGCGCGGTGCCGGGCGGCTCGGAAACGGGCCGCCCGTTTTGTTTCCCAGCCTCACATCAAGTGGCGGCTGAACCACGCCACCGTGAGATCCATCCCCTTTTCCAACTCCGGAGTGTAACCGGCCCACGGGTGACGCGCGCCCAACGTGTGGGTGCCGCCGGGGATCATCTCGAGCTCGGCGACTCCACCTCGCGCCGCCAAGTGCAGCCTCCGGGCGTCACCCGGTGAAACCGCCTCGTCCTGTTCGCCGTGCACGATCAACCACGGCGCCTCGATGCACCCGGCCGCTCCCAGCAGATCCAGCTCTCCCGTGGCGTGCTCGGCGATGTCATCCAGTACGTCCGTGTAGAGCGGCAGCACCTGGCCCGTCCGCATGTTGACCACGTCCAGCTTCCCTTCCTCGCGCCAGCGCCGCAGTGTCTCATCGTCCCAGCGCAGCAAGGACCCGATGGCGGACCAGGTGACAAGCGCGTGCGCCCTCGGCTCGCGCGCGGCGTACATCAGCGCCGCGGCTCCGCCGCGGCTGTGGCCAAAGATGCCGATGCGCTTGGGCGCGGCCACTCCCTCGACCAGTGTGCCACCGAGCAACGCCTCCACTACGCCGCTCAGATCCGCGATGTCGGCGGAGAACGTGGCGTGTCCGAACCGCTCGGGCTCCGAGAACGACTCGCCATCCGGACCCACGCCGGAGCCCGAGAAGTTGAACGAGACCGCGGTCATTCCGGCTCGTGCGATTCGCGTCGCCAGGTGCGGGAAGAACCCCCAGTCCTTGAACCCCTTGAAACCGTGGCAGATCACTACGGCGGGCCGATCCGCGCCTTTTTCCTGGGTTCTGACGTCGCCCCTCAGGGGGCCGCCGTCGGCTCCCACCAATTCGAATCGTGTCGTGTTCACCGTCGCCATCAGACCGTTTTGACCTCCCGGCAGGGCCTGGGTACCTTTTCAATCCCCGATGAGCAGTCTGAAGGAAGCGACCCGATGGGCCTGACGATGCGGCCCTCCAACCCGGCCCTCATGGCCGTGAGCCGGTCGCTCAGGATGGACCGCGACCGCCTGATCGAGCTGTGGTCTCGCTGGATCGCGGGCCGCGTGGCCGTAGTCCCCCACGTTCGAACCACCACGGTGGAACGGCACCTCGCACTCCTCGTGGACATCTTAATCGAATCGGCGGGCCCACTGCGGCGCCGTGTAGCCGAACTGTGGTTCACCGCTTCCGAAGTCTACGGTCAGACCGCCGCGACGCGCGGCCTCGCCGCCGGCGAGGTGGTGGAGGAGCTGCAGCAGCTGCGCGAGATCCTGATTCACCACCTGTCCGAAACGGTTGCCGGCCTGCCTCCGCGCCAATCCATGGCAGCCGTGCTGCGCCTCAATCGGATCCTGGATCGCGGCATCTCCTACGCCGTGGTGGGATACACCGATGGGCTGGTCGAGACGCTCCTGAACCGACGGGGTGTGCCCATAGTGGCGTCCGAGCCCGCCGAAGACGAGGTGCTGCAGCGGCTGGAACAGCTCGAAGAGGAACTGGCCGAGATACGCGTCGCGCAGTAGCGCCCATTCGGCGCCAGAGAACGCCGCCTCCTACCCCGAGACCTCCTCACCGCCATCCACGTTTATCACGTTGCCCGTGATCCAATCCGTACCCGGCTTGGACAGGGCCACAACCGCTTGAGCGATGTCCTCCGGGGTGGTGAGCCGCTTGTGCGGGTTGCGGTGCACTGCCTCCACGAACAGCGCATCGCTCTCTGGGATCCGCTCCGCCGCGGGAGTCCGTGTCACGCCGCCCCGCAGGGCATTGGCGGTTATCCCGTGGGGCGCCAGCTCGACCGCCAGCTGCCGCACATGCGACTCGAGCGCGGCCTTCGCCGCCGAGACCGCACCGTAAGAGGGGATGACGCGGTTCGAGCCCGAGGAAGTCATGCAGAAGACGCGGCCGCCGGGTGACATCAGGTTGCGCGCCACCAGCTCCTGAGTCCAATACACGAGCGAATGGCCCATGACGTCCAGCGTCATGTTCATTCCGCGCTTCGTGACCGGATCCTCGGCTATGTATGGCTTGAGGGTGCCGAAGGCCAGCGAGTGCAGCAGGATCGCCACCGTGCTGTCGTGCTTGTTGGCGTCGTCGACGAGCGCGTTCAGTACGTCATTGCGCTTCTCCTCGTCTGCGGCGTTCATGTTGAAGAACAGCGCGCGGCGGCCGCTGTCCTCGATGTCCTCCTGGATATCCTTGGCGCGCTGTTTGCCGGCTCCGCGATCCAGGTGAACTCCACAGATGTCGTAGCCTGCCCTGGCGAGTTCCCGAGCTGTAGCTTCTCCAAATCCGCTAGACGCGCCCAGGATCAGGGCCCAGCGCGGAACGGTCCTCTGTGCGTGTCTCACTGCAACCTCCAGGTACGATCTCGATCGGAAGCTGTACAAGGTAGTTTGGCCCGGCCAGTCCCGCCATTCCTGGGGAATCGGCGCCGGGTGGCCCCAGGTGGCCCTCCTCGGTAGGTTGAAACCCGATCTATCCGCTTGGCTCCCTGGAGTAAGCCTCCCGCGGGGGACCCACGAGACGAGACATGAGCATCGACTACCTCCTGACTGAAGAACAACGGATGATCAAGGACCTCTGCCATCAGATAGCAGAGGAAAAGATCAAGCCGGTCGCGGCCAAGTACGACGAATCCGGCGACTTCGCCTGGGACGTGGTCAAGGTCCTGGCGGACGCCGACATCTTTTCCGTACCGTATCCGGTGGAGTACGGCGGAATGGGCGGCGGCGTGTTCGAGATGGCGCTGGTGACCGAGGAGTTGTCCTGGGGCTGCGGCGGGATCGCGCTTTCCTTCGGCGGCACCGGCCTCGGAGCATTCCCCATCTTGCTCTTCGGTAACGAGGAGCAGAAGCAGAGGTACATCCCGCCGATCGCGCGCGGAGAGAAGCTGGCCGCGTTCGCCATCACGGAGGCCGACGCCGGCTCCGACGCCGCCCGCATCCGCACAACCGCCGTCAAGGACGGGAACCACTACGTGCTGAACGGCACGAAGCAGTGGATCACAAACGGCGGTGAGGCAGAGATTTACACTGTGATCGCCCTGACCGACAAGGACAAGGGCGCGCGTGGGGCGAGCGCCTTCATCGTGGACAAAGGCACGCCGGGGGTCTCGTTCGGGAAGAAGGAGAACAAGCTGGGCATCCGCGCGTCAGCCACCCGCGAGGTGATCTTCGACAACGCGCGCGTCCCCGAGGAGAACCTGCTGTCGCGCGAGGGAATGGGCTTCATCGTCGCGATGAAGACGTTCGACCACGCGCGCCCGGGCGTGGCGGCGCAGGCGGTCGGCATCGCCCAGCGGGCGCTCGACGAGGCCGCGCACTACGCGCGCGTGCGCAAGCAGTTCGGCCACCCCATAGCGTCGTTCCAGGGTGTGCAGTTCATGCTGGCGGACATGTCGATCGCCGTAGAGGGTGCGCGGGCCCTCGTCTACACTGCGGCTCGGATGATAGACTCGGGCGCCAAGAACGTCGCGAAGGCCTCGGCCATCTGCAAGACCTTTGCCTCCGACGCTTGCGTGAAGGTGTGTCTCGACGCGGTGCAGATATTCGGGGGATACGGTTACATGAAGGAGTACCCGGTCGAGAAGCTCCTGCGGGACTCCAAAATCACGCAGATCTATGAGGGCTCCAACGAGATTCAGCGCAACGTGATTGCCGCGAACATCCTCAAGGAATCGATGGCGCACGACTAGGGCATGAAACTCCACGTCGCAATCGCAATCGGTTTGGCCTCCGGGCTGCTGTTCGGGCTCGTCGCCTCCGTCAGCGGCCTGCCCTTCCTCGTCTCAATAGCCGAAGGCGTGGAGCCGATCGGCACCGCCTTCGTGAACCTGCTCAAGATGGTGGTCGTGCCGCTCGTGGCAGCCGTCATCTACGTGGGCGTGGCGAAGCTCGGAGACCTCAGGCAGCTGGGACGGCTGGGTGGCTACACCCTGCTGTTCTTCGCGGGCACGACGGTGGTGAGTATCCTGCTGGGTATGGCGGTCATGGCTGCACTGCTTCCGCTGGCGAGCGACGCCGCCGCACGAGCCGTCGAGACGGCTGCGATAGACGCGCCCACCCTGCCCGGTCCCATCGACTTCCTGGTGAGCCTCATCCCCAGCAACGCGTTCAAGGCCGCGGCCGACGGCGCCTTGCTGCCGCTGGTGGTGTTTACCGTGCTGATGGGCGCGGCGACGGGCGCGCTTCCCAAGGAGCACAAGGACCGGCTGGTACCTCTGGCCGAGTCTGTCACCGCCGTGCTCATCAAGCTGGTCCACTGGATTCTCTGGACCGCGCCGGTCGGCGTCTTCGCGCTGGCCGCACCGGTCACGGCGCGCGCCGGGTGGGCCATCATCCAAAGTTTACTGGCTTTCATCTTGGCCGTGCTGCTGGGGCTCGTGCTCTTCGTGGCCGCGACGTATCTGCCGCTGGTGCGGTTCGTAGGCCGCATGCCGATACGCGCGTTCCTGCGTGGCTGCGTCACGCCGCAATTGATCGCCGCGGGCGCAACCAGTTCGGCCGCGACCGTGCCGGCAATGCTGGAGACGGCTCAAAAGGATTGGGAGTTGTCGCCCGTGGTGTCCGGCTTCGTGATCTCGCTCGGCGCCGGCCTGGGACGCGCCGGCAGTGCCCTGTTCCAGGGCGCGGCGATCGTGTTTCTGGCGTGGCTGTTTGGCGTGTCGCTTCCCATTACGGGGATAGCAGGCGCCCTGCTCGCCACCTTCGTAGTGTCGTTCACCGTTGCGGGTGTTCCTGGTGGAAGCGTGGTGAGCCTCGCCCCGGCCCTCGGAACGCTCGGCATTCCACTCGACGGCATGGCCATCCTGCTCGGCGTCGACCGCATTCCGGACATGGCGCGCACCGCGACCAATGTCACGGGCACTCTCGCCGCCACCGTTGTGGTCGAACGCAACGTGCGCAAGCAAGAGTGGTTCCACGCGACCGGGCCGCTGCGACTCAAGACCAAGTAGACGGCATCGTGAACAAGATCAACCTCAGCGACAAACTCTCTCAGTTCGACGAGCACTGGAGTCCGCGGATCGTCGCAGAGCTCAACGGCCAACACGTGAAGCTCGCCAAGGTGAAGGGCGAGTTCGTGTGGCATCATCACGAAGACGAGGACGAGTTGTTCTACGTGCTCGAGGGGCGCCTCACCCTCGAGTTCCGTGACCGCACCGTCGAGCTCGGCCCTGGCGAGTGTCTCGTGGTCCCGCGGGGAGTCGAGCACCGACCGGTGGCGGAGGAGGAAACCCACATTCTCATGTTCGAGCCCGCGAGCACCCTCAACACGGGCAACGTGCGCAGCGACCGCACGGTGGAGGATCCCGAGCGGCTATGAGCGGGCTCCCCACCCTCATCCCACGCACCGTGATCTTCGGCAACCCGGACCGTGCGGCTCCACAGATCTCGCCGGACGGCACGCGCATGGCATATCTGGCGCCGCTCGACGACGTCCTCAACGTATGGGTGGGAGCCGTCGGCGGCGAAGAGTTCGAGCCGGTAACCCGTGACAACGAGCGCGGCGTGCGGATCTACTTCTGGGCGCACGACGGGGAGCACATCCTCTACTTGCAGGACGTGGGCGGGGACGAGAACTGGCGGCTCTACAAGGTGCACCTCGAGTCCGGCGACATCGAGGATCTCACGCCGTTCGAGAACGTCCAGGTGCAAGTAGTCGCGCACGACAAGCGCCACCCCGGCGAGCTGCTGATCGCGATGAACAAGGATGACGCACGGCTGCACGACGTCTACCACGTGGACCTCCGCTCCGGCGCGCTGACGCTCAAGGCCAAGAACCCGGGCAACGTCCTGGGTTGGGTTCACGACGAGGATTACGTCGTGCGGGCAGCGATGGCGGCGACACCGGACGGTGGCGCGGAGCTGCTGCTGCGCGACGACGCCGACTCCCAGTGGCGCACGCTGCTCACGTGGAGCGCCGAGGACTCGCTCACCAGCGGGCCCTACGGCTTTACGCTGGATGGGGAGTCGCTCTTCCTGGTGGACTCACGATACTCCAACACGGCGCGGCTCACGCGGCTGGCTCTGGAGTCGGGCGCGGTCGAAGTGGTTGCGTCGGATCCGAAGTACGACGTCAGCGACGTCGTCCGCCATCCCGACACGAGAGAAGTGCAGCTCGTGGCGTTCACCCGCGCGCGCAAGGAGTGGGCAGCCCTCGAGTCGGGGCTCGACGGCGACCTCGAGGCAATCGCCCGGCTGAATCCCGGCGATTTCGACCTGGTGAGCCGCACGCACGACGACCGGCGCTGGATCGTGGCCTTCACCGAGGACGACGGGCCCGTCTCGTACCACGCATTCGACCGTGACACGAAGGCGGGAGCCTTCCTCTTCCACAGCCGGCCGGAACTCGCAGAGTACGAGTTGGCCCACATGGAACCGGTGTCGTTCCAGGCGCGCGACGGCCTTTCCGTGGAGGGCTACCTCACGCTCCCCGCAGGAGTGGCTGCCCGGAGCCTGCCGCTCGTGCTCAACGTGCACGGCGGCCCGTGGGCCAGAGACGTGTGGGGTTACGATCCCGAGTCGCAGTGGTTCGCCAACCGGGGCTACGCGTGCCTGCAGGTGAACTACCGCGGATCCACCGGTTATGGGAAGGAGTTCCTCAACGCCGGAAACCGGGAGTGGGGTGGCAGGATGCACGACGACCTGGTGGATGCCGTCCAGTGGGTGGTCGAACAGGGGATTGCAGACCCCAAGCGTATCGCCATCTACGGTGGCTCATATGGCGGTTACGCTGCGCTGGTGGGCGCAACGTTCACACCGGAGTTGTTCTGCTGCGCCGTGGACATAGTGGGCCCCTCCAACCTGATCACGTTCATCGAGACGATTCCGCCCTACTGGTCCACGTATCTCGCCATGCTGCACGAGCGGGTCGGGGAGCCGTCGGAGGATCGTGAGTTCCTGGAGTCGCGCTCGCCGCTGTTCAGGGTGGACGACATCAGGATTCCCATGCTGATCGCGCAGGGAGCAAACGACCCACGCGTGAAGCAGTCCGAATCCGAGCAGATCGTGGCCGTCATGAGCGAAAAGGGAATCGACCACGAGTACATGCTGTTCCCCGACGAGGGGCACGGGTTTGCGAAGCCGGAGAATCGGCTCAAGTTCTATGCAGCGGCAGAGCGGTTCCTGGCCACCCACCTGGGTGGCCGGTACGAGGACGCCGAAGAGAACTGAACGGTGGAGAACGGGCGGCAGCTATGGGATTCATGCAGAAACTGAAGGGCCTGTGGGACCGGATGCGGCTGGTGCTGGTTGCCGTGCTCACCGCGCTGGTCCTGCTGTTCGCGCTACAGAACCTGCACGCCGTGCGAATCGACGTGGTCTTCTGGCAGGTCGAGTACAGCGCGTCCCTGCTGGTGCTGGTCGCGTTCCTGGCGGGCCTGGCGGTTGGCGGAGTCACGACCTTCTATTACAAGGGCCGCTTCTTCAAGGAGAAGAAGGCGCGCAGGAAGGCCGTGGCCGCGGCGGCCGAGGCGGAACAGATAGTGAAAGCCCTTCCGGCGGAAGGGACGCCCGAGTCGGTGCCGAGCGAGGCAGAGCCCGAGAAGCAGCCGCGCGATCCGCGGCCGCCGGGAGGCAGGCGCTAGCGAGTCACGTGGTCGTGGACCACGCTAGCGAGTCACGTGGTCGTGGACCATCCGTGAGATGTCCGCGATCAGGTCGTTGATCGGCTCCGTGCCCAGCTCGCTCTTGGTGAGGACTGCGAGCACGTAGCGCTCGCCGCCCTCCAGGAAGACGACGCCGTTGTCGTGCCGCACCAGGCCGGGCACCCACCCCGTCTTGTGCGCCACCCGGGCGCTCGGCGGCAGCCCGGCGGGGATTCCCTCGTTGAACTCCTGGCGCAACAGCACCTCTATCATCTCACCGCACGACTCGGGGCTCGCCGCCCGGTCCTCGGCGATCGCGCGGTACACGATTCCCTCGTCGCGCGCGGTGGTGGTGTTGCTGCGCCCGGCTCGATAGGCCTTGATGTCCTCGACGCCGCGCAGCACCGAGATCGAGTCGGCACCCAGCTCTCGCATGGTCTCCCGCACGCGGTCGGCGCCCACCAATTCGATCAGCATGTTGGTTGCGAGGTTGCTGGACACGGTGATCGCCAGCTCCAGCAGCCGGCCGACCGACTCCTGCTCGCCCACGCGGCGATACAGAGTGGTGTCGCTGTCGTCGGGGGCTCCGAGCTCGTAGGGAGAGCCGTCCACAATCGACCTGAACGTGGCGGTGATCGTCATCGAATCGTCGAGGCTGAGGAGCCCGGCATCCCGATCCCGGTACAGCTGGATCATCACCGGGACCTTCATCGTGCTGGCGGCGTGCATCCTCGCGTCGGCGCCGATCAGCACCGAGTCACCTCCATCCAGATCCAGGAAGTACACGCCGACGACCTCGGCATCGGTTTGGGCGATGCGCGTATCGATGGTCCCCTTGAGTTCGGCTGTCATGTCGTACTCGCAGCCAGCAATGAGAACCGCAAAGCAGGCTGCTCCGAGCAGACCCTTATGAACGGTTCGTGAAGGTCTCTTGCGGACGGACATGGCAGTAATATACCGCCCCTCCCAGACCCCTCAATTCCTTGCGGAATAAACCACTTACAGTGACTCGGGTCTCGGGCCCAAAGTACCGACCGAATAGGTACGATCGGCCGATTGTCGCGCCGCCGGGCGAGTGCGAGAATGCAGGTGCTTCCCCCAATCCCCCCGGGGGAACAATGCGCGGGCGTCTGGAGTGGTTAGGCCAGGCGCTCGCGTACTGCGTATAGGGCCAATTCTACGCGGTTGCGCACGTCCAGCTTGTCCATGATGCGAGCGACGTGGTTCTTCACCGTTTGCTCGCTCAGGTTGAGGCGCTCGCCGATCTCCCGGTTGCTGAGGCTGTCCACCACTAATCCCACGACCTCGATCTCGCGTGCCGTGAGGCGGCTGGGCGACCGGGCGTCGCCGGCATCGGCAATGGCGTCCCGGAAGAAGGTAGCGAGGCCGGGCCCGGCCCATACTTCACCGGCCACCACCGCCCTGAGCGCGCTCACCAACCTGTCGGGAGTGGATGCCTTGGGCAGGCAGCCGCGGGCCGACTGGCGCAGCGCCAGAATGCAGCACTCCTGAACCTGCTTCAGCACGGAGTCGTCGGGCCAGCTGTCGCGCGGGCCTGTCAGGAGGGATCGCAGCGTGCACTGCTCGTCGGTGTGATCCACCATGACGAGCGCGCGGCAGTCGGGGCGCTCCTTGGCCAATCCGGGAAGGAGCTCCACGTCCTGGCGCCGGAACTGCTCGTCCAGAATCAGGACGTCCGGCTCTAGGCGGTCCAGCTCGGCCCCGATCGCCGCTACGTCGTCCGTGTGGCCCACGACCTCGAACTCCGCCGTATCGTTGAGGGTGGCCTCCACGCCGATCCGGACGAAGGGCGCTTCGAGCGCGATGAAAACACTCGTCATATTGCAGTAATATACCTGAGCTTCATTGACGGTGTTGGGCGGGAGACGGCCCCGCGAGGCCCGTACGAATGGACACTTTGGGGGGATGATGGCAACGCAGATCAACTACGAGTACCGCCGGCCGGGGAAAGCAACCACGGAGTTCGTCGAGTGGCTGGTGCTGGACCGGCCGGACGCGAAGGTGCTGCTGCTCGAGGAGTACACCGGCCCGGAAGTCCGGGTTGACGGCGTGCCGATCCTCGCGAGCGGTGCCCCCATCGTGTGGTACATCTTCCCCGAGCGGTGGCACGACATCGGACGCTTTCACCTGGCTGACGGTACCCACAGCGGTTGGTACACAAACCTGTGCCTTCCCGTCGAGATCGGGCCCGAGCGCTGGGTCGGCAACGACCTGTTCCTGGACCTGTGGCAGCCCGCCCACGGAGAGCCCCAGTGGCTGGATGAGGATGAGCTCGACCAGGCAGTGCGCTCTCGCCTGATCGATCCCGCCACCAGGCGCCGGATTCAGAACGAGCGCACGATGATCGAGCTCCAGGTGAAGCAGGGCGCGTGGCCGCCGCCCGTGGCGCGGGACGTCGATCTAGCGCAGGCACGTGTCCTCAAGGAAACCCAATAGAGCCTTTCGCCCGGGCACCGGAGCGACCATTATCGGGCAGACCCAAGACGAACTCAGAGGGGATGGGCAATGTCTCTGCGCAAGAAGGTCCTGCGAAATACCGGATTCGAGCCGATGTCTCACAGGCCGCCTCTCTCGCACCGGTTCTGGTTCTATTCGGCGGCGGCGTTCCTTCTCCCCGTCATCGTGCAGGTCGCAATCCCGGAGGACCCCAGCCTCGCCGACGAGCTGATTTGGCTCGTGACGCTGGTTCCCGCCTTTCTGCTGTCGCTGCACTATGGGTTGTGGGGTGCCTTCGCTGCCCTGCTGATGGGCACCGTGCTGTTCCTGGTGGTGCAGCTCGTGCTGGCCCTGAACTTCACTGCGGACGATTGGCGCATCACGGTTCCCATCTACATCGCATACGGTGCCATCGCGATCAGCGTGGGCTCGCTCTCCGAGCAGCTGCACCGCTACTACAACCACATCCTGCAGGGTCACCGCATGGTGACGATCGGTGAGTTCGCAGTCACCGTGCGCCACGAGATCAACAACGCGCTCACGGCGATCGTGACCGAGAGCGAGCTCTTGTCAGCCGATGACGCGAGCTTGACGGAGGATCAGAAGCAGTCGGCGAGGAACATCCACAAGGGAGCGATGCGGATCGCCGAGGTTGTCAGGAAGATCACGCGCCTGGAGGACGCGCCCGTAACCGACTATGCTGGCATGGCCAAGATGGTGGACCTGGCTTCCGCGCGGGAGAGGTCCTAGCAGCTAGCGGATGACGACGTGGAGGGCAAGGTACATGATCCCTCCGACGCCGGCCGAAACGGGAATCGTCAGAATCCACGCCCAGATGATCCGTCCCGCCAGCCCCCAACGCACCGCCGATACGCGCTGAGCAGTACCGACTCCCACGATCGCTCCGGTGATCACGTGCGTCGTGCTCACCGGTATCCCCATGGCCGAAGCCAGGAAGACGGAGGCCGCACCGCCCGTCTCGGCGCAGAAGCCATGCACGGGTTTGAGCTTCGTGAGGCGGGAGCCCATCGTCTTGACGATGCGCCATCCACCGGCCGCCGTCCCTGCCGCGATCGCCGCGTGAGCCGAGAGGATCACCCACATCGGGATGTGCCCCGCATCGGTGAGGTACAGAGCCTGAATCGGGAACTCACGAAAGAGATGCTGCGAGGACACCAACAGGCCGACGATGATACCCATCGTCTTCTGGGCATCGTTCGTGCCGTGGCTCAGGCTGTAGGCCGCGGCGGATACCAACTGCAGCCGGCGGAAGTGCTTGTCTATGGACCGCGGTGAGGCTCTGCGGAAGGTCCACGCTGTCACCACCATCAGCGTGAGCCCCAGCAACATGCCGAGCAGCGGCGCAACGAGAATGAAGAGTATCGGCTTCACCCATCCACCCAGGATGAGGGCATCGATCCCCGCCTTCGCCACCGCTGCACCGCCGTAGCCTCCGATCAGCGCGTGTGACGAGCTCGACGGTATGCCCCAATACCAGGTGACGAGATCCCACACGATCGCCCCGAGTAGACCCGCCAGGATGACCAGGGGATCCACGATGGATATGTCGATGAGACCCGAGCCGACGGTCTTGGCGACCGCGGTGCCGAAGCCGAATGCGGCGATGAAGTTGAAGAAGGCCGCCCAACCGACGGCCAGGCTTGGAGGAAGGACCCGCGTCGAGACGATGGTCGCTATGCTGTTGGCGCTGTCGTGAAAGCCGTTGATGAAGTCGAAGATGAGGGCGACGCCGACGATCGCCAGAACGAACCAGATGGACTCCAGCATCAGGCGTTCTTGAGAACGATGGACTCGAGATCGTTCGCGACGTCAGCACAGTCGTCGATCGTCCTCTCGAGGTTGTCGTACATCTCCTTCCACTTGATGATTGCGATCGCGTCCGTTTCGCGTTCGAACAGGCGGCCCAGCATCGTGTGGTACAGGGCATCGCCTTCTTCCTCCAGCCGCTTCGCCTCTATGCAGTGCTGAATCACGTCGTCCTTTCCGCGCAACTTCTCGACGGCTATCGCAGTCTCGGCCGTGATCCGTACGATCAACTCGCAGAGCTCGGTGATTCCTTCGGGCGTCGCGCCCAGCCGGAATATCTGGGAGCGCCGCGCCGTGCTGTCGATGCGGTCGAGCACGTCGTCCAGATCGGAGGCGAGGAGGTGGATGTCCTCGCGGTCGATGGGCGTTATGAACGTGCGGTCGAGCCGGCGCACCACCTCATGGGTGATCTCATCCGCCTCGTGCTCGAGCCGCTTTATCGCGTCGACGTGATACTCCCTTCGATCCTCCTGTCCGCTGAACAACTCGAGGAGATGGCCCGCAGCCTCATGCGAGCGGGTCGCGACCTGCGTGAACAGGTCGAAGAACTCTTCCTGGCGCGGTAGTAGTCGCATCACTCTTGGCCGCCCCCGTGCCTCTTATCGTCGTAGTAGTCCAGCTTGTGGAGCGGCATCACCACGCTCGACAGGATATTGATCGCGTGGGCCCCGATTCGCTTGTAGAACCTGGTGCCCAGCACGAGCGCCGTAGTTACTCGAGCGTCGTACGAGCTCCCCGCGATCCGCTGCACCAGCGCATCACAGCGGTGCGTCAGATCTCGACCCTCGCGGATTAGCTGGACGGCCCGCTCCCGATCCGAGCTGGCGAACACGTCGGCGGTCACCGCGAATGCTCCCTCGACCCCAGATCGGATCTCGCGCAGCTCGGCCACGATCTCGTCGTCCGGCAGGGGGCCCGGATGGAGCTCCACGACCTCGGAGAGGTTCTTGGCGTAGTCACCGATGCGTTCCACATCCTTGACCAGGCTCATGAGGAGCAGGCTGTATGGCAGTGAGGCCGTATTGCCGCGCACCGACAGGTGGGCTATCACCTGCTTTCGGATTGCCCGCTCGAGCTTGTTGACCTTTACGTCCCACTTGTAGATCTGCGTTCTCTCATCGGGACTCGCCGCCTGCCCGAAGTAGATCTCACCCGCTTGAATCGTCTGCTCGTAGGCGAGCTTGAGCATCTGGGCGAAGTTCTCGCCCATGGCCGCAAGCGGCTGATCAGAACGGAAGATGCTGAGCAATTCGCGAAGCATTGTTGCCTCCGGTACCGCCTAGAATAGCCTGGCCAGCACGACCATCAGTGCCGGCAGGCCGTAGAACAAGGCCACGACATAGAAGAACGCCCACTTGCGCGATCGCACGGCGACGTCCCCGAGCCACATCGCTGCGCGCAGGGGGATGCTCCGGATTCGCGGAGCTGGGTAGATGAGCAAGGTGGCGCTCATATTGAAGCCCAAGTGCACCAGCGCGATGACGATCCCGAAATGCGCGTTGGGTCCGGTGACGGCCAGGGCGGCGAGCAGCGCCGTGACGGTCGTCCCGATGTTGGCTCCGATCGTGATCGGGAACGCCTGAGCCAGCGTGATTATCCCGGCCCCTGCCAGCGGTACGAGCAGTGACGTAGTGATGGAGCTGGATTGCACCATCACCGTAACGAGGATGCCGACCAGGATCGCGAACGGCGCTGCCTTGTGCAGCCCGCGTGACACTATGGCCTCCACCCGCGAGTGCATTACCTGCCGCATCACCCGCACGAGCAGCATGAGCGCGATGTAAATGAGCACGCCAGCCGTGAGAATTAGCAGGATTGCCTGGAGCCTCTCCGAGTCCGTGACCGCGTGTATGACCCCCTTGATCGGCTTGACCGCCGCCTTCAAGGCCCCCTTGATGGGGCTGTCGTACTCCATCCCGCCGAAGCCGGTCAGCAGTGACGCGAACGCAGTGGCCGACTTCTGCAAGTACCCGGTCGCCAACTCCAGCGGCAGCAAGAGAACGACCGCCATGTAATTGAAGAAGTCATGGCACGTCGCTACCGAGAACGCGCGGCGAAACTCCTCCTTGCGCCCCATATACGCCAACGACACCAGCGTGTTGGTGACGGTCGTGCCGATGTTGGCGCCCATCACCATCGGTACGGCGTTGGCAATCGGCAGCGGGTTCTCCGGTGCCGCCACCAGGCCCACGATGAGCGACGTCGTCACCGAGGAGCTCTGGACCAGCGTGGTCGCCAGGATGCCGACGATGAGAGCCATGAAGGGGTTCTCGGTCGCGGCAAAGAATGTCTCGAGCGCTCCCCTGCCGAGCGACTTGAAGCCGTCACCCAGCGCGTTCACGCCCAACAGGAAAACAAACAGCAGCACCAGAACGGCGACGACGCGCGCAAGCGTGTGGCCTGCGACTGTCGGGGGGATCTTGGAGATCGGCGGTACGGTGGGACTCAAGAGAGCGCTCTACCGTGGGGGTTCGACAGTCGAACTCCGATGAAAACAACCCATCAACCGCGGGTGCAATGTCACGATTGGGTAACAGTGGTGCAAGGGGTGGTGAGCGCCGATGTTTCGTGACGCACCGCGCGATTCCGCCGAGCGGATGGAAGGATCCCCGCCCCGATTCTCCGACGTGCTGAAAGCCCCTCCAACGGAGCTCTGATCCGCGACCGATAGGGCTGCTTCAGGGGACCGTCAGGCCCCACTTGCAGGTGCATATTTTCGGTGTATATTCGGTATCAATGCCCGAAGAAACCCCGAAATCGCTCCGGCGCTGGGCTGGCGAACCGCATGTGCTACAACGGCTTACGGAATCAGGGCTTCACCCTGTTCCAGCGCCGGGCTCCGCCGCCTGCCCGGAGTGTGAAATGCCGCTGGTTCACGCCTCCGGCTGCGAGTTCTGCCCGGCCTGTGGGTGGGGGATGTGCGGGTGAAATCGGGCAGCGGCAAGCGGGCGGGACGCGTACGGCAGCAGGTCGTTCCCTTCCCCGCCAACCGGAGCAAGGGAGCCGATCTCCCCGTACTCGACGAGCGGCAGCGGGGCACGAAGTTCGTCGAGCTCCCGGTCAGGTCGATCATCAACTCGCCGGAGTCCACGCGAATGGACTTCTGGTCTCTCAACCCATACGTGGGATGCGAGTTCGGGTGCAGCTACTGCTACGCGCGCTACGCGCACCGCTACGTGGTCGAGCGCGCGCGGGACGGTGGACGCATCACGGAACGTGAGTTTGCGGACCTCTCGAGTCCCAGCGGATTGGAGCCGTTCGAGCACCGCATCTTCATCAAGGAGCGCGAAGCGGTACTGGCCGCGTTGGGACGCGATCTTCCCCGCGTCCGGCGGCGCGCCATGCGCGATGGACCGCAGAGCATCATCATCGGCAGCGCGACCGATCCCTACCAGCCGGCCGAACGCCAGTACCAGGTGACCCGCGCGGTCCTGGCCCGGCTGCGCGGCGAGCGCGGTTTCCGCATAGGCGTCATCACGAAGAGTCCCCTGGTCACGCGCGACATCACCCTGCTGCGCGATCTCGCCCGTCGGCACTGGGTCTCGGTCTACATATCCATCGTCAGCGTGGACATGCGGGTGATCAAGCTGTTCGAGGCGCGCTCCCCCATGCCGCACGCGAGGCTCAGGGCACTGGGACAACTCGTGCGTGGTGGAGTTCGCGCCGGCCTCATCGTGGCTCCGATTCTCCCCGGAATCACCGACACGCTGCAGCAGATCGAGGCGCTGCTGCGAGCCGCCAAGGACGCGGGGGCAAAGTTCATCGCCCCCATTCCGCTCAGGCTCTATCCCGATGTGCAGCGACGCTTTCTGCCCATCGTGGAGCGACACTTTCCGCAGCTCGCGCGGCGCTACCGCGTGGCCTACGGCCGCACTTGGGACGCGCCCGAGAGGTACGCCGCGGCGGTCAAGCGTCGCTTCCACCGGGTGGCCGAGCGTTACGGCATTCCCGACGATGTCCAGCAGGAGCAACCCGCCGCCAGGGCAATGAGCCGGGCGGCGCAGTTGAGTCTGTTCGACGGCTGGCCGGGCAGCGGCGCACGAGGAAAGGCGCGATGCTGACGCAGGCCGGCACCGCCGCAAGGGGAAGGCGGGCGGCAATCCTGAGCAGCGAGTTGGCCGTCTGTCTCTGGATCCCCCTCTTCCCCCTGCGGTGCGAGGAGCAGCGTCGTCCCGAGCTGTCGGGCCGGCCCACCGCCCTGCTCTCCCCGAGCGACACGCGCCGCCTGTGGCAGATATCGCCCACCGCGCGGCGAGTGGGAGTTCGGCCCGGCATGACCGTGAGTCAGGCCATCGGCCTTTGCCCCACGCTCACGCTGTGTGAGCCCGATCCCGTGCACTACGACGAGCAGTTCACCGGCCTGCTGCTCGCACTGAACGACTTGAGTCCGGTGATCGAGCCCGCGGAATTGGGACGGGCGTTCATCGGTGTTGACGGTTTGGAGAGACTGCACGGCGATCCTGCACGGCAGTTGAGAGTGATTGCGCGGGTGGCAGGCAGAGCGGCGGCGCTAGAACAGCGGAGCGAATCAACAGCGAAGCGATCCAGCCGTCGCTCTGCCGGAGCCGCCCGCCTCGGTTGGGGGCGCGGCAAGTTCCTCTCCTGGGTGGCCGCCACCCGGGCAAAGCCAGGCAACTCGGTCATCGTCTCCGATGAGGAGCGCCGGGAGTTCCTGTCTGGTCAGCCCGTCGCCGTTTTGCCCATCTCCTCCGATACACATCGCCGGCTGTGGCAACTGGGGCTCAAGACGCTGGCCGACGTCGCGCGGTTGCCACAGGTGGCGCTGGTTTCCCAGTTCGGCGCCGAGGGGCGCACCGCGTGGCAGCTCGCAACCGGTGACGTCACCGATCCGGTCACGGGGAAGGAGCGCCCCGAGCCGATCACTGCCTCCCTCGACTTTCCCACGCCGGCCGCTGACCGCGCGATGCTCGCCCATACGCTGAACAAGCTCATCGAGCGTGCGCTGGCACACCCGCGGCGCACTGGGTGGCGCGTGCACGTGGTCCGCGCACGTGCCTCCCTCGAGCACGGCGCGTCATGGATGACCGAGGTGACGATCAGGGATCCCTCGGCCAACCCCGCTCGTATCGCAGCCCCACTCATGGTCCGGCTCGAGAACACGCCGCCCACCGGCGCGGTGGAGCGGCTCACGGTGGAGTTCGTCACCTTCGCCCGTGGCACGGACGAGCTGCAGCTGTTTGCTAGGGACGCGAACGCAGCGGCCCGCGCCGGACGTCGTAACGCGCTCTATGCCGCGGCGCACGAGATCCAAACACGACTCAAGCGCCCGATGCTCTCTCACATCATCGAGGTGCAGCCATGGTCACGCATACCAGAGCGCCGCTACGCACTGATCGACTTCGAGCCTTGAACGTCCCACGCCCAGTGGAAGTGGAGCTCGACGCTCATGGCTTCCCGTTTGCGATCGGGGAAGAGGGCAGGGAGAAGAGGATAGTTGAAGAGATCCTCGAGGCATGGCGTATCGACGACGAGTGGTGGAGGGAGCCGATCACCCGCCAATACGTGGAGGTGGCTCTGGAGGGCGGAGGACACGTGGTGTTGTTCGAGGACTTGAAGGCAAAACAGTGGTTCATGCAGAGGCCTTGATGTATGTGGAGCTGCATTGCCACTCGGCGTTCTCCTTCCTCGACGGTACGACGCTCCCCGAACAACTAGCTCTGGCAGCGACGAACCTGGGATACGGCGCGCTCGCTCTCACCGACCACAACGGCGTGTACGGTTCGATGGCGTTCGCCCAGGCGGCCAAGGACCTGGGGCTCCAGCCCATCACCGGCGCCGAAGTAACCCTGCTCGACGGATCACACATCACTCTCCTTGCCGAGACGCCCGAGGGTTACGCCAACCTCTGCCGCCTGGTCACGGAAACGCACCTGGGCCGGGAGGACCGGCACGACCCGCGGCTCGACTTCGCCTCGCTGGAGGCGCGCCACGAGGGGCTGATCGTGCTTTCGGGGTGCCGCAACGGTCTGCTGCCCACGGTGCTTCGCAGCGAGGGACCCACCGGTGCGCGTCACTTCGCGGAGCGCTGCCGTGCGGTGTTCGGGAGAGAGCGGTTCTTCGTGGAGCTGCAGCGCAACCACGTGCGGGGCGACCGCGATCTGGTCCACGCGCTCACCGACATAGCCGACAGCACGGGGCTCTCGGTGGTCGCCACCGGTAACGCGCACTACCTCTGGCGCCAGGGGCACCGGCTGCACGACGCACTCAGCGCCATTCGGCACCGCACCACCCTCGATGGCTCGCACGACGTGCGAAAGCCCAACAGCGAGTTTCGTCTGCGTGCACCGGAGGACGTGGCGGCACTGTTTCGTGACCGTCCCGACGCCATCGCGAACACGCTGACAATCGCCCAGCGGTGCCGCACATTCGACCTGACTACGGATCTGGGCTACACCTTCCCCGACTTTCGCGGAGCAGAGCAACAGACCGCTCCACAGGCCCTCGCCCAGCTGTGCGCGGTGAAGCTGGGGGAGCTATACCCACCCGACTCTCCCCACCGCGCCGAAGCCGAGCGCCGCCTCGAGGAGGAGTTGCGGTTGGTGCGGCATCACGAGTTGTGCGGCTTCTTTCTGGTGTACAACGACCTGTTCGAGCTGGCGCGCGAGGTGGGCGTGGACGTGCGCCGGGGTACGCGCAGGGCCACGAGCAACCTGCTCCCCGGGCGAGGACGGGGCTCCTCGGTCTCCTCCATCATCTGCTACTTCCTCGGACTCTCGCACATCGACCCGGTGAGCAATCACCTGTTCCTGGGCCGGTTCCTCAACGAGTCGCTGGCGTCGGTGCCCGACATAGACCTCGACTTCCCCCGGGAGATTCGCGAGGAGCTCATCCGCCGCGTGTACGGACGCTATGGCAACGAGCACACGGGACTGGTCTGTTCGTTCCCTACCTATCGGTTGCGCTCGGCAGTGAGGGAACTCGGGAAGGCGCTCGACCTGCCGATCGGCGAGCTGGAGCAGGTGGCAAAGCTCGCAGAGCACCGCTCGGCGGGCGCGCTGAGGGAGGAGATCGAAAAGCTGCCGGGTTTCGCGGGACGCTCGAAGGCTCCCCTGTGGCGCGACCTGTGCGACCTGGCGGAGGAAATAGCGGGTCTGCCACGCCACGTGTCGCAGCACGTAGGCGGAATGATCATCTCCAGCCGGCCGCTGGTCGAGCTCGTGCCGCTCGAGCGCTCCGCCATGCCCGACCGGGTGGTGTGCCAGTGGGACAAGGATTCCTGTGACGACGCACGGTTCATCAAGATCGACTTCCTGGCGCTCGGCATGCTCTCGGCCGTGGAGGAGTGCGTCGAGCTCATCGCGACCAAGGAGGGTACGCCACCCGATCTCTCCCGCATCGATTTCGAGGACGAGAAGGTCTACGACCAGATCTGCAGCGGCGACACGGTAGGGCTGTTCCAGATCGAGAGCCGCGGACAGATCCAGATGATCCGCCGCACCAGGCCGCGCGACTTGCACGACCTCGCCGTCGAGGTGGCGATCGTGCGGCCCGGTCCCATCGTGGGCGGCGCGGTCAACCCTTACGTGCGCCGGCGCGAGGCAGAGCGCCACGCCCGCGAGCGGAACCGACTTTACGAGCCGCCCGTGGATCATCCCCTGCTCAGGGAGGCGCTCGGCGAGACGCTTGGCGTGATCATCTATCAGGATCAGGTTCTCCAGGTGTGTCAGGCGCTAGCCGGTTTCACTGCGGGACAGGCCGAGGCGCTGCGCCGCGCAATGAGCCGGCGCCGTTCGCGTGAGCTGATGGAGAGCTTCTGGGAGGAGTTCCACCAGGGCGCCCGCGAGCGCGGAGTTCCGGAGGCGACGGCACGCAGGGTGTTCGAGCAGGTCGTGGCATTCTCCGCGTTCGGCTTTCCCAAGTCACACGCCGCTGCGTTCGGGTTGCTGGCCTACCAATCGGCGTGGCTGCGCTACTACCACCCGGTGGAGTACTACACCGCGCTCTTCAACAACCAGCCCATGGGGTTCTACTCGCTCGACGCTCTGGGCCGTGACGCTGGACGGCACGATGTGAACATCAGGCTCCCCGACATCAACATGAGCGACGTCTACTGCACCGTGGAGGAAAGCTGCATCCGCATTGGGCTCGGATTCATCCGGGACTGCGGCTGGGACGTGGCCGAGGAGGCGGTGGTCGAGCGGGAGCGAAACGGTCCTTACCGCAGTCTCGGCGATCTGGTGCGCCGTGCGCCACCCAAGCTCTCACGCGACGCCATCGAGAACCTCGTGTGGGTGGGTGGTTGCGATACGTTCGGACTCACACGCCGCGAGCTGCTGTGGCAGGTGGGCCTCTGGCTTCCACCCAAGAACGAGCAGTCCGGTGCCGCACGCACGCGGCGTCAGCTCGAGCTGCCGCTCGCACATCCATACGAGCACCTTCGCTTCGGCGGTGTGTCGGATGACGAACGATTGGTGGCCGAGTACGACGTGCTGGGCTTCTCGGCGAGCGGGCACCCGTTCGCGATGTTGCGTGACTCGCTCCCACCCATGGTGTGCCGCAGCGACTGGCTGGAGGAGCTCGAGCACGGCGCGGAAATCGAGGTCGCCGGACTGGTGGTTGCGCGTCAGCGCCCCGAAACCGCGCGAGGCTACACGTTCGTTCTGATGGAAGACGAAGCGGGAATGATCAACGCCATCGTCCGGCCCGAGATTTACGACCGCGACCGAATAGCCGTCCGCGGTGAGCCGTTCCTGTGGATTCTGGGGACGCTGGCCAAGGACGATAGGACGGTGAACGTGATTGCGGAGGAAGTGAGACCACTCAAGCTGTCATCGGGCAACGGGAACGGTGCGCCACACGCAGAGGGTCACAGCTACAGGCGTGCCAAGCTGATAGCCGCCCTGCAGAACGGGGATTCGGCCAAGCAACCCGGCGGCGGCGCACGCTCCCCCTACACTTTCCTCAAGCAGCTCCGCAAGAACGCGCCCCAATCGAAGAACTGGGCCTAGGCCTCGGCCGTCGCGACCTCTCTCTTCTCAAACCGCGCGCGCTCCTTCAGGTGGGCCGTGACATCCACGCCGATCTTCAGCACGATCAGTAGAATCAACCCTACCACCGGGGCTCCGAGCGCCATGATAAGGAACCCGCTCGCGATCAGCACTATGTGCAGCACCACGACCCGCGCGTACGGTTGCTTCATCAGGTTCTCTATAGTGGCCTGACGGTATTCACCCCTCGCGATGTAGTTGTACGCGAACGAGAAGCCGTGGCTCGCGATCAGCGCCAACGCCGCCCAGGTAACACCCGCTGCCGCGATGGCCTCGGCGAACATCCTGGGCCCAGGATCGTCCATCATTCCTCGCATCGCCATGGCATCGCCGCCGAAGAGCGCGAGCACGAATATGCCGTGCACGAAGGTGAACATCCCGTAGTGGAACGTGAAGAACGGGACCATGAACACCTTCCCCACCCAACGGCCGATGTCGGTGGGGCGTGCCCAGAGAATCTTGAGGATGTTGTAGCCCCCGACCACCACGTTCTCGAACCAGAATAGGAGGATCACGGGGAACACCTCCCACCCTAGAAAAGCCACCCCATAGAGTGGGATCAGGTTTGCGAGAATGAGAACGACGGCCGACGGGGTGAGCCGCCGATTGAGATCGGCGAGGCTGAGTGCGGTCACTATCCCGGATCGGTTAGGCCGGAATGGCCAGACCTCTCGCCCGCAGGGTCCGCTCGATCGCTTCTCCGATCTTGTTGTTCGGTGTCGAGGCTCCTGCGGTGATGCCGATCCGCTTCAGTCCGGAGAGCCAGTCGGCCTGCTCCTTCTCGTCGTCCGTGTCGACCGGCTTGTGGCGGATGGCGCCCGACTCGGTGTCGATGCACGTGGCATCGGAGATGTGGTAGGTGGTGACCTTCTTCGAGCAGATCTTCGCGAGGTTGTTCGTGTTGCTGGAGTTGTATCCGCCGATCACGATCATGGCATCCAGCGGCTCCTCGATCAGCTCCAGGATGGCATCCTGCCGCTCCTGGGTGGCCGAGCAGATAGTGTCGAAGTTGCGGAAGTGTTCGTCGAGGTGCTCCTCGCCGTAACGCTCCTGGAGCGCCTCCGACAGCCGTTTGGCTATGGCGAGGGACTCGCCCGCCAGCATCGTCGTCTGATTCGCGACACCCATGCGCTGGAGATCTCGCACAAAGTCGAACCCGTCCGAGACCTTGTGACCGAAGCTTTGCTCCATCTCCGAGATGGATGCGTCGCCCGTGATGTGGCGGCACACCAGCTCGGTTTCCTCCATGTTCCGTACGATGATGTACTTGCCGCCCTCATACTTCGTAACCTGGCTGGCCGTCGCCTTCGTTTCCTCGTGGAAGTGCTTTCCGTGCACGACTGCGGTGTAACCATCGCGGGCGTACTGCTCCACGCGCTTCCACACGTTGAGCACCGAACCGCAGGTCGTGTCCACGAGCACGCATCCGACTTCGCGCAGCCGCTCGAAATCGGCATAGCGAACTCCGAAGGCCGGTATCAGCACGACGTCCTCAGCCTCCACCGAGGAGAAGTCGAAATGACCATCCTCGGCCGGGCGCACGATCGAGATCCCCATGGACGCGATCTTGTCGTTGACGTGCGGGTTGTGGATGATCTCGCCGACGAGGAAGATCCGCTTGTCCGGGAACTTGGTGCGGCTCTCGTACGCGTACTCCACTGCGCGGTCTACGCCGTAGCAGAACCCGAACTCCTTGGCGAGCCGGAACGTGAGATCGTCAACGGTGAGCGTGTTGTTCTCCGCGCGGACGCGGTCCACCAGCTGGCTGTGGTAGTCGCCGGCTAGAGTGCCCTCGATCTCGCGCTTGAGACCAAACCCCTTACGGAAGTACGTCTGTTCCATTGGTTCAGGGGGCTTCCGCCGTGTCGGCCGCGGCGTCCAGCTCTTCCAGCGCCGCCTTGGCCGCCGCACACTGCTCGACCGGCAGCGGCTGCAGGGTCACTCCGTGGAACACCCCCGCATACATCACCGTATCGTTGCTCTGGATCTCCCGCATGGTTGCTGCGAAGCGCGCGCTCACCCGGTCGCCGTAGCCGTACACCTCGACTTCACCATCCATCGCCTGATATGCATACGAGGCCGGGTCGCGAAACAACTGGATCCCGATCTGCGCAGCTGGAGCCGGCGGCGCTCCCGACTCCGTGATCACTATCGGGTAGCGTCCCACGCGCTCAGCGGCTGGCGGAAGCTGCAACAGCACGAGCGTGCCGATGCCGGGTTCGCCAGCCATCACCTGCATCATCGGCGGATCCTCGCACATCGCAGCCCCCGCCTCCCACGACCCGTCCATCTCCTCGCCGCCGGGAGCGCCAATGCTCACGGCGACCATCCGGCCGCGCTGCTGGGCCGGGAAGTCAGGCATCTCGAGCAGCCCGGAGGAAATGGGATCCTCGTCCAGGAAGGCGTCTCGCGGCTCCGCTTCGCTGCCCGGCATCGTCTCACCGTCCTGTCCCTCGCCACCACATGCCCAGGTGAGCGCGAGCCCCGAGATCAGCAACATCATCAGTGGTCTCTTCATCCAACTGCTCCTGCTCCTGCTTCGACACCCAGAAGGCGGCACGCCCCCTGCCATCGAGCGCTAACGGCCTGGTTTGATTAGGACTAGCAAGCTACGGGGTCTCCGGGCAGGGTGGTAGCCCACGCCGGTATGGAGCGGGTCTGGGACCGAGTTGGCTCGCGCGCTCCAAGTACCCTGCGCCGGGGTCGCGCGACCCAACGGCAACGTGGGGCTTGAGCGCGCGTTGCCTAAGCAGCGATGGGGGTCTCGCAGGAAGAGCTCCCTGGGGTGAGGCGGGGGCAGCTTGTAGAGGAGTTCTTCCGAGAGACTCCCCCATCGCCGCGTAATTGCCAGCCCGCTCGCTACCGCGGAGCCCTGAACCGCAGATCGAACCTGACCGCGGGAGCCTCGAGCCCCGGCGCCGGCGCCCGGATTCCCTTGGAGAGATCGAACCGAATCAACCCGCCCAGGAATGAGACCCCGGCACCCACGCCAACGAGCGGCTCACCGTCGAACGTGTCGCCCACGTCCACGAAGAGAACGGGAGTTATCGCCGCAGAGCGCAGCAGCGCGTAGTCCAACTGCGCCGACCAGAACGAGCGGCCCTGGCGCGTGCCGTAGTCATAGCCGCGCACCGTCTGCGGACCGCCGATGCGGTACTGGAGCTGCGCGATCGTGTCGCCGAACACGACGCCGCCGCGGAGCATGATGTTGCCGGTGCGGCGGAATACGGCGAACGGTATCTCGGCCGAACCCCACAGACGCGCGCCGCTCTGAGCTTCACCGGCCAGTACCTCCGCGCCCTCGCGCAGCGTCACGATGCCGATCGGGTCGCGCCGGTCGAGCGTGCCACGGAAGAACCATCCTTCGTCCACGGACGGGTTGGGTGGGAACGAAAAATCGCCGAACAGGTTGGGGAAGGCGACGTCGGTGGTCTTCTCCATGCTCTCGTGGTACTCGACCGCGCCCAGGATCTTCGTGTCGCGCAGCAAACCGTGGTTCCACGTCAACGACCAGCCGCCACCTGACGCCAGGAAGTAGTCGGCGTCGTCGTGACCGGTCCAGAACGCGTTCATGCTGTTCCCGATCGTCAGCCCCTTGGTCCACGGCTCGGCTTCGAAAACCGTCCTGTATGCCCTGAGGTCCAGCTGCCCGTCGGGCCCGTCGTAGCGCCACAGTGCCGACGCGGTCGGCCTGAGGTCACCGACTCCGAACCGCCCGGTGAGCAACAGAGTCGTGAACTTCGGCCCCGGCTGGAGCTCAACCCCTATCCCGACCGAGAGGGCCTGCACGCGGTTGTACTGCACTATCTCGGCGAACTTCTCCCACGCCACCTGCAGCTTGCGCCGCCCCGTCCACTCCATGGGCAGCTCGTATCTCAGCTCGCTGAGCCGGGCAAACGACTCGCGATAGTGCTTCTCCTCCGCCTTGTCCAGCTTCACTTTGAACTCGGTATCCCACTCGTAACCGGCCAGGCTATCGGAGGACGGCACGTCCACCTCCCAGCGGCCGTCACTCCAACTCCCGGCGTGCACGTAGCCCTCGGTGCGGCGGCCTTCTCTCGCCTCGCGGTCCTCGTCCGTCCGCTCTCCCTCGCGATCGCGTTCGCGTCGCGCCCTGCGGACTTCGGTCTGCCCCTCGATGCTGTCGAGCGGCACCACGAACTCCATTGGAGGGGAGGTGTTCACCTCGTACTCGCTGAACGTGACCATCGCGCGCGCGGGGATAGTGATGTCGAGGATCCAGGGAATGTCGGCAGTGAGCGCGAGCAACTGGCGCCGAGGCATCCAGTATAGGTTGTCCACCAGCGCGTACTCGATGTCGGCTTCGACGCTCAGATACTTGGCCACCTGACGGTTCTCACGACGCTTTTCGGCGCTGTCCTGCGGTGTACCGTCCTCTGGGTCGTCCCACAGGTACTCGCCGATGAAGATCACCATCAGCCGCACCACGTCACCGGTGTCCATGTCGAGCCACATGTCGCCCGACACGAGTGCAGGCCCGAAGCTCTTGGGCCGCACCGCCATCTTCACCGCCCGCACGGTCCGGCTCGGCAACACGAGCTGCACGGAGTCGGTTATGGCGAAGCGGTAGTAGTGCTCCGCGCCGTCCGCGAGTGGGTGGAGTACGGCGGTCTCGGGCACCCCCATCACCCTGATGCTGTCTCCCAGGGAGCGCGGGATGAACCAGGGCCGCTCCGGCACCAGGTCCTGGCGCAACTCCTCCTGGACCTCTTCACTGATGTCGGCACCGAACGCGCGCAGCATTCGGAGCACCGGCGCTCTGCTCCGGGCTCCCAGCACCTCGACTTTGAGATCGTTTGGTTGGCGCCAGGTCACCCGCGCTCGCGACTCGTGCGCCAGGAGCGTATTGAGTCCCGAAAAACGACTGCGCCCCGCGCGGGCCTCCATGCGCGTCTCGACGATCGCGTGGTAGTCGCGCACCACCGAGTCCTGAACGATGTGCCGCACGCGCGCGAGCGCATACAGTTCCGCCGTCGCCGCGTCACGGAACGTCGCGGTGTCTTGTTGTTGGGGAGTGAGAACGACCAGTGCCGCTAGGAGGGCTTCGACCATCTGCCGCCGCTGTCTCGTTCGATGCCGTAGGTCCTGAGCCTGCGCCACAGGGTGGTGCGGGAAATTCCGAGGCGCCGCGCGCTCTCGGTGAGCTTCCACCCGGTTGCCTGGAGCATCTCGATGATGGCGTCGCGCTCGCGCTCGGCCAGAGTGCTGCGGCCCTCATTGTCCGATGCCGGCAGATAGACGGCCTCACCCAGCTTGGTGCCGCCGATCCAGAGCGGCGCGATGCGCGCGCCGATGCGCGACAGCCTTGGCAGGATGGCTCGGCCGTCCCCTGCGGTCTCGTCTACTTCCTTGAGAACGGCACGGGCAGCCGGATTCGCGTACGCGATTTCCCCGTCAGTTCCGATGATCAGGACACCCTCGGACAGGGACTCGAGCACGGCTCGTGCGAGCGGCGAGAAAGCGTTCGGTAGGCGATCGATCATCACTCGACCTCTGGGGACCTACGGCCAGCGGTCGAGCGAGGTTTCATTCCGCGTCACTCCAGGAGCACTGGAAAGACCGATCGGAGGCCCCGAAAGAGACCTGACCGGCCGGTCAATATCGCTCGTCCGGAACCAACGCCTCGCGCTATAGCCGAGTGTTTCTTATCTTTGGCTGTCCGGACAGTCGGGAGGCAAGCCGATGGCCAAGAAGCGCACCAACTCGGAGCAGTCCAAGGAGACGATCGTCCAGGCCGCGGAGGCGCTCGTTCGCCGCCGCGCGGCCACCGGGATCACAGTGGACCAGGTGGCCAAGGAGGCTGGCTGCGCGAAGGGGCTGGTTCACTACCACTTCAAGACAAAGCGTGGGGTTCTGGAGGCCGTCGCAGGGAACCTGGCAGCTGCGAGGCAGACCAACTGGGTCGCTGCCTTCAGGGCGCCTGACGCAAAGACCGCGATCGACCAGACCTGGACGGTGCTGACCAATGAGTCAGATGATGGGACCATTCTCGCCTGGAATTCGCTCTTCGGTCCGGGCAAGGTGATTCCTGGCGATATGGTCAGTCAGGCCCAGGAGAGCTTCGCTGCCGCGTTGGGGGACTCTGCGGACCGGCTGCTGAGAGACCTGGGACTGGTGCCCAGGATCCCGCCCGTGGAGATCGGGTGGCTCCTGGGGTCGGTGGTGCACGGTATGGGCTACCAGATCCTGAGCGGGGCGGACCGCGGCGAGATCGAAGGCGCCTACGCCGCTGCCTGGTTGGGGATCCTCTCGCTCGCTACCTAGGCCCTCTAGTAGCGGCGGCGGCGGCCGCGGTGCCTGGGCGGGCGTTTCCGCTCGGTCCGCTTTGCGGCGAGCGTCTGGAGGCCCTCGGCAAGCTCCTTCAGCGAGGCAGCCCGAACCACCTCCCGTCGCCCCCGGAACACGCTGAACCTCAGCGGCCGATCGGTCGCCGGGAGGTCCCGCTCCCGGAGCCGGACCGCCTGCTTCTCCCTCAGCCGGAGCCGGACCACGCCGACCTCTCCCTCGATCTCATAGAGCAACGGCACACGATCGCCCAGCACGGCGGCCGATCCGGGAAGCGCGTCCATCTCGTCGCGCTGCTCGGCCGGCACCAGCGAACTCACGTCGAGATCCACGGGCGTATCCAGGAACTGCTTCCAACTCTCAACTTCGTCTAGCTGCTCTCGCACTCTCTCCTTCACCGAGCTCGGGCGTGCGGCCGGGAGTGAGCCGCCGGAGCGGCGCCAATACTCCTCGAGGCGCTGTGCGGCGCGCTGAACGCCGCGCTCGTTGGGGTGGGACGTCGCTCCCGAAAGGAGTGCCCGGGCCAGTGCGTCCCGTGCGCTGGCGGCGAGCTCCTCGGGGAAATCTCCGCTGAGGGGCCGCCGCTCCTTGTCCAGCACGTAGCCGAAGTACTCGGTTTCGCGCGTTATCACCAACCCTGCGCGCCGTCCGTCGCGGAACTCCACCACAGGCTGGCTCTTCGCCGCGTAGCGTTTGATCTGGCTGAACGGCAGGTTCGTACCTTCCAGGGCGCCGCGCGCCACACCGAACCGATCAGCGAAGTAGCGTACCGTTCCGGCCACGGCGCCTTCTCCGCTCGAGACCGACGAGTCCGAGAGGCGGACCCGCTCGCCATCCGCCGTCTCACCGTCTATCACCAGATCCAACGGCATCACTCGGGCCACGAGGTCCTGGAACTTCCTTAGCGTGTTGCGGTCGGCGTAGGGCAGCTCCGTGGGAAGCGGTAGCTCGAGGGTTCGATACACCGAGGCCATGCCGAGCGCCACGTCCTCGATCGCCTTCACCAACACACCGCGCTCCTCGGCCCACTCGTCGATCTCGTCGGCCATCAAGTGTCGCGGCAGGCCATAGACCTCGCCCCTATATCCGTACTGGTTCACCGCTTCGGCGTAGACGTTGTGCGCCGTGAGGTGGTCGCTGCCGTACACGGCCAGGCCGATCAGGTCGCCGCCGTCCCGCGTCATGCGGTGCAGGGAGTCGATGTTGGCCATGACCGCCACGAACGGCACCAGGTCATCGGCGGCGTGCACCAGCAGCTCACCCCACGGGCGGTCCACCGGCATCGCCTCGACGTCCCTGCCGTAGACCGTGAGGCGTCCATCCTCGACTATGCCGCGGTCGGTGAGGCGCCCGACGGCGTCCGCATATGCGCGCCTGTCGAGCGGAATCGGCAGTTCCAGCTCCGTGAGGTCCACACCCAGCGCCGCGGCGGTCAGGGCCACTCGCTCGCTGTCGCCCGCGAGCTGGAATTCGGGTGGCACCGGTTCCAGCGAGAAGAAATCGATGTCGCGGTCCGACAGGATGTAGACCTCGCCCCCCTCCACGCGTCCGTGCACGCGCCCCGCCATCTGCAGGATCTCGTTCGGTCCCAGGTACTGCCTGGTGAGCACGTTGCGCCCCCGCATCACGACGTTGGTGAAGCGTGAGTCGAGGAGCACGACCGTATCGAGCCCCATGATGTTGAGCGCCGACTGCCCGGCTGCCGTCATCGAGAGAACGAACGGCTTCCGAGCGGTCCCCTCGAGGAAGGGCCGGATGACACGAATGGGCTCGCCGCCGTGATAGAACGCCGCTTCGAGCCGGGGCCAACGGTCCCCCAGCTCGGCGGCCGCCTTCTCCACCTCCGCGCGGGTTGGCAGAAACACCGCGACGCCACGGCGCTGCTTCACCACGCGGCCCACGAACCGGTCGCTCAGGAACTCGACCGGATTCTCCCGGCGGGTCACCACCTTGGCCGATAGCTCCGGGTCGAAAACCGTCGTTCTCAGCACCTCGGCCGAATCGAGGTAGCGCGAGTAGAAGTCGGGGTCCACCGTGGCAGACAGCCAGATGAAGCGACACCCAACGCGCTTGCCCAGAGCGAGACACAACTCGAGCTCCGCCGAAGTCTGGTGGATCTCGTCCACGACCAGCGTATCGTGCGGGTCGATCAACTCGTCCTGGAACCAGCGCCGGGCGATCCCCGTCGTCACGATCACGACGTTCCAGGTGGGGGTCTCGGGCGTGGCCTCCCGCTCCCGGTTCACGACTCCGATCCGAAGCGGCGCCCGCAAGATCTCCTCCGCGATGGTCCTGATGGCCAGAGTCTTCCCGGTGCCCGTTCCCGCGACGATCCCGAACCCGTCCCCGCGCCGGGCCAGGTCGCGGATCTCATCGCCATGCTCACGCTCCAGCACCGTCTCGATCTCGAGGCGGCACGCCAGCTCTATCGTCTCGCAGGCTGCGCGGGTCGGAGCAATGACTATGACGCGACCGGTGGGCGGTTCGGAGCGGAGGTAGGCGTCCCGGTCGGGGGGCAGGAAGTGGTCGCGGACGTGCCGGGGCATGGGGAGAAGTTAACAGTCATCCAGCAAACGGACGCCCGGTACTCCCGTCCACGGAGTCCGCCGAGCGTCCGATCGCCGCCTCTCCCACCGACTAGCGCTTCTGGATCAGCCCCATCACCTCGCCGGGCTCGGCGTGCCTCCCGATCTCCTTCTTCGAAAACACGAGATCGCCATCCACGACGACCTCGAATACCCCGCCCGAAGATTCGATGAGCTCAACTTCGGCGTCGGCGTGTGCTTCTTCGATCTCGGCCGCCAGACTGGCGGCCCGCGGCTGGTAGCCTCAGACGCCGCAGTATTCGATGGAGACCTTCACAGCCCCTCCGTGGCAAAAGGACGTGTTTCCGGATCCGGCACCATACTATAGCAAGAACGCCTCGAATGCTTGCAGTTTCCCGAGTGGCGTACGACATTCGGGCGGCGCCCACCAATAACCTCGGTAATTGCCGTGTGGATAGCTGAAAACCGTAGGCTTGCCAACTGGGTGCGGATCTTCGTCATCGTCGCCGGTGTCGCGTTCGCGGCTGCCTCCCTCGTCGTACTCGCGGATCGCCCCGAGCTCCGGGCGGGCGCGTTCTACCTCCACCTTCTGATTCTGTCTACCGCCGCCGCGTTGAGCCGGCGGTTCGGCATAGCACTCCCCGGCAAGGGATTCGCCTCGTTCATCATGGGCGTCACCCTCATCGCCCTGCTGCTCAGGGGATGGCCGTTCGCGATCCTGGTGGCGGCGGTGGGGATCCCCGCCGGCGACGTTCTGCTGCGGCGGCGAACGTTGAGGGAAAGCCTGGTGACTCTGGGGCACGTCGGGCTGGCCGTAGGCTTGGTGGGACTCGCCTACGACTCGTTGGGGGGAGGTCTGGGCTCCGCTTCCATCTCGGCCGACAATCTGCTCCCCCTCGCAATCGCCATTCTCGCCCCGCCTGTCCTGGCCAACGCCACGTTCTACACGCAGCTGGGTCTCGCAGGCGTGCTGCCGCGGACGGATGTGAAGCTCACCCTGCGCTGGGAGGGCGTGGTGAACGCCGCCGGTGCGGGGTTCGCGATGGGGTGGGTCTCAGTAGCAACGGCCGACATCAGGCCTGCCGCCGCTGCGTTCATCGCAGCCGCACTGGTAGCTGCCACGTGGTTGATCTGGTGGGTGATCCAGACCGCGGTCCGCGCCGACGAGCTCACACTCGTGCAGGGATTGGCCGGAGCGGTCGCCGCAGACGTCAGCATCAACAAGAGCTTCGCCCGGCTCCAGGAGCTCACCGCCAAGCTGGTGCCGTGGGAGCAAATGGGGGTCGGTCGCCACATCGCCGCGACCAACGAGGTTGAGCTGCTGGCCGACACCAGCACAGCCGAGTCGCTCCGATTCGATGCAGACGCGGGGCTGGTGGGCGAGGCGGTTCGGACCGGCGGGCCCATTGTGGCCAACGTGCACACCAAGACGATGATGGTCCTGCCCGAAGGCGAGAAGCCGGGATCGGAAATCCTAATTCCGCTCTACCAGGGCAAGGCGCTCGTGGGGATCTGGAGCGTGCGGCACTCCGACCCCTCGATGTATCGGCCGGCCGACGGCGAGCTGCTCAATATGCTTGCCCCGCAGCTGGCGCTCTCGCTGGCGCTGAGCACACTGGTGGCGCCGATGGCGGAGTCGTCGGAGCACACGGCGGCCTACGTGAGGCAACTGACCGCCGCGAACTTGCGAATTCAATCTGCGGCGCAGCACATGGCCGACAGCGCGATGAAGGCAGAGTCGCAGGCCCAGCAGGCAGCGAAGCGGGTGGAGCAGGCCGCCCAATCCCTGGTCGAGCTCGGCCAGAGCATAGACGTCACGCTCGACGGGGCAGCCCGCACCCAGGAGGCCAACCTGGCCACGGCGGAGACCGCACTGGGGGTGCGCGACGCCAGCGGCCGCGCCGTCGAGCAGCTGGGACAACTCATCACCACCATCGCCGAGGGCGCGGCCGAGGTGAGCCGGCTGCGCGACGCTGCCAAGGACGTCGAGGAGTTCTCGGAGACAATCGCCCAGATCGCGAACCAGACCAACCTGTTGGCGCTGAATGCCACTATCGAGGCCGCGCGCACCGGAGTCCACGGCAAGGGGTTCGCGGTGGTAGCCGACGAGGTGCGCAAGCTGGCCGAGCAGAGCGCCCAGGCCGCCGGCCAGATGGGCCGGGGAGCCCAGGAAACACGCCGCGTAATCGACCGTGCGGCGGGGGTCCTGGAGGAGCTCAACAGCCAGCTGACTGCGGTCACCCAGACCTCGGAGGCCTGGACCGGCGAGCTGGATCAGATCGTGGCCACGGCGGCGGACGCCCGGAAGAGGGCAGAGCAGATGGCCGAGGGGCCCAAGCAGAACAGGGATCTGGCCGGCACCACGCAAAAAGTGCTGGACGAGGCCCGGGATTCTGCAGCCGGCTCGGCGAGGGAGGCGGGAGACGTGGCGGCGGCCAGCAAGGAACAGCTCACCGCTATCGCCGAGCTGGCCCGGGGCGCCGACGAGCTTTCGCGGCTGGCCGAGCAGCTCTCACGGGGCGCCCGCTTCGTGGGTGGCGACGAGCGCACGGACCTGGAGTGACGCACGGCACAGTATTAGGGGGTACCTGAGGCTGTAAATTGTTGCCACGCTTATGACAACGACCACACTTCGGATCCGCCGCGCAGCGATCCTCCTCGGACTGGCGGCCGCCCTGTTTGCTCCGGCGGCGCACGCGCAATCAGGTAGTGCCATGCAGGTAGAGGTCGGCCTGCTCGGTACCTACACGAATTTCGACAACTCCAACATCGGGCTCGAGTCCAGCTTCGGTGCCGGCGGCGTGCTCGGCTTGTACTTCAGCCGCACGTTCTCGCTCGAGGCTTTTGGTGACTATTCCGCCACCAACGACTCGCTGGGCTTCGATGTGAACGTGGCTCGGCTCGGTGCGACGTTCGTCGCACACACGCGTCCCACCGTGCTCGGCAGCCTCTACATCGGTTTGGGTTACAACCGGATCTTCTACACCGGTTCCGTCGATGTGAAGGACAACGCGGGTTACCTGATTCTCGGTGACCGGTTCTCACTCGGGGGCCGCGTCGCGCTGCGTATCGAAGGCCGCCTGGATTACATCCCGAACGCAGCACTCTCTCCGACCAACGGCGGCGCCGTGAACTTCGGCGCGGCCGCCGGCATATCGATCTTCGCGTTCGGCGGGCCGGCGCGCGACGCCGACAAGGACGGTGTGCCCAACACCACCGACCAGTGTCCCGACACGCCTCGTGGGGCGACGGTGGACGCGGTGGGATGCCCGATGGACTCAGACGGCGACGGCGTGTTCGACGGCATAGACGAGTGCCCGAACACACCGGCCGGCGCGTTCGTGAACGAGAAGGGTTGTCCGACCGACACCGATAGCGACGGCGTGTTCGACGGCATAGACGTCTGCCCCAACACACCGGCGGGAGCGGCGGTTGACGAGAACGGCTGCCCCATGGACACGGATCAGGATGGCGTCTTTGACGGCCTGGACCAGTGCCCCGACACACCGCTCGGTGCCTCGGTAGACGCGCAGGGTTGCCCGCTCGACTCCGATGGTGACGGCGTCTTCGACGGCATAGACCAGTGCCCCGACACACCGCCGGGGACCACCGTCGACGCGACCGGCTGCCCGGCTGACAGCGACGGCGACGGCGTCATCGATGACATCGATCAGTGCCCCGACACGCCTGCCGGCTTCGAGGTGGACGAGCGCGGGTGCCCGATCGAGCGCGACAGCGACGGCGACGGCGTGCCGGACAGCAGAGATCGCTGTCCCAACACGGCTTCGGGCCAGGAAGTCGACGAGGTCGGCTGCCCGATCCTCTTCGTGGTGGAGCAGGGCGTCGTACAGGCCCTGGTTCTCAGGGGAGTGAACTTCGCGACGAACCGCTCCGCGCTTACCGCGGCGTCGTACTCGATCCTCGACGTTGTCGCGTCGTCGCTGCTGGCGCACCCGGACGTTCGCATCGAGATCGCCGGACACACGGACATCACGGGACGCCACTCCTACAACATGCGACTGTCACAGCAGCGGGCGCAGGCGGTGAAGGCGTACCTGGCACGCAAGGGTGTGGACCCGTCGCGGATGGTGGCCGTGGGCTACGGCCCCGACCAGCCGATCGCCGACAACGCGACGCCCGCCGGGCGCTCCGACAACAGGCGGGTCGAGCTGAGGTTGCTGGAAGGGGGTCCGCGGTAGTAAGACACAAGGAGGCGATACCGACGTAACGGTGGTTTAGGAGGACTGGACAAGCAGTTACAAGTGGGCGGTTGCGGGGCGGCGGCGCTATTTCGCGCTGCCGCCCCGTACCGCCCTCTGGCTCCTCGAGGAACTGGATGAAAAGAGTGACGGTGCTCACAACCCATGTCGCAATGGCCGCGTTGGTCGCCGGGCTGGCTTCAGCCGCCCCGGCGGGAGCGCAGCTTGCGGCCGAGCGTGAGGACCGTCCGCTGCAGTTCCAGGGACCTGCGCCCGACTACCTCACGGACCTTCGCTGGGAGGGAGTACCGCGCATCCGCATCCCCCTCCCGCCTGAGGAGCTGCCCGGTCTCGACTTGATGGTGCGCGACGCCTCCGCGCCGAGCTACCTGAAGGAAGTCGGTATGCCGGTCGTGCACTCGATTGCAATTCCCCCGCCCCCACCCGGCCAACCGCCCGCGGTCGTACGCGGGATCTACATGAACGCCTGGACGTTCGGATCGAACCGGTTCTACGGACTGGTGGCGCTCGCCGACACTACCGAGGTCAACTCGTTCGTAATCGACGTCAAAGACGCGACCGGGTTCATAGCGTACCCGTCGAACGTGCCGACGGCGATCGAGATCGGCGCCAACGGCATGGTGCGCGTGAAGAACGTGCGCCAGCGCCTCGCACTGCTCGAGTCCAAGGGAATCCACGCGATCGCCCGCATCGTGGTTGCACGCGACGCGCTGCTCGCAAAGCGGAAGAGCGAATGGGCCATCCGGCACAAGGACGGCGGGCTGTGGCTCGACGGCTTGGGTGAACCCTGGGTGGACGCCTACCACGACTCGGTCTGGGTGTACGCCGCCGAGATCGCGGCCGAAGCGGTGCTGATGGGCTTCAAGGAGATCCAGTTCGATTACGTGCGTTTCCCGGACGAACCCAGGGAACGCATGCAGAACGCGGTGTACGTCGCAAACACGTCGGGCGAGAGCAAGCGTTCCGCCCAGCGCCGTCATGTGACCATGCTGCGCGACAGGGTGAAGCACCTCGGGGTTCCGTTCACTCTCGACGTCTTCGGGCTCACGACCAGCGCGACCAACGGCATGGGCATCGGCCAGTACTGGGACGACCTGTCCGAGGTGGCCGACGTACTGCTGCCGATGGTGTACCCCAGTCACTATCCGCGGGGCTCCTACGGCATCCGTCATCCGAACGCCGAGCCCTACCGCGTGGTGCGCAGGGCGCTGGAGGAGGGTGTGATGCGCTCCTCGACTCTGCGCAACCCGGCGACGATTCGTCCCTACCTGCAGGCCTTCACGCTGCGGCGGCCGCGCTACACCGCGGCCGAGGTGCGCGCACAGATCCAGGCGGTGGAGGACGTGGGACTCACCGATTGGGTGTTGTGGAACGCGAGCGGGAGGTACCCGGCGGCGGCATTCAGGCCGAAGCGCAGACCCCCGGCGTACGTGGCGCCAGTCGTGGGATTTGAAGAGGGACCGCTACCGCAGCAGCAGTAGTAGTAGTAGAACTACTCCGGCAGCCAGGCGACCAGTTCCCCGGCTACCGCACTCGCCGCAGTCGTATACGGACTCGCCAGATACAGTTGACCCGGCCCCGATCGCCCCGGGAAGTTCCGGTTGATCGCGCTCACCGTCACCGTCTCACGCTCGTACGAGACCCCCGGGCCGGCGTTGATGCAGGCGCCGCAGCTGGGCTCGATGAACTGCGCTCCCACCTGCTCGAACACGGACAGGTATCCCTGCTCCTCGCAGTAGCGCTTCACCTCCTGGGAACCGACCTGGATGAAACACTCAACGTCGGGGTGCACCTTTCGCCCGCGCTCGAGCGCTTCCTTGAAGACTGCCGCGTACATGTCCATGTCGGACTTCTTGCCCGCCGTGCATGAACCCGCATAGGCGATATCCACCTTCACCGGACCGCCCAGCTCCGCGATGAACAGTCCATTGCCCGGGTCACCGGGGAGCGCGATCATCGGCTGCAGTTCGCCGGCTTCGATATCGATCACCGTCTCGTACTCAGCGCCGTCGTCGGAGTAGAGTCCCTCCAACAGAGGTCGCACTTCGTCGGGATCCAGACCGCGCTCGCGTACAAGGAACTCGATCGCCTTCTCGTCGGGCCGCACGATTCCGGTGAACGCCCCGACCTCAGCCGCCATGTTGGTCATCGTGGCGCGCTCGTCGATCGACAGCGCCGCCACGGCCTCACCCGCGTACTCCACGATCTTCCCGATGGCGTTGCCGTTCTTCACGTACGGATGCCGCAGTATCTGCAGCATGAAGTCCTTGGCCGTCACGTTGTCCGGCTTGGTGCCGTTCACCCGCACGAGTACCGACGGCGGGACCTTCAGCCGCACGTCCTTCGTGAGCCAGGAGTTGAAGATGGCCGTCGTGCCGACGCCAAAGGCCACCGCACCGATGGCGCCCGCGTGCGGCGTGTGGGAATCGCTGCCGATGATCAGCTGTCCGGGCAGCGCGTGCTGCTCGAGGATCTTCGAGTGGCAGATCGCCTCCGAGCCACGCACGGCCATGCGGCCGATACGCGGAAGCTCCCCGTAGAGCTTGACGCCCTGCTGCTCGGCAAACTCCTCCTGCTTGGCCTTCAGTTCCAACGCCAGGTCCAGCAGGCCCTGCGCCTTTCTCTCCTCAGTCATTGCGACGTCGAGGAACGTGAGATGATCGCGAAACAGAAACACCGATTCGGGATCCACGATCTTCTCGTTCGCGCCCACGAACTGGCGCCAGAAGATGGCCGCCATGGGCGTCACGTACTCGTGGCTGAAGCGAATGTCGGTGCGGACGAAGCCCTCGTCGCCGGGCTTCACGTGGGGGACCCCTATCTCACCCCGCTCCAGATCGGTCACCCAATTGCGCGCCAGGATCTTCTCCGCGAGCGTCATCGGCCGCTTGCCCGTATCGATAGTCGGCACGCGCACCTTGCCCTGGAGCCGCGCGACGTTGTACTGGAACAGGCCGCCGTGCTCGATGATGCCCCGGGTTATCTCCCCTTCACCCTGGGTGAACTCGCTCAGTGCGATCTCATCACCCCGACGCAGCCGCTCTATGAGCGAGAAGTCCGTGCTGGTGAGAACCCCCAGGTTCTGGCAATTCTCCCTGTAGATGCGCTCGATGCTCTCGGCGATCACCAACCGGATCCCCGCGTTCATCTCCGCGTAGGGTGACGCCTCGCGCGAGGAGCCCTTGCCGCGCCGCTTGCCGCTGACCGAGCAGGCGAAGCCACCTGCCTTCACGGTACCGGCTGTTATGGGGAATTCGTCTCCGGCCTTCAGGCCCAGATAGGGAAAGTCGCCCAGTCGCTCATCGTAGTAGTAGCAGATGTAGGCCGGCGTGATCTCATCGGTGGAGATGTTGTCGCGCAGCGGCGCATCGACGGGCCAGTCGATGTCTTCGCCCTCCAACTGGCGGCGCACGAGTCCGGCGTCGTCGGCCAGGAACAGCACGCGGCCGTCGAAGCGAACTCGGTCGGGCAGTTTCTCGACCGGACGGGTCTTGAGGCTCTCGATCATGAGGGCCGAAACTTGGCCGCTCCGTTTCCGCGAGGCAAGCGGGAGTGGTACAATTGGAGCGATGCGCTCGAAACGGACAGGAGCAATCATCGCGGCCGGCAGCTGGATGTCGCTGCTCGGAGTCGGGGCGGTGCACGGGACGCTCGAGGCTCAATACGTGACGCCCACGCTGTTCGAGCCGACGGGCTCCTTCGCGGCTCCCTCGCTCAACGAGAGCTCCGGCGTCGCCGTGAGCCGCCGTCTGGAAGGGGTCCTCTGGACCCACAACGACTCGGGCGACCGCGCCTACCTCTACGCCACCAACCTCGCGGGAGACGACCTGGGCCGATACCACGTTTCCGGCGCGAGCTCGGTGGATTGGGAGGACATCTCACTGGGTCCCTGTCCCGAGGCCGAGGCATGCCTCTACATAGCCGACACCGGCGACAACCGGATGCGCCGCTCGGATCACGCAGTGTACATCCTGCCGGAGCCCGACAGGACGCCGCGGCCGGGACAGTCACCGCCCGAAGCGCTGGAGGCGCGCCGACTTGGCGTCAGCTACGAGGGTGGGCCGCGCGACGTCGAGGCAATCGCGGTGGATTCGAGCGGAGCGATCCTCCTGATCTCCAAGGGACGCTCCGGACCGTTTCGACTGTTTCGCATTTCGGCCGCTGCGGCGCGGGAAGACTCGGCCGAGGCTCGGCTTCTCGGCCACCTGGACATCATTCCGCAGCGCATGCTGGGCCGCTGGATCACCGGTGCCGCAGTCTCTCCGTCCGACACGCAGCTGGTAGTACGCACCTATACCGAGCTGTATTTCCTCGATTGGAACGGGCAGGAGGCGGTGTTGAGCCGTCCGCCATGCCTCATCGGGGCCGTCGAGCCCCAGGGCGAGGCGGTGGACTTCCTGGACGAGGACACGCTCGTCCTCACGAGCGAGTCCAGGGGCGGCGTCCGCGGCCGGATCACGAGAGTAAGGTGCCCAATCTCCGAGGCGGAGAGCAGCGAGTGAAAGTGCGACGAGCCCTTCACGCTCTCGCTTTCTCGGCGGGCTGCCTCGTTGCACCGACTGCGCTCGCCGCGCAAGCGGCGCAGTCACCCCTCGATGGAGCGCTCGCGGTGCCCTCCGATGTTATGCTCGGGGCTCACCTGCGCTTTCTGTCGGACGACGTGCTGCGCGGGCGCGCTCCCGGAACGGCGGGTGCCGACGTCGCAGCAGCCTACATCGCCACCCAGTTCGAGCTCATGGGCCTCGAGCCGGCGGCTCCCAACGGCTCGTTCTTTCAACCGGTGGAGATGGTCGGCGTCACCTCCGACCCTTCCATCGTGGTCGGGGTGCGGCGGACGACCACCACGCTGCGCCACCTGGAGGATTTTGTCGCGTGGTCGGAGCAGCCATCGCCGTCCATGACGGTGGATGGAGACCTCGTGTTCGTCGGATACGGCGTGAGGGCTCCCGGTTGGGATTGGGACGACTACAAGGGGGTCTCGCTGCGCGGCAAGATCCTGCTGGTAATGATGAATGACCCGGGGCTGGCCGACAGCACGCGGTTCGACGGCGACGCTCTCACTTACTACGGATGGTGGACATACAAGCTGGAGCAGGCGGCTCGGGAAGGAGCGGTCGGAGTGATCATCATTCACTCCGATTCGAGCGCGACGCTCCCGTGGAGTGCGGTCCGCAGCACTTGGTCCGGCGAGCAGGTGCGCCCCGATCGCCAGACGATGGAGACGCTGAGGTTCGGGGCGTGGATCACCGAGCAGGCGGCGCGGGACCTGGTGGCCGAAACGGGCCGGGACTTCGACCTGCTCGAGCGGCGTGCGCAGATGAGCGAGTTCCGGCCCATCCCACTCGACGCGCACGCCGTCGTGCACCTGCGCAACAGCGTGCGGCGGATCGAGTCGAGCAACGTGATCGCGCGTCTCCCGGGCGGAGATTCGGTGCGCGCGCGGGAGGCGGTGCTCCTCTCCGCGCACTACGACCACCTCGGCGTGCGGCACCCGGTGGACGGAGACTCGGTCTACAACGGGGCGCTGGACAACGCCTCCGGGGTATCCGCCCTGATCAGCGCCGCAGCGGGCTTCTCCGCGGTTGCCGGCCGCCCCGATCGCTCCGTCGTGTTTCTCGCCGCGACCGCCGGAGAATCGGGCTTCCTCGGCACCGCGGCCTACGTGGCGGACCCGGCGGTACCGCTCGAGCATACGGCAGCTCTCATCAACCTGGACCGCCTCAACCTGCTCGGAGCCACGCGCGATGTGGTGGCCCTGGGTGCCGAGCGATCCGATCTCGCCGCCTACTTCCGGTCCGCCGCTCTGGCCCAGGCGCTGGAGCCCGCGACCGACCCCAATCCCGCTGCCGGGCGGTTCTACCGCTCCGACCATCTGGTCTTCGCCCGCGCCGGCGTCCCGGTACTCTCGCTGGTGAGCGGATCGAGCTTCCTGGGCCGGGAGCCACTGTGGGGCCTTGGCGAGGAGCTGGCTTACCTGGCCGAGAGGTATCATCAGCCGGGCGACGAGTTCAGCGAGAGCTTCGACTATACGGGGGCACTGCAGCAGGTGAGGTTGCTAATGAGGCTCACCTGGGACCTCGCCAACACCAACGACTTCCCGTCCTGGAATCGCGACTCCGAGTACCGCCCGGCGGGGGAGCAGCTGAGGCTACGGAGGCTGAGGGGCCCCGCCAGATAGCCCCGGTCCTCCGCCGCTCCCGCCCGGAGTGCCGGGAGAATCGAAATTGGGGGGTGGTGGTCGGGCGGCAAGTGCGGTATGTTCCCGCCCGATTTTTCCGCCCCGTTTGCCCCGTCAAGGAGCCGATCCGCTGGAACTGCCATCGAGTCACCGCGTACCGGTCAGCTGGCTCCGCGAGAACGCCTGCGCTCCCATCAGGTGGCGGACCGTTACCGAGATCCTGCCACAGGGAGCGGCTACGCCCGCCGATCTCGAGGAGCTTCGTGCTGAACTCCTTCAATACAAAGGAGTTACGGCGACCGTCAAGAAGCAGAAGGCGAACGGGGTCTGGGCCGGCAACATCCTCGGCCTGACAGCCAATAAAGCCCAGGGTATCAAGGATGTCGGGACAGTGGCGCAATACCGTCGCTTGTTGGAGATGGGTGTACCGCGCAGCGAGCGAGTGTTTCGCCTCACGGAGCGGACCCTTTTCCGGCTCCTGTCACGCGACGAGGATCCGGCACTGCTCTTCGAGCACCAGAAGGCGGCCAAGACCAACGCCGACCTGAGCATCTGGGCCCGCGACATGATGCGGGAGGGCGCCACCGCAGCGCTCGCGCAAGCTGGTCTGATGGAAGACCCCCGTGTTCGAGGGGCGGCGCACAAGATCGCAACGCGCATCTCGCAGTTCCTGCGCAGCGAGATCGCCGAGAAGCCCATCAGGCGCAAGGCATCGCGCAACATCCTGGATTCCGCCGCGTACCCGCCCACCGTGCATTCGGTGGCAATCATGGCCTACATGCCCAACCTGCAGCGGGAGCGAGCGGGGTTCGTGGAGCGCCTGGGCGCCTACCTCTCCGAGCCGGAGACGAAGCGGACGTATGTCATCCAGGTGGGACGCAAGGTTATGAAGCCGACCACTCACGTGCTGGGCGATCCGCTACGAGCCGAGAGCAGCGGAAACCCGAAGGACCTTCCCTTCGCTCTGCATTGGATCGAACTGCTCGTCCGTCTGCGGATGCTGGGGCAGTCCTCCACGGCTCAACGCATCCTCAATCGACTGCTCAGGGAGTGCGACTCTGACGGGGTGTGGAATCCCGGGAATCTGAGGGCGCTTCCCAAGAGCAGCTCCCGGCTGGCCGACTTCGCATACCCGCTGGAGTTGGACGGAAAGACCCTGGAGCGCCGCAAGGCGGACGTCACGTTCAGGTTGGCCAACATCGCCAAGCTGGCGGGATGGGACCTCGAGTACGTCTAGTCGGGAGTGGCCGGAGGTTCTAGAGCCTTCCCCCCCTCACCCCGTTGTTGCGTGAGCACCCGTTCGGCGAAATCGAGACGCTCATGGTAGTCCTCGAGCATCCGGGATTGGTCTCCCACAAACTCGGATAGCTGCTCGAACCGCTGCTCCAACTCGGCCAGGCGCTCGTCCATCGCCGGGTCCGCAGCCTGGCCGCGAAGCCTCCGGATCGGCCCCTTGCCCCACACCAGCAGTTTCGCGCCAAAGGCGGCTCCGAATAGCGTGGCCATGACCACCGCGAATCCAAGGGCATCCGCCGGAACATCCACGTTTCGCTCTCCTTGCGGTCCTGATTAACCAGACGAGTGCGGCATTCCCCGTGTTTCAGCGGCTTCACGGGACGATGACCGCTGGGCCCCCGCCCTGTGGGGTTGCGCGCGGCCGAGCGAAGTCCCAGTATAGTAGTAGCTTAGACAACTACTATATGTCCATAGATTTCACCCCATTCGGCTTCACACCCACCGAGAGTGCCGCCTACACCGCGCTCCTGGACCGCGGGCCCTCCTCCGGCTACGCCGTCGCCAAGGAGCTAAGTGTCGCCCGGGCAAACGCTTACCAGGCGTTGAACGGGCTCGTTGCCAAGGGGGCGGCCACCGCTGCCGGGAGTACACCCCAAGTCTTCCGCGCGGTCGGCCCGGAAACCGTTTTGGCTAGGATCGCGGCGCTGGAAGCGGGGAAGCTGGACCGGCTCGAGCGTCAGGTAGGGGAGCTGGCGGCATCGGGTGCTACCGCCATCGTCCCGTTCGAAGGTGAGCGCCAGCTTCAGGAGTTGGTGCTCAGGACGGCGGCGCGCGAATCGGGGCCCGTGAGCTTCCTGGGTCCGGGCCGCCTGGTGGCCGCGTTGCTCCCGATCTGGCGCAAGCGGGAGGCCGACGGGACGGACACCGTCCTCTGGGTCGTGGGCGAGCCCCCGGCCCGGCTGCCGCTGCCAGTTGCCGGATCGATCGAGCCCGATCCGCTGAGGCAGCACTTCGGGGCGGAGGTCGTGCTCCTGCTGACGCCCGAGGCGGCCTTGTTGGGACGCATCGAGGACGGTGGACTGACCGGCTACTGGACCTCGGAATCACTGCTGCGGGGGGTCGTGAGCGCCTCACTCGCGGCCCTGACGGCTCAGGCCTCTTGACGTAACCGCTTGGAATACCGAGTATTCCTTGGTTCTCAACCAAATGGTTGACCGTGGCCGAGCCGGGACCCAACCGCAACTCACGAAAACTCGTGGCCGATGCTGCGACCGCCGAGTTCGCGGAGCACGGCTACGCCGGCGCTCGAACCGAGCGGATCGCGAAGCAGGCCGGGGTCAACAAGCAGCTCCTCTTCTACTACTTCGGTTCCAAGGCCGGCCTCTACCAGGGGATCTTGGACGCCGCCGCCGAAGAACTGCGGGCCGCGGTCACCAGCGGGACCTCGATCGAGTTCAGCGCCACCGAGAGTCTCAGGTCCCGGCTCAAGGCGGTCTTCGAGGCTTTGGCTGGCTCACCGCAGCTGGCACGGCTCGTGGTGCGTGGCGCGTTCGACGCGGATACCGAGTCCGCCGACCGTCCTATCCGCGAGATTACCAAGGAGCTCGCGCGTGTTGTCTCGCGAGGGCAGGGGCTCGGTTACTTCCGGGACGACGTGGACCCGGCTGCGGCGGCGCGGCAGGCGGCGGTCCTGCTCGTCGGGTACCTGGCTCTGGAAGAGGCGCTCACAGAAAGCCCGGCAGAACTGAGCCGGGCTGACTGGATCTCGAGTGTGAGCGACCTGCTGGTCCGGTCGCTGTCCTGGTAGTCGTCTAGCCGGGAACCAGCTCGGGCTCCGGCTTCCGCAACTCGGCCGGAGTCCCTTCCGTGCGGCCCAAAGCGATATCCAGCGCTTCGCTCAAGCGCTCCGCCGGGTACACGGTGAGGGTGCTCCTCTCCTCCTCGCTCAGCTCCTGCAGGTCGGGGAGGTTGTCCTTGGGCAGTATGATGTTCGTGATCCCCGCCCGGCACGCTCCCAGCACCTTCTCCTTCACTCCGCCGATCGGCAGTACGCGTCCCGAGAGCGTGATCTCTCCGGTCATCGCGATGTCGTGACGGACCGGCGTCTCCGCCAGCGCGCTCACCAATGCCGTGGCCATCGTCACTCCCGCCGAAGGACCGTCCTTGGGAATGGCACCCGCCGGAACGTGTATGTGTACGTCCCGTCCGGCGAGATCGTCTTCCTTGATCCCCAGCTCTTCGGAGTGGGATTTGGCGTATGTCAGCGCCGCCTGCGCGGACTCCTTCATCACGTCGCCCAACTGTCCGGTGAGCACGAGCTGATCTCGCCCCTTCATCACCGACACTTCGACGAACATGATGTCGCCGCCCACAGGCGTGTAGAACATCCCCGTTGCGACGCCGACCTCGTCTTCCTTGGAGGCCTGCTCGGGATGGACCTTCGGCTGACCGAGCAGATCGTCCACACCTTCCTTCGTGAGCTCCAAGGACTCCACGTCGGCGGAGGCGATCTTGCGCGCGACCTTGCGCGCCATCTTGCCGATCTCGCGCTCGAGCTGGCGCACGCCGGCTTCGCGCGTGTACCCGGATATCACTTCGCGCACTGCGTCGTCGCCCAGCAGCAGCTCTCCCGGCTTCAGCCCCGCCTCGGTGAGTTGCCGCGGGACCAGGAACTGCTTCGCGATCGCCAGCTTCTCGCGCTCGGTATAACCGCTGAACTCGACCTCTTCCATGCGGTCCAGCAACGGGCCGGGAATGTTCTGCCTGTAATTGGCCGTCGCAATGAACAGCACCTCGGAGAGATCGAACGGTACGCCGAGGTAGTGGTCCGTAAACGAGTCGTTCTGCGCCGGGTCCAGCACCTCCAACAGCGCCGCGGCCGGATCTCCCTGGAACGAGACGCCCAGCTTGTCCACCTCGTCCAGCAGGAAAACGGGGTTCTTCGTCCCGGCACGCTTCATTCCCTCGATGATGCGCCCGGGCATGGCGCCCACGTAGGTGCGGCGGTGACCGCGGATATCCGCCTCGTCACGCGCGCCTCCCAGCGAGATGCGCACGTACCTGCGGTCGATGGCTCGCGCTATGGACTTCGCGATCGAGGTCTTCCCAACACCCGGCGGTCCTATGAAGAGCAGGATCGAGCCCTTGCCACGGCGGTCGTCGATGTTGCCTACGAACTCCCCGGTGTCTCGCTTATCCCGCTGCCCGAGTAGCGACCGTACGGCCAGGAACTCGAGCACCCGGTCCTTCACGTCCTGCAGTCCGAAGTGGTCCTCGTCCAGGATCCGTGCCGCGCCCTTGAGATCGAGGTGATCGTCGCTGCGAAAATTCCAGGGCAACTCCGACACGGTCTCCAGGAACGTGCGGATGACCTGCGCTTCCATCGAGTCCTTCGCGGTGCGCTCCAATCGCCGCAGCTCGCGATCGACTTCCTTGCGCGCCTCCTCTGGCAGCTCGAGCTTGAGGATCCGCTCGCGTAGCTCGTCCACCTCCTGCGAATCGTCGTCGCCCAGCTCCTTCTGAATCGCCTTCATCTGCTCGCGCAGGAACATCTCGCGTTGTCGCTCGCCGATCTCCTCCTGGACCTTGGACTTGATCTCCTCCTGCGCGTCCGCCAGCTCCAGCTGTCGCTGCACGTGGATCAGCACGCGCCGCAGCCGCTCCTCGACGCCACGCGTCTCGAGCAGCGCCTGCCGCTCGGCTGCCGAGATGTCCATGTAGCCTGCGACCAGGTCGGCGAACTTCCCGGCGTCCTCGACTCCCTCGAGTACCTGCTGCACGACGTCCTGCGGCAGCCCGGTCTTCACTCCGAGCTCGGCGGCCCGCTCGCGCACCTCCTTGTGGAGCGCGACGAACGCGGCGTCCTCCGGGTCCAGCGGAGGCAGATCGGGCGCCTCCTGAATCACCGCCTCGATGTAGCCTTCAGCCTGCGAGAACTGCAGCACCGTCGCGCGGTATTCCCCCTGGAGCAGGAGCTGAACGCCCCCAATGCCACGCTGCACCTGCCCGATGCGAGCGAGGGTGCCCGTCGTGTAGAGCACCTCGGGCTGGGCGTTGTCTACGTTCTGGCGCTGGGCCACGGCGAAGATGAGGTGCTCCTCCTCGCGTAGGGCAGCCTCTATGGCCCGCAGCGTGCCGGGTCGCCCGGCGCCAATCGGCGCCGTGACCCCCGGAAACATCACGGTCTCGCGCAGCGGCAGGACCGGCACGCGCATCCGAGTCGTGTTGTTCTCAGGCATATCTCTCTCCCCTCCGGTCGAGGGGTTGGTGGGCTCGTGGTCGCTCATGCGACCCCTCGTGAAGCAGGGTCCGTGCCACTGAGAGGCCCCCAAAACCCCGCTTCCAAGGGGTGGAACACCCCTTTCCGGCACCGAGTTCCTGCCAAGGGCGCCACGCACGCTCCCCCGGCTGCCATTCTGGCCGAGGGTTCGGGCCCGTCGGAAGATGCTATCAGGGTGCGCGGGTAGCGACGTTGAGCAGGGCCCTGAGCTCCGACTCCGTGAGCTGCTCCAGCAACCCGGCGCGCGCAGTGACCTCCCGCGCCGGCTCCGAATCGTCCGATGCGCATTCGAAGCGAATGATGTCGGCCGGCTCCGGGAACGTACGCTTGTCCTTCTTCGTCGAGATCATTCCCGAGGTCCGGCCCACCCGCTCGGCCGACCACCGGCGTCCCGCATCGTCGGTTACCCAACGCATCGCATGCTCAGAAGGCGTACTATTCAGGTTGCTTGGGGGTTAGGGTCACGTTAATCTACCCCCGGTCCGGAGCATATGCTACATGGAAGATGCCAATATGCGGTCTGTGGCGGCGCGCCTTGCCGACACCCTCGCCGACTCCTACGAGATCGAGGGGGAGATCGGCCGTGGCGGCATGGGGATCGTATATAGCGCCCGCGACCTGAAGCTCAAGCGCCGTGTCGCCATCAAGGTCCTCCCACCCGACCTGGCCTTCCGGGAGGAGATCAGAAAACGCTTCCTGCGCGAGGCGCAGACCGCGGCCCGACTGTCACATCCACACATAGTCCCGATCCACGCCGTAGGCGACTCCGGCGGCCTGGTGTACTTCGTAATGGCCTACGTGGACGGCGAGTCGGTCGCTGCCCGGCTGAGGCGCCGGGAGCGGTTGCCCTCCGAGGAGGCCCGCCGCATTGCGGCCGAGACCGCCGACGCACTGGGCCTCGCGCACGCGATGAGCGTAGTGCACAGGGACATCAAGCCCGACAACATCCTGCTCGAGGGCACCCGCCGCCGGGTGGTCGTCACGGACTTCGGCATCGCCAAGGCCCTGACCGCCGTGGACGGCGGGACTCTGACGGGGACCGGAGTGGCCATCGGCACCCCCGCGTACATGAGCCCGGAGCAGGCGGCCGGTGAGAAGGAAATCGACGCCCGCAGCGACATCTATTCGCTGGGCGTCGTGACATACGAGATGCTCACCGGGGAGCTTCCCTTCAAAGCGCCCACAGTGGCGGGGATCCTCCTCAAGCAGGTTACCGAGATCCCGACCGACATCCGTGAGCTGCGGACGGACTGCCCCGAGGATCTGGCGACCTCAGTAATGCGCTGCCTCGACAAGGAGGCGGAGAATCGCTGGCCCACCGCCGACGCGCTGCGCCGCGCACTGGAGTCGCGCACCTCGGCACCGTACCGGCCCCGCCCACCCGCGCACAGGCCGGGCCGGCCTCAGCGGCCCTCGCAGCGTCCGGCAGCGTCGCGCAGCCGTGGCCGGGCCAAGGACTCCGAGTGGTGGGAGTGGTTCAGCGAGGGGGAGCGGGATCGGGATAGGCCCGCACGGCGTGGGCCCCGGGAGCGGGGCAGGGCGCTGCAGCGCCGCAAGGAAGAGGACAAGCCCAAGCCCACCAAGCCGTCCGAGGAGCCGGGCGTGGTGCGGAAGTTTCGCGCCAACTTCGCGTCGTACGTGTCCGTGAACGGCGGGCTGCTGCTGCTCAACGTCGTCACCGGTATCGAGACTCCGTGGTTCCTCTTCCCCGCCATCGGCTGGGGCATCGGGCTCGCCTCGCAATACGGCAAGCTCTGGTCGTCGGGCTACAGCATGCGCGACGTGCTGCACCGCCCGCCGGCGCCGGATGCGCTCCCCGTTCCAGGCAAGGGGCCGGCGATCGCAGCCCTTCCCGCCGCGGTCGCCGCCGAACCCACGACGGGCGAGTACGGCAAGCTCGCCGTACAGATCGAGCAGATGCGTCGCGACCACACCGCGATCGTGAGGCTGGTCGAGCGCCTGCCGGCGGCAGAGAGCGCGATGCTGCCCGAGGTAGTGCCCACGGTGAACGGGCTCACGGAGAGGGCCGTAGAACTGGCCCGCACCCTCGCCGCAATGGATCGCGACGTGAACGACGAGGCGCTCGCTCAGCTCGACCAGCGGATCGAGGAGCAGGAGGGAGCTGAGCCGAGCACCGACACGGAGCGCAGGCTGGACCTCCTCAAGCGTCAGCGCGTTGCACTGGGAGAACTGGTGACGCGCCGCGGCAAGGTCGAGTCACAGTTCGAGTCGTGCGTCATCGCGATCCAGAACGTGCGCTTCGACTTACTGCGCCTCCGGTCGGCGGGCGTACAACAGGTCCTGGGCGACCTGACGTCCGCCACACAGCAGGCGCGCGCGCTGCGGATAGACATGGATGCGGCGCTTGACGCCGCGGGGGAGATCAAGGAAGCGCTGGGTAAGCGCTAGAAGGCGGCGAGCTCCTTCACGGCGGCTCTCACGTCTGCCACCTGCGGCAGAATCACATCCTCCAACTCGGGTGCATACGCTACGAACGTATCGGTTGACGCCAACCGCCTAACCGGCGCGTCCAGCCACGAAAACAGCTCGTCACCTATCCTGGCGGCCAGCTCCGCCCCGTAGCCCCAGGAAAGCGAGTCCTCGTACGCCACGAGCACCTTGCTCGTCTTTCGGACCGACTGCGCGATCGTCTCCCAATCCACGGGGGCCAGCGACCGCAGGTCTATGACCTCCACGCTGACGCCCTCGCTCTCCTCGAGTTCCTTGGCCGCGACGATCGAGCGTTGCACGACGGCGCCGTACGTGATCACGGTGACGTCGGAGCCCTCTCGCGCGACCCTGGCCTTGCCGAAGGGGATCATGAAATCCGCACCCGGATACGCCGACTTGTTGTAGGTCTGGCGATACAGGTGCTTGTGCTCGAAGAAGATCACCGGATCGTCGCAGCGGATCGCGGTGCGCAGCAGTCCGTTTGCGTCCAGGGCGGTGGCGGGACAAATCACTCGCAAACCTGGTATGTGCGTGAACAGTGACGCGCCGGTCTGCGAATGATAGATGGAGCCGCCCTTGAGATAGCCACCGTACGTCACGCGGATCACGACTGGACAGCTGAACGCGTTGTTGCTGCGCCAGCGCAGCAGCGCCAACTCGTTTCGAATCTGGTGGTACGCCGGCCAGATGTAGTCGAAGAACTGGATCTCCACGACCGGCTTGATGCCGCGCGTGGCGAGTCCCACCGCTCGACCGACGATGTTGGCCTCCGCAAGCGGAGAGTTGAACACCCGATCCGCCCCGAACCTCTTCTGCAGGCCCCAGGTCACCTTGAAGACGCCGCCTTTGCCCTTCACGTCCTCGATGTGCTCGTCGCGCGACACGTCAGCGATGTCCTCGCCGAACATCACGATGCGCGGCTCGCGCGTCATCTCGTCCGCTAGGCACTTGTTGAGCAGATCGACCATCGTGGTCGGCTCGCCCTCGAACTGCGGCGCGTCTTCGCTGTCGAAGGCACGGGACGTCGGGTCCACGTCGGGGGAATACACGTACTGGTATATCGTGTCGGCGCCCGGCTGCGGCGCGGCGAGCGCGACCTCAGTGGCCAGTTCGATGTCCTCGTCCACCGTGGCCCCGATCTGCTCGATCTCGGCCTCGGACGCCACACCATCGGCGATGAGCCAGGCGGGGAACGTGACGATCGGGTCCCGCTTCGCTTCTTCCTCCCGTTCCCACTCCGGCCTGTAGTGCACCTCGTCGTCGGACAGCGAGTGGGAGTACGGCCGTATCACATCCGCGTGGATCAGCGCGGGGCCTTTGCGCGCGCGGCAGTACGCCGCGGCCGTCGCCAGGACGTCGTACGACAGCAGCGGATCGCACCCATCCATGTCGTCCACGTACAGGTTGGGGAAGCACGCCACGAGACTGGAAATGGACCCGCCCGCCGTCTGCACCTCACGCGGAACCGAGATCGCGTAGCCGTTGTCCTCGATCAGGAAGATGACCGGCAGCTGCAGGTTGCTCGCCGTGTTCAGAGCCTCCCAGAATTCGCCCTCGCTCGTGGTTCCGTCGCCCGAGGTCACGAGCGCCACTTCGTCGCTCTCGATCTGCTGCTCGCGATCGGGGATGTCCTTCAGCCGGTCGTAGCGCAGCCACGCCTCCGCACATCCCACCGCGTTCAGGTATTGCGTGCCGGTGGGGCTCGACGAGCTCACGATGTTGAGGTCCTTGTGCCCCCAATGAGAGGGCATCTGGCGGCCGCCCGAGTTGGGGTCGTCCGCGGCCGCGACCGCCGACAGCAGCATCTCCGTCGGCGTCATGCCGAGCGCAAGGCACAGCGCCCGGTCGCGGTAGTAGGGATAGAACCAGTCGTGCCCGGCCTTGAGGATCTTCCCGGCCGCCACCTGCACCGCTTCGTGCCCGGCGCCCGAGATCTGGAAGAAGATCTTGTTCTGGCGCTTGAGCTGCACTTCCTTGTCGTCCAACCGCCTCGAGAGCAGCATGAGGCGATACAGCTCGAGCAACTCGTGTTTCTCGAGCCGCGCGGCCGGCTTGCGCTTCGGTCGGGTCTTGGAACGCGGGTTGGTGTGGGAGGTCATGGCCGGAAAAGATAACCGCCCTACTTGAGCTTCGTGAGCTTGCGAAGCGTCTCCAGCTTCTCCAGCGCCGACGTGGAGTCCGGAGCCACGCCCGCCGTGGCGAGCGCATCGCGGATGTCCAACAGGACCTCGAGGATGAGCTGCTCGCGCTGGAACGAGGAGTCGAGCTGCGTCATTCGCTCCTGGTCGCCCAGCTTGCTGGCCCGGTCGTAGGCCTCCCGGTAGACGGCCTCGAGATTTGCGAGGATGCGCTCGCGCGAACGCACTTTCATGCTGCTTCTCTCTCCTGGGGGTCTGACGAATCTCGTGAGCGTGCACCCACCGTGCAACTCAGTAGCCGGCCACCACCAGTCCGCTGGGGACTTTCGGCATGAAGTACGTGGACTTGGGCGGCATCACCGAGCCTGCATCCGCCACGGACAGCACCTGGTCGAGATCGGTCAGGTTCAGCAGGACCCCGACGCTGGCCTCACCCTGGCGTACTTCGTCGATGACTTGGTCCCGGTCCGCGCTGTAGTGCACGGTCGCCCCGTGTCCGGCCGCCGTCTTGAGCCGCTTCACCACTATCTCGTCGATCCGGGCCACGTCCAGCGATGCCACCGCGGGCTCGTTGGCGAACGGCAGGTCTCCGAGGCTCGCACCACCCTTGAGCAGCAGAGCCACTGCCCGGGCGCCCGGGAGCACCAGGACACACGCCGTCCCGCGTTCGTGCAGCGAGCCCAGCTCCTCCAGGTAGTTGACCTGCGACGGCAGCTCGCGCATCTGGAACCGCTCCCTCAGATCGCCCAACATCGCATCTTCGTTCACGGGCTTTCCGTACACGATCCGGTGCGTCGGCAGCACCACCAAGCCGGGGTCTCCCGCCGGCACGATCAGCGCCGGAACGCGATCCGCCGCAGGGTTGTCGCCCCTGTAGGCGACCGCGGTCTCGTAGCGGTGATGGCCGTCGGCGATATAGAGCGCCTCACTGCCCGCCGCCGCGGCGAGAGAATCGGCGGCGGGACCCGTCACCCGCCACACCGTGTTCGTCACGCCTCCCAGCTCGGCTGTCGCCAGCTGCTTCGCGCCTGCTGCCTCGTCCAGTAGTCGTCGTAACTCACCGCTCCCGTCGCGCGCGACCATGAACAGGGACTCGAACATCGCCGCGGTCGCCTTGAGCAGCGCCAGGCGATCCTCCTTGGGGCCGGCATGCGTCTTCTCGTGGGGCTTGACCCGGCCCTCGGAGAACGGCTCCACCGCGACGCCCCCGATCACGCCGGTGCGAACGCGCCGTTCTCCGCTCGGCGTGAGGAACTCCTGACGCAACACCGTGACGGAGGGCTTCGCGTCCGCCTTCAGCACTTCCTCTTCGCGCCACTCGGCGAGCAGCCGCGCCGCATTCTCATAACGGTCGCCGTCGCCCTCGGGGAGGATGAGATGCACGACGTTGTGCGGGTCCCGAGCCGCAAGAGTCGCCCGCGCCGCCGGCAGGATCACGTCGTACGGCGGCGCGATCAACTCGCCGAGTTGGGCGTGCTTCGAGTACCGCTCACCCGTGAACGGCGCCACTAGTGTCGCCGCATGGTCTTCAGGCACGGACGCTCCCTTTCATGCCCACGGGCGCGCAGCCCTGTAGGCCTCCTCCAACAGGTGACGATACGACTCGAGCCGGCTCGGCACTATCTCACCGCGCTCCACCGCAGCCACCACCGCACAGCCGGGTTCCTCAAGGTGGCGGCAATCATCGAACCGGCACTGGGGAGCGCGCTCGGCGAACTCGGGGAACGCCGCCGCCACCTCTGGCGGCTCCAGCCCCCAGAGGCCAATGTCGCGCAGTCCCGGAGTGTCCACTACGAACCCGCCACCGCCGAGTGGATGCATTTCGGCCGACACCGTCGTGTGGCGGCCGGTGCGTGACTTGGCGCTCACCTCCCCGGTGCGCAGCCTCAGGCCGGGCTGAACCGCGTTGAGCAGGCTCGACTTGCCCACGCCGGTCGGCCCCGTGAGCAGCGACACGCACGCCTCGAGTCGGGCGCGCAGCGCGTCGATCCCGCTCCCTTCGCGTGCACTGGTGAGCAGCACTGCGTAGCCGGCCTGCTCGTACGGTGCGCCGGCAGCCCCACAGTCGTCCACCAGGTCGCACTTGTTGACCACCAGCAGCAAGGGAAGATCGTTTGCGGCCGCAACCGCCGTGAACCGGTCCATCTGGTGGGGATCCCAGTCCGGATGACTGGCAGCCCCCACGACCACCACCTGGTCAACGTTGGCTGCAACCTCGCGCTCACCATGCGACTTGCCGGGGCTACGCCGCTTCAACAAGGAGCGGCGCGGATGCACTTCCTCGATGGTGGCGGCCTCGTCCGGGTGCAACTCCACCGTCACGTTATCGCCCACCAGCACCTTGCCGCGGCCCCGTTTCAGGCGCCCGCGCAGCGTGGCGTCGAAGTCCTCCCCCTCGTGGAAGATCCGGTAGCGTCCGCCGGCCTTCGAGAGAACGACCCCCCTCAGGGTGTCCGTCAGTTGGGTCGCTCCTCGGACCCGGCAATGGCCTTGTCCAGCTCGGCCTTCACCTCGTGCAGCGAGAGAGCACGGATGGCGGCATCAGCCTCCTCGGGTGTCGTTCCGAGGACGAGGAACGGGCTCTCGAGGTGTCCCACCGGACTGTCGCCTCCCTCTGACCAGCGCACGAAGAGGACCGCCCCGCCGTAGCGGCCGCTCTCGTCGGGCGTGTCGTCCACGTAGACGGCCGCCGAGTACGCCACACCGTCGGAGCCCTCGAATGCAGGGGGACGAGAGTGAGCCTCGAGGTAGCCGCCCAGCGTCGAATCGTCGGTCACCGCCGCCGGAATGTCTCTTTGAATAGGCTGGCCACCATGAACGCCACGTTGGCCGGACGTTCGGCGAGACGCCGCATCAGGTAGGGGTACCAAGCCGTACCGAACGGGATGTAGACCCGCATGTTGTAGCCCTTGGTGTGGAGCTCGTCCTGGAGATCGCGCCGCACGCCGTAGAGCATCTGAAACTCGAATCGCTCTGGCGGAATCCCCTTCTCCTCCACGAACGCCACCGTCTTGTCGATCAACTCGGCATCGTGCGTCGCTATGCCGGGGTAATTGCCCTTCTCCACCAACTGCTCCATGATCGCCACGAACGACGCGCTCACCTCTCCGCGCTCCTGAAACGCGATCTCCTCCGGCTCGGCGTAGGCACCCTTGCACAGTCGCACCCGCGCTTGCAGAGAGTTGAGCCGCTCGACGTCCTGCTCCGAGCGTCTGAGGTAGCTCTGGATCACTACTCCAGTGAGCCCGTCGTACTCCTGGTGGAAGTGGTCGTAGAACAACCGCAGCGTCCGCTCGGTGTATTCGGAGGCTTCCATGTCGAGCCGAACGAAGACGTCCAGTTCCTTCGCGCGGTCCAGCACGGCGCGAGCGTTCTGGGCACACAGCTCGTCGCTGATGTCGAGTCCCAGTTGCGTCAGCTTGATGGATACGTTGCCTTTGATGCCCGACTCGGCAACCGCCTCCACGGTGCGGATGATCTCGTCGCGCGCCTGGTGCGTTTCCTCCGGGCTCGAGACGCTCTCGCCCAGCAGGTCCAGGCTCACCATTATGCCCTTGGCGTTCGTGGCACGCGCCGCCTCGATGGCGGTATCGAGCGTCTCGCCTGCGACGAACCGCGACGCGATGCGACGCGCCAGGCGGTTGCGCTTGACGAAGCTGAAGATTCCGGGGTTCTCGCTCAGCCAGAGAAAAGTGGTTCGCAGCACGTTTAGAGTGTGTGGGTTCAGGCGGGGTAGAAGCGCTCGCCGGCCTCGGCCATTCGCACGAGCCGAGGACAGGGCGCAAAACGATCACCATAGGTTTCCGCGAGCCGCTGTAGCGTTGCCACGGCTCCCTTGGCGCCAATCTCATCCAGGTGTCTCAGCGGGCCTCCCAGAAACGGAGGGAATCCGATCCCAAATATGGCGCCCACGTCACCGTCGCGGGGCGAGCGCACCACGCCCTCGTCGAGAGCGCGGGCCGCCTCGTTGAGCATCGCGTACACCAGCCGCTGCGCAACATCTTCCCGCGGCACCTTGGAGCTGGCCGCGGCTTCGATGATCTCGTATGCGGTCTCGTCCACCTCCAGCTTCTTGCCCTTCTCGTAACGATAGAACCCGCTGCCGCTCTTCCTGCCAAGACGGCCGTCCTCAATCATCCGAAGAATGCTCCCTCGGGGTTCCATCCTCTCGCCGAAGGCCTCATGCAGTACCTCGGCCGCCTTTCGTGCCACGTCCAGCCCCACCTCATCGAGCAGCGTGACCGGACCCACCGGGAAGCCGAACTTCGTCATCGCCTTGTCGATGTGCTCGACCGTGACTCCCTCCTGCAGCAGCCGGCTGGCCTCGTTCAGGTAGGGTCCGAGGATGCGGTTCACCCAGAAGCCGGGCTGGTCCTGGACCACGATCACGGTCTTGCCGATCTTGCGGCCGAACGCCACGGCGCTCACCGTGACCCACGGTGCGGTCTTGTCGGTCACGATGACCTCGAGCAGCGGCATCTTCGCGACGGGCGAGAAGAAGTGCATTCCCAGCACGCGCTCCGGGCGGTCCGCCACTTGAGCGATGCGCGCAATCGGGATGGTGCTCGTGTTCGACGCGATGATGCAGTCGTCGCGCACGTTCTCCTCTATGGCCCGCATCACCTCGTGCTTGACGTCCAGGTCCTCGAACACCGCTTCGATCACGAGGCCCAGACGTCTGAAGCTCTCGTAACCCGTGCTGCCTGAGAGCAGGCGGTCGAGTCGCCGGTATTCGTACTTGTCTATACGCCGCCGCTCGAGCCTGCCCTTGAGGATCTTGCGCGCCCCCTCGAGGCCCTTGGCAACGCGGTCGAAGTCGGTATCCCGGAATCGCACGTCCACCCCGGCCTGGGCAACCGCCACGCCGCCGATGCCGGCGCCCATGAAGCCCGCGCCCACGATGCCGAGATTCGATATCGGCACCGGGTCGGGCGCGTCGCCCTCGACGCCGGGGTCCTTCTTGAGAGCCGCCGTGGCGAAGAAGATCTGCACGAGCCTGCGCGACACGTCGTCCACCGCGAGCTCGGCGAAGAACGCGGCCTCCATGTCGAGCCCCGACTCGATGCCGTGCTTCATCCCGTGCTGCACGGCGCTCAGGGCGGCCTCGGGGGCGGGGTAGTGGCCCCGCGTCTTCTTGAGGAGTTGGTTCTTTGCGGTGCCGTACACGACGCGCCGCCCCAGCGGGTTCCTGTCCAGGGCGAGGTCAGCCGCACCCCGGCGGTGGCGCTTGGGCTTCCAGCCACCGGCCAGCCGCTTGGCTGCCTTCAGCGCGACCTCTTCCAGGATGGCCCGTGGCACCAGCTCGTCCACGATGCCGACGCGATAGGCGCGCCTCGCAGCCAACTGCTTGCCGGCGAGAATGACGTCGAGCGCCGCGCGCACTCCGATCAGCCGGGGCAGCCGCTGGCATCCGCCGGCGGCGGGAATGATCCCCAGTTGGACTTCGGGTAGACCGATACGCGTCTTGGGATCGTCGCTGGCAATCCGGTAGGTGCACGCGAGTGCGGCCTCCAGTCCACCGCCGAGACACGCGCCGTTGATGGCCGCCACGATCGGCTTGCCGAGACGCTCCAGCCGATTGACCAGCGCCTGGCCCGAGCGCACGAGTTCGTACGCTTCCTCACGGGACTTCAGCGCGACGAACTCGTCGATGTCCGCACCGGCAATGAACGAGTCGGGCTTGCCGGAAATCAACACGACGGCCCGAATCTCCTTGTCGGCAACCAGCCGATCCAGCGCCTCGTCCAACTCGTGGCGCACCGCGCGGGTGATCTTGTTGACGGGCTCGCCCGGCAGGTCGAGCACCAGCCACCCGATTCCGTCCTCTACACGGATCGTGAACGCGCCCACCGTCAGCTCCGCTCCAAGACCATCGCGAACCCCATGCCGCCCTGTGCGCACACCGAGATCAACCCGAACTCGACGTCACGGCGCTTCATCTCATTGGCGAGGGTCAGCGTTATGCGCGCCCCGGTCGCCCCGAACGGATGCCCGATCGCAATCGATCCTCCCATGACGTTGAGCGTATCCCAATCCACCTCGCCGATGGGTTCGGCGCGTCCCAGGTGTTCCTGGGCCCATTGCCGCGACTCGAAGGCCTGAATGTTCGAGAGCACCTGAGAGGCAAAGGCCTCGTGCATCTCGACCAACCCGAGCTCCTTCCACCCGATCCCGGCCCGGTCCAGCGCCTCGGGCACAGCGTATGCCGGACCCATGAGCAGCTGGTCGCCGGGATCCAGCGCGGCGACCGCGTAGGAGCGGATGAACGCGAGCGGCTCGAAGCCGTGCGCGCCGGCCGCCTCCTCACTCATCAGCAGAACCGCGGCCGCGCCGTCAGTGAGCGGTGACGAGTTCGCCGCCGTCACAGTCCCGTAACGCCGGTCGAACACCGGCTTCAGCTTGGCCATCTCCTCGAGACTGGCGTCCGCACGCACACCGTTGTCGCGGCTCACGGCACCGCTCGAGTCAGGCACGAGGATCGGCGCGATCTCGGCTAGGAGCCGGCCATCCTCCGTGCCGGCGTGCGCCAGCTTGTGGCTGCGCAGGGCGAACTCGTCCTGCGACTCGCGCGTGATTCCGTTGAGCTTTGCCATCTTCTCCGCCGACTGGCCCATCGTCTGCCCGGTCGAGGGCTCGGCGATGGCAGGCGTTACCGGGACCAGGTCCCTGGGGCGGAACGACGACAGCAACTTCACCCGTGCGGCAGTGCTCTTCGCCTTGCTCAGGCCCACCAGCAGGTCGGAGAAGCGGCGCGAGTGCAGGATAGGGATGTCCGAGAGAGTCTCGGCTCCGCCGGCGACCACTACGTCGGCGTGTCCCAGAACGATCTGATCCCGTCCCGTGGCGATCGCGCTGTTCGCCGACGCGCAGGCGCGATTGACCGAAGCGGCGGGAATGCTCGGGGGGAACTGTGGAAGCAGGCTCACCTCACGGGCAATGTTCGGAGCGAGCGGGCTCGGGACTACCTGCCCGAAGTAGAGCTCGTCGACTTCCTTGCCTGTGAGGTTTGCGCGATGGACGAGTTCGACCACCGCGTGCTTGGCGAGATCAACAGCCGGGACGTCCCTGAGGACCGTTCCCGACTTGCAGAAGGGCGAGCGGCACCCCGCGACCACCGCAACCCGACGTCCGTTTCCGGCCTGCTGCATGACACCTCAAAGCTAGTCGGGGTAAGCGCGGCCGGCCACCGCCCTTGTGGTACGTGGCCTTACGCGACAATCATTCGAGCGGACGCTGGGCCAGGACGCTCGCTACCGCTCTCGAACGCCCGTCGAGGACTTCCAGGACTTCGCGGGCCAGCACGATCTCGAAGGGCTCGACGAGCGACCACAGCTCCCCCGACTTGAGGAGGTGCTCATCGGCCGTCGGCCCCCACCCAAGCTCGCGCTGCTGCTCGAGGAAGGTTTCCAGCAGGAAGTGGCCGCCGGGCTTGACGGCATCGAGAAAGCGGGGCATCTGCGCCCGGTCGAGATAGCTGAATGCCATCACGACGTCGTAGGGTCCGTCGGGCACCGGACTCACTGTGAGGTCAGCCTGAACCCATTCAACGGTCACGTTCGCCTTGGAGGCGGCCGCCTCGGCAACCTTGAGGCTCTCGGGATCGGCGTCCACGGCGACGACCTTGGCCCCCTGCTCCGCGGCCGCGATTGCCTCGACTCCATTCCCGCAGGCCAGATCGAGGACCCGTGTTCCGGCGGTGATTATCTGGGTATGCCACTGAAACCACGTATTGGGCATTTCCCGACCACTGGCTGCTGACACCTAATGGACGCTCCCTTTTCGTACCGGACGCGGGCTCGCCATCTCGAGAAGATGGCCCAAGAGCCCGTCGACCTGCTGGTGATCGGCGGCGGCGTCACCGGCGCCGGCATTGCCCGGGACGCCGCGATGCGCGGGATCCGTACAGCCCTCGTGGACAAGGGCGACTTCGGCTCCGGCACGAGCTCGCGGTCTTCCCGCCTGGTTCACGGCGGGCTGCGCTACCTGGAGCACGGGCATCTGCGCCTGGTGTTCGAGGCGAGCCGCGAGCGCCGCATCCTGTTAAAGATAGCACCACACCTTGTCTGGCCCCGGTCGTTCCTGTTCCCGATCTATCCGGGAGGCCGGGTGTCCCGCTGGAAGCTCGCGGCCGGATTATGGCTCTACGACCTCCTGTCCCTGTTTCGGAATGTGCGCCGCCATCGGAGCCTGAGCAAGCGGGCCATGCTCAGGGCGGAGCCGGGATTGAGATCGCGTGGATTGAAGGGCGGGGCGCGCTACTACGACGCTCAATGTGACGATGCGCGGCTGGCCCTGGCCAATGCCCGCGACGCACACCGGCACGGGGCGCTGGTTGCGAACTACGCTTCGGTCGAGCAACTGGAGACCGCGGACGGCCGCGTGCGCGGTGCGCGCATCATGGACCTCGTGACCGGCGAGGAGCGCGCCGTCCGCGCGCTCGTGGTCGTGAACGCCACGGGCCCGTGGTCCGACGAGCTGCGCGGTGCGGACGGCGAGGAGGCGGCCCTACACCTCTCGAAGGGCGCGCACGTCGTGGTGCCGCGTCGGCGGCTCGGAAATCACGAGGCCGTCACGTTCACGTCGCCCATCGACGGGCGCGTGATGTTCGTCATCCCGTGGGGTGAGCTGAGCTACGTCGGCACCACAGAGACGGAGACGAGCGAGCGGCCCGAGGACCTACGCGCCGATGCCGACGACGTGATCTACCTGCTCCGCTCGGCAAACGCGTTCTTCCCCGAGGCTCGCCTCACATTCGACGACGTGCACGCGACCTGGGCTGGATACCGCCCGTTGATGCGGACGAAGGGCACGTCCGATCCAGGAGCGGTCTCGCGCGAGCACGCAATTCTCGAGAGTGACGCCGGCCTGGTCTCCATAGTGGGCGGCAAGCTCACGACGTTCCGGGTAATGGCGCAACAGGTGGTGGACCGGGTCGCCAGCCGGCTCCACGATCTCGACGGCCGCCCCGTACCGGAGCGGGCGGATACCCACCGCACCCCGCTGCCGGGCGGCGAGGCACAGAACCTGGACGTGCTGATCGAAGCGACTCAGGGGGAGGGCTTCTCGTATCAGGCCGCGGCACACCTGGTGCACACCTACGGCAGCGAGTCGGCGGCCGTCGTGCGGTTGGCTCAGTCCGATCCGTCGCTGGCCGAGCCCGTACTCGAGGGGCACTGCACGATTTGGGCCGAGCTGGTCTATGGGATGCGACGCGAAATGGCGGTTACCCTGGGAGATCTACTGATCCGCCGCAGTCACCTCTTCTACGCCGCGCCGGAGCAGGCACTGGAGCGTGCGCCCGCGGTAGCCGAAGTCGCGATCGGGGAGATGGACTGGGACGCGGCACGGCGCGACGCCGAGCTCGAGGTGTATCGGCTCGACGTCCAGCGCAGCCTCGCGTTTCGCGAGGACATCTGGGCTCAAGACTAGGAGCTGTCGGACTCCTCCACACCGGGTAGCGCCGATGCCTGGACGCGCTCGTCACGGAACTGGCGAGCCTTGCGGTACGCTTTCTTGAGCCGCTCCATGCTGCCTTCCCGCTTCTCGTATAAGCGCTTCGGTCTGCGCGGCTTCCTCTTCGCGAGCGCGTAGGAAGTCAGTACGGGGAGTCCCACCGTGCTGTCCAGATAGCAGACGACCGCATCGGACAGTTGATCAGGATCCACCTTGCCCCAGCTCACCGCCTCCCCGGGCGTGGCTCCGGAGAGCCCGCCGGTGTCGGGCCGGGCATCCGTGATCTGGAGGAAGTAATCGTGTCCCACCTCCTCGATGCCGAGAACTTCCTGGATCTGGGGCTCGGTCTGTAGCACGAAGTTCTTCGGACTGCCGCCCCCGACGATCAGCACTCCGCTCTTGCCTCCATCTCTCTTCGCATCCAGCACGATCGCGGCGGTCTCGTTCACGTCGGCCGAAACGTCGTAGGAGAGCTTGTATCCGTCCAGCGCGATCTCCGCAACGTTCATGCCTATCGACGAGTCGCCCGGTGAGGACGTGTAGAGCGGTACGGCGTGCTCATGCGCCACCGTGAGCAGCGACTTGTGCTCCAGCCCGAGTGCCTTCTCGCGCTCGCGCAGGTACCCACCGAGCAGATAGTGATACTCGGCGCTGCTCATCGGCCGCTGGAACTCGTCAGCTTTCGACACCTCACGGATGAACTCGTCCGTACGGAGCAGGGCACCGTAGTCCACGTAGATGTCGTAGATGCGCACGACACCGTGCTCCCTGAGCTCGGTATCGTCTGCGAAGGGCGTACCGCGGTGGAGCGAAAAACCCAGCGCGAAGTGGGCGTCATGATACAGGTTGGCCCCGGTGGACACGACCCAGTCCACGAATCCAGCTTCAATCAGCGGGATCACGGTGGACATCCCCAGACCCGCCGGGGTGAGCGCTCCCGTGAGGCTCATTCCTACGGTCCCATCGTCCGTCAGCATTCGCTCGGTAAAGAGATGGCAGGCCTCTCGTAGCCTTCCGGCGTTGTACGCCAGGAAAGCATCGTCCACCAGGTCCACGACCGTCTCGCGGCCGGTGAGCGGCTGCGGCTCGATGCGCCTTCCTCCAAGGAGCTTCTTCTTGCGCTGGTCCATCTCTCCGTCCCCTCCGGTCGGCGTCAGGCGGTGAACTCCTCCAGGCGACGCCTTGCCTTGCTCACTATACTCACGACTTCCTGCGGGTCGTCCGTCACGTGAAACAGGTCCAGGTCTCCGGGGGATATCTTGCCGCTCCCGAGCACGACGTCCTCGAGCCACTGCCTGAGACCCTTCCAATACTCGGTCCCCACCAGCACGACCGGCATGTTCCGGATCTTCGCCGTCTGAATCAAGGTGAGCGACTCGAACGTCTCGTCCAGGGTGCCGAACCCGCCGGGGAAGCACAGGAACGCGAGCGAATACTTCGCGAACATCGTCTTTCGCACGAAGAAGTAACGGAAATCGACGAGCCTATCGAGGTACTCGTTGGCTCCCTGTTCCTCGGGCAGCTCGATGTTGAGCCCGATAGAAAGCGTCCCCGCTTCCCGGGCGCCCTTGTTCGCGGCCTCCATGATCCCGCCCCCTGCCCCCGTGATGATCGCGAACCCCTGGTCTCCGAGCAGGCGCGCCGTATCGGTAGCCAACCGGTACATCGGGTCATCGGGTTGCGCCCTGGCCGACCCGAATATCGAGACCGCCGCTCCCACGTCTGCGAGCTCGTCGAAGCCCTCCACGAACTCGCCCAGGATTCGGAGCGCTCTCCAGGGATCAGCATGTTTGAACTCGGGCTCCGGCTTGAGCGGGACGGCGAACAGGCGCTCGTCTGCCGTGACGCGCAGGGCATGCCGCTGCCGTGCCTGCTCCTCAGTCTCCGAGGACTTCGATCGCTTTGGCATTGTCTTCCGACAGGTTGTAGAAGAAAGGAGACAGACGCACGTGTCCGGGTCGGGCATCCGCGACTACACCGGCCTCGGCGAGGCGGGCTACGCCGGCCTGGGGATCGGCGCTCGGAATCATCACGATCGCGGAGCGCCCGTCCGGACTCGCCGCCACCTTCGGCGTGAGACCCGCCTCGTGCGCCCGCCCTATCAAGTCCTCAGTGAGCTCGCGCGTCACGTCGCGAATGGCCGGCACCCCGATCTCGTGGATCAACTCCAGGCCGCCGAGCTGGGCGTAGACTGCCGCCAGCGCCGGCGTCCCCTGTTCAAAGCGCCTCGCGTCGTCGTGCCAGACGATCGACGTCGGATCGAACTCGAACTGTCGCGCGTGAGCGAACCATCCCGTGACCTTCGGCCGCAGCTGCTGTTGCAGGGCCTCGCGCACGTATAGGAACACGATCCCCGGCCCGCCCAGCAACCACTTGAGTCCGCCGGCGCACAGGAAGTCCACACCGGTTTCGTGCACGTCGAGCGGCAGCTGTCCCACGCTCTGATAGGCATCCACGAAGCACAGCGCCCCGTGTGTGTGTGCGGCCTCGGCTACCGCCTTGATGTCCTGGATTGCGCCGGTCGTGAAGAACACGTGAGACGTGGCGACCAGCGCAGTGCGCTCATCGATCGCCGCCGCAAGTGCGTCAACCGGGACGGTGACGCCGTCCGGGCTCGGTACGACCTCCACCTCTATGCCCAGGTCACGCTTCGCAAGCCACTGGTACGCGACGGTCGGGAAGTCGAGCTCCGTGGTCACGACCCTGGTTCGGCCCGTGTAATCGATCGCACCGGCGAGCACGGCGCTCGCCGTCGAGACGGAAGCGTGCAACGCGATCTCCTCTGGCTTGGCAGCGATCACCCGGGCGTACTCCCTGCGCAGAGTGCCGAGAGCATCCCACCACACGTCGTACCAGGCCGGCGCTCCGCGCTCTTCCCACAGCGTCAAGTACTCCTCAACCCGAAGCCGGGAGCGCCGCGATAGTGCACCCAGCGAGCACGAGTTGAGGTAGATCCGACGCTCGAAGATCGGGAACTCGGCGCGGTAGTTGGCAAGGGAGTGCACCGGTGCCGTGCTTGCAACTGCCATAGGCGCCAATATACTCGTACGGGCGTCAGGCCGGGCCCGGAGGGGCTGGGCTCGACGGGCGAACGATCGAGACCAGGCTCACCGCCGCCCACACGGCCTCGAGTATGATGAAGCCGGCACGTTGGTCGGCGATGGCGACTGCGAGCAGCAGCAGGGCGCCAGCTAGATTGAACCAGAGATAGGCTGCGCCGCGGGTCGTCCACCAGTGCCGCTGCAATGCGACGAATGCGGCGAGGATAAGCCCGGCGCCAGCGAGCGAGACGAATTGCCAGAACAGGTGCATAGATCCTCTTCCGATTCAAAGGGTAGCTGGCCCGGGCTCGCCTTGGCCCTGACCGCGCGTGCCGTCATCAACCCGCGCCTCGCGCTGGACCTCCTGCGCGCCGTTTGGGCCTTCCGCGCGCGCGGGTGGTACCGCCGCCCACCGTTCCTGCCACTTCCGTCCGCGGACTACATCCGCTGGCGGATGCACACCGCCTACGGCGACGAGCAAGCCGTGCCGCCACCGGAGGATGTGGTCCGGTTCGCGCGTTGGCGCCGGAGGGTAATGCACCTGTGACGCCGGAGCACCGGGCGCACCTCGTGAAAGCCCGGGCCCGGGCGCTCGGCTTCGACACCACGGGCATCACAGACCTCTCACCGGTACCCCACGCCACAGCCCTTACCGAGTGGCTCGGCGCGGGCATGAGCGCCACCATGGCCTACATGGGGCGCCAGGCCGCGCGCCGGCGCGAGCCCTCCCGCATCCTGGATGGGGCGTCGCGCGCGGTGGTCGTCACAAGAAACTACTACAACGCCGACACGCCTTCCCGCCCGGATCATGGCCATGTCGCCAAATACGCGCGCGGACGAGACTACCATGAGGCGCTCAAGGGCCCGCTCGAGCAACTGGCGCAGTACATCGCGTCACTCGGCGACGGTGCTACGCTGGCCAGGCCGTACGTCGACGCGGGGCCTGTTCCGGAGCGCGAGCTGGCGCAGCGTGCCGGGCTGGGGTGGATCGGCAAGAACACCATGCTGATCGATCCCGGCCGGGGGTCCTTCTTCTTTCTAGCCAGCGTGCTCACCGACCTGGATCTCGCACCGGATCTGTCTTTCGAGGCGGATCGCTGCGGTGGCTGCACGCGCTGCATTCAGGCCTGCCCGACCGACGCGTTCCCGGCAGATCGCGTCCTCGACAGCCGGCGCTGCATATCGTACCTCACGATCGAGCACCGGGGCGAAATCGATGCGGAGCTGCGCCCTGCGATGGGAGACTGGATCTTCGGCTGCGACGTGTGCCAGGACGTGTGCCCGTGGAACCAGAAGTTCGCCCGTGCCGCAGAGGACCCGGTGCTGGAGGCTGACGCGGCGCTGGAGTGGCTCGACCTCGAATCGCTGGCCCGGATCAGCGACTCCGAGTTCGCGCGGCGCTACGGGCCCACGCCACTCGAGCGCCCCGGTGCGAGCGGCATGCGGCGGAATGCGGAGAATGCGGCTCGGAACGGGTGAGGGGAGGGGTGTGACTCGTTAGCGAGCGCGCTCCGGCCGGGATCCCCTCCACGAACTGTGCAGTAGCCAGCGTTCGCTCCGGGGACCCGGCCCGTCGCGCGCTCGTCAGGCTCCTAGCGCCTCACCCTTGCCTCGCCCGCCAACCTGGCCCCGGTCTCCGGGAAGTCGAGTCGGCTCAGCGAGTCCACCAGCCATGCTGCACGGCCGCGCGGGTCGGGCTCTGCGTGGCCCGGTGCGCGCTGGTTGGTGGAGCGCAGTACGGCCCCCGACACGCGACCTCGGTGGTCCAGGTCCACGCACGCGATGCCACCCTTGTTGAGCGGCTCGGCGAACGAGAATGGGCCGTACGTGAGCAGGTTTCCCAGCGAGTACAGGATCAACGCATCACCGCGCCACTCGGCGGCCCGCATCACGTGCGGTCCGTGCCCAATCACCACCGAAGCGCCGGCATCCACGGCCGTGTGCGCAAACGCCACTGAATTGCCGCGATTCTCACCGAGAAACTGCTCCGAGCGGTTGGGGGTGCGCTGCGCGCGGGTACCCTCAGCACCCATGTGCATGGTCACGACAACCCGACCGTAGCGAGCCGCTGCACGGGCCACGTGCCGGCGCACCGCCTCCAGGTCCCGCGGGTCGGGGCCGGCCTGGGCGCTGCTGAACCCCAGTACCGCTACCGTGTCTCGCAGCTCGGTCAGCACTATCGTGGGCAGCGTGTCCGCGCCGGTCACGTAGACGTCGGCATCCTCCAGGTGACCCATGGTCGCGGCGAGCCCCGAATCACCGGCATCCAGCGCGTGGTTGTTGGCGACGTTGCCGACCACCGCCGCGTCATAGGACACCGCACGCAGGGCGCCGGCGGTTACGATCGGCTGGCGGAAGGCGTAGCACCTGGTCGACCCCGGCCTGCACTTGGGCGGCGCCGCTCCCTCGCCGATGGCCCCCTCGATGTTGAGGAGCACGACATCGGCATCGGCCACGAGCGGCTTGAGGGGCGCCAACAGCCGGTCGGGATCGGGGAAGGCCTCCACGCGGTAGCCCAGGCGCGCGCTTGCGCGACCCGCCCACGAGGTATCCAGGTTCGTGCCCAGCGTGACGTCACCGCCAGCGCACAGCCTGATCTCACGCTTCGGCTCGACCGGGAGCGGCTCCGCAACCAACTCGATGACGCCCAACGGGGGAATCGGAACGTGCCCCGGCTCGAGCGACGGCTGCGAGTCGCCAGCCGCCGGTGGCGCCGCCGAGTCCACAGCCCCGGCCCCCTGCGGCCGCGGGTCCTCGCCCACCTGACGACCGCCGCACGAAGCGGTGGAGCCGACGAGCGCCAGCAGGAGCGCCAAGCGCGGCACACTCGCTCGCGGCGACGTGGTCACAGTCCGGTGGGGTGGTCGATGAACTCCCACGGCAGGCCGAACTTCTCCTCCACGTGCGCCGCGAGCGCCTTGATCCCGACCGTCTCGGTCGCGTAGTGTCCTGCGAAGATCACGTTCACGCCCGACTCCTCGGCGTCGAAGTGCGTGTGATGAGCGCCTTCGCCGGTTATGAACGTGTCCAGGCCTGCATCCGCCGCCTGGCGGATCATGTTCCCGGCGCCGCCACTGATGACACCCACGCGACGCACCTGAGAGGGTCCGGCCGCTATGACATGCGGCTTGGTCCGCAGCTCAGCCTGCAGCCGCTCCGCCAACTCCGAGAGGGTCATCTTCACCGTCCCCGCAACCCCGATCTGCTGTCCGCGGTAGTCTCCAAACCACTCCGGTTTCTCGAAACCGAGCATCCGGGCCAGGGTCACGTTGTTGCCGACCTCCGGGTGCAGATCGAGAGGTATGTGCGCGGAGTAAAGCGCGATGTCGTGCTCCATGAGAGCGCGGACGCGCTTTGCGCTGCGGCCCGTGAGCGGCTCCAATCCGCCCCAGAAGAGGCCGTGGTGCACGAGCAGGAGATCCGCTCCCCGGCGGCCGGCTTCATCGACGGTCGCCTGGCAGGCGTCCACGGATGCCGCCACGTGACTGACGGTCCCGGCATTCTCGACCTGGAGGCCGTTGAGAGCATTCGGATCGTCGTCCACTTCCCCGATCCGGAGGTAGCCGTCGAGGTAGGAGCAGAGCTCAGCGAGGTTCATTGGGTCGGATCCGGGGGAGGTGGGCAGTGTGCCGACAGTATCGCCATACCACCTGCGATCTACCTTGAACGGGAGGCCGCAAGTGACAGCGCGACATCAGGGTATCAGCTTGTGCGCAGAAATCACATCAGACGTGCGAGGGTTGCTCAATAGACGTCCGAGGCAGCCTCCACGGGCCGGGCCGTTGTCTCCTTGCGCTTGACGGCTACGTTCGCGCCCCGTTCCAGGGCCTTCGGCTCTCCCATCTCCACGCGCCCGTTCACTTCGCCGCCCTCGTTCACCATCAGCTTGGTCGTAACGATGTCACCCTGAACGATGGAGTCCTCCTGCACCTCGACCCGGTCGTCGGCGTAGATCGACCCGACAACCTTGCCGCCCACGATCGCCTGCCTCGTGTAGACGTCCCCCTCGATCACGCCTCCCCTTGCGACAAGCACCTCGCGATCGGCACGGATGCTGCCCTCCACGATCCCCTCGACCTTGAGCACACCCTCGGTGGCCAGCTCGCCGACCACTTTCATGCCGGTCGCGACAATCGAGATGTTCACATCCTTGCTCGACTGGCGCCCCACATCGCGGTCGCCGGAAGAGGACTTAGCCATGCTCAGGACTCCTCTCTAACCAGTGAACGAGGGTCGATTGACCGCCCCTCGTGGAGAATCTCGAAATGTAAGTGCGGAGCCGTCGAACGACCCGTGGACCCCGAAAGTGCAATCACCTGCCCGGCAGCGACAGTGTCCGCCGAGGAAACCAGGAGTCTGGAGGCGTGCCCGTACATGCTGCGATATCCCTCAGGATGCTCGAGCAGTACGAACAGTCCGTACTCCGGATCCTCTCCGGCCTGCACCACAACGCCGCCGCCGGTTGCACGGATCGGGGTACCAACGGCTATCGCGATGTCCAAACCCGAGTGGGGCTCGCCGCCGGTGTTGCTCGCAATCGTCCCGCGGGTCACGATTCCGCTCTCCTCGAGGGGCCAGTGGCGCGGCGCCGAGGGACCCTCCTCGTAACGACCTTCCTCGGAGGGTACGCGCACCACGATCGGATAGGCCACGGCCTGCTCCGACTCGTCCAGCGGCCTGGCACGCATCACGTCGGCTCCCATGACCTCGCGCACCTGATCGTAGCGCGCCTCCATTTCCTCGAGCGTGGCGGCGAGCTCGTGTACCTGCTCGTTCTCGGCCCGGAGTCGCTCGATCTCCCGGTTCAGGGACGGCACCCTGGCTGCGGTACGCGCGATGGGAGTGTACAGAACGGCACCCACGACCACGAGAACGCTGAGCACGCTTCCGGTTATGACGCCCGTGCGCACGAGCCAGAGGGGCAGGCGCAGCGACTGCGACTTGAGATCACCGTCGCGGTGCATCATGAACGTCACCGAGCGACGCTTCGGGCTCATCCTTCGTACGCCTCCCCGAGGATCATCTCGAGGATCCGGGCGAGATCGTCGTGCGAGTAGTAGTTGATCGTCAGTCGGCCGCTGTTGCCACGTGTGGTCACTCGCACGTCGGTTTGCAGCCGCTTTCTGATTGCGTCCTCCACACGGCGCACCTCCGGGTCCGGCGCCTTGCCACCACGGGTGCGCCGGGGCCGCCGCTTGGCAGCGCGGCCGCCGCGCACGAGCTCCTCGACCTCGCGCACCGAGAGATCCTGCTCCACCGCCGTCACGGCAAACTCGTTCATCGCCGCCGCATCGTTGAGCGTGAGGAGAGCCCGAGCGTGCCCGGTGCTCAGCGCGGCACTGTGAACGAGCTGTTGTACCGATTCGGGAAGCCTGAGCAGGCGGAGCGCGTTCGCGACCGTAGACCTGTCGCGTCCCACCAACTCTCCCACCTCGGCCTGCGACACCTTGAACTCGCCGATCAACCGGTGATAGCCAAGCGCCTCGTCGATCGGAGACAGCGCGTCTCGTTGCAGGTTCTCGACCAGCGCCAGGGTGAGCAGAGTCCGGTCGTCCACGTCCCTCACGACCGCCGCGATTTCCGCCCACCCAAGCTGCTGCGCGGCGCGCCAGCGACGCTCGCCCGCAACGACATCGTACTCGCCGTTCTCTCCGGGGCGCGCAACGATCGGCTGCAGCAGGCCGGAGCGCTGCATCGACTCGGCGAGCTCGCTCAGAGCCGACTCGTCGAACACGCGTCGCGGCTGATACGGATTGGGCCTCAGTGCGCCGACCGGAACCTGCGTGAGGCTTCCCTCCTCGCGCGCTTCCTCCACGGTGATCGGGCCCAACAGAGCCTCGAGACCGCGGCCCAGCCGGCGACGCCCTCCGGCGCCGGTCATGTCAGTAACTCCTTCATGCGCATCGCTTCCTCGTCCGCGGAGTCCCCGGAGTTTCCGTCCGTTGCCCTGTGGATGACTTCCTGTCCAAGAGTCAGGTAGCTCTTCGAGCCAACAGACTGCACGTCGTACAAGAGAATCGGCTTGCCGAAGCTCGGTGCCTCGGCGAGTCTCACGTTTCGCGGTATGACGGTCTTGTACACCTTGCGCCCGAAGAACCCCTTCGCCTCGGTGGCGACCTGCTTCGAGAGATTCAGACGCGCATCGTACATCGTCAGCAGCACGCCTTCGATCGCGAGCGGCGCGTTGAAGTTCTGCTGCACCACCCGGACAGTGTTCAGCAACTTCGAAAGTCCTTCCAGCGCGTAGTACTCGCACTGGATGGGAATCAGCACGGAGTCCGCGGCGGTGAGCATGTTCAGCGTGAGCAGCCCGAGGGAGGGCGGGCAGTCCATCAGCACGAACTCGTATTCGTCGCGCACGCTTTCCAGCGTGCGGCGCATCGCCGACTCGCGCGACTGCCAGTTCACCAGCTCGACTTCCGCCCCCACCAGGTCCTGCGTGGCCGGGACGACGTCCAGCATGGCGAAGTTCACATTGGGCAGCACGACGTTGGCGAGCGGCACATCCCCCATCAGCGCGTCGTATAGCGAGACCTCGAATCCCTCTGGCTCGATACCTATTCCGCTCGTGGCGTTCGCCTGGGGATCGGCGTCTATCAGCAGGGTGCGTCGCTCGGCAGCCGCAAGCGACGCCGCGAGGTTGACGGCCGTCGTCGTCTTGCCGACACCACCCTTTTGATTCGCGATCGCTATGACTCGGCCCATTTAGTATAACTCTTTATATGACAGCTAGTTATGCAGATGGCGGTGGCGGGCATTGGGGCCCGGAAAGGGTGCCTATTTGGCGCACGGCCAATATACAGGAGGCAACGTCGGAACGCTACCACCGGCGTGGCGGTCGGAGTGGCTGATTACCGCAAGTCACTCATTGAAAAGCCTTTGTGTAATCGCGTTCTACTCAGGAATCCAGGGCGAAAGCTACATGTGCGGCCTCGGAGCTCCTTGGGCGGTGGCCCCACTTGTTTCACGTGAAACGGAGACGGCCGGCCGAACTGGATCAAGACGCACGCGCCAGGGGCTGACGGCGGCGTCTGGCTCGGGACTGAAGGGCGGCTGGCGGCCTTTGCTGTACCCTAGCCGACCGACGCGCCGATCCCGAACCAGCCCTCGGAGCCCGTGGTCCTCAGCTCTCCCAGCTGCAAGATCGGGTCAACGGCCGGCGGGAGGTTCTGGTCCGTACCTCTGGCGCACGCTACGACATTTCCAAGATCCCGCTCCGCATCCCTTCGTATGCTCCACCTCTCCGCCGAGGGCGACGACGGCTCTATCGAGCCGCTCGGGAGTCAGCGACATCCCAGGTGAGGTGCGCGCCGTCGGGACGAGCAATCGCCGGGGCTGGTGTACTCGGTGGGATCTTCCTCGTCGCAGGGAGTCCCGCTCACCTTTGGCGACCGCCGCAATCGACCTCACCAAGTGGCCCTGAACGGCTCCCCGACGCTACTTCCTTTGCGGCGTGAGCGCCCCCATGTCACTCCTCCTCTTTTTTTCAGACCTCCTTTTTCTAAGTCCGGGACCGTCTCGCCCCCTCTGTCTCCTCGAGGCCTCGATCCGCGACCTCAAATCGAAGCCATTCGCAGCTCTCGACGGCTCCGATCAGCGCCAGCGCAACCACGCTCCGAGAATCTCCACCGCATCGCGCCAGTCACAGGCGCTCCGCGTTGCGCGCGAACTCAGAGAGTTTCACGTGAAACAACTGACTGGGTGATTAGGATGGAATCGGCGGAGGTTGGATATTGCGTAACCGCTTGTTGTATAAGTCGTTACGCTGCCGCTCGTCGTCGCTTGACGACCTCCAGGACGAGGTTCTGCAGATCGCTCGGAGTAACTCCCGGTATGCGTCCCGCCTGCGCCAGAGACTCCGGCCGCACCTGTTCGAGCTTCTGCCTTGCCTCCGTACTGAGGCTCCGGAGCTCCGCGTACGGCAGCTCTCTGGGCAGTTGAAAGCCCGCCATCTCAGCCAGCCGTTGCGCAGCGTCGCGCTCGCGCTCCATGTAGCCGGCGTACTTGAGCTCGATCTCCGCTGACATCCAAGCGTCGTCCCCAAAGTCCGGCAGCTCGTTCAAAGCCGCTCCCAGCAGATCCCGTAGCGACAGTCCAGGCCTGCGCGCGAGGTCGCCCGCGCGCTGCGGCTCGCGGATGGAGTCCTGCCCGGAACGCGCCAACAGTTCGTTCACGTCCTCGGGCCGCACCGTTGTCTCCTGTGCCAATTGCACGAGCGCCGTCTCCGCTTCGCGCCGCTGCTCGAGCACCTCGCGTTCGCGCTGGCTCAGCAGGCCCAACTCCGCTGCAAGAGGGGCGAGCCGCTTGAGCGCATTGTCCTGACGCAGCAGCAACCGGAACTCAGCACGGGACGTAAACAGCCGATACGGCTCGTCGACTCCTCGCGTCACCAAGTCGTCGATGAGCACGCCGACATACCCGTCGTCGCGGCCCAGGACCACCGGCTCCTCGTCCCTCACGTGACGTACTGCGTTGATGCCGGCAACGACTCCCTGGCCCGCCGCCTCCTCGTAGCCAGTCGTGCCGTTGATCTGCCCCGCGAGGAAGAGCCCCTCAATGGCCTTCACCTCCAGCCATGGAGTGAGCTGCTGCGGCGGGTAGTAGTCGTACTCGATCGCGTAGCCGGCGCGCGTCATCCGAACCTGTTCCAGCCCGGGCACGGCACGCAGAAACTCGACCTGGGTCTCCGCAGGAAGGGAGGTCGAAAGCCCGTTGACGTACAGCTCGCTGGTCTCCAGGCCCTCCGGTTCGAGGAAGATCTGGTGTCGCTCCGCATCAGGGAACTTCACGATCTTGTCCTCGATCGAAGGGCAGTACCTCGGCCCACGCCCCGCGATCGCTCCACCATAGAGTGCTGACTCGTGGATCCGCTGTTGGATGATCTCCTTGACCTCGGCTCCGGCCCACGTCACCCAACAAGGACGTTGCTCGGGTCGCTCGAGCCGTTCGAACTGCGAGAACCGGTAGTCGGGTGACTCTCCGTCCTGTCGCTCGACGCGCGAGTAATCGACCGAGCGACCGTCCACCCGTGGCGGAGTCCCGGTCTTGAACCGCTCGACCGTGAGCCCGAGAGCCTCGAGTTGCTCCGCGAGGTGTACCGCGGCCGGATCGCCGGCGCGCCCCGCCTCAACCTGCAGACTCGTACCGATGTGGATCCGCCCTCTGAGGAACGTCCCCGCGGTAAGCACCACCGAGCGAGCGCGTAACTCGCGTCCACTCGACGTGACGACCCCGGCCACTCGATCGCCTTCGAGCAATAGACTCGTCACCATGCCCTGCAGCATCTCGAGTCCCGCATGCTCCTCGAGCAGCGCCCGCATCGCCCTGCGGTAGAGACCCCGGTCGCACTGCGCCCGCGGCGCCCACACCGCGGGCCCCTTGGAACGGTTCAGCATCCGAAACTGGATCGTCGCGCGGTCAGTCGCCCGTGCCATCACGCCGCCGAGCGCGTCCACCTCCCGCACGACCGTACCCTTGGCAATCCCACCGATGGCCGGATTGCACGACATCTGCCCAATGGTCTCCAGGTTGCTGGTGACCAACAGGGTGCAAGAGCCCAGTCGGGCGGCGGCATTGGCGGCCTCGCACCCGGCGTGGCCGCCCCCGACCACTATCAGGTCGTAAGACATGGAGGGTGAAGATAGCAGCGGATGGGGCGGACTCCCAGTTAGCCGGCTCTAACCCAGCGCACCAGCTCCTTCAGACCCGGTCGCTTGCCGTACATCAGAATCCCAACCCGATATATCCTCGCGGCCACCCAGGTCACGAGGCACAACGCCGCCACCAGAAACACGATCGATCCCATGAGCTCGTAGAAAGGCACTGCCGAGCCGGCCCACCGCACCGGCATCGCAATCGGCGCGGTGAATGGGATCAGCGAAAATGCGACCGCCATGCTTCCGCCAGGCTGCTGGAGGATGCCGATCATCAAGATCGACGGGATGACGAACAGCATCACCACCGGCGTCTGCGCCTGCCGGGCTTCGGCCTCGGAGTTGGACATCGCGGCCACGGCTGCGAACATCGCCGCGTACAGGAAATACCCCAACAAGAAGTAACTCAGGAAGATGACGCCGGTTGCCAACGAGACGTCCGGCAGGGGGATGGCCTGTGCGGTCGTGGCCTCAACGCCGAAAGCCTCCAGCACAACATCGCGCCGCATGATGATGACCCACCCAGCCAGGCCCCAGATCAGCAGCTGAAACAACCCCACAGCCCCAACACCTATCACCTTACCCGCCAATAGCTGGAACGGCTTCAGACTCGAGATCAGCACCTCGACCACACGCGTCGTCTTCTCTTCGACAACCGACCCCATCACCTGCAAGCCATACAGCAGAATTGCAATGTAGAGTGCAATCCACATCACATAGGCGAGTATGAACACCGATTCCGCGGATTCTTCTGTCTCCTGGCCGTCACGGATGTTCACGGTGCGCATTCGCACCGGTATCTGAGCCTCGGACACCAGCCGTGGATCCACCCCCACTCGATCCAGCCGCGCGATCAATAGTGACTGCTGCAGAAGCCGCTGGAGCATCTCCATGTCCGCGAGCGAGGAGACGTTCGAGCCCCGATATTCGAGCCGTCCGGTCTCGACCGCGTCGTCCGTCATGATCAGGTATCCATCCAGCTCTTCGCGGCCAACGACCGCCGTAAGGGAGTCGGCCACTCTCTCGAGATCCTCCTCACCAGCTTGCAGCCGGCTTACATCCCACTGCTCCGGCGCATTCAACATGACTGCGAGTTGCTGGCCGAAGTTGGCGCTGCTCAAGTCGACAATGGCGATCACGCGCCGGACCGCGCCCCCTTCGGCCATGAAGATGGAGACCGCGATGAAGCCGACCATCAGGAGCGGGCCCATCACCGTCGAGATGATGAACCACTTCGTGCGGACCTTTTCCAGAAACTCGCGGCGAATCACCACCCAGATCTTACGCATGGGCGTCGTCTCCTTCAGCCGGAGCTGTTCCGGCCTCCGGCCCGACCAAGTCGATGAAGATCTTGTGCAGCGTCGGCTCCGCAATCTCGAACCGGGTCACACGCGCCCCCGCCGCCAATACGCGCTCTAGCACGTGCTGCGGATCGGCTCCCTGGGCAAGCTCCAATTCCGCATACTGCCCGTAGTTGTCTGCCTTGGTTACGAGCGCCGCATCACGAAAGACGCTGTCAACCGAGGCGGCCCCCTGCTCGACTGCGACTATCACATGCTGGCCACCATGGGTTCGTTTGACCTCCGCCAGCCGCCCGTCGAGCACCTTCTCACCGCGCGCGATGATGCAGACCGCGTCGCACAGCTTCTCCGCTTGCTCCATGATGTGCGTCGAGAAGAGAACGGTCGTCCCGCCGCGGGCCAGCTCCAGAACGACGTCCTTCATCAATTGCGTGTTGACCGGGTCGAAACCGGAGAACGGTTCGTCAAGGATCAACAGGTCCGGGCCATGCAACAGGGTCGAAATGAACTGCACCTTCTGTTGCATTCCCTTCGACAGCTGATCCACCTTCTGCTCCGCCCAGTCGGAGAGTCCGAGTCGTTCGAGCCACCTCTGCGCATCGTGCTTGGCCCGCTTGCGTTGGACCCCCTTGGCCTCTGCCAGGAAGACCAGCAGATCGGACACACGCATCTTGCGGTACAAACCGCGTTCCTCGGGTAGGTAGCCGATTCGCTCGCTGAGATCCCGCCCCGTTTGTGACGACCCGAACAGATGGACCGAGCCTTCGTCCGGTCCGATGATGTCCATGATCATCCGGATCGTGGTGGTCTTTCCGGCTCCGTTGGGTCCAAGCAGTCCGTAGACCGCTCCCCGGGGGACCGTGAGCGACAGCTCCCGCACCGCGGTGTGGCCCGCAAACCGCTTCGTGATCCCTCGAACGTCGACGACCGTGTCGTTCTGCATAGCGCCCATATTGCCTAGGGTGAACCCGTCGTGAGTGCGAACCATACGTCGGGGCAGCCACATCCGGGACCCCCGGGGAACACACCACACTCGGCCCCCGTTACCGGGTTGTACGGAGTGGACGCCCTATGAAGTGTGACGAGGCACGCCGGATCCTGGGCCCCGAGCCCCGCGAGTCCCCCAAGGGGGGGCCGCAGGAATTGGCGTATGCTCACTGCGCCGGCTGCGATGCGTGCCGCCGATACTACGGCGTGCAGCAGGCGCTGACCCGGCGTGTCCTCCGACTCTCCGCGGCCGCGATTCAGGCTCCCCCCTGGCTCGCCGCCAGGATTCGTGCATCACTGGAGGACGAGACCGTTCGGCTGCACCGCCAGCGGCGCAGGAGGTTCTTCGCCAGCAGCGGATCGGTGGCCCTAGCGGCCGCCGCTCTGTTCATGTTCCTCGGCACTCCGAACACATCGCGACAAGTGGCATCGCCGCTCGCCAGAGCGGCACAGGCCGGTCTCGGGAGCCCCGTTTCGATCGCCAGCTCGGACACAGCGATCCTGCGGGCCTGGCTCCAGCACGAGGTCGGATACGAAGTCGAGATCCCCGCCATCGGCGACGCCGATCTCGTGGGCGCGAGCGTCACCGAGATGGACGGCGTCCGAGGCGCGGCCGTGGTATACGAGTACCACGGCAAGCCACTCACCTACTTCGATCTGCCGTCGAGCGGACTTGCCGACCGGTGGCCGCAGAGTGATGGGGTGCAAACCGCCTCGGCGGACGGATACGAGGTGGCACTCTGGGCTCAAGGGGACGGCGCACGAGCTGTCGCGGCGCCCATGCCACGCCGAGCGGTAGTGGGCGTGGCCAACGAATGCCGCCGCAAGGCGGCGGGGTCGGACCTCTAGGCCATCCCGCGCACGACGAACCGCACCCCGATACCCGTCGCCAATACCGCACCGCCAGTAAGAATCGCGCTCGGCGGAAGCGCGGCAGCCAGGACCGCGCAAGCGAGCAATCCGACCACGGGCACCGCGACCGGGTACAGCCGTGCCGCGCCGCGCAGTCGCAGCGCCGCGAGGTTCGCGATTCCGTAGTAGATCAGGATCGTGAACGCGGCAGCCGCAGCCACACCCCTCAGAGTACCGGTCGCCGCGATCACCGCCGACACGCCTCCCACCAGAAGCACTGCCCGCAGTGGGACCCCGCGACCCGGACTTACGTGGGATAGTCCGATCGGGAGGTCACCGCGTCGCGCCATGGCGAACACCATGCGGCTCATTCCCATGATCTGTGACAACATCACGCCGAGCATGGCCGCGACCGCGGCGACCGAAACCAGCGGAGCGACGAACGCCAACGGAAGGGCCAGGGCCGCGGCCCGAAGTGGAGCTTCAGTCGCCGCCATCCCGTTCGCTCCCAGTACTCCAACTGTGACAACCAAGACCGCCGTGTAGAGCAAGCCCGTGATTGCCAGTGTCAGCACGATGGCGCGCGGAATGGTACGACGGGGCTGCCGCACCTCTTCGCCCAGTGTGGCGATGCGTGCGTACCCCGTGTATGCGAAGAACAGCAGTGCGGCGGCCTGCAGCACACCGCCCCAGCCAGTGGGCGCCAGCGGCGCGAAGTTCGCCTGACGAACAGACGGAATCCCCGTCAGCACGAGTGCCATCAGCGATCCGACCGAGAAGACGACGATCGCGAGGTTCACGCGGCTCGAGCGTCGAATCCCGAACGCGTTCAGGACGGTGAACAGCACTACCGCACCGACCGCCACCACCCGCGGCGACAACCCGGGCGCGATTCCCTCCAGGTAGGCGCCCAACCCCAGCGCGACAGTGCCCGCAGCAGCGCTCTTGCTCGCCAGGAACATCCACCCCGCTCCGAACCCCAGCCACGGGTGCAGCAGTCGGTACCCGTACTCGTACGTTCCGCCCGACTGTGGGTAGCTGGCCGCGAGTTGCGCCGAGCTGAGCGCGTTGGCGGTGGCCGGGACACCGGCGAGCAGCACAGCGAGGATCACCGCGGGTCCGGCAACACCGGCGGCGATCCCGCTGACCACGAAGATCCCGGCGCCGACGATCGCCCCGACACCGATGCCCACGGCGTCGGACAGTCCAATGACGCGCTGTAGGCGCGATGCGGTGGAATCGTTGTCAGGAACTTGAGGCTTCACGCCACGATCGCGAGTTCAGTCGGTCCGCGTGACGTACTGCATCACTCCGTGGATACGGACTCGCGCGCATCGGTGAGCGCCGCGTGCAGCGTGTGCCAGGGGAGGTTGGCACACTTGACGCGGGCAGGGAACTGCCTCACGCCCGAAAGCGCCGCGAGCTTGCCCAGTATCTTGGTGTCGGCAGTGCCGTCGGGCGCCGTGACCATCCGGTGAAACGCCTGGAACAGCCGCTCCGCCTCCTCGGTAGTCTTGCCCTTCACCGCGGACGTCATCAGCGACGCGGTCGCCTGGGAGATCGCGCAGCCCGAACCCTGAAACCCGACGTCCTCGATGACGCCGTCGGCGACCTTTACGTGAACCGTGATCTTGTCGCCGCAGAGGGGGTTCGTCCCTTCCGCGTCGTGGTTGGCGTCGGGTACTTCCTTGAAGTTGCGGGGGCTGCGGTTGTGATCGAGGATGACTTGCTGGTACAGCTCTCTCAGATCGGCCATCACCCGAACACCTCACGGACCTTGGTGACCGCCCATACCAGCGCGTTCACCTCGTACCGCGTGTTGTAGAAGGCGAAAGACGCCCGGGCGGTCGCGGGCACTCCGAGTCTCTCCATCACCGGCTGGGTACAATGGTGGCCGGTACGAATCGCCACACCCTCCTGATCGACTATCGTCCCGATGTCGTGCGCGTGCACGCCGTCGAGCACGAAGGATACAACGCTGGCCTTGTTCGCGGCCTGGCCCAGAATGTGAAGCCCTGGGATCGCTTCGAGCGATTCGGTGGCGTGCTGCAGCAGGTCCATCTCGTGTTCGTGAATCGCGTCCCACGAAAGGTCGTTCAGGTAGTCGACTGCGGCGCCGAGGCCGATGGCCCCCGCAATGTTCGGCGTGCCGGCCTCGAACTTGGCGGGCAACGGCGCGAACGTAGTCTTGTCGAAGCACACCGAGCGGATCATCTCACCGCCGCCCTGGTAGGGCGGCATCGTGTCCAGCAGGTCGGACTTGCCGTACAGAATCCCGATTCCTGTGGGACCGAACATCTTATGCCCGGACACCGCGTAGAAATCGCAGTCCAGATCCTGTACGTCGATCGGCTGGTGCGGGGCCGCCTGTGCTCCGTCCACGAGTACCGGCACACCATGGCCGTGCGCCAGCGCGATCATCTCCTTCACCGGGTTGACCGTGCCGAGCGAATTGGAGACGTGCACAAGCCCGACCATCTTCGTGTCGGCGCAGAGCAAATTCTCGTATTCGTCTAGCTCCAGCTCACCTTCGTCGGTCATCGGGATGACCTTGACGTGGGCTCCCGTCATCTCGGCCACGAGCTGCCACGGGACGATGTCCGAGTGGTGCTCCATCTGGGACAGCAGGATCTCGTCTCCCGGTCCCAATACCCCACGCCCGTAACTCTGCGCGACGAGGTTGATCGCCTCTGTCGCGCCACGCACGAAGATCACCTCGTGTGGCTCAGGGGCATTGATGAACTTCTGGAGCTTGCCCCGCGCACCTTCGTACGCGGCCGTGGACTCCTCGCTGAGCTGGTACACGCCGCGGTGGATATTGGCGTTCTGCTGAGAGTAATAGTGCTGCAGCGCGTCTATCACTGCCTGGGGCTTCTGGCTGGTCGCCGCGTTGTCCAGATACACCAGCGGCTTGCCGCGCGCCTGCCTGCGCAGTAGGGGGAAGTCGGCACGCACGCTCTGCACGTCGAACGCGGGACGGACAGGCGCCGTGGGCGTCGATGCCTGGTGTGCCATGGAGCTCACCCCCTCGTACGCCTCCGTCCGCTCTCCGCCAGCCACTCGCGCACCTGGCCGTCGAGGTGCTTCCTCAGTTCCTCGTGCTTCACATTGCTCAGGATTTCCGACCCGAAGCCGTAAGTCAGCAGCATACGGGCATCCTCGCGCGGCAGACCGCGGCTCTGTATGTAGTACAGATTCTCCTCGTCGATCGGGCCCAGTGTCGCGCCGTGCGTACACTTCACGTCGTCGGCGTAGATCTCGAGCTGCGGCTGGCTGTCGGCCCGCGCCCGCTCCGTGAGCAGGAGGTTGTTGTTGGTCTGCTTCGAATCAGTCTGCTGGGCGCCGGGTTTGACCACGATCCTCCCCGTGAATACCCCCCGCGACCGATCATCGAACACGCCGTTGAAGTACTCCCAACTCGTGCAGTGCGCCTTGGCATGCTCGAGGGTCGTGTGATAGTCGGTGTGCTGCTCGTCGCGCAGCATCGAGAGACCGTCCACCGTGCAGTCGGCCCCCTCCCCGTCGAGCACAGCGTTGATGTCGTGGCGCGACAACTGTGCACCGAACGTGAACGTGATCAGCGAGTAGTTGCTGCTACGCTCCTGGTACGACTGCGTGGTGGCGGTGTGGTATCCGCCGGCACTCTCGCGCTGGATCCGGTACGTATCGGCCGTCGCGTTCTCTCCCACGACGACCTCGGTCACCGCATTGGTCCAGTATATGCCGTCACCGAGTCCCACGTAGCTCTCCACGACCGAGGCCTGCGCGCCCTCCTCTAGCACCACCACATTGCGCGGGTGCCACAGGTTACCGGTCGCTGCGTCGGGCACAGCCAGGAAGAGAAGCTGAAGCGGCTTCTCGACCACGACACCCCTGGGAACGTGCACGAACGCGCCGTCGTGGGTGAAGGCCGTGCTGAGAGCGGTGAACGGGTTGCGCTCGTCGGCGGCGTACTTGCTGAGATGGCGCTCCACGAGCTCTGGATCGTCCGCCACTGCGGTGCGCAGGCTGCCCAGCGTCACGCTCTCCGGCAGCCCGGCCGTCGAGGACAGCTCGGGCTCATAGTGGCCGTTGACGAAGACTGCCGTGAGCCGGTCGGCTCCCCCGAGCAGGACGGGGACGATGGCGTCCTGAGTAATGCCGTGCGCCTGCGGAGCCGGCGCCAGGGAAAAGGACTCCCGGGCAATCGCCCTCACATCCGTGAGTCGCCAGGACTCCTGACGAGCGCTGGGAAAGCCAACCTCGGCAAAGCGCGACATAGCCTGCGCGCGCCGCTCCTTGAGCCACGCCGGTACACCGGAGGCGCCGTTGTTCGCAAAGATCTCGAACTCTGCAGCGTAGCGCTCGACGGCGTTCGAGGCGTCCTGACCCTTAGTCATACCGCCGCCACCTCGGTGATCCAGTCGTAGCCCTTCTCTTCCAGCTCCAGGGCGAGCTTCATGTCGCCGGACATCACGATCTTCCCACCGGCGAGCACGTGCACGAAGTCCGGCGTGAGATAGTTCAAGATCCGTTCGTAGTGCGTCACCACGATGAACGAGCGTTCCGGGCTGCGAAGTTTCTCGACTACCCCAGCGACGTCCTTGACCGCGTCGATGTCGAGTCCCGAGTCTGTCTCGTCGAGGATCGCCAGCTTCGGGTCCAGCATGGCGAGCTGCAGGATCTCGTTGCGCTTCTTCTCGCCGCCCGAGAACCCGTCGTTGACGGCCCGATGGATCAGCGAGTCGTCCCAACCGATATCCTCGAGCTTCTTCTCGAGCAGCTCGGCAAAATCCAGGGTGTCCAGCTCCTCGAGGCCCTTGTCCTTGCGGGCCGCGTTGATCGCCGACTGGAGGAAGTAGGCGTTGGTGATGCCGCGGATGGCGACCGGGTACTGGAACGCCAGGAACACGCCCGCCCGGGCACGCTCGTCGGCCTCCATCTCGAGCAGATCCTGTCCATCGAAGGTCACCGTGCCGCCGCTCACGTCATAGCCGGGATGCCCGCCGAGCACCTGCGCAAACGTGCTCTTGCCGGATCCGTTGGGGCCCATGATGGCATGGACCTCGCCCGGGTTCACGACGAGATCGACTCCCTTGAGGATCTCGGTGCCTTCGATGCTGGCCTGCAGGTTCTTGACTTCAAGCATTTGTATCGTCCGCTTCCCTTCTCTCGTTTCCGGTTTCCCTCTTACCCGACGCTGCCCTCGAGGCTGACCGCGAGCAGTCTGGTCGCTTCCACCGCGAACTCCATTGGGAGCTCGCGGAACACCTCCTTGCAGAATCCGTTCACGATCAGCGAGACCGCGTCCTCCTCTGGGATCCCCCGCTGCTTACAGTAGAAGATCTGGTCGTCTCCGACCTTGGATGTGGTAGCCTCATGCTCCATGATGGCCGACGGATTGCGCACGTCGATGTATGGGAATGTGTGCGCGCCGCACTGGTCTCCGATGAGCATGGAGTCGCACTGCGAGTGGTTCCGCGCGTTCTCGGCGCCCTTCATGATCTTCACCTGGCCGCGGTAGGTGTTCTGGCTCACTCCTGCGGATATGCCCTTCGAGACGATCGTGCTCCGGGTGTTCTCCCCGATGTGGATCATCTTCGTGCCGGTGTCGGCCTGCTGGTGATTGTTCGTGACGGCGACTGAGTAGAACTCGCCGATCGAGTTGTCCCCCTCCAGGATGCAGCTGGGGTACTTCCACGTGATGGCGGAGCCCGTCTCCACCTGGGTCCAGGAGATCTTGGAGTTGTTCCCCATGCAGTGGCCGCGCTTGGTCACGAAGTTGTAGATCCCGCCCTTGCCTTCCTCGTCACCGGGATACCAGTTCTGGATCGTGGAGTACTTGATCTGCGCGTTCTCGTGCGCCACCAGCTCGACCACCGCAGCATGCAGCTGGTTCTCGTCGCGCATTGGGGCGGAGCAGCCCTCCATATAGCTCACGTGGCTGTCATCGTCCGCAATGATGAGAGTGCGCTCGAACTGGCCCGTCGACAGGGCATTGATCCTGAAGTAGGTCGAGAGCTCGAGCGGGCACTTCACGCCCTTCGGCACGTACACGAACGAGCCGTCTGTGAACACCGCGGAGTTGAGCGCAGCGAAGAAGTTGTCGGTCCGGGGCACCACCGAGCCAATGTACTTCCTGACCAGATCGGGATGCTCCTGGATGGCCTCGGAGATGGGCAGGAAGATCACGCCGTACTTCTTCAGCTCTGCCTTGAACGTCGTCGCTACCGAGACGCTGTCGAATACGGCGTCCACGGCCACTCCCGTGAGCCGCTTCTGCTCGCCGAGCGGGATTCCCAACTTCTCGAAGGTCTCGAGCAACTTAGGATCCACTTCGTCGAGGCTGTTCGGAGCTTGCTTCGGCGCCGCGTAGTAGTGGATCGCCTGGTAGTCGATCGGGTCGTACTCGATGTTGGCCCAATTCGGCTCAGTCATCTTGAGCCAGTTGCGATACGCCTTGAGGCGCCACTCGAGCATCCACGCGGGCTCGCTCTTCTTCTCGGAGATGAGCCGGATGGTGTCTTCGTTGACCCCGATCGGCGCGAGCTCGGACTCGATGTCCGTGCTCCAGCCGTACTTGTATGGCTGGCCTACGTGTTGATCGATTGCGGATTCCGACATCAAGACTCCTCAGCGCCCTGCTTCGGGGCGATCGAGTAAAGACACGCGTTGCAGCCGTCGGGGATGTACGAGTCACGCTGCACATGGCTCTGGAGCACTTCACTCAGGAAATCGGCCTCCGCAGCGCAGATCTCGGGGAACTGCTCAGCCGCGGTCTGGAACGCGCAGTTGTGCTCGGACAGGGTCAGCGCGTCGGCCTCGTTGGACCAGGCGGCCATGAACCCCTGCTGCGAGAGCATCCGCACCACCGCCTCGACTTTCTCCTCGAGTGTCGCGTCGGTGAGCTCAGCGCTGAGACGCTCGGCCTGGACCCGGAAGCGCTCGGCGAACATCTCCCGCACTGCATCTCGCCCGTTGGCTTCGGCGACGAACGAGAGCACGTGGGTGAGGGCCTCGCCGTACTGCTTGGGGAACAGGGCCTCACCATCGGCGCTCAGCCGGTACGCGTGCGTGGGAGCACCGGTGCCCCGCTGCTCACGCCCATAGCTCACGAGGCCTTCGATCTCGAGCTCCTTGAGATGGCGCCGGATGGCGTTGGCCGAGACTCCGAAACCGTCCGCCAGCTCGCCCGCCGTTACGGGCTGAGCCTTCTTGATCTGCAGCAGGATCTCGCCGCGAAGGCCTTTGTGCCCGGACAGACCGGGCGTCAGTGGATTCACCATTGGGCAGGAATCCTACTCAGAAGTGCAGGTTTGTGCAACTAATTCAACGCTTTTGTTGGTGAATTGGTGCCCGAGCTGGATCCCGGAGCTCCGCCGGCCCTCGGGCTATCTCGTAACAGCACCCACAGCAATGACTTAGACGACTGGCTTGACAGGAGCACCTGGTATGAGTAGTATGACTGCAGATTAGTTTGCGTTACAAACCAGTGTGCCGCGTGATTGGAGCGTACCGACACACGCGATCGAGAAGGATGTGACCGATATGTCCGAACCTCTGAACCTCAAGCAGCTCGAGCGAAAGGCCTGGCAGTCCTTCCAGCAAGACGGGCTCATGGAGGTCTTCCTCGGCGCGCTCCTCGCGCTCGCATTCCTCGCCGGAATCGCTGGCGAGCAGCGTTTCTTCGTGTACATCGTGATGCTGCTCCTGGGGCCGATGCTCTTCCTCACCAAGCGCTACGTCACCGTTCCGCGAATCGGTCAGGTCCAGTTCGGGCCGAAGCGAAAGGCAAGCCAGCGCCGGCTCGTGGTGGTGGCGGTCGTGGCGGTGAGCCTCACGCTCGCGTTGATTGTGGTGGCGATGCGGGGATCGTCGTGGCTCAGGGACAACCATGTTCTAGTCAGTTTCGGGTTCGGCGGGATGGTGGCCCTGGTCTTCGCGGCGATGGCCCACCTCAAGGACTTCCCGCGCCTCTACCTGGTTGGACTCCTGATCGGTGCGGCCTTTACCGTGACAGAGCTGCTCGACAACCCGGCTCCACTGCTCGTCGTCGGGAGCGTTCTCTTCGTGGTCGGGCTGGCAATTCTCGCGCGCTTCGTGCGGCAGTACCCGGTGCCGTCGGCCGGCGTGACGCACGGCGGGGGGCGCTGAGCAATGGCCTCTCGCATTCTGGACCTCAAGCAGATCGAGCGCGCGGCCTGGCGCTCGTACCACTCGGACGGCTTGTGGGACATCTTCATCGGACTCACGCTGCTGTCCAGTTGGCTCTCCAGCCTGGTCGGGTCGGATCTCCTGCACCTGGTGCTAGTCGTCGCGTCCCTGTTCGTGTTCGCTTTGGGCAAGAGATTCCTGACCGTACCCCGAATGGGATTGGTGGAGTTCGGCGCGGAGCGGAAAGCCAAGAACCGGAAGTTCGCGGCCCTGCTGTTCTTCATCGTTCTCGTGAGCGTCGCACTCTACATCGTGGCGGTGACCAACATCGAGGTGTTCGGCTGGCGGCCGGAGCGTGGATCGCTCACGACCCTCGGGATGAGCCTCGTGATTCTCGTGATCTTCGGGGGCATCGCCTACTGGCTCGACTTCCCCCGCATGATGCTGCTCGGGTTGGCGTTTGCGGCGGCGTTCGCCGGCTCTCGCCTCCTGGACAGCCACCTCACGTTCCTGGCCGCGGGCGGGTTGGCGCTCGGTTGGGGACTCGTGCTCCTGGTCAGCTTCGTAAAGCGGTATCCACTTCCGACGGAGGCCGGCCGTGAACGCGAGTGATCCCGAGGCCAACGGCCTGAAGCCGACGACGCACATCGACCGGCTGATCCACGAGCCCGGAAGGCTGATGATCATGGCGTACCTGTACGTAGTGGAAAAGGCGGACTTCGTCTTCCTGATGCGGCAGACCGGCATGACCCAGGGGAACCTGTCCTCACATCTCAGCAAGCTGGAAGCAGCGGGCTACGTCGAGATCGAGAAGAGCTTCAAGGGGAAGAAGCCCCTCACCATGCTGCGACTCACAGACGCGGGCCGAAGGGGGCTGCGCGAGTACCGAGAGTCGATGTCCCAGGTACTCGACGGCATTCCCGACTGACCCCCGCCTCAAACCGTGCACGCAACTAGATTTAGAGATTGGATGTTACGCAACCGGACGGGAAATACGGAGGTGGAAGGATGAAGGCGCACAAGACGACTACCGCAGCCCTGCTTGCTCTCTTCGCCGTGGGATGTGCCGGCGGAGACGGCAGCTGGGGCGGCTCGATAAGTGACAGCGCGGGCGTGGTGATGGTCGCGAACACGGATCAGGGCATCTGGAGCTCGTCGAGCCAGTGGACGCTCGAAGAGGAGCTCCGGATCGGGACCGTGGAGGGTGACCCGAACCTGATGTTCGGGACCGTCGGGATGATCGGGGTGGACTCCGAAGGCAATCTGTACGTGATGGACTCCCAGGCTCAGCGCGTCCAGGTGTTCTCGGCGGACGGCGCGTTCCTGCGGACCATTGGGCGGGCGGGCGGCGGACCCGGCGAGCTGGGCGCGGGCGTGGCCTTCTGCCTGATCGCCGCCGGTGACATCGTGACGATCCCGGACCTGGCGAACCAACGCATCAACCGGTTCAGCGCGGATGGCGAGGTGCTGCCGAGCTCCCCGCTGACGTTCGACAACGGGATTCCGGCTCTGTTCCGGGCGACCGAGGGTGGGGTGATCAACTATCAGGTTCGCCCCATGCCGTTCCCGGGCCAGACAGCCGAGCCGGATTCGATGGACACGATCCTCGTGCTCAACTCCGACGGGACGCCGGGCGATACGATCATGCGATTCAAGTCGGGTGAGACGGTCACGATGCGGGGTGGAGCGCCACGAATCACGTTCTACTCGCCGGAGCCCGCGTGGGACGTCACTGAGGATGGGAGAGTGCTGTTCGGCGTCAGCGACAGCTATCGCTTCGGTGTCTACTCCAACGGCGAGCCCGAGCGGATCATAACCAAGCCCTTCGAGCGGCAGCCGGTGACGGAGAACGACCAGCAGGCGGTGATCAGCTTCATGGAGCAGCGGGCCATCGAGCAGGGCGCTCCACCGCAGGCGCTGCAGCAGCTTCGCAGCATCATGGCGTTCGGCGAGTTCATGCCCGCCTTCTCCGCCATCCTGTCGGGTCCCCAGGGGACCATCTGGGTACAGCACATTCAATCTGCGGGCGAGCTCACCGAACAGGAGCTTGCCGGCTTCGACATCACGCAGGACGCCGGAGCACCGGAGTGGGACGTGTTCGACGCCGACGGGCGCTTCCTTGGAATCGTCACGATGCCGTCGCGTTTCAGCCCGCGCGGGTTCCACGGCGACAGGATATACGGCGTGTCCCGCGACGACCTGGACGTGCAGTACGTGACGCGGATGCGGATCGTCGGAATCCCGGGCATGGAGGGCTAGGGCCCCTCACGCTCCAGCAGCTCCCGGTAGGCCTCCGGCGTGTCGATGTCCTCGACCACGGCCGGATCCTCGACCGGGACCAGTGAAACACGCGATGGGTCCGCGCGCACCACGGCGCGGGCCCCTTCGCCTTCCGGGGCCTCGAGCAGCTCCTCGAACACGGTCCGGCCGAAGATCACCGGATGGCCGCGCTGGTCCCGAAAGCCGGGCACAACGATCGGCTTTCCCTCCCCAAAGCGCTCCAGCAGCCGCCGAACCGTCTCCGGGCTCACGTGCGGCCGGTCCACGTGCCACGCCAGAATGCCCTCCGCAGTCGGGTCGAGCGCCCCGATCCCGAGCCGGATCGAGCCGATCGGTCCGCTCTCGGGAGTAGGATTCAGGACCTTCGTCGCACCAGCCAAGATGTTGTCAGACAACATCTTGTCGATGTCCGGGCCCGCTACGACGACGACCCCGGCGAGGGGCAGGGAACGGCAAGACTGGAGGATGACTTCAAGGAAGGTGGAGCCCCGAAACGGCAGCAGGGCCTTGGGGCGCCCCATCCGCTCAGAGGCTCCGCCAGCCAAAACGATGGCCGTAATCATCGGAAGTCCATAGATTGGGGGCCCCCGGGACCCCGGGTGGGAGGTGCGCAATGGCGATTCGTCCGGTTCGCCTGCTGGGCGACCCGATACTGCGAGCGAGATGCGAACTGGTCAAGAACGTCCGGTCGCCGGCGGTGCGTGTGGTGGCCGACGATCTCCAGGACACGCTGCACCACCTCAAGGAGCAGCACGGCTGGGGACGCGGCCTTGCCGCCCCGCAGATCGGCGCGCCGATGCGGATCATCTACGTTGAGACCGACGAGCCCCGCATCATGATCAACCCCGAGATCCAGGACATCGGCACCTACGACTTCCTGGTTTGGGACGACTGCTTTTCGGTACCTGATCTCCTGGTGCAGGTACAGCGTGCCTTCCACGTCCAGGTGACCTATACCGACCTTGCCGGCAAGCCCCAGACAATCGAGGCCGAGGGAGAGCTCGCCGAACTACTGCAACACGAGATCGACCACCTGGACGGCGTGCTCAATGTGGATCGCCCCGTGGGCCTCGATCCGTTCTGCTTCCGCGAGGAGTGGGAGAGGAACTACGCCGAGCAGGGAAGGTATGGCGAGCCCACACCGCGTACGCTGACCGGAGCGGCGGTCACGTAGCTAGGGTAGGGCCTCCAGGAACTCCCCAATGACGCGGCTGGTGGCGATCGGCTGCTCCATGGGCGGCAGGTGTGCTGCCTCTGCAATCACGGTGAACTGAGCGCCGGGTATCCGATCGGCCATCGCGCGCGACTGCTCCACCGGTATCATCCTGTCCTCCCGCCCCGCGATCACCAGCGTCGGCACATTGATGTCCGCGAGCAGCGGCGTGGAGTCAGCGCGCTCCTTCATCGCGGTGATCGCGCCGATGATACCCGCATTCGGATTGTTGGAAATCATCGTGCGCACGTGCTCGACCACCTGAGGCATAGCCGAGAGAGAGCTGGGAGAAAGCAGCTTGGGGAGCATCACGTCGGTCAGCCCCTCGGATCCCTCGCGCTCGACGAGCTTGATCATCTCGTCCCGGTCCGCCTTCGCCTGGGAGCTGTCGGGCTCGGCACGAGTATTGGCGAGAATGAGACCACGGACCATGTCGCGGTGGCTACGCATCATCTCGAGAGCTATGTAGCCGCCCATCGATAGCCCGCAGATCACTGCCTGCTCAACATCCAATACACGCAGCAGCTCCGCCAGCTCGTCCCCGTACGACTGCATGTCGTAGCCGGACTCGGGCACGTCACTCAGGCCCATGCCCCGCAGATCGACCGCGATGCGTCTCCACCCCGTGAGCGGAGCCATGAGGTGGCGCCACATGGTACGGTCGAGGGGGAAGCCGTGAAGGAAGACGATCGCCGGACCGTCGCCCTGAATGTCCACGGCGGTGGCCACGCCGCGCACCAGCAGGTGCTGAACCGGACCCGCGCGCACTGATGGCCGGGTGCCGAAGAACTCCCGCACCTGAGCGGGGACGGATACGGGCGTGCCGCCGTCCCCGATGCAGACGAACACGAAATCCGCCTCGGCAATCAGCACGCCGTCCGCCTCTCGTCGTGCGGCTTGGTGCAGCGAGAAGCTGCTGCGGCCGAGATGTGTCAGGGTGGTATCGAACCTCAGCAAGTCGCCAGGGAACGCCTCCGCGAGGTACTCAACCGTCGACTTTCGAACCGCGGGCCACGCCCGGTTCTCGACGAAAGCGTCCAGCCCGGGCCCCTGGGTGAACGCTTCCCATCGAGCGCGCTCGAACATGCTCAGGAACGCCGCCTGGTTGACGTGCCCGAACGAGTCGCAGTCGTCCGGATACACGCGGATTTCGACGGATGGGACTGTGCTCACGCGGGCCAAACCCCTGGTCGATGGCTCGGTAAACTTAAGCGTTTGCGAAGGTCCGACAACCGCTCGGCGGCCAGCCAGGGGCTTGGGCCACACCTTTCCGACCCCCGCGCCGAGAAGAGAGGGTGTGGCGGCAGCATAGCGACACTGTCGCAAAAGCGGCGTTATGTCTGTTCCTCTAACTCGCTGTGCTGCAACACAGTACAGTTTTTCCACACCGTCTAGACAGTGTGTCGATAAGCTGCCATCACCAGCGGCCCTGTCGGGCCGGGTGCTGGCCTGGACCTCGCGGGCCTGTTCAAGAGCGCCCCCTCCTTGCGATGTTACGTCCCAACGATGTCGCCGAAGAAAGTCTCCGCACCTCTCGTCATCACCGATCCCGGTGCACTCCGGTCGCTGTGCCAGCGGCTCGGCAAAGAGGGCCGCATCGCGTTCGACACCGAGGCTGCCTCGTTCCATCGGTTCGTGGACCGGGTCTACCTGGTGCAGGTCAGCAGTGACCGCGAGACAGCCCTGGTGGACCCGCTGGAGGTCGAGAACCTGGATCCTCTGGGGAAGTTGCTCTCAGATCCGCAGATACAGATCGTCTTTCACGACGCCGACTACGACCTCCGCATCCTGGACCGAGACTACGGCTTTCGCGCGCGCAACATCTTCGATACCAGGGTTGCGGCGCAGCTGGCGGGAGAGCCCTCCGTTGGACTTGGCTCGCTGTTGGAGAAGTTCTTCCAGGTAGAGGTGGACAAGAAGTACCAGCGCGCCGACTGGTCGCGTCGTCCCCTCACACCCGGGATGGTCGCCTACGCCGCAGACGACACGCGCTACCTCCCCGCCCTGCGCGACACTCTCGAGAAGCGGCTCATTTCCCTCGGCCGGCTCGACTGGGCGCATGAGGAGTTCCAGAGGCTGGAGCAGATTCGCTGGACTCAGGCCGGTGCCGACGTGGACGAGGCCTATCTGCGCGTGAAGGGCGCCAAGGCGCTGGGACGCAGACAGCTCGCCGTGCTGCGCGAGTTGTACGCCTGGCGAGACGCAACAGCCGGCAAGCTGGACCGGGCGCGCTTCCGCGTCGTCAGCAATGCGGCGCTGTTGGCGGTGGCCAAGGCCTCACCTCGCGGTCCAAGCCAATTGGCAAAGGTGGTTGGGCTATCGGAGAACCTCGCGCGGCGCTACGGGAAGGGAATGATCGCGGCCGTGGAGCAGGGGCGCTCGGTTCCTGAGAGCGAGCTTCCCAAGGTGGAGCGTTCGCGGCGGCCGGTCCCGGACCCCAGTTACGATCAGCGGCTGGAGCGGCTCAAACAGTTGAGGAACGAGCGGGCCGAAGCGGTCGGGCTGGACCCCGGACTCGTGTGCCCGAACGGGACGCTCCAGGCGGTGGCGCGCGCGGAGCCCGATTCGAAGTCTGATCTGAGCCGCATCGAAGACCTGCGGCGCTGGCAGATGGAGGCGATCGGCGACCAGGCCATCCTGGCCGCCCTCAAAGGCGAGTAGGTCTACAACCCCAGGTAGGCTCGGACCTTCGGGTTGATGCGCTCCGGCGTCCAGTACGGCTCCCACACCAACTCGATGCGCACGTCCTTCACGCCTTCGAGCCCGCGAACCGTCTCGTCGGCTTCCTGCATGATCTGCGGTCCGACCGGACATCCCGGTGACGTGAGCGTCATCTTCACGTCCACCCTTCCGGCGTCGATCTCCACGTCGTACACGAGCCCGAGATCCACGATGCTTATACCGACCTCCGGGTCCTTCACGACCCTGAGCGCCTCGCGGACCGCCTGCTCGTCGAGTTGGGCGGAGTTGTTCTCTTCTGTCATCTCATCACGTCCGGCTTCAGGGTCCTGAAACAGTGCACACGTCCCGAACACACCCGTCCCCTCATCCGTTCCCGGAATCTTACGCGGGAGGGCTCTGGTTCGCTAACTCCCATCACTCTACCGGCCCCCAACGCCGCGCCACCCAACCGTAGAGACGCTCGGCCAGCGGCATCGCCCCCGGAATCGCGGCGACTCCCAACACCAGAGAGCCACCGCGCAAGTAGCGCGCGGCTTCGCGCACCGCGGCCGCGCCCGCGAACACTTCCCCGTCGGGCCGCACGAAGTGCGCCGCCATTCGCAGCTGCTCGGCACCCCGGCCCGAGAGCGCCCTCGCCGCGGGGTCCTGCAGCGGGATCAGCCGGATCAAATCGCTTCCATCCAACCGCTTCAGCCGGGCCACCCAGCGGCAGCAGAACTCACAGTCACTGTCGTAGATCAGAATGGGACCCTTCGGGGGAGTGGGTGCCTCGCCGACGCGCCCCGCGATCAGCACCGGGCGGGCGCTCGGGATTCGTCCGGAGTGCACATCTCACCGCGGAGCGCCACCGCAGCATCCGCCACCCTGCCGCGGATCCGCTTCAGCTTCGTAATCGAGTTGCGGGTTCGAGGTGAGTAGACCCGATTCGTCAGCAGAATGACGAACACGTCGCGTTCGGGATCGATCCAGATCGAGGAGCCGGTGTACCCTCCGTGCCCGTAGGCGGCATTCGACAACAGGGCGCCTGTGTTGTCGGTGCTCGTGGAGTCGCGCATCTCCCATCCCAGAGCCCGGTTGCCGGGGCCGCGCCGCGTGAAGTGTCGCACGATCGCGGGCGCGAGCACCTGCTCCCCGTCCGCCCCCATTCCGGCCTCGAGGTACAGCTGCGCATACCGCGCCAGATCGCCGCCAGTGCTGTACAGGCCCGCGTGTCCCGAAACGCCTCCGAGCCGCACCGCGTTCTGATCGTGCAACTGACCCGCGATCACATGCCCCCGCCACAGCCCCACGGGCGCGATGCGTCCGTACAGCGCACGGGACGGACGGAACATCGTCTCACTCATGCCCGCCCGCGCGTAGAGTTGCCCGGCAACGAATTGGTCGAGTGGCTCGCCGGCCGCTACCTCGACCACCCACGCGAGGAGCATTGCGTTGAGGTCGCTGTAGACGACCCGCCCACCCGTTCCCCAGCGCAGTGGCTCTTCCAGTACCAGCTGCCGAGCCTCCTCGGCGGTTGCCGCATCGTCGTTGAGCGGTAGAAAGGCGCGCAGGCCGGAGCGGTGCTCCAGCAGGTTGCGCACCGTGACGCGCTCCTTCCCCTCGCCCTGGAACTCGGGGAGGTACTTCTGCACGGCGTGGTCCAGGTCGAGTCGTCCATCCTGCACCAGGAGCATCGCGGCGGGCGTCGCGGCCACGACCTTGGTGAGGGACGCGAGGTCCCATAGCGTGCTGTCCGCATCGGGTGCGCGAGAGTCGGCCGACCACGTGAAGTGGCCATAGCCCCTCGCATACAGAACGCGCTGCCCGGTCCCCACCATGACGACCGCTCCGGGGTAGACTCCCCCGCCGATGCCTTCCTCCACGGCACGGTCGATCTCGGAAGCGGCTTGGCCCTGGAGGACCAGGCTGAGTGCGAACAGAAGGATGGGGGTCAACGCGGGCGCGCTCCTACCTTGGATGGCGTTCAAGCATCATATCTTATAGCAACCGATGAGTTCCACCAACGACCGCACGGATTCCATGAGAACGACGAAGATCAAGCTGCTCCTGGCTCTTCTGGCTCTGTCCGCCACCACCCTGCGGGCACAGGAAGCGGCGATCGACACGCTGGCTCTACGGGCCCACACGTATTACCTGTCGCAGGACCTCCTCGAGGGGCGCGCCACGGCCTCGTCCGGCGAGCGTCTCGCCGCAGCCTACATCGCGGCAGAGTGTCGCGCGCTGGGTCTCACTCCCCTTAGCACCGACTTCAGGCAGGCGCTGCCGCTGGAAGAAGCGTTGGTGCTCGAGACTACCGACCTCGTAGCAACGGCCCCCGGTGGTGAGGTCCAGTTCGTTTACCCCGCGGACTTCATTCCGAACGTCGGCACGGCGAACACTTTGGTGGACTTCTCGGGCGCCACGGTGTTCGTGGGTGACGGCAGGACGGTCACGGAGGGCGGCCTCGGAGACCTCGATCTGACGGGCAAGGTGGCGGTGACGCTGGGGCCGTTCCGCGGAGCCGCGGCGGACACGCTAACGGCCCGGGGTACGGCCGGGATGATCCATCTCGTAGGCGACGAGGGCGCCTTCCAACTCTACGCGCGCAGTCGCGGCACCACCCGCCTGTACCATCGGGAGGCGGACGTACGCTCGTCCTTCCTGCCCGGACTCCCTTCGGTCCTGGCCGGCCCCCGCATGGCCAGGACGCTGCTCGCTGAAGTCAGCTGGGACAGCGACGAAGGCCCGTCTCCCGCCGTTCTGGGGTGGACGGTTGCCGTGCACGTCGCGCTGGAGCAACGACCGGCGGACGCGGCGAACGTGGCGTGCTTGTTGCCCGGAGCCGGCGCGGAGCGGAGCGACACGGCCATCGTCTTTACGGCGCACTACGACCACCTCGGGTTCGGAGCGCCGGACGAGTCGGGTGACTCCCTCTACAACGGCTTCTCCGACAACGCGGCCGGCGTGGCCATGCTACTCGCGATAGCCCAGTCCCTGGCCGGCGACCGGAGTGACCCGCTCGGCTACTCCGCTGTGTTTCTCTTCCCGAGCGGCGAGGAGCGGGGCCTGCTGGGCTCCGATTACTACGTGGTCAATCCCCTTTGGCCGCTCGAGCGCACCGCGGCCGTGATCAACCTCGACGCCGGCGCACCGCCCGCGCCGCCAACGAGCTGGCACCTCGCGGGGGTCGACAGCACCGGCCTCGGAGCGGTCGCGATCGGAATCGCCGCCGAGCGCGACTGGGACATAGCGACCTCGTCGGCCCGTCCCAACTCCGACTACTACCCGTTTGCTCGCGAGGGCGTACCGGCGCTGTTCATCATCCCCGGTCCGGCCCCGTACGAGGGTCTCACCGCCGACAGCTCGAAAGCCCTGCGCCGCCGCTGGGACCACTACCACCAGCCGGGCGACGAATGGGCCGAAGATTTTCCGTTCAGCGGTTTGGGGCGTTATGCGGGGTACGCGCTACTCGTAGCGCGCGAGATAGACGCGGGAGCCTTGGGCAGCTAGCGACGCGGTCCGGGGTCCTTGACCGATCCGGGGGGAAGCGCGTAGAGCAGCCCGGCAGTACGCCGGTCGCGCAGGGTCAGGTCGTGCACCGAAGTGGTCGGGAACATCACGTCGCCCGATACGTCCGAGTGTCCCAACCCCAGCAGATGGCCGATCTCGTGCAGCGCCACCGTGTAAACGGCGTCCTCCGGCAACTCCCATCCGTTCTGCGAGTGCGTGGCGAGCGTGAGGGTGCCGTCGACGATCCAGCCGCGCGTGTTCCACCTGAGGTCGGCCTGCCCGGTGCGTCGGTTGGGGAACCGATCGATCCACCGCACCATCACTTCCGCCCCTGCGGAGTCGCGCACGAACTGGAAGTGCACCGGGATCCAGCTGCCCCGCTGCCAGCGGTAGAAGGCGTTCTCCACGGCCTGCCCCATGGCTACGGTGTAGCCCCTCGCGCCGCCCTCGGGCAAATACACGGTGATCGGCCGGTCCACACGATCAGGCCAGCGGCGCAGGAGTGAATCGCCCTCCGCGAGCATGAGCGGCAGATAGGTGTCCGATTCGGCTATCCGGCGCCTGACGGCGGCCCGCATGGCCCGCACGCTGTCCCAATCCACCGTCCCCGCCTGCCCCACGGTGACCGTCTCTCTCACCACCTGCCGGCTCCCTGGGCGCGATCGGGCGTCCCCACCCTGCCGGACCAGCAGATACGTGGCCGCCACGGCGGCCAACACCAGGAAGAGGGCTGTGCTGCGTCGCATCTCCCCGAATATGCGGGTCTTACGGCCCCTGCCGCCACCCAGGTTCTGGCTGGCATCCCGGGGACAGGGGGTCTATCATTCCCTCTCTCTTTTCGAGCACCCGATAGGCCGTTTTGTTGGTGAGCATACACATCCGACCCGCGAGGCGGGGCGAACCGTGCGGCGCTGAGCGAGAGGCATGATCCTGTCTCCGGCCAAGGCGATCGTTCGGTTTCGATTCCTCGTCATTTCTTTCTGGATCGTAGTGGCCATTCTGGCACTGCCCAGGGCGGCCGCCGTCCATGAAGTGCTCGAGGTCGAGGGCGAGACCCTCCGGGATTCCGACTCCAGGGCCGCGGCCGATCTGATCCGGAACGAGTTTCCCGGTCCGATCAACGAGTACTTCGCCGTCACGCTCACCGGAGCGGTACCCATCGACAGCGCATCCTACACTGCGCTGCTTGATTCGCTCACGCGCGTGGCGCTCGCCGAGCCGTACATCAGCCGTGTCCTGTCGTATCTCTCGACGCCCGCCGAAGAAGAGTTCCTGGTAAGCGAAGATCGTCTGACGACGTTCTTCATCGCTGCCGCGACTGGGAACCAGAACGGCAGTGCTACCGATTGGGTGCCCGAGTTTCGAGCCGCGATCCACGGCACACTCGAGCGCATTCAGTGGGCCTCCGCGTTCCAGGTGCACGTGACGGGCGGTCCCGCTCTGGACTACGACATCCGCACGGTGAGCAAGGAGGACACCGAACAGGGCGAGCGAAAGTCGCTGCCGTTCAGCGCCGCCATATTGATCCTCGCCTTTGGTGCGCTGGTGGCAGCGTTCCTGCCGCTGGTAGTCGGTGTCTTCGCCATTGAGTGCGCCCTCGCGCTGGTACACACAGCCGCCGGGTTCTACCCGATGTCGGTGTTCGTGCTCACCATCGTCACGATGTTGGGCCTCGGCGTGGGCATCGACTACTCCCTGCTCATAGTCACACGGTTCAGGGAAGAGCTCAATCGCGGACGCAGCTCGCGCGAAGCTGCCGAACGCACGATCGTCACGGCCGGTCGCGCTGTGGTGACCAGCGGGCTCACGGTGTTGCTGGGATTCGTGGGACTCCTCATCACCCCGATCACGGAGACGCGCTCAATCGCCATCGGGGGCCTCTTCGTCGTCGCGGCGGCCGTGCTGCTCTCGGTGACTCTGCTCCCCGCGGCGCTCTCGATCATCGGGCGCGGCATAGACCGGCCTCGCTGGCTGGCGAAGCGGCTGGCGTGGTACCACGCCCCCACGGGTTGGGAGCGTTGGGCTCGCTGGCTGGGGCACCACCCATGGCGTGCGTTGGTAATCGGGGGCGTGGCGATCGCGGCCATCACCTGGCCGTTGGCAAACATCAAGATCGGCCTCCCCCGCTCGGGCTGGTTCCCCGCCAACACCGAATCGAACGACGGCGTGGCGGCGCTCGAGGGCGTGGGCGCCCGCGGCGCGCTGCAGCCGGTGCGGCTGGTCATCCGGGCGCCCGAGGGGGAGAACATCCTGAGCAGCCGCTACCTGCGGGGTCTCAAGCGGCTGTCGGACACGATCAAGCTCGACCCGCGCGTGACCCAGGTCAGGGGGCCTTTGGACATCGAGCCCAGGATGTCCATCCTGCGCTACACGATGCTGTACAGCAACATCGAGTCCGCGCGAGCGCGAGCTCCGGAGTTCTACGCCGCGTATCTGTCCGAGGACAACCGCACCACGCTGATGGACGTCCTGCTTCAGGACTCGGTCTCGCTCACGAACTCGATGGACGTGGTGCGCGACATCCGCGGGATGATCTCCGAAGGGGTTCGGGGCCTCACGGGCGTGACCATAGTCATCGGGGGCTTCCAGGCGGGGAGCGTCGACCTGCAGGACCGTTTGTTGGAGCAGTTCCCCTCCATCATCGCTTTCATTCTGATCGCCACCGCGCTGATGCTGTTCATCGCGTTCCAGTCGATCCTGGTGCCGATCAAAGCCGTGATCATGAACTGCCTCTCGGTGGCGGGGGCGTTCGGGTTGATAGTGCTGGTATTCCAGCACGGGGTAGGGGGCTCGATCCTCGGACTGGAGGGGCCGACCGAGGCAGTTTACGTGGTTGTTCCCGTCGTGGTCTTCGCCGTGGTCTTCGGCCTCAGCATGGACTACGAGGTCTTCCTGCTGTCGCGCATCAAGGAGGCCTTCGACCGCACCGGCCGCAACGACCAGGCAACGATGGAGGGGCTGACGGCCACTGCGTCGGTGATCACGAGCGCCGCCGCCATCATGATAATCGTGTTCGGGACGTTCGCCTTCTCACGCGTGCTGCCGGCCCAGATGCTGGGCTTCGGCCTGGCAGCCGCCGTGTTCCTGGACGCCACGCTGATCCGGATGGTGCTGGTACCGGCATTCCTGCACATAGCGGGACATTGGAACTGGTGGCCCGGAGTGCGAGGGAAGCCGAAGGGCCGCGAGGAGCAGCTTCCTACCGAGACCCCGGTGGAGTCCGAGGCCCAGCCAGGCGCAACGCCCGCTCCAGACGCGCACCCCTGAGATCCCAGTGCCAGGCCTCCTGACGCTCGCCGGTCTTGGGGTGCTTCAGGGGCCGGTACTGCAGCCACTCATCTCTCAGCCCCAACAGACGACCGGCCTCGAGCAGTGCCGCGTGGTCGGACGAGACCAGGTGCGCCCACCGTTCGCCCCTGAGCCGGAACCGGTGCAGCCACAAACCGCCTTCCAGCGCGTGTGCCACACCCTCGCGCCAAAGCACGAACTCCCTCCAACCTCCCTCAGTCGCAGCGAAGGAGCCCGTCCTCCGTGGCCACGCCGACGGGAGCGGCGGCGCCGGTGAAGAGGTAGCAGCGTTCTGAGATGTTCGCGTGTGAGACCGTCGCCGACCAGCCCATCGGAGTAGCCTCGTTGATCACTACCGTGACGCCGGGACTGATCTCGTGCCCCCGCGCCTCCAGGGTAGCCACGGACCCGGCGTAGTTCTGGAAGTCGTAGAAGTAGGACTCCTCAGCCACCGCGAAGTTGCGCAGATCGGATTTCATGGCCGCCAGGAAGGTACGTCCGCGCGCCGCCTGCACGCGGGGAATCGCGACCGCGGTGAGCAGCCCCACGATCACGACCACCATCATCAGCTCGATCAAAGTGAATCCGCGCCTGTTCATATCATGCCTTGGCGTCCAGCCAGTTGTCCCCAACGCCGATGTCCACGACGAGCGGGACGCTGAGCTCGGCGGCGCCCTCCATCTCGCGCCGCACCATCCCGCTGGCGAGCTCCAACTCCCCTTTCGGCGCCTCCAGGATCAACTCGTCGTGCACCTGGAGCACCATTTTACTCTCCAGTCCCGCCTCCGACAACGCCCGCTCCAGAGCGATCATTGCCAGCTTGATCAGGTCGGCGGCAGAGCCCTGGAGGGGTGAGTTCATGGCCACCCGCTCACCGAAGGAGCGCACGCTGTAGGTCCGGTCCTTCAACTCCGGAATGTAGCGCCGCCGCCCGAACAGGGTCTCGACGTAGCCCTCCGTCTTCGCGTGGTCAACACACCCGTCCAGGAAGCCACGCACGCCGGCAAAGCGCTCGAAGTAGAGCCGAATGAACTCGCGGGCTTCCTCCTGATCGATGCCCAGCTGGCGGCTCAGTGCGAAGGGTCCCTGTCCATAGATGGTCGCGAAGTTGATCGTCTTTGCACGGGCCCTCATCTCCGACGTTACTTCGTCGATCGGCACGTCGAAGATGATCGCCGCGGTCTCCCGGTGGATGTCGCCGCCTCGCTGGAAGGCGCTAATGAACGCCGCGTCCTGCGACAGGTGCGCGAGCAGTCTCAGCTCTATCTGGGAGTAGTCGGCGACGATGAACTTCGCGCCGGCGCGCGGCACGAAACAGCGCCGAATCCGCTCCCCCCGTGCCGTCCGCACCGGAATGTTCTGCAGGTTGGGATCTGACGAGGACAACCTGCCCGTCGATGCTCCTATCTGACTGAAGCTGGTGTGGATGCGACCGGTTCCCGGATTCACCGCGTGCGGCAGCACGTCGACGTAGGTGGAGCGCAGCTTACTCAACTCGCGGTAGTCGAGCAGCAGGCGGGGCAGCTCGAAACCGGTCGCGGCCAGCTCGGCGAGCACGTCGGCGTCCGTTGAGGGCCCCGTCTTGGTCTTCTTGAGAACCGGCAGCTGGAGCTTCTCGAACAGCACGTGCCTGAGCTGCGGCGTGCTGTTGATGTTGAACTCCCCTCCCGCCTCCTCGTGGATCTTCTGCTCCAGCGCACCGAGCTCTGCCCTGAACTCCTGCGACAGCTTCTCGAGCCCCTCGGTATCCACGGCGATGCCGCGCCATTCCATGTCCGCGAGCACGCGCACCAGAGGCATCTCGATGTCCTCCAGCAGCGATTCCATGTTCACGGCCACGAGCTGCGGCTCGAAGAAGTCGCGCAGCCGGAGCACCGTGTCGCTGTCCGTACAGCAGTACTCCGCGGCGCGCTGCGGCTCCACCTCCGAGAACGGCCGTTCCGACTTCCCCTTTCCAACCAGGTCTTTGTACGTGGCCAGCTCGAGGCCGAGGTGCTCTCGGGCCAGCGCGTCGAGCCCGTGCGAGCGCCGTCCCGGGTCCAGCACGAAGCTCGCCAGCATCGAGTCGTAGCTCACCCCGGCGAGTTCCACCCCGGCGCGGCGCAGCACCAGCAGGTCGTACTTGATGTTGTGTCCGGCCTTGGGGGCCGCCGCGTCCTGGAGTAGATCCACCAGCGGTTCGAGCCGCGGATCGCCGATCGGCGGCAGGTTGTCTGGCGGCGCGGCGTCGGTCAGCTCTCCGTCCGGAAGCTGATGCCCGAACGACAGGTACCAGGCGCGGCCCTCTCCGACGGCCAGCGACAGCCCCACGAGATCCGCGCGCGTAGGATCGAGGTCCGATGTCTCCGTATCGAGGGCAACGATCGGTGCGGCGCGCACCGCCTCGAGAATCCGGGGCACATCAGCCAGGTCGGTGACGAGCTGGAACGTCGTGTCGGCCGCTGGAGCCACTTCGGCCGGCGCGGTCACTTCAGGCCGTTCCAGCCGCTGTAGCAGTGAGTGGAATTCCAGCTCGCTATAGAGTTGGCGCAGCAGATCGGCGTCCCACACCCCGCTGCGGAACTCGTCCAGGTCCAGTTCGACAGGTACGTCACGCCTGATGGTCACGAGGTCGCGGCTCATTAGCGCATTCTCCGCGTCGCTTACCAGCGCCTCGCGTGCCCGCTTCCCCTTCACTTCCTCCGCGTGCGCCAGGATCGAGTCGAGGTCGCCGAACTCCTCGATCAGCTTGCGTGCCGTCTTGTCACCCACTCCCCTGACACCGGGGATGTTGTCTGAAGCGTCCCCCACGAGAGCCAGGTAGTCGATGACGCGCTCGGGCGGCACGCCGAGTCGCTCGTGCGCGTTCTCCTCGGTGACCCACTGTTCCTCGACCGCCGAGGGGCCGCGCCGGCCAGGGTTCAGCAGTCCGATGTTGGGACCGATGAGCTGGTAGAAGTCCTTGTCCCCCGAGACTATCGCCACCGAGAGACCGGAATCTGCGGCACGAGCTGCCAGCGTCCCGATCACGTCATCGGCCTCGTATCCCTCGATCTCGACGAGCGGCACCGACATCGCTCCCAACAACTCCTCGATGCGCTCCACCGAGCGGTCGAAGTCGTCCTGCAGCTCGTCGTCCAGCTTCTCTCGAGTAGCCTTGTATTCCGGGTAGACCTCCTCGCGGAAGGAGTTCCCGGCGTCGTGCACCCACGCCACGTACTTGGGACGGTGCTGCTCGAACAGACGGTGGAGGAAGTTCGCCACGCCCCACGCGGCCGACGAGTTCTCCCCGCGGCCGGTCCGTAGCGGCCTGCCGATCATGGCGAAGAACGCGCGATAGATGAGGGCGTAGCCGTCGATCAGGAAGAGCTCGGGCCGGTCTTCGGACGACATGCGGAGAAGATACGCAGAAAGGAAACGCCCCGCCGGGCGAGGCGGGGCGCGGTACGAACGGTCGAGGCGGAGGGGCTAGAGCTTGACCACCTTGGCGGCGTATTGACCTCTCTCGCTGCTCTCGACCTCGAATTCCACTTCCTGACCTTCCTGCAACGTGCGGAACCCATCCATCTGGATCGCGGAGAAGTGCACGAACACATCCTTCTCCCCTTCTGGTTGTTCAATGAACCCGTAACCCTTGGAGTCATTGAACCACTTCACCTTCCCCCGTGTCATGTTGCCTTCCTCCTGTACTGAAGACGGGGCCAACGTGTGCTACCAAGAGTATTCTGCGGCGGCAATCTCGGGGCTGTCAAGCGAGGTCAATTCCGCCCCGGATAGAGCGCCCGGTACAGCTCGCGGTTGCGCAACACGGTGCGTACGTAACCCCTCGTCTCGACGTACGGAATCCGCTCCACCCACAAGAAGGAGTCCGACGCTTCGGGGTAACGAAGCCAGCGGGAGACCGGACGTCCCCCGGCGTTGTACGCTGCGATCGCAGCCGCGAGCCGGCCATCGTAGTTGCGCAGAAGTGCCGTCAGATGTGCCACGCCGAGGTGGAGGTTGGCGTCCGCCACGACGACGAGCTGCTGGTCCCAATCAACGCCCAGCCGGCGCGCCAGATCCGCAGCGGTCGGAGGCATGAGCTGCATCAGGCCCTGGGCGCCAGCCCGGGAGATCGCGTCGGGCGTGAACGAGGACTCCTGCCGGATCAGCCCCGCGAGCAGGTGTGGATCGGCGTCAAACGCAGTCGCTTCGGCCTCGATGAGATCGCGCATCGGCCACGGGAAGATGACCCGCACGACGCGCGGATCGCCCAGCGTGAGCGTGCTCGCGGCACGCCATCCCAACCGGATCCCCTCGGAGGTCCAGCCGCGTACGATCAGCGCCTCCGCCAGGTCCACCAACTCCAGGGCCGGACGGCCGGTCGCGTCGAGCAGGGAAGCCACCAGCACCTCGGCCTCGTCCCTGAGCCTGGTGGCGCGCAGCAGGTCCACCTGCTCGATGATCCGCCTGGCCTCCGCCGTGAGCTCGCGATCGGTCACGGGGACGAACAGCGGCGGCGGAAGGCCGGCCGCGCGGCGAGCCATCATGCCGTAATAGCCGAGCGAGTCCCCCCGGGCGAGCGACGTCCAACGAGCCTTCGCCGCGACGGAATCACCCGTCTCCAGCTCCAGACGGGCCAGCAGATAGCTCGCCGCCTTCTGCTGATCCCCTCCCGCATCGATCTCCGCCCGATACCACTCGGCCGCCGAGGCGTCGTCGCCGCGCAGCCGCGCCTGAGCGGCCAACTTGAACCGGGACCTGCCCGCGTACTCGTGGGTGGGCCAGCGCGAGGCGATCACCCCGTACAGGCTGTCCGCCGTCTGGCGGCGGCCGCCCCTCCGGTACTGCTCCGCCACCAGGTAGAGGCCGCGCGGCGCCAGCGGGTGGTCCGGGTAGCGCTCCACGAACAGAGCCAACTCCCGGTAGCCCTCCGTCCGGCGGCCGAGGCTCGGAAGCAGCCGGGCCCGGCGGTAGTCGGCTTGCGCCCCGTCGTCGCCGCCCAGCTCGCCGGCCCGCTCGTAGGCCCGAACGGCGTCCCAGAAGTTGCCTACGTCGCGCTCCAGATCGCCCAGAATCCGGAGGGTTCGTGCCGTAGCCTCACCTTGATCCACCGCCTCGCGCACCAGCGCGAGCGCAGACTGGCGCCGACCCAACCGCAGGTGAGCCCGCACAACCACCACGAGCTCCTCGGCCGTTGCCGGCTGGAAATCGTCCCCCAACACGGCGAATCCCTGGCGAACGCTCGCTGTGTCCGCCGACCCCAGCGCCACGAGGCCGAGTCGGCGCGCTCCCGTGGCGTCACCCGACGCCGCTGCCAGGAGTGCGCCTCGCGCCACCCCACCGGCCACTTCGAACGCGGCGATCGCCGCTGCGGTGTCGCCCTCCGCCAGCATGATCCCAGCCTGCGCTTCGGCGGCGAACGGCTGTGTCTGTGGCGGCGAACGTCGCAGCACTTCGAGCGCCCGCGTACGGTCGCCGGCCACGCGCGCCCAGCGAACCGCAAGCCACGGCGCGATGGCAGTCAACTGGGACGCCGCCGCCTCGTACTGCACCTCCGCGGCTTCCACGAGCCCGGCCTGCTCGAGAGCGTCCGCCGCACGCGCCGTGAAGATGCCGCGCCGCGGCTGGGGCGCCCCGGCTGCAGCCTGCTGAAACAACAGCGCCGCCTGCTCGAAGCGCCCGCTCTCGTAGGCGGCGGCGGCAAACAACGGGAGTCTCCCCAGTTCATTCAGCGCGGGCGCACCGATTGCCTCGATCAACTCGTAGGCCACATCGGCGCGCCCGAGCTCGAGCTCCGCGCGTGCGAGCTCGAGCACCACGTGCGTGCCCGCGGTCCCGTCCTGGATGGCCGGCCTGAGGCGCACCGCCGTGTGCCACGCACCGGGAGAGTGTTCGCTGGAAAGGGGGGCGGTCTGCGATCGCAACCCGGCCGGCAACGCCAGGGCGGCCATCCAGACGAGTGCGAAACGGCGAGCGAGCAGGGCCTAGTTCCCCCGCTTGATGCGGGCCACGGCCTCCCTGAACGCCTGGCGCGAGTCCGGCGTCAGCTCGAAATGCCCAAAGCCGTCTCGGTCCCAGAATATGAGTATGAGCCGGGCGCCGATGTACTCCCATTGGATATAGCGCACGTCATCTACCCCCTGCACCTGGCCGCTCTGGTCGAACGTCTCGTCGGCTGCGGCGAGCGATATGTACACCTCTCCGCGATCGGTCAGCCAGCCCGCCTTGCTCGGCTCGGAGAACAACCTGTTGGCGGTCTGGACGCGTTTGAAGTACTCGGTCATCGCCTCGTTTTCGGCCGTCTCGGGATCCGGGTCGGTCGCATCCCAGAACGCCTTCCACATGGCGGGACGCTCTTCGATGGGAGCCTCGCGCATGACCTGCATCGCGCCATCCGGTCCGAAGTAGCGGAGCAGCGACAGCGTCTCCTCGAAATTGGAAACCGCCCAAACCTCGGAGAACGCCACGAGGGCGTTCACGCTCGCCGTGACCGCTCCGTCCTGTGTCGAGGCGTAGAACTGCACCTGCCCCATCTGCAGGCGCTCGGGGGGAATCGCCACCAGCAGCACGGGGATCGTGCCGGGCGCCGTGAGCACGACGGTATCGGCCCAGAGCTCCTGCACCCCCTGCTCGATGACCGAAGCGCGAAGGGTCACCGGGACGCCGCTTTCGAGGCCGTAGGCCTCCATGTAGAGTCTCAGCGTGTCGCTCCCATAGGAGACGGTCGAGCGCGGGTTCACCACGATGTCGGGTATCATGCCGCGCGTCGGGCGCGGCTGCCCATCGTAGATCGGAGCAAGGCTCGAAAAGCTGGCCCCGCTACCGAAGCGGGGAACGACGAGCGTGTCCACCGTGTGACTGGCACCGTTACCGTAGCGGTCGCTCACCGACACGCGCATGACCGCTTCGCCGGGCGTGAGCGACAGATACTGCTGGAACACGACGCTCTCATCGGCGCGTCGGGTGCCCTCCAGATCGGCCACCTGCACCGTCTCCGTCGCGCTGACGGAGCGCAACGTCGCGCCGGCGCGCTGCACTCTCACCTCCACGGTGTAGCGGGCCTCGTATCCGTCGCCGGTGCGGCGAAACGTCAACGCCGTATTGGGCAGGGAGAGCCCGAGGGTGGCTAGCGTCGTATCAGCGGAGGAGCCCGCAAAGAAGTCGAACCCGGCCACGAACGGGATCGGCGCCCCCGCGGCCACCAGGCCCATGCTGCGGTACAGGCCGGTGACGTCGAATAACTGGGGAACTACCTCACCCGTGTTGTCCGGGGCCTCGCCTCCGACCCGTTGCCACTGGCCGCAGGCGGCCGCCGCCAGCAGCAGCGCTGCCAGCGCGGCGCGCGGGATTCCCCCTCGAATATGGTGCATCACAGTCATACCCCGTTCACTTGCCGAAGCTCACTGGCAGGGCTTACTTTCGCCTCCGCTAATGCCTCATGAGAATCTCGCTGGCCGAACCGTCGCAGGCTACCGCCTGCTGGAACGCGTGGGTGAGGGCGGCACCGCCACGGTTTACCGGTCGGAGCACCCCGATCACGGACGCTGCGCCGTAAAGGTCCTGCGCGAACGCATGCGCAACGACCCCACTGCAGTCAAGCGTTTCCTCCGGGAGGCCGGCTACGGCGCGCGCGTCGAGCACCCCTCGGTCGTCCGCACGTACGATTACGGAGAGGTCGACGGGCTTCACTACCTGGCCCTCGAATGGGCCGTGGGCGAGCCGCTGTCGGATTTCGTCCACCGCTCAGGCCGCCTGGCCCCCGAGCTGGTGGCGCGCATCGTCACCCAACTCGGCGACGGCCTCACGACGGCCCATGCTGAAGGCATCATCCACCGGGACCTGAAGCCCGAGAACATCGTGTACGACCCCGAAACGCGAACGACCAAGCTGCTCGACTTCGGGATCGCGCGCGACGCTCAACTCGACGCAGCCGAGCGCCTGACCCGCACCGGGTTCTTCGTGGGTACGCTGCACTACGTCGCCCCGGAGGCCCTGTCGGGAGAGCTCGTGGACGAGGCGGCAGACATTTACTCGGTGGCGACCATCGCCTACTACCTCCTCACCGGCCAGCATCCCTACACCGGACGGTCACCGCGGGAGCTGTTCCAGCAACTTCTGACTCAGCCCCCAACGCCGCTCAACGAGGCGGTGCGGGGTCTGACGTTCCCGGCAGGCCTCGATACAGCCGTGATGAGGGGCCTGAGCCGGACTCCCGGCGAACGCCAGGCGTCGGTTCGGGAGTTCGCGGCCGAGCTCACGGCGGGGGCCGACGGAGCCGAGGTCGCGCCGCCGCCAGGGGGCAATGGAGAGACGGGCGGCGGCGTATTTGGCGGCCTCAAGTCCCTGTTCAAACGTGGCCGCTGATCTGGGAAGGATTGGTAGTTGTAATTACTACTACTACCCATAGATGCTCCTATTCGGCCCGTTCTCATGAGCCAAGCCCAGACAAATCGAAAGTCCCAGCTGATCCAGCTGCTGCGCGATAAGTCAGTGGAAGTCGGGCAGTTCACGCTGGCCTCCGGCCGCAAGTCCAGCTACTACATCGATGCAAGGCGGACCACGATGTCGGCTGAGGGGCTCGAGCTCATCGGCGAGCTCGGCCTGGCAGCGATCCGCCAGGCCGGTTGGCAGGCGGGCCTCGTCGGCGGACTCACCCTCGGAGCCGACCCGGTGGCGTACGCGGTCGCGCGCGCCAGCCGCGATGCGCCGCCCCAGCTCGACGCCTTCACAGTGCGCAAGGAGGCCAAGCGACACGGAAAGGGCCGGCGGATCGAGGGGTGTTTCGCCGAGGGCGGCTCAGTGGTCGTGGTGGAGGACGTAGTGACCACCGGACAGTCGGCACTCAAGGCAATCGAGGCGGTGAGCGGCGCCGGTGCGGAGGTGGTCGGTGTGCTCGCCGTAGTGGACCGGGCCGAGGGAGGCCGCCAGGAGATCGAGGCCGCGGGCCACTCGCTCGAGGTTTTGGTGTCGCTCGCCGACCTCGGGCTTCCGCCCAAGAGCTCCGGGTAGCATGGCCGCGCCGAGCCCGCGCAGTCGTCCCTCCCTCGAAATACGCCTGCGCGGGTGGTCCGAGGACGAGGCCGAACACGAGCGCCGCCTCAAGGACTTCGAGACCTACCAGCAGAGCATCGCTCGCAGATGGGGGATCATCGCCGGCGTGCTCGTCCTGCTCATTGCGGGCAAGATCCTGCAGGTGGTCACCGCGTCGCCCGCGGTCATCCTGGGGATCGCCGGCGGGGCCACAGCGGTGAACTTCGTGCTGGCCACCCGACTGCGGCGCGGCTGGCACGCGTGGTGGCACGTCTACGCCCTGGCCCTCTTTGACGTGGCCCTGATGGCCGCCGTGATCCTCCTGTGGGGACCCGGAGCGCTGATTGCGGGCCTGTTCCTGGCCGTACTTCCCTACTCGTTCGATCAGGGACGCGGCGTGGGCGAGGTGCTGGTGCTCGTTGCGGCGGCCGCCTATGTCGCCGTGGCAGCGCTGCACGGCGGAACGCTGGTTCTCCCGCCGCGGATCTACGTCGAGGCGGTGGCGTTCGTCGCGGTGGGCGTCGCGATTCTGTGGATCCCTGCAGGGCTCATTCGCCGCATTCGGCACACGCGCGGGGTCATAGCCGAGGCCGAGCGCGGCCACCTCGGGCTCAGGGCTGCGGCGGAACGGCCCGACGAACTGGGTTTCCTGGAGCAGTCCCTCAACCGCATGCTCGACGAGCTCGCGGCGACCATCGCCGTGGTGCAGCACGAGGCCGACCAGGTAGCGACGTTCTCCGAAGTGCTGGCGGTCAGCGCGGGCGAGATTCTGACGACGGGCAGAGACGTGGCGTCCGCGGCGACCACCCTGTCGGAGGCGATGAAGGAGCAACGCGAACTGGCCGAAGACGGCCGCTCCGAGGGAAACGCGGCGGCCGAAGAGGCCGAAGCCCTGCGCTCGCGGGCCGAACTGTTGGAGTTCGACGCAAGCCACCTGCTGAGTGCGGCGGAGCGCGGCAGAGAGCGCGTGGGCCGAGCCAGCGAAACGCTCGTTACCCTGGGTGGCGAGGTGAGCACAACGGCAGCCACGGTCCACGAGCTACGCGAGCTTTCCGACGGTATCGGAGAGTTCGCTCAGAAGATCGGCCACATTGCGCGGCGCACACGGGTGCTCGCCTTGAACGCCGCGATCGAGGCGGCACACGCCGGCGAGGACCGCGAGGGCTTCGCGGCCGTGGCGGATCAGGTCCGCGAGCTGGCACGGGAAGCAGCCGACTCGGCGCGGCTCGCGGCCGAGGTGATCAGCGAGATTCGTGCCGGCATCGAGGTGGTGGCCAGCGCCATGACCTCGGGTGAGAAGCGGGTGCACGGCGTGGAGGAGGTCGCGGGAGAGGCGCAGAGCGCGCTGGAGGAGATTCACGCCGGCGTGAACAAGGCCGCAGAGTTGGTGCGGGCCACCGCCGGAAGCTCCAAGACACAGTCGGAGCGCCTTGGCGTGCTGGCTCAGCGCCTCGCGCGCGTGGCGGAAATCAGCGCCGGGTCCGCGGCCGGTGCAAGCACCGCCGCACAGCACGTTGCGGCCCAGATCACGGCGATGGAGAGCTTGAGTCAGACGAGCCAGCAACTCGCGGAGCTCGCCGAGCGGCTCCAGGCCGGCATCGCGAAGTTCTCGGTGATGAAGCCGGAGCAGGTAACGCAGGAGCACGTCGTACCCAGAGCACGGTAGCCGGCGGCCGCTAGCCTGCCACCGAGGTTCATCTCACGCCTGATCGCCTTCCTCACAACTCTTGTCCGAGATCACCCATCCCGTTCAGTGGGTAAAAGGTGCGGAAGCGTGGCCTGAACGGCACGACCAGACGCGAGATGAAGTCCTCCAGCGCCACTTCGAACGGGTAACGTCGCCGGAACTCACTGGCGGTGACCCCCAGGACACCTCTGAGGTGGCGCCCGAAGCTCTGCGGTGACGAGTACTCCAGCCTGTAGGCCACGTCGGCGATGGAGAGGCCCGGCGACTCCAACAGACCCGCGGCGTACACCAGACGCGCTGCGGCAAGGTATCGCTTGGGCGAGGGGAGCTCCGCCCGAAAGAAGCGCGACATGAAGGTGCTGGCCCCGAGGCCGAGCTCTCGTGCCAGCGCCCGCACCGTGGTCAAACGCGGCGAGAGCCGAAGCAGCACCTCGAAGAAGCGCCGGCACTCCTCGGTGGGGACTCCCAGCGCCGGGACGATGCGCCCGAGCATTGCCGACTCGGTGGCTGCCGTGGGACGCGTAACCAGCTCACGCAGCCGCCGCCATCCTTCGCGGCCCGCGAGATCGATCATGCGGCGCACGCCGCAGCCACCCAACTCCAACAGCCGCTCGCTAGCCTCGGCATCGTGGTGCGACAACACCGCCACCGTGGGCACGCCGGGAAAGCCCTGCACCAACTCCGCCACACCGGGCAGGTGCTCGCGCGCGATGCACCGGGGGGAGACCAGCACGGCGTGCACCGACCGCTGCCGCACCGTACGCAACGTCTCGGGAAGTGAGTTCGCGTGCAGCGCGGCGAATCTCCCCTCGGCCGCCACGTCGAGCCGGGGCCGCTCCCCGGGCTCGAGCAGGGTCGCTACAACGGTGCGCGCCGCAGTTGCCATGGTCACATCCTCCGCTCAAAGGGGGCGGATGTTCGGGCACCCTGCTCAACGCGTGGTCAACCCTTGCGGCGGGCCCATCGGCGGGTGGGCCTGTGGCGCGGGCTTCGGCACCGCTAAATTTCTGCTTGGAGGTGGTGGAGCGTGACGGTCGCAGTCCGCCGCGAGGCGGATTGAGGAAAGTCCGAGCTCCGCAGGGCAGACTGCCAGGTAACGCCTGGGCGCCGAGAGGCGACGGAAAGGGCCACAGAAAACATACCGCCCGCTTCGGCGGGTAAGGGTGAAAAGGTGGGGTAAGAGCCCACCGCGCGGCTGGTAACAGTCGTGGCACGGCAACCCCCAGTCGGAGCAAGGCCAAATAGGCGGCGAGGCCCGGCCCGGGCCGTTCGAGTCGCGGGTAGGCCGCTCGAGGTGGCGGGTGACCGCCATCCCAGATAGATGACCGTCCGGCGCCTCGGCGCCGAACAGAACTCGGCTTACGGCTCCACCACCTCTGGCCTCAACAGCAGGCCTGTCATATCATTGCGCAGCCCGAACGCCTCTGACAGTGAATGCCTGAAAGCGCCGCAGGCTCCACGGAACCCGCCGAGCGCCCCTATCCCGTGGACTGGGAGGAGGTCGCCGAGCTTCGCGTCTTCCGCACGACGGAGGAGCGCTGGCAGCGCCTCATCACGTGGCGCTCCGAGATGCGACGCAAGGGCTGGAGGTTGCTGCAGGTGAGTGCCGAGACAGGCGAAATGATCGCCGTATTCGGGCGGACGAAGGATGAACTCTTGAAGAAACAGGGGGCGGCATCATGAAGCGACTGGCAATCACTATCGTGGCGATTTCGAGCGCGGCGCTCGCCGCCTGCAGCACCTCGGGCACGTCCGGTGGGGGAGACGTATCACCCGCTGGGCCGGCGCGGTTCTCGTACGGACCGTTCAGCGCGCAGTACCAAGTCAGCTCGCGCACCCACGTGGAACAGGATTTCCAGGGCCAGACGCAAACCAGCGAATTCGGTCTCGTCTACTTCCTGAGCGTGACGGCGGCAGACGACGACGGCGTCACTCGACTGACGATGACCCTGGACTCGGTGCCGCAGCTCAGCGGCCCCGGGACTACGCCGGCGCTGGCCGCCGACGCCGCAGGCACGACGTTCACCGGTATCCTCTCCTCGCGAGGTGAGATCCTGGACTTCTACATGAGCGACTCGACGAACGCCCTCGTGCAGCAGTTGAGGACCGGCCTCGCCCGCTTCTTCCCCAGGGTCCCTCTCGGTGGGGCGGAGGCCGGGCAAGTCTGGGCGGACTCTGTCCAGAACAGTTCGGAATCCGGCGGACTCGACATCCTGGTCGAGGCGACCGCTCAGTTCCAGGCCAACGATTGGGTTGACCGCTACGGGACGCGCGCGCTGTCGGTCGGCTCGAGCACCGACTACACGCTCTCGGGTGGCGGGACGCAGGGCGGCAGCGAGATCACCATCGACGGCACCGGCGTGTCGCACGGAGGGTTCTACCTGGGTGCCGACGGACGCTTCCTCGGCGGCGCCTCGGCCGACACGGCACACATGTCGGCGTTCGTGGTAGCGATGGGTGTGGACATCCCCATCCTGCAGACGCGCGCCGACACCGTCGCGGTCGTTCGGTAGTTGACTCGGCCACTGGCCATCGCAGTCCTCGCGGCGGCGCTCTGCACGAGCGCCGCCGAGGGGCAGATTCGCAGATCGCGCTCGGGCGACTACCTCTTCAGCTCCAACGTGGACGACGTGCGTGCCCTCTGGGTCAACCCCGCGGGACTCGCCATCGTGCGCGAGACTTCGGTGATGGCGGAGTTCGTTCTCGACAACCCACCCCAAGAGAGCCTGCGCTGGTCGCAGTGGTCGCTCGGCTTCAACTCGCGTGGCTTCTCTGCCGGCTTTCAGCAGGACAGGCTGGCATCGGGCGAGAACATCGAGACGATCCGGGTCGGCGGCGCGGTGGCGTTCCACCGCGGGGCGCTCGGCGGATCGATCAGCATCTACGCCCAGGAGGACAACAGTCGGTCCGGCGACATCGGCATCATGTACCGCCTGCTATCGCCTCTCACGGTCGCGGCGGAGCTCAAGAACATCGGACGACCGCTGCTGGGGGACTCGGTAGCGGCCCTTACCGGCGTGCTCGGGCTCAGCTGGCTCGCCATTCCCAGTCACCTCCAGATTTCGGCCGAGGCCGAGTTCACGGAGGAACAAGCCAACACGACGCGGCAGTCCATGTTCCGTGCGGGGCTGATTCTGTCCACCGGCGGCAAGCTCCCCTTCGGGCTCGTCACGAGACTCGATCTGGCGAGCAACGGGAAGGTGGACGCCTGGCAGTTCGGGATCTCCGTGGGCGGCAAGGACCGCGTTGTCGCCCTCGGCACCGCCGAGCAGGTTCAGGGATCCGGGCGCGTATCGCAGATGAGCTTGAGCGGAGTGGCCAGTAGACGGCCTCCGGGAAGACGGCCCTAGCCGGCCCCCCGCCAGAGCGGGATGCAAAACGGCACCGGCGCGTCACACCGGTGCCGTTTGCGTTAACCGACCCAGCCGCAGTGGAAGCTCCCCTAGTCGACCAGACGCAGTGGCATCACCAGGCACACATACGACGCCGGGTCGTCCCACCCAACGGGCTCCACCGTGGCGGCGCGCTCGGGCGCCTTGAACGTGAGCCGCACCTCGTCGGTGGGCATGTACTTCAGGATCTCCAACAGGTAGTTGGCGTTGAACCCGATCTCGAGAACGTCACCGTCATACGTGACCGCCATCTCGTCCTGGGCCTCGCCCAAGTCCGGCGTGCTCACGCTCAGCTTGAGAGACCCGCCGCTGAACTGCAGCCGCACGCGATGCGTCTGGTCGCTGGCGACTACACCGACCCGCCGTAGCGCCGACGCGAGCCCGTCCTTCTCGACCGTACAGGCCCGGTCGTTGTCGCGCGGGATCACCTGATCGTAGTTCGGATACGGCCCCTCGATGAGGCGCGTGAACACCAGGGTGGTGCCGCTCCGGAAGCCGAGGTGGTTGTCGCTCTTCGCGATCTCCAGCTCGTCGGAGGGCCCGAACAGCCGTCGCACCTGGTCCAGCGCCTTCGGCGGCACTATCAGGTCCGCGGATCCGCTCGCGCCGCTCACCGGCACGTCCATCTTCGACAGCCTGTGGCCGTTGGTGGCCACCATCCGCATCATGTCCCCCTGCAGCTGCCACAGCACGCCGTTCAGGATCGGGCGGCTCTCTTCCGTGGAAGCGGCGAAGCTCACGTGGTTGATCAGCTTCTGCAGGTCGCTTGACGTGACGGCCCAAGCTTCATCGAAGCTGACTGGCGGGAAGTTGGGGAACTCCTCACGTGGGATCCCCAGGAGCTTGAACCGCGACCGGCCGCACTCGAGGCTCACTCGCTGCTCGCCCGAGGCGGTAATCCGAATCGCCGCGCTCGGTAGCTCGCGCACTATCTCGACCAGCTTCTTTGCCGGCACTGTCACGGCACCTTCCGCATCGACTTCCGCCGGGACCACCGTGCTCACGGCTATGTCGAGGTCGGTGCCCGACAAGCGGACTCCGTCGGCAGTTGCCTCAATCAGGATATTCGAGAGGACGGGGAGGGTGGTCTTGGTCGGCACGCTGGCCGCAACTGCAACCAATCCCTCCTGCAAACGCTCCCGTGTGATCGTGAACTTCATATGGGTCTCTTCTCTGCCAAGTGGAGAAGAAGTCTATTACTACTCTACTAGATTAATAGTTAGTAGTACTAGTAGAGGGTCTGGAAACCTTGATAGACTCTGTAAACACTTCTCCGGGTTCTTGTTCCGGCGTTCGCCGCATGTGAGTTCGCGGTATGGGCTGTGGATGGACGGTTGAGATCTCGACGCCTATCCCCATCCCCCACACCCCATCCACACCACCTTCAACAGGCTTTCTACGAAACCTGCACGAGCTCGCGCCGCGCGTGCTCCACCCGGTCACGGAACTTGTGGTCGCTGGCCATCACGCGCTGCACCTTGTCCAGGCTGTGGATGACCGTCGAGTGATCGCGTCCGCCGAAAGCCTGTCCGATCTCGACGAGCTGCATTCCGAGTAGCTCCCGCGCGAGGAACATCGCTACCTGACGTGGAACCGTCAGCGTCTTGGTTCGCGCCTTGGAGCGTAGACCCTCCGGCGTGACTCCCCAGCGGCGGGCCACTACTTCCTGCACCCGATCGACGCTGGGAAGGGCTTCCGGCCGATCGCCCGTGGCCGCCGCGCTCTGCCGGATCTTGTCGGCCAGCGCCTCCCTGGCCAGCTCCACCGACACCTCGCGGTGTTTCAGCGAGGCGTAGAGAAGCAGCTTGATGATGCAGCCCTCCAGCTCGCGCACCGAACTCCGTACGTGCTCGGCGATGAACCGCAGCACGTCGTCGGGTATCGTGAGCTCGAGGTGATCCTGTTCGGCCTTCTTGCGCAGGATCGCGATGCGGTGCTCCAGGTCCGGTTGCCCGATGTCGGCCACCATGCCCCACTCGAATCGGCTCACGAGCCGCGATTCGAGCCCCGGGATCTCCTTGGGCGGCCGGTCCGACGTGAGGACGATCTGCTTCTCGGCTTCGTGCAGGGCGTTGAACGTGTGGAAGAACTCCTCCTGGGTCATTTCCTTGCCTTCGAGGAAATGCACGTCGTCCACCAGGAAGATGTCGACCTCCGTCCGGTACTGCTTCCGGAACTCCACCATCGTCCGGCTGTGGATGCTCTCGATGACCTCGTTGATGAACTGCTCAGCGCCCATGTACACGACGCGGGCCGAGGGGTCACGCTCCAGGACCGCATGGGCGATGGCCTGCATCAAGTGGGTCTTGCCCAGTCCCGTGGCGCCGTAAATGAAAAGTGGGTTGTAAGTCTTTCCGGGTGCCTCCGCCACGGCGTGGGCCGCCGCGCTCGCGAGCTCGTTCGACTTGCCGATGACGAAGGTCTTGAACGAGTAGCGCTCGTTGAGCGGACGGGTCGCGCGGCTACGGCCGCCACCGTCGCTGGACGGGGGCGCCACGAAGAAGTCCATTTGAGGCCGCTGCGCCCGCTCCTCCTGCACCCGGAACGTGACCTTGAGGGGCGAGCCGAGCCGCTCTTGGGCCAATCTGGCCAGCAAGTCGGAGTGTTTCGACTCGTTCCACTCGACGGCGAACTGGTCGGGAGCGCCCAGGATCAGCCTATTCTCCTGCAGCCCAATCGGCTCCACCGGCTCGAGCCAGGTGCGAACTGTGGGGTCAGGAAGTTCTGTGCGGGCCGCCTCCAACAGGCGGGACCACGCTTGCTGAGCTGTCAATTCCATCTACTGATGCGGGCACTTTTGGTAGGCGGTTTGATAGGGCAGGACGATGGTACCGCGCCGATGTGGAAAAGTCAACCTTGACCGAAACCGCCCTGTACGACTAGTTTTCGCGCCCGCATGAGTAAGGACATGAGGCATGAAAAGGACGTATCAGCCGAGCAATAGGCGGCGTAAGAATAAGCACGGATTCCGGGAACGGATGCAGACCCGTTGGGGCCGGGCGGTGTTGAGCCGCCGCCGCCGCAAGGGTCGCAAGAAGCTGTCGGTTGCGGTGCCGTCCAAGCACGGAGGGCATTGACGGCCGAGGGCCTCCCTCGGAGCTGGCGCTTGACGCGCAGATCTGACCTGACGGCGGTGTCGCGTTCCGGCCGCCGCCGCCGCACACCGAGACTGGACATTTCCTGGCGAGCCAACGAGTTGGGACACCCGCGCCTAGGCGTAGTCGTGCCGCGCCACGGCCGCAGCGTCGTGGAGCGCAATCGACTGCGGCGCCGGCTTCGCGAGTTCGCGCGGCGGCGCCTGCTCCCGCAACTGGCCCCGATGGATCTCGTCATCCGGTCTCGTCAGGAAGCCTACCGGTCCGAGTTTCCGGAGCTGGCCTCCGATCTGGATCAATGGGCGCTCTCCCTGTCGGGCTGACGCGCTGGCCGCGAAATGCGGTGGCGGCGCTCATCCGTGCCTACCAGGTGGCCGCGTCACCGTTCCCTTCTCCCTGCCGCTTCGCACCCACGTGCTCGACGTACACGCTCGAGGCCGTGCGGCGCTATGGCGCCCTGAAGGGGTCGTGGCTGGGCGCCAAGCGCATCCTCAAGTGCCACCCGTTCCATCCGGGCGGCCCCGACCCGGTTCCATGAGGGCCCGCTGAATGGACCGTCGCACTCTACTGGCCATCAGCTTGATGCTCCTCGTCGCCGTGGTGCCGGCGCTCCTGTTGCGTCCGGACCCACCGGCCCAGGACCCGGCCGCCGCTGCGAGTGGCGTACTGCCCCAGCCTTCGGAGACCACGGCCGCTGAGCCCGAGGCACCGGCTCCCGAGGCTGCGCCGCCGCCTGCCCAGCAGGTCGTCGAGCAGCCTGCCGCCAGTGACTCGGCTCCCGAGCAGGTAGTGGCCGTCCAGTCGGATCTGTATCGCTTCGAGTTTTCTACACGCGGCGCCCGGATCACCAGCGCAATTCTCGAGGAGTACCAGACCTTCAGGCCCGGCGACACGGGCCAAGTCCAGATGATACCGGAGAATTCCCGCTGGCTGGACTACTACCTCGTCTTCGAGGGTGACACTGTCTCGCTGGCCGACTGGGCGTTCGAGCCGAGTGCCGCTGAGCTGGAAGTGACCGAGGCGCACGAGGAGCTGGAGTGGATCGCGCGGCGCGGTCCGGTCACGGTGGAGCTCACGTACACGTTCCGTCCCGGCACCTACATGTTCGATGTCGCGGGCCGAGTTACGGGCGTCGAGCGCAGCGCCCTGATCGTAATAGCGCTGGGGCCGCGCATCGCGCCGGTAGAGGCCGACAGCGTGTGGGACTACCGGGCGTACGGCGTGGTGACCAAGGACGGCAGCACCGAGCGCCTGAACTTCCGCTCGCTGGACCCGGGCGAACAGCGCGCCCTCGAAGGTCCATTCGAGTGGGTGGCCATCAAGTCCAAGTACTTCCTCGGGGCCGTCCTCGCGTTGGAGGAAGGGCAGCCGAGGTTCGGCGGTGCGCTGGCGACTGGCGGCACCCGCTCGGGTAAGAACGCGGTCAATACCGAGGTGCTCACGTCGCTGCCCGCTCCGGGCGGCGTGTTCAGCTTCCAGTGCTACTTCGGACCCCAGGAGTTCCAGCGCCTATCGGCGATGGGCCACGAGCTGCAGGACGTGAACCCGTACGGCTGGATCTTCCGTCCCATCATCCGCCCGTTCGCCAACCTGATCGTGCGCATCCTGCTCTGGATGCACGAGACGCTGAACCTGGGCTATGGCTGGGTGCTCATCCTCTTCGGCTTGGCGATGCGCGTCCTGTTGTGGCCGCTCAATCAGAAGGCGATGCGCTCCAGCATGGCGATGCAGGCCATCCAGCCCGAGATGAAGGCCGTGCAGGAGCGCTACAAGGAAGATCCGCAGCGGATGCAGCAGGAGGTGATGAAGCTGTACAAGGAGCACGGCGTGAACCCGCTGGGCGGGTGCCTGCCGATGCTCATCCCGATGCCGATCCTGTTCGCGCTGTTCTTCGTGTTCCGCGAAACCATCGAGTTCCGCGGCGTGCCGTTCCTGTGGCTCCCCGACCTGTCGCGGCCGGACCCGCTGTTCATCATCCCGGTCTTGATGGGCCTGTCCATGTTCGCCGTCACCCGCATCGGCCAGATCGGCGTGCCGCCGAACCCGCAGATGAAGATGATGCTGTACGTGATGCCGGGATTCCTCACGTTCATCTTCCTGAAGCTGTCGGCCGGCCTGAACCTGTACTACGCGGTGAGCAACATCGCGTCCATTCCGCAGCAGTGGCTCATCGCGAAGCAGCGGCTCAAGAGGCAGGCGAACAAGAAGGAATGAGGAGGGGCGCCTGTCCCCTCCTTCGTCTCATCCGTAGTTTCTCTCCATGCTCAGCGACACCATCGCCGCGCTGGCAACGCCAGCCGGCCGCTCCGGCATTGCGCTGGTGCGCGTCTCGGGCCCGGGCGCCCACGACATAGCGGCGCGAGTGCTCGCGGAGTTTGCGGTAGCTCCCCTCAGAACGGCGCGCCTGTCGCCGGTCACGCATCCTGACAGCAAAGAGCCGCTCGACGAAGCGCTCTATCTCAGCTACCGTGCCCCCGCCTCGTACACTGGCGAGGACATGGTGGAGATCACGACGCACGGAGGCCTGCTGGTGCCGGCCGAGGTCCTCGGTGCTCTGCTCGCCGCCGGTGCGCGACACGCCGCCCCCGGGGAGTTCACGCGCCGCGCCGTTGGCAACGGCAAGCTGGACTTGCTCCAGGCCGAAGCGATCGCAGATCTCGTGGACGCCACCGCGCCGGCACAGCGCCGTGCGGCGCTGCACCAGCTCGACCGCGGACTCTCCGGCCGCATTGCCGCTCTGCGCGAGCAGGTGCTCGAGCTGGAGGCGCTCGTGTGCTACGAGATCGACTTCCCCGAGGAGGATTCCGGTCCGATAGCGCCGGAGCGGATTGCCCAGGCCGCGGCGAGTGCCAGGGATGCCATTGCGACCTTGATAGGCACGGCAGCGGAGGGTGAGCGCCTGCGCGAAGGGGCCCTCGCGGTGATCGCGGGCAGACCCAATGCGGGGAAGTCGTCTCTGTTCAACGCGCTGCTCGGGAGCGATCGCGCGATCGTAACCCACCTCCCCGGCACCACGCGCGACGCCATCGAGGCGCCGGCGTCCTGCAACGGCTTTCCATTCCGGTTGATCGACACCGCGGGCCTGCGCGAGTCAGACGACGTCGTTGAGCGGCTCGGCGTCGAGGTCAGCAGACGCTACCTGAGCGCCGCCGACGTCGTGCTCTTCTGTGCGGAGGCGGGGCGCGAGCTGGCGCCAGAGGAGAGAGAGTTCCTCGGCGATGTGACGGTTCCGACGGTGTTGGTGCGTACCAAAGGCGACTTGCTCGGTGACGAGGGCCGCTCCTCCGTCGACAGTGGCGTGATGGTGTCAGCCGAAACCGGAGAAGGGATCACCCAACTGCGCGCGGCGCTGGCCGAGCACGTGTTCACCGGCATGGCAGGCCGGGGCGACATCGGCCCCCTGGTCACGCGAGAGAGGCACCGTGTGGCTCTCCAGCGGGCGCTGGAGGAGGTCACGTGCTTCGAGGAGGCACGCGGCGAGGGATTGGAGACCGCGGTGGCCTCCACGCATCTGCGGGCCGCTGTGACGGCACTGGAGGACGTGATCGGTCTCGTGACCGGCGAGGATGTGTTGGGAAAGGTCTTCGAGAGCTTCTGCGTGGGGAAATAGCGGGGCTACAGCGTTTCGTCCCCTCCCTCCAGCACCAGCCGCCACACTTCGTCCACCAACCACTGCATCCGTTCCTGGGCGTACTCCAACTCGGAGGGGGCCATCTCCTCGACCCGGCGCGACGTGTCCCTCACGTGCGTGATCAGGTCATCGAGCACCTCTCTGAGGCCGCGCATCTGGCGGCGCTCCGGGAGTGGCTTCGTGGGGCGTTTGGCGGAGCGGACGGTCGCGCTTTTCTTGGACTTCTTCTTCACGCGCTCTGCACGTCTCTGGATCGCCGCTCGAACGCCGTGCACTCTAGGGCGTTGGCGCGCAGGGCTGACGCGATACCGAGTTCTGCGACTGCGGCCTCCACCATGCGGTCCCCGATGTAGTACCCGGACCGCTCGGGGATCACCTTGCCTCCCACCAGGCGCTGTGCGGCGGACATGCCACCTGAGAGATAGCGCAGGCGGTATCCGAGGCCACGCTCGTCGAGCTCGGGCTCTACGGAGTGCAGCAAGAATGCTTCCAGCTGGCGCAGGCGGCGGTACTGGCGACGGGCGTAGCCGAGGTAATCCCACGGCTCGAACCCGGGAGCCACTATCCGCGACGCCGCCACCGCGAGGCCCTCGTTTACCATCAGCTCGCGCAGGGTGGCCCTCGAGCCGGTCTCCCAGTAGTCGTATTCGCCGAGGTCGTGTACGATGTCCGCCAACTCACTGCGGCTGTGCGGCGACGTGTAGCGCGCGAGATGAGCCACCTCGTGCGCGATCCAGAGCGGGATCTGCTCGGGCGGCAGGCCCAGGCCCAGCGACTCGTGATTCGGGCGTCCCGTGAAGTGCTCGAGGCAGATGAACGCCACGCCGCGGTCTTCCACTACCAATTCGCCCGCGTTCGCGCCGCCCACGCCGACCAGAAGATAGACGTCGAACTGCCGGTCCATCTCGAACAGCTCCTCGCAACGTTTGATCGTCTCTTCCGCCACTGACGCGACATCGTAGCTATTCAGCAAGGCGTGCAGGTCGCGCCGGTCGGCAACGAGGGCGCGCTGGATCACTTCCTCGGCGTGGGGGCTATCGAGATCCAGTATGTAGTTGTGCCAGTATGCGGAGAGAAGGCTGCGGTGGTCGTCGAGATGACGCCGATACGCCTCCATTGAATCCGGCGCGTCGAGCGCGGCGAGGAATTCCGGAACGAGGTTTATCAGCATGGAGGCGCCCACAATCTGTTATGCGCAACCGATACTGACAAGACCTCAGTTCAACGAAGTTCCACGTCGATGTGAGTGGAGCGAGCTTCCTGCGGCCGGAGGAGGTCGCGCACGCGCATGCTGAT
>JBDHIS010000053.1:0-9501 GCA_039587315.1 Gemmatimonadota bacterium | reverse complement strand
GACCTCACTGCTCGACATCCTGATCCTGCTCGGAGCTGCCATGCTCCTGGGCGGGTTGTGCGAGCGCATCAAGCAGAGCCCGCTAGTTGGCTACCTCCTGGCCGGAGTCCTCCTCGGTCCCAACGCCCTCAACGTCCTTCCGAGCTACGAGTCGGTTTACACGATCGCCGAGCTGGGGGTGGCGCTACTGCTCTTCACGATCGGCCTCGAGTTCTCGTGGCGGCGCCTGCTCTCGGTGGGGCGAGTCGCCGCCGGCGGCGGCACGCTTCAGGTTCTCATCACGGGAATCCTCGCCACCCTGCTCTGCCGCCTGGCCGGCGTGGACATACGCGCCGCCATCGCGCTGGGCGCCATGGTCGCGATGAGCAGCACCGCTGCCGTGGTGCGTGTGCTCGCGAGCCGTGCCGAGATAGACACGGTGCACGGGCGAAACGCCCTCGGCATCCTGCTGCTTCAGGACATGGCGTTGGTGCCACTCGCCCTCCTCGTCGCCGCATTGAGCGTGGGAGGTGGCGTACTGCAGGTCGGATGGGCCATGTTGCGCGCCGTCGGGCTGGCCAGCGTGCTCGCCGCGGCACTCTTCCTCGTTGTGAGTTACGCTCTGCCGCGCTTGCTCAGCACTCAAACCGCTGTGCGCAACCGTGACTTCTCGATCCTCCTGGCGATCGTCACTGCGGCCGGTGCCAGCTGGCTATCGCACGCGCTGGGCTTTTCGCCGGTGCTCGGGGCCTTCGTCGCGGGCATGGTGCTCGCCGAGTCGCCCTTCGCCACCCAGATCCGGGCCGACATAGTCCCGCTACAGACCCTGTTCGTGACCCTCTTCTTCAGTTCGATCGGGATGTTCAGCAACCCGGCGTGGGTGGCTGAGCACTGGGCGGTGTTGGCGGGCGCGGTAGCCGTGATCGTGTTCGGGAAGACGGTAGTGACGGCCGTCGCCGTGCGGCTTGTCGGCGGTCAGCCGGGTCAGGCGCTCGCCACGGGTGTGGTGCTGGCACAGATCGGAGAGTTTTCGCTGGTGCTGGCAGTCGTAGCCCGGGACGGCGGCGTGATCGCAGCCGACCATTTCGACTTGGCCGTAGCCGCGCTCATCGTCACACTCTTCCTCACACCCTACCTTGCTGCGCTCGCTCCTCGACTCGCCACGGCAGTCAGATGGCGCCGGGCGCTCGCTTCGGTTACCGCCGAGCATCCGGCGGTCGCCGAGGGGCCGCGCGGTCACATCGTTCTGGTCGGGTTCGGACCGGCCGGCCAACGGGTGGCCGAGACGCTGATGGCAGAGGCGGGCCCACCCATCCTCGTCGTTGACCTCAACACCGCGAACCTCGCCCTGGCCGAATCCTACGGGCTGACCACAACGGTGGGCGACATCAGACGCGAGGAAGTGCTCGAGCGGATGCACGTGCACGCAGCGGTGGCCATCGTCGTGACGGTGCCTGACCCGGGCACCTCACGGCAGATCATCCAACGGGTGCGGTCCTATGCACCCGATGCGCTCGTGGTCGTGCGGTCGCGCTATCACGTTCACCGCTGGCAGCTCGAGGTGGCCGGTGCCCACGCCGTGGTGGACGAGGAGGACGAGGTCGGGGCACGCGTGGCAATGGAGGCGCGCAGAGTCCTGCGCGAGTGCGGACTCCTTCCCCCGGAGTGAGCCCAGACGAAGAGGCCCCGGCGGTTGCCAGGGCCTCTCACTATTTCAGTCTATTTCAGTGCTTGTCGCAGACCGCCCGCGGCGGCCGGACCCTACGGCAACTGGGCGATCCAGGAGCCGTCTTCCAGCCAGGCTTCGCGCAGCTGCGTCAGGATCCCCGTCCCCTCAAACGCATCCACGAAGTTCTCGATCAGGCCGTGGAACTGCCGGTCGTCCCTCGGCACCGCGATGCCCAGGGGCTCGATCGTGAGAGGCTCGGACAGCGTAAGCAGCCCGGAGTTGGGGTAACGCAGCACCGAGAGCATGCAGATCATGAAGTCGGCGACGAGTGCGTCCACCTCGTCGTCGAGCACCATCTGGATGCCGGCATCGTAGTCCTGAATCGGCACGAACTGGGCATCCGGCAGGAAGCGCTCGATGAAACGCTCGCTCGTGGAATTCTGCAGGGCGGCGAGCTTCAAGTTGGACTGGTCGAAGTCCTCGGTCTCGTCGATTGCCGCGAGCGCCCGCGAGTTCGTTAGGATGGACTTGCCCGACAAGAGGTGCGGCCCGACGAACGATACACGCCTCGCGCGCTGCGGTGTTATCGCCATGCCGGACATCACCATGTCCACCTGACCGTCCACCAGCGCGTCCATGAGCTGGGGGAACGGGCGGTTGACGATGACCAGCTCGACATCCATGGCAGCAGCCAGCAACGTGGCGATATCGACCTCGATACCGATCATGTCGCCCGAGCGACTGACCACGTTGTAGGGAGGCTGGTTGCCCGACATGCCGACACGCAGCGTCCCGCTCGTTATCACGCGGTTCAGCGTCGCCGATTCCTGTGCTGGTGCTTCAGGTACGTTCGCAAACAGGCCGCCAGCCACGAACAGTCCCAGTGCTACGATCCTTCTTGCTCTACGCATTCGTTTCCTCTGCGTTGGAGATCGAACAGGGGGGGGGTGGAGCGCGAATACTAGCCGGAATCCGCGAGTTTGCAAGCACCCGCGACGGGCGCCGTGGTATCCGCACCGCGTCTCCGCCGCGTGGCCATCCGCCCGCTTGACGCGGACGTGCTAACCCATTCTATTTCAAGCGCTTACACGCTCACACCGCGGGAGCCTGCGGCACCGCGATCGACACTTGAACGACGGGATGACGTGATGGGACTCCACGAACCGCACAAGATCAAGACCGTCCGGCTGCTCTCCTTCCCCACATTGGAGGAGCGCAAGCACTACCTCGCCGAAGCACACTTCAACGTGTTCAACCTCACGTCTGCGCAGGTGACGTTCGACATGTGCTCTCTCGGCACCAGTGCCATGAGCCAAGAGCAGCTTGCCGGCCAGCTCATCGGCGACGAAGCCTACGCTGGGTCGCGCAACTTCGAGGCGCTGGAGAAGGCCGTACGCGACGTACTGGGACACTCATACGTCTGCCCAACACACAACGTGCTGGGCTGCGTAAAGCTCGTAGTCTCCACCCTGGTGCCGCCGGGGTCGGTGTTGCCGAGCAACGCACGCACCCGTCTCGACACACTGAAGCCGATGGGCGTCGAGTACCCCAGCCTGCGGGACACCGAGGCTCCCGTGTTCACCGGCAACATGGATCTCGGCAAGCTCGAGGCCACGCTCGAGAAGGAAGACAACGTTGCGCTGGTCGGACTCCAGGCGTTTGCCGACGGCCAGCACCCGTTCAGCCTCGACAACCTGCGCGCCGTGCGCTCGATGGCGGACAAGTACGGAAAGCGGCTCGTGTGCGATGGCTCGCGCATCATCGAGAACGCGTGGTACATCCAGCAGCACGAGCCGGGCCAGGCCGACCGGTCCATCGCTGACATCGTCAAGCAGGTAGTGAAGACCACCCACGTCTTCCAGCTCGACGGAGCGCAGGATCCGAAATCCAACACCGGGGGCATCCTCACCACCGACAACCCGGACGACCACGAGAAGTTCATGAACGAGGTCGTGGTGTTCGAGGGGCTGCACACATACGGAGGCATGGCCGGACGCACGATGGAGGTTCTCGCTCGCGGCATCACGGAGATGTGTGACGAAGACGAGGTGCGCTGGGTGATGCTGCAAACCGACCGTTTCACGCAGCAGCTAAAGGACGCGGGTCTGCCGCTCGAGCGGGGCTGCGACGGCGCATATCTCAAGGCGAACGAGTTCCTGCCGCACGTCAACGAGAACGCGCAGGACACTCTCTCGGCCGCGCTCTATATGCTGTCGGGGATCAGGGCCCTGGCACTGGGCCTCGTGGGCCGGGATACTCTCGTACCGGTGCAGATCCCGCGGCTCGCCATGACGAACGAGCAGCTCGACGAGGTCGCGGGCGCGATCATCAGCCTCTACCGGCAGCGCGACAAGGTGAACGGCCTGCAGGCGTCGTCCAGTGGTAACTGGCGCGACCAGATGGAGTACCGCTGGGTCTTCCCGGACCTCGAGCCGGCCGAATCCGACGGCGTCTTCCCCTACGAGATCCACACGATAGAGCGGGTCGGTAACCTCACACGGGGGCAGCGCGAGAAGGCGATGCGGGCCGCCGGCTACAATACGTTCCTGCTGAACTCGGCCGACGTGACCATCGATCTCCTCACCGACTCGGGCACGTCTGCCATGAGCACGGATCAGTGGGCCGCATACGACGAGGCTCGCGCCAGCGCCACGACGAGCGACAAGTACTTCCGACTGGTCGAGGTGCTGCAGGAGCTCACCGGCTACGAGTACATCATCCCCACGCACCAGGGTCGGGCCGCCGAGCACATCCTGAGCCAGGTCATGATCTCCAAGGGTCAGTTGGTGCCCGGCAACATGTACTTCACCACGACGAAGCTGCATCAGGAGATGGCCGGGGGCGTCTTCGTGGACATCATTGTGGACGAGGCGCATGATCCGCAGCTCGACTTCCCCTGGAAGGGCAACATAGACCTCGACAAGCTGAAGGCCCTGGTGGACGAGCACGGAGCGGAGCAGATCGCCTACGTCTCCTTCGAGCACTCCGTGAACATGGCCGGCGGCCAGCCGGTGAGCATGGACAACATGAAGGCCGTCTACGAGTACTGCAGCTCGGCCGGCATTCCCGTGTTCTTCGACGCCACCCGGTTCGCCGAGAACGCCTACATGATCCAGGCGGACGACCCGCACTACCACGACGTGAAAGTTGCTGACATCCTGCGCGAGATGATGCTGTACGGCGATGGGGCCACCGTCTCCGGCAAGAAAGACTTCCTCATCAACATCGGCGGCGTACTGATGTTCAGGGACAACGGCGAGTGGGCAGCCGAGGCCGAGGAGATGCTGCGAGTGTACGAGGGCAACGTCACAGACGGTGGCCTCGCCGCGGCCGATCTCGCGGCCATCGCCCGTGGTATCGAGGAGATGGTGGACGACCGCTACATTGGGTCACGCGTGCAGCAGACACAGTACCTCGGGAAGCTACTGATGGATGCGGGAGTGCCGATCGTGACACCGCCGGGGAGTCATGCGATATTCCTGGACGCCAAGCGCTTCCTGCCGCACCTGGACCAGGACGAGTTCCCGGCCCAACGGCTCGCCTCCGAGATCTTCGTGGAGACCGGCGTGAGGGCGATGGAGCGCGGCAACGTGTCGAAGGGACGCAACCCCGAGACCGGAGAGAACTACCGCCCGGCACTCGAGCTCGTGCGGCTCACGATCCCCCGGCGGGTGTATACCAACGACCACATGCAGGCGGTGGCAGAAGGCATAGTCCGGCTGTACGAGCAGCGAGATCGGATCAAGGGGTTGAAGTTCGTCTACGAGCCGTCCAAGTTGCGGTTCTTCCAGGGGCGCTTCGAGTCGCTGTAGGCTGCGGCCGCACCGCCGGTCCCATGAGGGGGAGTCCAAGAGTGACTACATCGACGGCACCGAACAACATCGACTGGAACGCGATGCTTGCGCCATACCGCAAGTCCACGACGTGGCGCAGTGTGTTCCAGCTCGTCACCACGGCGATTCCCTTCGGCCTCCTCTGGGTGGCGATGCTGTGGAGCCTCCGGGTGGGCTACTGGCTGACGCTCCTGTTGGCGGTGCCGGCGGCCTTGTTCGTCGTGCGGATGTTCATGTTCCAGCACGACTGTGGTCACGGCTCCTTCTTCCGGTCGCTCAAGGCAAACAACGCCGTGGGGCGCACGATCGGCGTGCTCACCCTGGTGCCGTACGCCTACTGGCGCAAGACACACGCAATCCATCATGCGACATCGGGCAACCTCGACACGCGTGACTTCGGGGACATCGACACGCTCACCGTGCGCGAGTACCTGAGTCGGCCGTGGCTCAAGCGCGTCATGTACCGGCTGTACCGGAACCCGTTGGTGCTTCTCGTCGTCGGACCGGCGTTCCAGTTCATCCTGAAGCACCGCTTCCCGGCGGACATCCCGCGTAGCTGGAAGCGCGAATGGACCAGCGTCCACGGCACCAACCTGGCCCTGATCGCCGTTCTCGTGATTGCGACGTTCACCGTCGGGCTGGGGCGTTTCTTCGCCGTGCAGCTCCCGATAACACTCATCGCGGGATCTGTGGGCGTGTTCCTGTTCTACGTGCAGCACCAGTACGAGGACACCTACTGGCGCTATCGCGAGGCGTGGGATTACCATGCCGCCGGACTGGAGGGAGCATCGCTGTATGCGCTCCCCCGAGTGCTGCAGTGGATGACCGCCAACATTGGTTTCCACCACATCCACCACGTGAACCCGCGGATCCCCAACTACAACCTGCCGCGCTGCTACAAGGAAAACCCGGAGCTGCACCAGGTCACGCGGCTGACAATACCTCAGAGCATCAAGACCCTGTGGCTCACGCTGTGGGACGAGGACGGGCGCCGCCTCATCCGATTCCGGGATCTGCGCGCCATCAGGCCGCAGCTCGAGGACGGTGGCGAAGTCGCACCCACAAAGCCCGAGGCCGTTCCCGACGTGTGGAAGTAGCACCGCTGGAAGCGGGTCACTGCAGGCCGAGCTGTGACGAATCAGACTGACTACGACGTCCTGGTCATCGGTGCCGGTATCGCCGGGCTGAGTCTCGCGCTCCGGCTCGCCGATCGCGCGCGCATCGCCGTGCTCGCCAAGGGACCGCTCACCGAAGGCGCCAGCCGATACGCGCAGGGCGGCATCGCCGCCGTGCTCGATTCGCGTGACTCCACCGAGGCTCACGTCCAGGACACGTTGATAGCCGGTGCGGGCCTATGTAACGAGGACACCGTACGGTTCGCGGTGGAGCGCGCGCCCGAGTGTATCGAGTGGCTGATCAGCCTCGGTGTTCCCTTCACGAAGGGCCCCGATCCGGACTACGGTACCGAGTACCATCTCACACGCGAGGGCGGCCACAGTCACAACCGGATAATCCACGCGGATGACGCCACGGGAGCGGCCAGCGCGAAGACGCTTCAGAGGCACATTCAGGACCACGACAACATCGACGTGTTCGAGCACCACATCGTGGTCGACCTGATCACGACGCAGAAACTAGGGCTGCCGGGCAACCGCTGCGTCGGAGCGTACGTCTTCGACCGCGAGCAAGAAACGGTCGCCGCGGTCCGCGCCGGCACCGTGGTCCTCGCCACCGGCGGGGCCAGCAAGGTTTACCTGTACACGAGCAATCCCGACGTCTCCACCGGCGACGGCATCGCGATGGCGTGGCGTGCTGGTTGCCGCATCGCCAACATGGAGTTCGTCCAATTCCACCCCACGTGCCTGTTCCACCCGGAGGCGAAGTCGTTCCTCGTGAGCGAAGCCGTGCGGGGAGAGGGTGGGAAGTTGCTGCTGCCGGACGGGACACGCTTCATGTCCCGCTTCGACGAGCGGGCGGAGCTGGCGCCGCGCGACATCGTGGCGCGCGCGATCGACTTCGAGGTGAAGCGACTCGGGCTCGACTGTGTGTACCTCGACATTACACACAAGTCCGCTGCCTTCATCACGGAGCGGTTTCCGACCATCCACGCGCGCTGCCTCGAGTATGGCTTCGACATGACTCGAGAGCCGCTGCCGGTGGTACCGGCAGCTCACTACACTTGTGGCGGAGTCATCACGGACCGCTCCGGGCGAACCGACCTCGACGGCCTGTACGCCGTGGGCGAGACGGCCCACACCGGCCTGCACGGCGCGAACCGCCTGGCCAGCAACTCGATCCTCGAGTGCCTGGTGTTCGCCGCATCCGCGAGCGACAACATTGCGGCACGCCTCGAGGCGACCGAACCCCTCCCCGACCTACCGGCCTGGGACGAGAGCTGGGTGACGGACTCCGACGAGGACGTCGTGGTATCGCACAACTGGGACGAGGTGCGCCGTACGATGTGGGATTACGTGGGGATCGTGCGCACTAATAAGAGGCTTCAGAGGGCCGAACGCCGCATCGAGCTGCTGCTGCGGGAAATCCACGACTACTACGCCCACTTCCGGCTGACCAACGACCTCATCGAGCTCAGGAACCTGGCGCTCGTGGCGAGCCTGATCGTGCGCTCGGCGATGCTGCGCCAGGAGAGCCGCGGCCTCCACTACAGTCTGGATTATCCGGAGACTTCGCCCGAAGCACGCGACACGGTCTTGGCACCCGACACCGCGGGAAAGACCTGAGCTACGCTACTTGCCGAGCTCGGAGCGCAGGACCGCCATCGCGTTTCGCTTGAGCTTCCCCACGGCCTCGATCGAGAGCCCCATCTGGTCCGCGATGTGGTCCTCCATCAGGCCCGTTACATAGGACAGCCGCATCACCGCTTGCTGTGCGGTGGTGAGCCTCGTGCCCGCCGTCTCGCATAGCCACGCGGTGTTCAGACTCTCCATGGCAAGCAGTTGGGTTTCGGCCAGGAAGCGCTCGGGAGACGGAGGCTGATACTGCACGGGCTGCAGGTGCGGCTTCCGAGTCGAAGCGGCCTGCGACTGCACCTCGACGACCTGGTCCTCCTTGCTCTCGAGGATCCAGCGCTTCTGTGCCTCCTTCCACACCATCGGCGGAGTGCTTTTCATGGGAGAGCGCATCACCGCCAGCCACAGGGCCTGTTTCTGGAGTAGGTCCTTTATCAGCTCGTCGCCGACACCTCGCTCACGGGCCTCGGCGGCAGTCGCCTCCTGCAGCTCTCCGAGCCACGCCCTGCGTTTCTCGCCGTTCTCGTTGAGCCCGTGGAACGGAAACCAACGACCGCGCAATCGCTTGGCCGCCTCGACGCGCTCCTCCTTCGTCCCTGTCAGGACGATGCGCGACTCGCGCAGGATGGGATCCTGCTCGATGCGAGCCTGGAACCTATCGGATGTCTGAATCTCAGGCAGCACGCGCCGACTCCAGCGCTGTTCAGCCTCGCCGATCACTGACGCGAACTGTACGGTTCCGATCTTCGGCATAGTGTATGCCAGTCCTCGGTGAGAGTGGCACTCAAGGTCCCATGCTACCGGCGATGAGTGGGCGCGGCTGTGACGCGCGTCGCAGCCGGAGCGCGGGGCGAGGTCCCCTTGGGGCCCGAGCCGGGCGCCGTATCTCGTTGTCCCTCAACGCCTTATGGCTCACCTTACGCCCCCCTTTCCGGGGCGGCCTCCTGGGCCCACATTCTTCAGACATGAGAACCTCCGCCTTGGTGCCCCTGCTTCAGGCGCTCGTGATGGTCTCCGCCGCCACACCCCCGGCAGCTGCGCAGGAGACGCGTATCGAACTGGAAAGCGGCGGATGGCGCCTCGCCGGAGATCTCCTGCTCCCCGCCGGAGAGGGTCCCCACGCCGCAGTCCTGCTGCTCCACAAGGCAGCCGGAAGCCGCGCCGCCTACGTTGATCTTGCAGCCCAGCTCGCCACACGGGGCATCGCGTCCTTTCGGCTCGACCTTCGCGCACACGGGGAGAGCACGAACCTCGGCGAGTTCCTGCCCGA